>NZ_CP159342.1:611746-1223493 GCF_040499845.1 Micromonospora sp. CCTCC AA 2012012
AGGACCGTCGCACCGTCGTACCGGATGCCGCCGCGCACCGGTGACCAGGCCAGCCACCAGGCGGCGTCGAGGTCGGAGACGACCGTGGTGCCGTACGCCGCGACCAGGCTCGCCGCCGCGCCGATGCCGATCTGGCTCTCCATCATCGAGCCGACCACCGTGCCCACCCCGTGCGCGGCGGCCAGGTCCAGCAGGGTCCGGGCGGTGTGCAGGCCGCCGCACTTGGCGAGCTTGACGTTGACCATGTCGGCCGCCCGACGGCGGATCACCTCGACCAGGTCCCGCACCCCGAAGACCGACTCGTCGGCGAGGATCGGCAGCTCCACCCGGTCGCTGACCCAGGCCAGCCCGTCCAGGTCCCAGCGGGCGACGGGCTGCTCGACCAGCTCGACGTCGAGCCCGGCGTCGGTGATGCCCCGGATGATCCGGACCGCCTCGCGCGGCGTCCAGCCCTGGTTGGCGTCCAGCCGGATCCGCACCTGCGGCCCGACCGCCGCGCGGACCGCGCGGACCCGCTCCAGGTCGCCGCCGGCGTCGGTGCCGACCTTCAGCTTCAACACGCCGAACCCCTCGCTGCGGCGCTGCCGGGCCGCCGCCGCCAGCTCGACGGCCTCGCCGGCGGCCAGGGTGACGTCCGTCGGCACCCGCAGGGCGGTGCCGCCGAGCAGCCGGACCAGGGGTACGCCGAGCCGGCGCGCGGCCAGGTCGTGCAGCGCCACGTCCACGGCCGCCTTGGCCGACTCGTTGCCGGCCACCGCCCGTTGCACCTCGGCGCAGCGGGCCACCAGGTCGTCGGCGTCCCGCCCCGCCAGCGCCGGGGCGATGACCTCCCGTACGCACGCCTCCGCGCCGGCGATGGACGCGCCGGTCACCTGCCAGACCTGCGGCGCCTCGCCGAAACCGGACCGCCCGTCGTCGTCGATCAGCTCCACGACCAGGGTGTCCACCGTGGTGGTCCGGCGCAGCGCGGTCACGAACGGGGTGTGTAAGGGGGCGGAAAGCCGGTGGGTGCGTACCGCGGCGATCGTCATGTGCGGCACCCTATACGCAGGTGAGCGCGAACAGGGGAGAGCCGATGGGGCAGCGGGACTGGGAACTGGTGGGCGCGCCGAACGCCCGTGACCTGGGTGGCCTGCCCGCGGCGGACGGGCGGCGGGTACGGGCGGGCCGGCTGATCCGGACCGCCGCGCTGGGCCGGCTCACCGACGAGGACCTGCCGGTGCTGGGCAAGCTCGCCCCCGCCTGCGTGGTGGACCTGCGGGACGCCTCCGAGCAGGACGTCGCCCCGCCGGACCGGCTGGTGGGCGACCCGACGGTGGTGCACCTGCCGGTGCACGATCCGGCGCATCCGGTCTTCACGTACGTCTCGGCGGTGCTGCTCGGCCACGACCTGGGCGCGTACGACGAGCTGGCGGCCGAGGGCACGCCTGCGGCGATGGCGGCGATCTACCGGTGGTTCGTCACCGGGGAGTCGGCGCGGGCCGGGTTCGGGGCGGCGGTGCGGCTGGCGGCGCAGGAGCGCAACCTGCCGCTGCTGTTCCACTGCTCGGCCGGCAAGGACCGCACCGGCTGGCTGGCGGTCGTGCTGCTGACCGCGCTGGGCGTGGACGACGCGGCGATCCGGGCCGACTACCTGCGGCACAACGAGCTGACGGTGAGCCTGCGGGAGGTGCTGCTGGAGGCGATGACCCGGCGGCGGCCCGAGCTGGACCCGGCGGCGGTCCGCCCGGTGCTGGAGGTGCGGCCGGAGTACCTGGACGCCGCGTACGACGAGGTGCGGCGGGTGCACGGGTCCTTCGAGGCGTACCTGCGGGACGGGTTGGGGGTGACCGACGAGGTGGTCGGCGCGCTGCGGGACGCCCTGCTGGAGTGAGGGTGCCGCCGGTCGGGGCGGGTGTCGGACCGCCCCGACCGGCGGGCCTCAGGCCACGGTCACGTTGTCGAGATAGACGGCGGAGGTGCCGCTGCTGTCGGCGGGGCTGATCACCTGCACCCCGACCTCCCGGACGTCGCCGAGGTTGGCCACCCCGGCGAGGCTGAGGGTGAGCGTGGAACCGGCGGGGGTCAGGGCGACCGGTCCGCCGTCGTACCAGGTCCAGGAGGGGCCGGTCTTGACGTACACCTTGACCTGGACGCCGCTGCCGGCGTTGCCCCAGCCGGCGAGCTTGGCCGACACCCGCAGGGTGGTCCGGCCGCTCAGGTTGGCCGCCCCGGTCCGGGCCAGGTACGCGGTCCGCGCGCCGAGGGTGAGGTCACCCTTGAGCGAGTGGGTGCCGGAGGTGGCCCAGTCGGTGACCGACCAGGGTCCGCCGGCCAGGTTGGTGCCGCCCCAGCCGTCGGTGCCGGACTCGAAGTCCCAGAGGGTGGTGCCGACGCTGGAGCCCTCGCCGGTCTTCAGCGCGGGCGAGGCCGGGCCGGCGACGCCGTCGACGGTGTAGCCGGTGACCTGGTACCAGGCGGCGGTGGCCGGTGCGGAGGTGTCGGTCCACGGGGTGTTGTTGTCCGACGCGCACTTGTCGCAGACGGTGGTCCAGGGTCCGTCGGCGCCGGTGGTGGAGCGCCGCACGGTGTAGCGGGCGGCGGTGCTCGCCCCGCGCCAGGCCAGGGCCACCCCGCCGCCGGTGCGCTGGGCGCTGGTCAGCAGCGGTGCGCCGGGCGCCGGCACCGGCGGTACGGCGACGCCACTCATCGCGTACTGGAAGCGGCGGATGGCGTCGGCGCGGCCGCGCATCGTGGCGTCGTCGCCCGGGTAGTGCAGGGTGTAACCGTCGTTGTGCTGCACGTACCCGAAGTCGTCCCGGTGCGGGAAGATCTGCCAGAACAGTGCCCCGGTGACGTTCGGGTCGCCGACCAGCGGGTCGAGCTTGGCGCTGGTCACGTCGGTGGAGCCGTACTCGCCGGCCAGGTAGACCTTGCCGTGCGAGGTGATGTCCCGGGCGTCGTTGCGGATCTGGTCGGCGGAGTTGAACGGGTAGTAGTGGGCGTCCACGATGTCCACCTCGTCGACGCCGTACTCCTGGCCGCTCCAGTGCGAGGCGACCAGGGTCTGCGGGGAGAGCTGCTTGAGGTGCGCGGAGATGGTCCGGATCCAGGTGGTGTTCACGCCGGTCAGCTCGTTGCCCAGCTCCCAGGCGAGCACCGTCGGATCGTCCTTGAAGGCCGTCTTCGTGTACGGGTTGACGTGGTTGAGCAGGTGGTCGATGTACGCCTCGAACGCGGCGACCGCCCGTGGGTCGGTGTAGAACGCGTCCTCGGGCAGGCCGAGCCAGTCGGTGAAGTCGTGCCGGCCGCCGTGGTACCAGTGCCAGTTATCGGTCAGCGGCACCACCAGGTGCAGTCCGCGTGACCTGGCGGCGGCGACGGCGTAGTCGATGGAGGCGAACGCCTGGTCGTTGAACTGGCCGAGCTTCGGTTCCAGGGTTAGCGGGTGGGCAGTGGAGATGCCGAGGGTGTGCGAGCGGACCACGGTGGCGCCCATCGCCTTGGCGGTGTCCAGGCCGTCGTCGATCCGGAAGGTCGTCGGGTAGGCGATGCCGCCGACGTTCTCGTCCAGCCCGAGCCAGCTCAGGTTGACCCCGCCGAACCGGAACGGCCGCCCGTCGAGCAGCAGCTTCGTGCCCTGCCGGGTGACCCGGCCGATGCCGGGCGGGTCGGTCGGGTTCGGGTCACCGGTCGGGCTGGTGCTCGGGCTGGTGCTGGGGCTCGGGCTGGTGCTGGGGCTCGGGCTGCTGCTCGGCGACGTGCTGGGGCTGGTCGACGGCGTGGTCGTCGGGGCGGGCCCGGTGCACGGGTCGCCGTTGAGGGTGAACGCGGTCGGCGCGGGGTTGCCGCCGGTGTAGTTGAGGCTGACGCCGGCGGTGGTGGAGGCGCCGGTGCCGATGGTGGCGTTCCAGTCGGCGTTGCGCAGGGTCACCGCCGCGCCGGTCTGCTGGTAGCTGCCGTTCCAGCTGGAGGTGACCTGCTGGGTGCCGGGGAAGGTCCAGCCGAGCGTCCAGCCGGTGAGGCTGGCGCCGTGGTTGGTGACGGTGACGTCGACGGTGGCGCCGCTGCCCCAGTCGTTGGTGGGCTGCCAGGTGACCGTGCAGGCGGTGGTGGCGGCGTGCGCCGCGGGCAGGGCGACGACGGCGCCGGCCAGCAGGGTGGCGGCGGCGCAGCCGAGGGTGAGGGGTCGGTACCGGGCGCGGAGGCGCATGAGGTGATCTCCTCGCGGTTCTGACTGAATCGGTTAAGGCAAGCCTGCCCGCGCGTCGACATCGACGCGAGGCTCGCCGGGGTGGCCGAGACGTTCTCGGATCGGGTGCCTGCGCGGGCTGCCCGGGCCGCGCGCCGCCGTCGTCCTCCGGCTCAGGGCCGACGGCAGCACGATGGTATTTCTGAACCGGTTCAGTAGTCAACGGCGGTCGATGTCCCGGCGCGCCGGTGGGGAGGTGGGGGTCAGGCCGTCAGGTCGTGGCGGGCGGCCCAGACCTGGGCGGAGATGTCGGCGATCAGCCGGCAGGCGTCGTCCTCGACCTGCTCACCGTCCGGCCCGCCGTCGGCCAGGTCGGTGGTGGTGCAGACGACGATCACGTACGGCGGCGCGTCGGGCGGGTAGACCACGCCGGCGCCGTGCCGCACCCCGCGTACCCAGCCGTTCTTGTGCGCGATCGGGGTGCCCTCGGGCAGCCCGGAGGCCAGGTCCTCCCGGTGCTCCTGGGCGAGCAGGACGTCCCGCATCGCCGCGCAGGCTGCCGGGGAGGCCAGCGGCCCGGGCGTCTCCGCGCCCCGGGCCAGCGCGTCGAGCAGCGCGGCCAGATCGCCCGCGGTCACCAGGTTGGTGATGCCGGCCTCCCGTGCGGCGAAGTCCTCGATGCCCCGGCCGGTCACGCTGTTCCGGGCTCCGCCCAGCGCCCACGCCTGCGCGACGGCGGGCAGCCCGACCCGGCCGATGACGATGTTGGTGGCCAGGTTGCTGGACCGGACGATCATCCGCTCGGCGAGCCAGCGCAGCGGCGCCGTCCCGCCGACCCGCTCCCACACCGCCTCGTCGTTGTCGTAGTGCCGGGCGCAGGAGAACCGGGGGGCGCCCGGCAGCGCCGAGTCGAACGCGTTCCGCACCGGGATCGGGGCGTCCAGGTCGAGCGTGCCGGCCTCGGCGGCCCGGTGCAGCGCCACCAGCACGGCGAGCTTCATGGTGCTCGCCGCGTAGTGGGTGGCCGCCGGCAGCCGGGTCCAACTCGGCGCCGCGCCGAGCCGTGCCACGTACGCCGAGACGGTGCCCGGCACCCGGTCCAGGTGCGCGTCGAGGTCAGCCCAGATCATGCGGCTGACCGTAGCCGATCAGGGCGGAGCCGGTCTGCCCGGTGGTCGTCGCCGGGCTGCGCGACGGCCATCGGAGACGTCGGCCTGCCCGACGGCCTCGGAGACGTCGGCGTCCGCGACGGCCATCGGAGACGCCGGAGCCCGGACCACCGAGGGGCGGTCCGGGCTCCGAGGGTGCTGACGGTCGTCAGCCGGCGTGCTTGCGGCGGGCGGCGGCCCGGCCGCGCTGCTGCTGGTCCAGCACCACCTTGCGGATGCGGACCGCGGTCGGCGTCACCTCGACGCACTCGTCCTCGCGGCAGAACTCGAGGGCCTGCTCCAGCGACAGCTTGCGCGGCGGGATCAGCTTCTCGGTCTCGTCGGAGGTCGACGCCCGCATGTTCGTGAGCTTCTTCTCCTTGGTGATGTTGACGTCCATGTCGTCGGAGCGGGAGTTCTCCCCGACGATCATGCCCTCGTACACCTCGGTGGTGGGCTCGACGAAGAGCTGGCCGCGCTCCTGAAGGTTGATCATGGCGAACGGCGTGACCACGCCCGACCGGTCGGCGACCAGGGAGCCGTTGTTCCGGGTCCGCAGCTCACCGAACCACGGCTCGTACGACTCGAAGACGTGGTGCAGGATGCCGGTGCCGCGGGTGTCGGTGAGGAACTCGGTCCGGAAGCCGATCAGGCCCCGGGCGGGGACCAGCCACTCCATCCGGATCCAGCCGGTGCCGTGGTTGACCAGCTGCTCCATCCGGCCCTTGCGGGTCGCGAGGAGCTGGGTGATCGCGCCCAGGTACTCCTCCGGCGCGTCGATGGTCAGCCGCTCGACCGGCTCGCAGGTCTTGCCGTCGATCTCCCGGGTGACCACCTGCGGCTTGCCCACGGTCAGCTCGTACGACTCGCGCCGCATCTGCTCGACCAGGATGGCCAGGGCCAGCTCGCCACGGCCCTGCACCTCCCAGGCGTCCGGCCGCTCGGTCGGCAGCACGCGCAGCGACACGTTGCCGATCAGCTCCTTGTCGAGCCGGTCCTTGACCATCCGGGCGGTGACCTTGGCGCCCTTGACCCGGCCGACCAGCGGCGAGGTGTTGGTGCCGATGGTCATCGAGATGGCCGGCTCGTCGACGGTGATCAGCGGCAGCGGCACCGGGTTCTCGGCGTCGGCCAGGGTCTCACCGATCATGATCTCCGGGATGCCGGCGACCGCGATGATGTCGCCGGGGCCCGCCGAGTCGGCCGGCTTGCGCTCCAGCCCCTCGGTGATCAGCAGCTCGGAGATGCGGACCCGCTGGGTGCTGCCGTCGGTGCGGCACCAGGCCACCGTCTCGCCCTTGCGGATGACGCCCTGCCGGACCCGGCACAGCGCCAGCCGGCCGAGGAACGGCGACGCGTCGAGGTTGGTGACGTGCGCCTGGAGCGACGCGCCCTCCTCGTACGCGGGCGGCGGGATGGTGTCGAGCAGGGTGCGGAACAGCGGCTCCAGGGAGGTGCTGTCGGCCGGCACCGCGCCGTCGGCGGGCTGGGTCAGCGAGGCGATGCCGTCGCGGGCGCAGGCGTAGACGATCGGGAAGTCGATCTGCTCCTCGTCGGCGTCCAGGTCGAGGAAGAGCTCGTAGGTGTCGTCCACGACCTCCTTGATCCGGGCGTCGGGACGGTCCACCTTGTTGATCACGAGGATGATCGGCATCCGGGCCTTGAGCGCCTTGCGCAGCACGAAGCGGGTCTGCGGCAGCGGGCCCTCACTGGCGTCCACCAGCAGCACCACACCGTCGACCATGGTCAGGCCCCGCTCGACCTCGCCGCCGAAGTCGGCGTGGCCGGGGGTGTCGATGATGTTGATGGTGACCGGGTCGGACCCGTCCGCCGGCAGGTACCGCACGCCGGTGTTCTTGGCCAGGATGGTGATGCCCTTTTCCCGCTCGAGGTCCATCGAGTCCATGACCCGCTCGGTGGTCTCACCACGGGCGCCGTAGGCGCCGGCCTGCCGCAACATGGCGTCGACCAGGGTCGTCTTGCCGTGGTCGACGTGGGCGATGATGGCGACGTTGCGGAGGTCGGTGCGAAGCTGCATACCCTCCATACTCCTGTCTGCGGTTGCCGGGACACGGGTCGGGGTGGCCCCCGAGGTGCCCGGATCTCTGCCGAAACTGCTGTTCCGACCGTTCCCGGCGGTCGGCACGCCGGTCCCCGTCGTGCGGGTACCGGATGTCCGACCTGCCGAGCTGACCGCGGGGGTCGGCCGTCCCTGGTGATGCACCTGGTCAACCGCGACGGTCGTCGCGGCGGGACCGGGGTGATCTTCGGTCTGCTGGTGCCGGGAGGGCACCCCCGCTGCTGGTCGGCTTCCTAGCGTACGCGGGGCCGCCGCGGGGCGTGCCGGCGCTGCGGGCTGACGGCGGTGGCCGTGACAGGCGACACATTTCCTCGTCGCGCACCGGAGTGGCGCAGTAACGCCGACGGGGCGAAAAACGCTCCGTAGTCGATCGATCAACTTCCATTGCTTGCCCCGAGCAACGGGCTTACGCTCCTGCGCAGGTCAGCTCCTCCCTCCCCATTTGGAGAGCCACATGCGCATCACCCGTCGCATGGCCGGCCTCGCCGTCGCGGTCACCGCCGCGTCGTCCTGGCTGACCCTCGCCAACCCGGTGCAGGCCCAGTCGCCCACCGGCGCCGCCCACGCCACCCTGCACTCCTGCGCCGCCCCGGCGGCCGGGACGGCCGCCTGCCACGCCGTCCTGCGCACCGACGTCGCCCCGCTCGCCGGTGGCGGCACCGCCGCCGCCACCCCGTCCGGCTACGGGCCGGCCGACCTCCAGTCGGCCTACCGGCTGCCGTCGGCCACGGCGGGCGCCGGCCAGACCATCGCCATCGTCGACGCGTACGACGACCCGACCGCCGAGGCGGACCTGGGCGTCTACCGCAGCCAGTACGGCCTGCCGCCCTGCACCACCGCCAACGGCTGCTTCCGCAAGGTCGACCAGAACGGCGGTGCCACCTACCCCCGCAAGGACGGCGGCTGGGCGCAGGAGATCTCGCTGGACCTCGACATGGCCTCGGCGGTCTGCCCCAACTGCAAGATCCTGCTGGTCGAGGCGAAGACGAGTTCCTTCGCCAACCTCGGCGCCGCGGAGAACACCGCCGCCCGGCTCGGCGCCACCGTGATCAGCAACAGCTACGGCGGCTCGGACGCCTCCGACGCCACCTACGGCTCCTACTACAACCACCCGGGCGTGGCGATCACCGTCAGCTCCGGTGACAGCGGCTACGGCGTCGAGTACCCGGCCTCGTCGCACTACGTCACCGCGGTCGGCGGCACCTCGCTGACCCGCTCCGGCACCACCCGCGGCTGGACCGAGACGGTCTGGAACGGCGCGGGCAGCGGCTGCTCGACGTACAACACCGCGCTCAGCGGGCAGGCGTCGGTCGGTACCGGCTGCGCCAAGCGGGCGGTCGCCGACGTCTCCGCCGTGGCCGACCCGAACACCGGCGTCGCGGTCTACGACAGCACCGCCTACCAGGGGTACGTCGGCTGGCTGGTGTTCGGCGGGACCAGCGTCTCCGCGCCGGTGATCGCCGGGGTCTACGGGCTGGCCGGCAACGCCGCCTCGATCGACAACAACTACCCGTACGCGCACGCCGGTTCGCTCTTCGACGTCACCTCCGGCACCAACGGCAGCTGCCCCACCACCCAGTGGTGCACCGCCCGCGCCGGCTGGGACGGCCCGACCGGCCTCGGCACGCCCAACGGGGTGGACGCCTTCTGACCCGTCCCCGGTGACGGTGGGCCCGGCGCGGAACGCGCCGGGCCCACCCGCGTCCGACGGGGCTTCGCGGGATCCGGCTTCTTGTTAGGGTCCGCTGACAGCCACGGGGGAGGGGTCGGGATGCGTCGATTCATGGGCCGGGCGGGAGCGGCGGTCGTCGCCGGCCTGCTGCTGGCCGGCGGGATGACCGGGTGTGGCGGCGAGGAGCGCACGCCCCGCGGGGTGGCCGCGCCGGTCGAGCTGCCCACCGAGCAGCCCGTCGAGGCCGCCGCCGACGAGCCGAGCGAGGCCCCGCCCGCGGTGGAGGCGATGGGCGTCGCGCCCAGCGCCCGGCCCAGCGCGAGCGTCCGGCCCGGTCTCACGGCGAAGCCGAGGCCGAAGCCGACCCGGACGGCCGCCGGTCCGCTGGCCGTCCCGAAGCCGCCCACCGAGACCCGGGTGCCGCCGCCCCCGCCGAAGCCGGCGCCCAGCGGCTGCCAGCCCAGCCACAAGGGCACCCCGGCGACCCGCAGCCAGGTCAAGGCGGCGCTGGCCGACGCGGCGGCGAAGACCTACTGGCCGACCTCCGCACCGGACATCGCGATCCCGCTGACCCTGCTCAAGGCGACCGCCTGGCAGGAGAGCGGCTGGCAGTCCGACATCGTCGCCTGCGACGGCGGGATCGGGCTGATGCAGGTGATGCCGGCCACCGCCGACTGGATGAACCAGCGCTTCGGCGAGTCGTACGACATCGACGACTACCGGGACAACGCCTACCTGGGCGCCAACTACCTGGCCTGGCTGACGAAGTACATCGGCGACATGTACTTCGAGTCGGACTACCGACTGGACGCCTCGCTGTGCACCGCGGAGCTGGACTCCTGCCTGCTCAACGCGGTGATCTCGGCGTTCAACTACGGGCACGGCGCGGTGGCCCGCGACGGGGAGCCGCTGGCCGTCCCCAACCCGCAGTACGTGCGCAACGTGCGGGCGCTGATGACCGAGTGCGTCTGCCTGAGCTACTGACCCGCCCGCGACGGGGGCCGTGGCGCAACGTCCGCCACGGCCCCCGTCGGGTCGGGAACGGGTCAGTCCCGGGCGGTGACCGGCTCGGCCGGCGTCGGCGTCCGGTCGGTCGGGGCGTCCGGCTCCCGGTGGATCCGGCCCGGCCACCAGAACCGGTCGCCGAGCACGAACGCCAGCGCCGGCACGAGCACCGTACGGACCAGCAGGGTGTCGAGCAGGACACCGATGCAGACGATGATCCCGATCTGGGTCAGCGTGATCAGCGGGAGCACACCGAGGACGGCGAAGACCGCGGCGAGCAGGATGCCGGCGCTGGTGATCACCCCGCCGGTGACCCGCAGGGCGGAGAGCATGCCGTCGCGGGTGCCGGTCCGCCGGGCGTCCTCGCGGGCCCGGGTGACCAGGAAGATGTTGTAGTCCACGCCGAGCGCCACCAGGAACACGAAGGCGAGCAGCAGGACCCCGCTGTCCAGGGCCGGGAAGCCCAGCACGTGGTCGAAGAGCAGCCACGCCGCGCCGAGGCTGGCGAAGAACGACGCGATGACGGTGAGCACCAGTAGCAGGGGCGCGAGCAGGCCGCGCAGCAGCAGCACGAGCACCGCGCCGACGAGCAGCAGGATGATCGGCAGGATGAGCCGCTGGTCCCGACCGTTGGCCTCGTCGGTGTCGTAGGTGGCCGCGACGGTGCCTCCCACCACGGCCCCGTCGAACCGGTCCACGCCGTCGACCGTCGGCGGGGCCGAACCTGGCACGGCGGTGACCGCGTCGCGGAGCGCCTCGATCGTCCGGTCGGAGGCCGGGGTGCCCGGCTCAGCGTCCAGCACCACGTCGACCTGGGCCACCGTGCTGCCCGCGTCGCCGGGGCGCGCGGAGGCGACCCCGGGCACGGCTGCCGCGGCCCGGGTGACCGCCGACACCGCCGACGGGGTGGTGAGCACGGCGACGGGCTGCGTGGTGCCGGCGGGGAAGGCCCGGGCGAGGGTCTCCGCACCGGCCACCGCCTCGGGCTTCACCCGGAACTGCTCGGTCTCGGAGAGCCCGGTCCGGATGCCGAGGCTGCCGAGGGCCAGGCCGGCGAGCAGCAGCGTCGAGAGCACCGCGACGGGCACCGGACGGCGCACCACGGCGGCACCCAGCCGACCCCAGAGCCGGCCCTCGCGCACCTGGTCGCCGACCCGGGGCACGAACGGCCAGAACAGGCCGCGGCCGAAGATCACCAGCACGGCGGGGAGGACGAACAGCGCCGAGAGCATGGCGAACACGACGCCGGTGGCGCAGGCCACGGCGAGCGCCCGGTTGGTCTCCTGCTCGGACAGCAGCAGGGTGAGCACGCCGAGGACGACGGTGCCGCCGCTGGCGAGGATCGGCTCGGCGGTGCGGCGCAGGGCGGCCCGCATGGCGGCGAAGCGGTCCTGCTCGCGGTGCAGTTCCTCCCGGTAGCGGGCGATCAGCAGCAGCGCGTAGTCGGTGGCGGCGCCAAAGACCAGGACGCTGGCGATGCCGGTGACGGCCCCGTCCTGGAGGTGGATGCCGACGGCCGGGACGATGGTGTCGACGGCGCGCAGGGTGAGCTGCTCGGTGGCGGCGACCACCACCAGCGGCACGATCCACAGGAACGGGCTGCGGTAGGTGACCAGCAGCAGCAGCGCGACGACCGCGGCCGTGACGAGCAGGAGCGTGGTGTCGGCGCCCTCGAAGACCTTGGTCAGGTCGGCCGTGAAGGCGGGTCCGCCGGTCACCTCGACGGTGAGGGCGTCGGGCAGCGCCTGGAGGGACCCGCGGAGCTGGTCGACGGTCTGCGCCACCTGCTCCTGGCCGCCGGCGGTGGAGAGCGGCACGGCGACGAGCGCGACGGTGCCGTCCGGGGAGACCTGCGGCGGGCTGACCCGACCGCCCACCGCGAACCGGGCCAGCCCGGCGGAGGCGCTGGTGAGGGCGGCGCGGTCCGGTTCGGTGAGCGCGCCCCGGTCGTCGCGGCTGGCGACCACGATGGCGGGCTGCACGTCGCTGGAGGGCAGCTCCCGCTGGAGTCGCTCGACCTGGGTCGACTGCCACTCGACGGAGAGGCCGGTGGCGGAGACGGGCGTGGGGTTGTCCGGTTTCGGCAGGCCGAACACGGCCGCGCCGATGGCGATCGCGGCGACCACGGTGAGCCATGCTGCCAGTCGGCCGCGGGCTACGCGGGTGAACAGAGACATCGGGTGCCCTCACGGTACGTGGACGGTAAAATCTCGACTGCCGAGAGTTTCGCTCATCAAGAGTAACCGGGCAACTCGAAGGGGCGGCTCCGAGACCGGCGGGATCGTCCGGGTCGTTCTATGCTGCTGAACGGCCTGTTGACAGGGGGGATCGACGAGACGTGGCAGCGCACGGCATGTATCGGCGACGGGACGACCGGCGCGGGCAGATCATCGCGGACATCGCCAATGACCTGCGCCGCTACTCCGTCGACGCGCAGCACGTCGGGCACGCCTTCGCCGGCCTGCACGGGCTGAACGCCACCGACCTGCACGCGCTGATCGCGGTGATGGACGCCGAGCTGGCCGGCGACCCGATCACGCCCGGCCGGCTCGGGGAGCAGCTCAACCTCTCCTCCGGCTCGGTCACCGCCCTGATCGACCGGTTGGAGCGCGGCGGGCACATCCGGCGCGACCGGGACACCGCCGACCGGCGCAAGGTCTTCCTGCACTACGCCGACCGGGGCGCCGCCCTGGCGATGGAGTTCTTCCGGCCGCTCGGCGCCCGGACCGACCGGGTGATGGACCGCTTCAGCGACGAGGAGCTGGAAGTGGTGCACCGCTTCATGGCCGAGATCAGCGCCTCGGTACGCGAGCACCGGGATGCCGTCCGCGCCGCCCGCCCGGAGGCGCCCCGCCGGGCGGCGGACTGACCGGAGCGGTCGTGCACTGTCGACTGTCCCGCTCGGACGCCTCGACGTAACGCTGGGTTCACGTTTCCCACGGGCATCCGGCCGCCCCGACCAGCTGGTGCCAGGGTGGCGTCCACAGTCGCCCGCAGTTCCAGATAGTGCGTCTGACCTGGGCATACATTCGATCCCCCAGATATCCTCTGGTCAACTGCTCGACGTCGCGCACCACTTCACCCGGCTCAACCCGATCGCCCTGTCGCCTACAGGGTGTGACTGTCGTGCCCGTTTCCCGATCCAACCCCGGAGGGGGGACCCGATGACGCGGGCTCCTGCCAACCTGTTGGCCGTACGCAGTCTGCTGCTCACCTATCTCAACGTGGACCCGAACACCGAACGCAGCCAGGATCTTGAGCCGGCCGAGGTCGGCATCGTCGGCGACCCCGACCACCGTGGTGGTTACCACTGCGGTTCCGACCGGGTGGTGCCCAACGACTACTCCGTGGTCGAGTCCCTCCGGGACTCCAGCGGGCTGACCCTCGACGCCGCCGCCCTCGACGTGGGGATGTTCGAGGTCCGGGTCAACGGGGTGACCCACAACCTGTTCACCTTCTCGAGCTGGTGCGTCGCCCAGTGCGTCGCGGACACGCCCGACAGTCGGGACCTCAGATCGATCATCTACTCACCCGACGGCCGGACGGTGAAGCGGTGGGACCGACTGAACAGGCGGAGCACCGGCGACGACAGTCACCTGTGGCACACCCACTTCAGCTTCTTCCGCGACTCGATCAAGGCGGGCCGGGACCAGACCCCGCTGTTCCGCCGCTACCTGACCACCATCGGACTCATGGAGGACACCATGCCGCTCACCGAGGCTGACATGCCGATCATCCGCGCCGCCCTGCACAGCACCGAGATCGGTCGGACGGGGGTGACCTTCGGGCAGGTGATGGACCTGATGCGGGGGGTCCCCGGCCAGATCGCCACCTTGCAGAGTCTGATCAACACGAAGGACTTCGTCGACGAGCAGGCGATCGTCTCCGGGATCCTCGCCACCCTCACCCCGCAGGCCATCGCCGCGGCCATCCCGCCGACGATCGCCAAGCAGGTGGCCGACGAACTCGCCGCCCGCCTCGTCGCCTGACCGGCAACACTTATTGCGCAACGGCTCTTGTCCATCTCTCGGATGGGTGAGACGGTGTCGGTGTGACCGATCGCTCCGTACGACAGATCACCGACTCCCGGGTCCTGGCGGCACTGGCCCACCCGCTGCGCTGGCGGTTGATGGACCTCCTCAACGTGGACGGTCCGTCAACCGTCGGCATGCTCGCCGAACGCACCGGCCAGGCACCCGCGAACGTGAGCCACCACATGAAGGTCCTGGCCGGCTGCGATCTCGTGGCCGAGGCCCCGGACCGGGCCCGTGACCGGCGGGAACGCTGGTGGCAACTGGTCGACCGGTCGCTGCGCTGGTCGACCGCCGACTTCGCCGCCGACCCCGCGGCCCACGCCGTCGCCGACGCCGCCACCTCGCTGCACCTCGACCGGCACACCACCCAGGTCCGTGCCTGGTACGCCGCCGGCGAGGCCGCGCACAGGGCCTGGGAGGACGGCCCCTTCGTCGCGAACCGGTGGCTGCGCCTCACCCCCGAGGAACTCGCCGAACTGGGGCGCGAGGTCGTCGATCTGCTGGCCCGCTGGGCGGACCGGCCGACGCCCGACGACGGCCGCGATCGCGAGCCCGTCCTCGTCTTCGCCTACGGCGTGCCGGGACAGCCGTGACCAGTGCCCCGGCGACCGTGCCGGCCGGGCTCCGGGGGCACCGGGACTTCCGGCTGCTCTGGACCGGTCAGGCGGTCAGCGCCGTCGGCAGCAACGTGACCGCGGTGGCCCTGCCGCTGGTCGCGGTCGCCGTCCTCGACGCCGGCACCTTCGCGGTGGCCGTCCTCACCGCCGCCGCCTGGCTGCCCTGGCTGCTGGTCGGCCTGCCGGTCGGCGCCTGGGTCGACCGGCTGCCCCACCGACCGGTCATGATCATCTGCGATCTGGTGTCGCTGTTGCTCTTCCTGAGCATCCCGGTGGCCGCCGTCGCCGGCCTGCTCACCGTGGGCCAGCTGCTGGCGGTCGCGCTCGGCGGTGGACTCGCCCGGGTCTTCTTCGAGACCGCCGACCAGGCCTACCTGCCCACCCTGCTCCGGCCCGAGCAGGTGCCGGCGGGCAACGCCCGGATCCAGGCCACCCAGACGGCCAGCTACGTGGTCGGGCCCGGTCTCGCCGGGGTGATCGCCCAGGCGGCCGGTGCCGTCACGGCGCTGCTGGTCGACGCGGTGAGCTTTCTCATCTCGGCGGTCTGCCTGTGGCGGATCCGCGCGGTCGAGCCGGCGCGTCCGCCGGCCCGGACCGGGGCGTCACTGCGACAGGAGATCGCCGTCGGCGTGCGGTTCGTCGCCCGCGACCCGTACCTGCGGGTGTTGGCGGTCTTCGGGGCGGCCAGCAACATCGGGCTGGTGGGCTACCAGGCCGTCCTCGTGGTGTTCCTGGTCCGGACGGTCGGCCTCCCGCCCGGCCAGGTCGGTGTCCTGATCGGACTGACCAGCCTCGGGGGCGTCCTCGGCGCGACCATCGCCACCGCCGTCGCCCGCCGGGTCGGCACCGCCCGGGCACTGCTGCTCGCCGGGGCGGGCACCGGACCGCCGGCGCTGCTCGTCCCGCTCACCGGCGCGGGCCCCCGGGTGGCCTGGCTGCTGCTCGGCGGGGTCGTGGTCAGCCTGGCGGTCGCGGTGGGCAACGTGGTCAAGGGCAGCTTCCGTCAGACGTACACACCGCCGGCGCTGCTCGGCCGGGTGACGGTGAGCATGCACCTGCTCAACTACGGCACCATTCCGCTGGGCGCGGTGGCTGCCGGCGCCATCGGCGGCGCCTGGGGTCCGGGACGGGCGATCTGGATGCTGACCGGCTGGCTGGCGGTGACCCCGCTCATCCTGCTGCTCGGTCCGCTGCGCCGCCGCCGTGAGCTGCCGCTGCGACCGGCCTGATCTGCCCGGAAACTGCCCCGGACGCGCTGCGGCGGCGGTCGGGAACCGACCGCCGCCACCGGCACGGAGCTACATCGGGCGGACGTTGTCCGCCTGCGGCCCCTTCTGCCCCTGGGTCACCTCGAACTCGACCTTCTGGCCTTCGTTGAGTTCCCGGTAGCCGCTCGTCGCGATGGCCGAGTAGTGGACGAACACGTCCGGGCCTCCGCCGTCCTGCTCGATGAAGCCGAAGCCCTTTTCCGAGTTGAACCACTTGACCGTGCCGGTTGCCATGCAATCTCTCCCTGTTCAATGCGGGTGAACACCGACCGTGCGGTCGGTGATCGCCCATTACCTCCCCGACAGTAGCCCCCCGGAGGCGGATTTGCTGCCGGAAGTGCCGTCGTAGTTCCATCGAATCCTCTCGGCGGGCCGGAAAGTGGCACCCCGGGCGGCGGGACAGGGCATGCTTGCCTCGATGAGAAGCCCCGCGGCGCTGGCCGAACTGGAACGTGAGATCGCCGCGCCCGGCGCCGGGCTGGACCGGCTCCGGTTGACCGAGACGCCCTTCGTGCCCGAGGTCCGGCTGCACCTCGCCGAGGACGCGATCGTCTGGTGGGCCCGGATGGAGGCCGACGCCGGTCACACCCTGCCGCCGCCGTACTGGGCGTCGGCCTGGCCGGGTGGGCAGGCGCTCGCCCGGCACCTGCTCGACCACCCCGGGCTGACCGCCGGTCGGCGGGTGCTGGACCTCGCCGCCGGTTCCGGTCTGGTGGCGATCGCCGCCGCGCTCGCCGGGGCCGAGCGGGTGGTCGCCAATGACATCGACCCGTACGCGGTGGCCGCCGTCACGGTGAACGCCCGGGCCAACCGGGTCGCCGTCGACGTCACCGCCGGTGACCTGCTCGACTCCCGCGTACAGGCCGACCTGCTGCTCGCCGGGGACGTCCTCTACAGCCCGGAGATGGTCGCGCGGGTGCTGCCGTTCCTGCGCCGGGCCGCCGCCGACGGCGTCGAGGTGCTCATCGGTGACCCGGGCCGGGGCCACGTGCCGGCCGAGGGAATGGAGGTGGTGGCGAGCTACCCGGTGCCCACCACCGAGCCCTTCGTCGAGTCGCCGGTCCGCCGGGTCCAGGTGCTGCGGCCGCACTGACCGTCGCCCGGCTCGGGGTCGACCCCGAGCCCGGGATCAGGGCGCGGTGGGGGATCCGACCCGATGTCCGCGGCCGCCCGCCGGCCATAGCGTACGGGCATGACGGAACTGCTGGCCCAGGTCGGGGAACTGCCCACCACCGCACTGATGGGGCTGCTCGGCGTGGTCATGCTCGCCGACGCCGTACCCCTGGTCGGGGTGCTGGTGCCCGGCGACGCGGCGGTGCTCGCCGCGGTCGGCGCGGGACGCCCGGCCACCGGGCCGGCGACCGTGCTGGCGGTGGTGGCCGGCTGCCTGGCCGGCTGGTCGCTGAGCTTCCTCGCCGGCCGGCGCTGGGGCGACCAGCTGCGGGTCAGCCGGGTGGGCGGCTGGATCGGCGAGTCCCGGTGGGCCGCGGCCGAGGCGGTCCTGCGCCGCGGCGGCGGGCGGATGGTGCTGGTCGCGCCCTTCCTGCCGGTGCTCAACGCGGTGCTGCCGCTGGCCGCGGGCGGGCTGCGGATGTCGTACCGGAGGTTCCTCGGCTGCGCGGCCGTCGGCGCGACGGCCTGGGCGGGGCTCTATGTGGCGCTCGGCACGGCGGCCCGGGCGGTGGCCGCGCTGCTGCCCGGCGCGCCCAGTCCGACCGTGCTCACCATGCTGGTCGGCCTGGTGCTCGCCGTCCCGGTGCTGCTCGCCGCCCGGCACCGGCTCCGGGCGGCGGGTGCGGCCTGACCTGGCGGGAACCGCCCGGGGGACACGGGGCCCGGCGGGCGGGTGGCCGGTGCGACGAGGGTCGCACCGGCCGGGCGGTCACCAGCCGCGGGCGCGCCACTGCGGCAGGGACGGCCGCTCCGCGCCGAGCGTGCTGTCGCGGCCGTGACCGGGATAAAACCAGGTCTCGTCCGGCAGCGTGGCGAAGAGCTTCCGCTCCACGTCGTCGATGAGCTGGCCGAAGCGCTCCGGGTCCTTGTCGGTGTTGCCGACCCCGCCCGGGAAGAGACTGTCGCCGGTGAACAGGTGCGGCGTCCCGGCCGGGTCGCGGTAGAGCAGCGCGACGGAGCCCGGGGTGTGCCCCTTGATGTGGATCACTTCGAGGGCGCAGTCGCCGACCGGGACGGTGTCGCCCTCGGCGAGCGGGTCCGCCTCGATCGGCAGCCCGTCCGCGTCGTCGGTGTGCACCAGCGCCCGGGCGCCGGTCTTGGCGACGACCTCCTCCAGCGCGACCCAGTGGTCCATGTGCCGGTGGGTGGTGACCACCGCGGCGAGCCCGCCGTCGCCGACCAGTTCGAGCAGCCGGGGGGCCTCGTTGGCCGCGTCGATCAGCACCTGCTCGCCGGTCTCCCGGCAGCGCAGCAGATAGGCGTTGTTGTCCATCGGGCCCACCGACAGCTTGGTGATGGTGAGCCGGTCGAGTTCGCGTACGGCCGGCGCACCGCCGGGCGTGACGTCTCCGGTGTAGGTCATGCGTCCTCTATATCCACTCGGGAGGGGTCGGCAGGGTGCCGTCGGGGGTGACCGTGAGCGCCTCGCCCGCGCTGCGGCCGATCAGCCAGGCGGCCAGCTCGGCGGCGGGCCCGGCGACCGTGGGCGCGTCCGTCGGGTCGCCGACGACCAGCTCGTGGGCGCTGCCGTCGAAGCGCAGCAGCATGGCCGGCGCGTCGGCGCGGTCGGCCAGGCCGCCGGCCACCTCGTGCAGCAGCCGCTGGGCGAACGCCTCGGACCAGTCGCCCGGCCGGTAGCCGGCGGCCAGGTCCACGTGGTGCACCTCGACCTCGCGCAGCCGGCCCCAGACCAGCGAGGCGGCCGGCCACGGGCCACGCCGGGTCTCGACGGTGGCCGCCCAGGCCGCCACCGGCATCGCGGCCACCGCCTCGGTGAACCGCTCCGCGCTGCGGCGCAGGTCGGACAGGAGCGCGGCGGGCGGTCGGGCGGCGCCCGCCTCGATGTCGGTGGCCCGGGTGGCGGCGCTGGCGTACATCGGGATCGACTCACCGGTGCGGGCCGAGGTGAGCAGGTTGACGAAGGCGTCGGCGTTGCGGGCGAGGTGGGTCAGCACGTGCCCCCGGGTCCAGCCCGGCAGCAGGGAGTCGGCGGCGACGTCCGCGGCGTCGAAGGCGCCCACGACGTGCAGCAGGCGGGCGGTGGCGTCGTCCAGGTCGCCGGTCAGCAACAGGGGATCGCTGGTCACCCGTCGACCCTAGCGGTCGGACGGCGTACGCGTCGTCGGGGAAATCGCTTTCGGCGCGTCGCCGGTCCACCTACCGTCGGCACTCGGACGAACGCGGCACCGGAAGTCGGAACGGAGGTGGTGGCCATGCCGGGATCAGCACGCGTGCGCCGCCCGCCACCCCCTCCACCCCGATGAGGATGCCATGACCATCGACCTGACCGCCCTCGGCTGGGACGCCGGGTGGGCGGCACACGTACGACGACGCAGCGACCACCGGCCGGGCCGGGTGACCCGGGTCGACCGGGGGGTCTGCACCGTGCTCCGCGCCGACGGACCGGTCCGCGCCAGCCTCGGCGGTGGTGTGCTGGCCGCCGCCGCCCGGGACCTGACCGCCCTGCCCAGCGTGGGCGACTGGGTGCTCGTCGGCAGCTGGCCCGACGGGCGGGCGACCATCGAGTCGGTGCTGCCCCGGCGCACCGCGCTGATCCGCCGCACCGCCGGCAAGGACGCCGTCGGGCAGGTCCTCGCCGCCAACCTGGACAGCGTCGCGATCGTCGAGGCGGTGCACCCGGAGCCGGACGTCGCCCGGATCGAGCGGGCGCTCTCCCTGGTGCACTCCTCGGGCGCCCGAGCGCTGATCGTGCTCACCAAGGCCGACCTGGCACCGCACCCGGAGGCGATCGCCCGGCAGCTCGCCGCCGTCGCCCCCGGGGTGCCGGTGCTGCCGGTGAGCGCGGAACGCGGCACGGGGCTCGACGTGCTCCGGCCCGAGGTCGCGCCCGGGCGCACGCTCGGCCTGCTCGGCCCGTCCGGCGCCGGCAAGTCGACCCTGGTGAACGCCCTGGCCGGCGCGGTGGTGATGCCCACCCAGGCGGTCCGCCGGGTGGACGGCAAGGGCCGGCACACCACCACCTGGCGCTCGCTGGTCGCGGTGCCCGGCGGCGGCGCGGTGGTGGACACCCCGGGCGTACGGGCGGTCGGTCTGCTGGACGGCGTGACCGGCCTGGACCGTGCCTTCGCCGACATCGTCGAGCTGGCCGCCGGCTGCCGGTACGCGGACTGCGGGCACGACGGCGAGCCGGCCTGTGCGGTGCGGGCGGCCCTGGAGACCGGCGAGCTGCCGGTGCGCCGCTGGGAGAACTGGCGGCGGCTGCAGCGGGAGGTGGCCTTCGAGACCCGCCGCCGGGAGGCCCGGCCGACCGGCGAGCGGCGGGGCGGTCGGCGCGGGGGCCGGCGGCGCGAGGTGCGGCCCTGAGGGGGCGCGGGTGACCGGTCGGGCGGGGCGTGACGCGTCTCGCCCGACCGGGTTGAACTGGGGGAATGTGTGGGCGCGGGAAGTTGTCGTACCTCGGGGCTAGAGTTGCCGGGGCGTTCTTCCTGCGTCCCTGACCGCTTGCAGATCGCCTCCTGAACCGCCCGGAAGCACCCCGGAGCGGACAGAGTCACCTCATCTTCTTCACCCGGGAGTACACGGACCGTGGCCGACCGACTCATCATCCGTGGCGCGCGCGAGCACAACCTCCGTGACGTCAGTCTCGACCTGCCCCGGGACGCCCTGATCGTCTTCACCGGGCTCTCCGGATCGGGCAAGTCGAGCCTGGCCTTCGACACGATCTTCGCCGAGGGGCAGCGCCGCTACGTCGAGTCGCTCTCGTCGTACGCCCGGCAGTTCCTCGGCCAGATGGACAAGCCCGACGTCGACTTCATCGAGGGGCTGAGTCCCGCCGTCTCCATCGACCAGAAGTCGACCTCGCGCAACCCGCGCTCCACCGTCGGCACCATCACCGAGGTCTACGACTACCTGCGCCTGCTCTTCGCCCGGATCGGCGAGCCGCACTGCCCGGTCTGCGGCGAGCGGATCTCCAAGCAGAGCCCGCAGCAGATCGTCGACCGGGTGCTCGCCATGACCGAGGGGACGAAGTTCATGGTGCTCGCCCCGGTCGTGCGCGGCCGCAAGGGGGAGTACGTCGACCTCTTCGCCGAGCTCCAGTCCAAGGGCTACGCCCGGGCCCGGGTCGACGGCGTGGTGCACCCGCTGACCGAGCCGCCCAAGCTCAAGAAGCAGGAGAAGCACACCATCGAGGTGGTCATCGACCGGCTCACCGTGAAGCCGAGCGCCAAGCAGCGGCTGACCGACTCGGTGGAGGCCGCGCTCGGTCTCTCCGGCGGTCTCGTCCTGCTCGACTTCGTCGACCTGGCCGAGGACGACCCGGAGCGGGAGCGTCGCTACTCCGAGCACCTGGCCTGCCCCAACGACCACCCCCTGGCGATCGAGGACCTGGAGCCCCGGGTCTTCTCCTTCAACGCGCCCTACGGCGCCTGCCCGGAGTGCACCGGCCTGGGCACCAAGAAGGAGGTCGACCCGGAGCTGGTCGTCCCCGACCCGGAGCGCACCCTGCGCGAGGGTGCCATCCAGCCCTGGGCCACCGGCCACAACCTCGAATACTTCCTCCGCCTGCTGGAGGCGCTCGGCGAGAGCCAGCACTTCGACGTCGACACGCCCTGGCGGGCGCTGCCGTCGCGGGCGCAGAAGACGATCCTGCACGGCTCCGACGACCAGGTGCACGTCCGTTACCGCAACAAGTACGGCCGCGAGCGCTCCTACTACACCGGCTTCGAGGGCGTGGTGCAGTGGATCGAGCGCCGGCACACCGACACCGAGTCCGACTGGTCGCGCGACAAGTACGAGGGCTACATGCGGGACGTGCCCTGCGCGGCCTGCGGCGGCACCCGGCTCAAGCCGGAGGTGCTCGCGGTCACCCTGGCCGGCCGGAGCATCGCCGAGGTCTGCAACCTGTCGGTGGGGGAGGCGGCCGACCTGCTCGCCGGCATCGAGCTGACCGACCGGCAGAAGATGATCGCCGAGCGGGTGCTCAAGGAGATCAACGCCCGGCTGAAGTTCCTGCTCGACGTCGGTCTGGACTACCTCTCCCTGGACCGCCCGGCCGGCACCCTCTCCGGCGGCGAGGCGCAGCGCATCCGGCTCGCCACCCAGATCGGCTCCGGCCTGGTCGGGGTGCTCTACGTGCTGGACGAGCCGTCGATCGGCCTGCACCAGCGGGACAACCACCGGCTCATCGAGACGCTGATCCGGCTGCGGGGGCTGGGCAACACGCTGATCGTGGTGGAGCACGACGAGGACACCATCCGGGTCGCCGACTGGATCGTCGACATCGGCCCGGGCGCCGGTGAGCACGGCGGCCGGATCGTGCACAGCGGCTCGGTGCCCGCTCTGCTGGAGAACGACGAGTCGGTGACCGGGGCGTACCTGTCCGGGCGGCGGTCGATCCCGACGCCGTCGGCGCGCCGGCCGCAGACCCCCGACCGGGAGCTGGTGGTGCACGGGGCGCGGGAGCACAACCTGCGCAACCTGACCGTCTCCTTCCCGCTCGGCCAGCTGATCGCGGTCACCGGGGTCAGCGGTTCGGGCAAGTCGACGCTGGTCAACGACATCCTGCACGCGGTGCTCGCCAACCAGATCAACGGCGCCCGGCTGGTCCCCGGCCGGCACACGCGGGTCACCGGCCTGGAGCACGTGGACAAGGTCGTGGGCGTCGACCAGTCGCCGATCGGCCGGACGCCCCGGTCGAACCCGGCCACCTACACCGGCGTCTGGGACCACGTCCGCCGGCTCTTCGCCGAGACCACCGAGGCCAAGGTCCGGGGGTACGGTCCGGGCCGGTTCTCGTTCAACGTCAAGGGTGGCCGCTGCGAGGCGTGCTCCGGCGACGGCACCATCAAGATCGAGATGAACTTCCTGCCGGACGTCTACGTCCCCTGCGAGGTCTGCAAGGGCGCCCGCTACAACCGGGAGACCCTGGAGGTGCACTACAAGGGTCGGACCGTCTCGGACGTGCTGGAGATGCCGATCGAGGAGGCGGCCGAGTTCTTCTCCGCCATCCCGGCCATCCACCGGCACCTCAAGACGCTGAACGACGTGGGCCTGGGCTACGTCCGGCTCGGCCAGCCCGCGCCGACGCTCTCCGGCGGCGAGGCGCAGCGGGTCAAGCTCGCCTCCGAGCTGCAGAAGCGCTCCACCGGGCGGACGGTCTACGTGCTCGACGAGCCCACCACCGGCCTGCACTTCGAGGACATCCGCAAGCTGCTGATGGTCCTGGAAGGGCTGGTCGACAAGGGCAACACGGTGATCACCATCGAGCACAACCTCGACGTGATCAAGACCGCCGACTGGGTCATCGACATGGGTCCCGAGGGCGGTCACCGGGGCGGCACCGTGCTCGCCACCGGCACCCCGGAGGAGGTCGCCGAGGTGGCCGAGAGCCACACCGGTCAGTTCCTGCGCCAGGTGCTCAAGCTCGACGGCGAGGCGAAGGGCGCCCGGGCGGCCACCACCCGGGCCGCCAAGGCCAACGGCGGCGCGACCAGGTCGCGGGCCCGCAAGGCCGTGGCCGCCGCGCGCTGAGCGACGGTACGACGCACGCGGAACGGGCGGACCGGAAATTCGGTTCGCCCGTTCGCATTACGCGCTCCGTGACGCGCCGGTGTGAACCGTGCGGCACAGTGGTGCGTGTCCACAGTCGTGGCCGCGGATCACGAGGGGCGGCGGCAGCCGAGAGGAAGGTCGGAGATGAGTGACGATCAGCAGCTGACCGGGCCGGGGAGTCAGACGCGCCGCGCCCTGCTGGCGGGCGCCGGTGCGGTCGGGGCGGCGGTCGTGCTGGCCGCCTGCGGCAGCGACGACGACTCCGGCGCGGGGACCTCCGCGCCGACCAGTGGCGGCCCGGGCGCGAGCAGCGCCGGTGACCCCGCCGGCGGCGGCCGGGACAGCTCGGCGCCGCTGGCCCGTACCACCGACATCCCGGTCGGCGGCGGCGCGGTCTACGCCAGCAGGGGTGTGGTGATCACCCAGCCGGAGCCGGGGCAGTTCAAGGGCTTCGACCCGATCTGCACCCACCAGCGCTGCCCGGTGTCGAACGTCGACGGCGGCACCATCAACTGCACCTGCCACAACAGCCGGTTCTCCATCACCGACGGCTCGGTCAAGGCCGGCCCCGCCCCGCGCCCGCTCGCCCCGAAGAACATCAAGGTCGAGGGCGACCAGATCTCCCTCGCCTGACCCGTCCCGGCCGGCGCGGGGTGTCCCGCGCCGGCTGGGGGCCGGTCACTGCGCGTAGACGGCCAGCTCCCAGAGGGAGAAGCCGTAGGAGGTGGCCCGGGTCAGGCCGTGCATCCGGACGTACCGGGCGGTGGTCGCCGGGAAGGCCGCCACGTCGGTGCCGCCGTCGCCCGCCGTGGTCGACCAGACCGGCCGCCAGGTCGTCCCGTCCGTCGACAGCTCGATCCGGTACGACCGCGCGTACGCCGCCTCCCAGGCCAGCGCCACCCGGCCGACCGGGCGGGCCGACCCGAGGTCCACGGTGAGCCACTGGTCGTCGGACCAGGCGCTGCCCCAGCGGGTGCCCAGGTCGCCGTCGACCGCCTTGCCGGGGCCGAGCAGGAACTGGCTGCTGGACGCGGTCACCGGCCGACCGGCGGCGAGGTTGGACAGGTCGTCGCCGCGCTTCGCCGGGAACGAGACGACCTGCTGGTAGGTGGGCCGGTTCTGCCAGGCGATGGTGGCGTGTTTGATGCCGCCCAGCGGCGACTGGACGATCGCGTCGGCGCACCACTGGTCGCCGGCGGCGCAGGAGGCGTCACCGGGATAGACCTCGCCCGCCGGGGTGGCCGCCGCGCTGCGCAGGGTGTCCAACAGGATCTGCCGGCAGCCGGCCAGGTCGCCGCCGCCGCAGTAGGGGCGGCCCAGCCCGCCCCGGACCGGGTCGCCGAGCACCGTACGCAGGTCCTTGTCGACCCAGCCCCACCAGCCGTACTGGAACGACGAGCCCTTGTGGGCCTGGGACTCGTTCGCCGAGCCGGGCAGGTCGGACCCGTCGCCCTGCTGGTGGCCGGAGGGGGACTCGTTGATCTGGAGGGCGTTGACCAGCGACTGGTAGAGGCCGGCGCCGAGCGGGGCGGCGAACATCCCCCGGACCAGCAGCGGCCACCAGGCGTCGAAGGTGCGGATCGCGTCGGCGTGCTGATAGACCTTCGACCCCTTGGCGGTCTCCACCCGCAGCGCGCCGGCCTGCCGCCACGCCTTGAGGCGGCTGATCTCGGTGGCCAGGGCGGGATCGGTGACCGGCTGGCTCTCCAGCACCCGGATCAGCTCGTCGAGCACCTCGGCGCCGCGCAGGTCGGTCAGGCCGGCCTGCTCCACCAGTGAGGTCAGCGAGGCCCGGTCGAAGGTCCGCCCGGCCGCCAGGGCCGCCTGCACCGGCCGGTCCAGCAGGTCCGCCCGCTGTACCGCGCCGAAGCTGAAGTTGCCGTCCGCCGCGCCGAAGTCCGCGGCCTGCTTGTTGTTCCAGCTGACGTAGTAGTCCTGGTCGACCGAGTGCGGGTGCGCCGCGAGCGGGGCGTACGCGGCCGTGTTGGTGGTCGGGTCGTAGCCCTGCCACTCGTACGCCGGCTCGGCCCGCATCGGCAGGTTCGGATCGGACCCGGCGGCGCGCACCGGGTTACGCCCGGAGTTGAAGTAGGCCGCCTGGGTGGAGTTGACGTAGAACCAGTTGAACGCGTAGTCGACGCTGTTCGCGGCGGCGAAGAAGGCCTCCGCCGAGCCCATCTGGCCGGGGTCGTTGAAGAGCTGGAAGCCGATCGCCGAGTCGGCCTCGTGCCGGTACGTCGAGCGGAGCTGGGTGAACGCGTGCGGCCGGCCGCCCACCGTGCCCCGCCACGCCACCAGCCCCAGCTTCGTCCGCCAGGCCACCAGCTGGTACGACCCGGCCGGGGTGCTGTCGGCGACGGTGGGACTCCACCGGTTGACGTGCGCGAGCCGCTCCATCGGCAGGCAGGCGCCCCGGTAGAGGTAGTGGTCGGCGGCGAGGGTCGGCGCGCTCCCGTCGGTGGTGCAGAGCGGCAGCGCGTACGTGTCGGTGATGTCGTGGACCGACGAGGTGGCGCTCCATGCGTAGTCCTGACCCCGGCCGAGCAGCACATAGAGGTTGAGCCCGGCGAACGCGGCACCCCGGGCGCTGATCCCCGGTCCCTGCAGCTCCTGCACCATGAGCAGCTGCGGGGAGAAGTAGCCGGTCTGCGGCCCGAACACGGCGACCGGGTGGCCGGTGGCCGAGTGCGCGGCGCTGACCAGGACCGCGTTGGACATGCCCCGGTGCTGCGGGGAGATGGTCAGTCCGGACAGCGCGGCGGCCAGCTCGGAGGAGCCGGTGGCGGCGGTGCTGCCGGCCGAGCCGGTCGGGTCGGTGACCACCGGTTCGGGTCGGGTCGAGCCGGCGTCCGGAAGCACCACGCCGGCCGCGTCGGCCGGCGCGTCGCCGTACGGGAAGCGCTGCCCGTCGTGCAGGGTGAGCACCGCCTCGGGGTCGTTGCGGCCCCGGAACGCGGTCCACACCTTGTCGCCCTCGACCGTGCCGTAGCGGGCGCGGGCGGCGATCCGGACCAGCGCGGACTGCATCTCGTTGCCGCCGCCCCCACCGAAGAGCCCGCCGACCACCCCGGCGATGGCGATCAGGTCGGTGAGCTGGAACGGCTCCGGGCCGCCGGCGTTGGTGACCGCGTCGAGGTGCCCGGTGAGCACGTACTCGCCGGGGCAGTTGCGGTTCGCCATGCAGACGCCGATGTAGGCGTTGATGCCGGCGATGTACTCCTGCACGTCGGCGTAGAGCTGCTCGCCACGCGGTCCCTTGGCGCGCAGCCCCTCGACCTGGGCCCGCAGGTCGTCCTCGGTGTAGGGCGAGCTGCGCCAGACGCTCTGCTCCAGCGCCCGGTTGCCGGGGGCCCCGCCGGCGAACGAGGTGAGCGTGCCGCGGCCGACGTGCCGGAGCAGGTCCATGGTGAAGAGCCGGTCCTCGGCGCCGGCGTATCCGGCGCCGTACATGGTGCCGCCGCGGGTGGTGCCGGTGACGTGCGGCACTCCGGTCGCCCGGTCCCGCACGATGCGGACGTCGGCGCGGGGGGAGTAGTCCCGCTCGACCTGGGTGGGCGGTACGCCGAAGGACGCGTCGGCGAAGAACGTGCCGATCTGCTCGGGGCGCAGCCCGGCGTACCCGTAGACCAGGTCGGCGTAGCGGCCGAGCTGGTCGGCGGAGTGCCGGGGCAGGGTGCCGAGGGTCTGGTTGCCGAGGATGTCGACGAGCGTGGCGTTGCCGTTCTGGCCGGGCGGCAGGATGTCGCCGCACTCGCCGAGGCAGTGGTCGCCGGGGGCGAAGAGGCCGGTGGTGGGGGTGGCGGCCGTGGCCGGCGGGGTCGGGGACGCGACCAGGCCGGCGGCCACGAGGAGGCCGGTGGTGAGGCCGGCGAGGAGCCTGCGGGGGGTGGTGGGGGGACGGTGCATGTGATCCTCCGCGGGGGATGGGGATCATTACACGAAGAACATTCGGATACCGGATGGTAACGTCGATCGCCATCGAATTGGAAGTGGTCGATGCCGGTGGGCCGCCGTGCGGGCCGGCCGGCTCGCCGCGAACGGGAGTGTCGGAAGCAGCGACTAATCTCGGAGCCGTGGCTGATCCCTCGACCTACCGTCCCGCGCCCGGCACCATCCCCGAGTCACCGGGGGTCTACCGGTTCCGTGACGGCACCGGCCGGGTGATCTACGTCGGCAAGGCGAAGAACCTGCGCAGCCGGCTCAACTCCTACTTCGCCGACCTGTGGGGGCTGCACCAGCGGACCCAGCAGATGGTCACCACCGCCGAGTCGGTCGACTGGGTCACCGTCGGCACCGAGGTCGAGGCCCTTCAGCTCGAATACACCTGGATCAAGCAGTACGACCCGCGGTTCAACGTCCGCTACCGCGACGACAAGTCGTACCCGTACCTGGCGGTCACCCTCGACGAGGAATACCCGCGGCTCCAGGTGATGCGGGGCGCCAAGCGCAAGGGGGTGCGCTACTTCGGGCCGTACTCGCACGCCTGGGCGATCCGCGAGACGCTCGACCTGCTGCTGCGGGTCTTCCCGGCGCGGACCTGCTCCTCCGGGGTGTTCAAGCGGGCCGCCCAGGTCGGTCGCCCCTGCCTGCTGGGCTACATCGGCAAGTGCTCCGCGCCCTGCGTCGGCACCGTCTCCGCCGCGCGGCACCGCGAGATCGTCGACGACTTCTGCGACTTCATGGCCGGTCGCACCGACACCATGGTCCGCAAGCTCGAACGGGAGATGATCCAGGCCAGCGAGGAGCTGGAGTTCGAGCGGGCCGCCCGGCTGCGCGACGACGTCGCGGCGCTGCGCCGGGCGATGGAGAAGCAGACCGTCGTGCTCGGCGACGGCACCGACGCCGACGTGGTCGCGTTCGCCGACGACCCCTTGGAGGCCGCCGTCCAGGTCTTCCACGTCCGCGACGGGCGCATCCGCGGCCAGCGCGGCTGGGTGGTGGAGAAGACCGAGGAGCTCAGCGCCGGCGACCTGGTGCACCACTTCTGCACCCAGGTGTACGGCGACGAGCAGGGCGAGGGCGACGTGCCCCGGGAACTGCTCGTCCCCGAACTGCCCGCCGACGCGGAGGCGCTCACCGACTGGCTCTCGGCCCACCGGGGCAGCCGGGTGTCCCTGCGGGTGCCGCAGCGCGGCGACAAGAAGTCGTTGATGGAGACGGTGGAACGCAACGCGAAGGACGCCCTCGCCCGCCACAAGCTCAAGCGGGCCGGCGACCTGACCACCCGCAGCAAGGCGCTCGACGAGATCAGCGACGCGCTCGGCATGCGGACGTCACCCCTGCGCATCGAGTGTTTCGACGTCTCCCAGATCCAGGGCACCGACGTGGTGGCCAGCATGGTCGTCTTCGAGGACGGGCTGCCCCGCAAGAGCGAATACCGCCGGTTCATCGTCCGGGGCGCCACCGACGACCTCTCCGCCATGCACGAGGTGCTGCGCCGACGCTTCGCCCGCTACCTGGACGCGCGGGCCGAGAGCGGGGAGATCGGCGAGGAGACCGCCGGCGACCCCGACCGGCCCGGCATCGACCCGACCACCGGGCGGCCGCGCAAGTTCGCGTACCCGCCGCAGCTCGTCGTGGTCGACGGTGGCGCGCCGCAGGTGGCCGCCGCCGCGCAGGCCCTCGCCGAGCTGGGCATCGACGACGTGGCGCTCTGCGGGCTGGCCAAGCGGCTGGAGGAGGTCTGGCTCCCCGACGACGAGTTCCCGGTCATCCTGCCCCGCACCTCCGAGGGCCTCTACCTGCTGCAACGGGTACGCGACGAGGCCCACCGGTTCGCCATCACCTTCCACCGCCAGCGCCGTTCCAAGCGGATGACGGAGTCGGCGCTGGACACCGTCCCCGGCCTGGGCGAGGTACGCCGCAAGGCGCTGCTGCGGCACTTCGGCTCCCTCAAGCGCCTCTCCGCCGCCACGGTCGAGGAGATCACCGAGGTTCCCGGGGTGGGCAGACGGACCGCCGAGGCCATCCTCGCCGCCCTCGACGACACCCCCGAGCCCCCCAAGCCCTGACCCGGCTGCCACCCGGAGGCCCGGTCCCGTCGCGTCCGCGTCGACCGTCCGCCGTCCGCCGTGCGCCGTGCGCCGTGCGCCGTGCGCCGTGCGCTGTCCGCTGTCCGCTGTGCGCCGTCCGCCGTGCGTCGTCCGCCGTCCAAGATCGCGCTCAATGGTGGATCGAGTGGCATCCGACGCCGCTCGATCCCACTGTTTCCTGGATCGAGCACGCTCTTGGCCGTGGGAGGCCGCCCGGGGACGCGGCGCCGTCCGGTGGAACGTCATGGAGGTTTCCGGGCGTGGGTGACCTACACGGCGTTCCACCGACCGCTCCGTCTCGCCGCTTCTGGTCGGAGCGCCGCAACCACCCTGCCGCGTCCTGTCCGCACGTCCGCGCGAGATGTGCCGATCGTCCGGTTCCGGGCTCCGGGCTCCGGGCTGGTCGGCGGCTGGTTCCGGGTTCCGGGCAGGTCGGGGGCGGCTGGGTTCGGGTTCTGGGCCCGTGGGCGGCGGCTGGTTCCGGGTTCCGGGCCGGTCGGCGGCGGCTGCGTGGTTGGTGGCGGTTCGTCCCGTGGTCGGGGCCACCCGACGGGCGGAATCATGCCGGGGGTGGGGTCGTTGAACATGGCAGACCGCGCGGCATCCCGGCCCCCGAGCCGGTGACCGCCGGTCGGAATGACCGGCCACCGGCCGTCGTTACATCCCCGGGCCGCGAACACCGGGTCCCCACCGGCGAGGCCGTGGGAATGAGTCCCCGCCGCCGGTCGTTACATCCCCGGACCGCGAACACCGGGTCCCCACCGGCGAGGCCGGGGGAATGACTCCCCGCCGCCGGTCGTTACATCCCCGGGCCGCCGAGCAGGTCGACCACGACCGCCGGACACCCCGAAGACTTCCCCCCTTTTTCGCGGCACCCCGCGCACCCCCCGGTGCGTCGGCGTGTGTGCCGCGCACCCCCGAATGGAAGGCGTGATCTGATCATGGCTACCACTCTGCTGCGCAAGACCGTCCTGACCGCTGCCGGTATCGCCGCCACCGCCGGTGGCATCGCCGGCCCCGCCATCGCCGCCCAGGCCGCGCCGGCCGAGAAGGCCGCCTCGTCGGTCACCACCGACCGCCGTCACGGCGGCGGCGAGCGGGAGCTGAACGTGCGCTACGAGGCGCAGCCCAACTTCTACTACTGCGGCCCCGCCGCGACCCGCAACGCCCTGAGCGTCCTCGGCAAGAACATCGACGTCGACGCCATGGCCAAGGAGATGGGCACCACCGAGGCGGGCACCAACTCCATCAACGACATCACCCCGGTGCTCAACAAGGAGACCGGCAAGCACTACCGGTCCGTCGAGATCCGGGACAGCAAGGCCGACGACAAGCAGACCGAGACCCTGCGCGCCGACATCGTGCGTACCGTCGACGACGGTCGGGCCGTGGTGGCCAACATCGCCGGCACCGCCACCGACACCGACGGTGTCACCCACTCCTTCGAGGGCGGGCACTACATCAGCGTCGTCGGGTACCGCGACGGTGGGAAGACCGTCACGATCGCCGACTCCGCCAACCCGGACACCGCCGCCTACCGGATCAGCGTGGACAACCTCGCCGACTGGATCGCCACCCGCGGCTACACCGCCTCCTGACCGGCAACAACCGAAAGGGCCGTCCCCACCACGGGGACGGCCCTTGTCGTCGTCAGGCGTCGGTGGTGAGGACGGCGAGGATCTGCTCGCCGTACTTGGCGAGCTTGTTCTCGCCGACACCGCTGATCCGGGACAGCTCGGCCAGCGAGGTCGGGGCGTCGGTGGCGATCTGCCGGAGCGTGGCGTCGTGGAAGATCACATACGCGGGGACGCCCTGTTCCTTGGCGGTGGCCGCCCGCCAGGCGCGCAGCCGTTCGAAGAGCGACCCGGCGGCCGGGTCCAGTTCGGCGACCACCGTGGCCGCGCCGCGGGGCTTGGCCGAGCGGCTCGACGGCGCCTTCTCCGGCTCGCGCCGGAGGGTCACCGTGCGGCGGCGACCCAGCACCTCGGCGCTCGCCTCGGTGAGCGCCAGGGTGCCGTAGTCGCCCTCGACCGCGAGCAGCCCCTCCGCCAGCAACTGCCGGACCACGCCCCGCCACTCCGCCTCGCGCAGGTCGGTGCCGATGCCGAAGGTGGAGAGCTGGTCGTGGCCGTACTGAGTGATCTTGTCGGTCTGCTTGCCGAGCAGGATGTCCACGCAGTGGCCCGCGCCGAAGCGCTGGTTGCGCTCGCGGTCGAGGCGGAAGACGGTGGAGAGGAGCTTCTGCGCGGCGACGGTGCCGTCCCAGGACTCCGGCGGGCTCAGGCAGGTGTCGCAGTTGCCGCAGGCCGTCGTGGTCGTCTCGCCGAAGTATTCGAGCAGCTGCACCCGCCGGCAGCGGACCGTCTCGCAGAGGGCCAGCATCGCGTCCAGGTGGGCGGCCAGGTTGCGCCGGTGGGCCAGGTCGCCCTCCGACGTCTCGATCATCTTGCGCTGCTGCACCACGTCCTGGAGCCCGTACGCCAGCCAGGCGGTCGACGGCAGGCCGTCCCGGCCGGCGCGGCCGGTCTCCTGGTAGTAGCCCTCGACCGACTTCGGTAGGTCGAGGTGGGCGACGAAGCGCACGTCTGGCTTGTCGATGCCCATCCCGAACGCGATGGTGGCCACCATGACCAGCCCGTCCTCGCGCAGGAAGCGCTGCTGGTTGGCGGCGCGGGTCGCCGCGTCCAGGCCGGCGTGGTAGGGCAGCGCGGCGATGCCGTTCTGCACCAGGAACTCGGCGGTCTTGTCCACCGAGGCGCGGGAGAGGCAGTAGACGATGCCGGCGTCGCCCGGATGCTCGTCGCGCAGCAGGCTCAGCAGCTGCTTGCGCGGCTCCCGCTTGGGCACGATCCGGTATTGAATGTTGGGCCGGTCGAAGCTGGCCACGAAGTGCCGGGCGTCGGTGAGGTTGAGCCGGGTCGCGATCTCCGACCGGGTGGCGCTGGTCGCGGTGGCGGTCAGCGCGATCCGCGGCACCCCCGGCCAGCGTTCGTGCAGCATCGACAGGTTGAGGTAGTCGGGGCGGAAGTCGTGCCCCCACTGCGACACGCAGTGCGCCTCGTCGATCGCGAAGAGCGCGATGCGGCCGCGTTCCAGCAGCTGGAGGGTCGACCGCACGGCCAGCCCCTCTGGGGCCAGGTAGAGCAGGTCCAGCTCGCCGGCGACGTACGCCGCCTCGACCCGCCGGCGCTCGGCCAGGTCCTGCGTCGAGTTGAGGAAGCCGGCGCGGACGCCGACCGCGGTGAGCGCGTCGACCTGGTCCTGCATGAGCGCGATCAGCGGCGACACGACCACCGCGACACCCGGCCGGACCAGGGCGGGGATCTGGTAGCAGAGCGACTTGCCGCCACCGGTCGGCATCAGCACCAGCGCGTCGCCGCCGGCCACCACGTGCTCCACCACCTCGTGCTGGAAGCCGCGGAAGGCGTCGTAGCCGAACACCCGCCGGAGCACCCCGGCGGCGTCCTCGGCCCGCGGGTCGGTGGCGGTGACCAGCTCGGTGGGGGAGACCATTCGCGCAGTCTACGAGCGTCCCCCGACACCCCGTCCCGCCCCGCGCCGCCGTGGCGGTGACCGGCGGGAACCGGACAACCGGTTGTTCCGGTCGTCACCCCGTGGAATCCCGGGCGGGGTCCCAGCCGTTAGAGTCGCTGATTGACCACGCGCGGCCGACCGGCCGCGGCGCCACGGCCAGGGGGTAACGGGTGAGCGAGGCGCGGACGACGGCGGACCTGGTGCCGACGGGGACGGCGGTGCCGGCGGTGGCCGGGCAGCCGGCGGAGGAGACCAGCCTGGTGGTGGTCACCGGCCTCTCCGGCGGCGGCCGCAGCACGGTGGCCCGGGCGCTGGAGAACGTCGGCTACTACGTGGTCGACAACCTGCCCCAGGCGTTGCTGCTGGACATGGCCGAGCTGGCCTCCAAGGCCGGCGGCGCGGCCCGGCGTACGGCGATGGTGCTGGACGTCCGGTCGCGGGCCTTCTCCACCGACCTGGCCGGCGCGATCCGGGAGCTGAAGGAGCGCGGCTTCTCGCCCCGGGTGGTCTTCGTCGACGCCGACGACGAGGTGCTGATCCGCCGCTTCGAGAGCGTGCGCCGCTCGCACCCGTTGCAGGGCGAGGGGCGGCTCGCCGACGGCATCGCCAACGAGCGGGCGCTGCTGGAGGAGGCCCGCGACCAGGCCGACGTGATCATCGACACCAGCCACCTGAACGTCAACCAGCTGCGCCGCCGGGTCGAGGAGCTCTTCGGCGGCGAGGACGCCCGTCAGCTGCGGGTCACCGTGCTCTCCTTCGGCTTCAAGTACGGCCTGCCGCCGGACGCCGACTTCGTGCTCGACGCCCGGTTCCTGCCCAACCCGTACTGGGTGCCGGAGCTGCGGGAGCACACCGGGCGGGAGGAGGCGGTCAGCTCGTACGTGCTCGGGCAGGAGGGCGCGGACGCCTTCGTCTCCGCGTACGCGGACCTGGTCAACGCCACCACCGCCGGCTTCGAGCGGGAGGGCAAGCGCTACCTGACCGTGGCGGTCGGCTGCACCGGCGGCAAGCACCGCAGCGTCGCCATCGCCGAGGAGCTCTCCGGTCGGCTGCGCCAGTCCGGTCTCTCGGCCAACGCGCAGCACCGGGACCTGGGGCGGGAATGACCCGTACGAAGGTCGTCGCCTTCGGTGGCGGGCACGGGCTCTCGGCGTCCCTGCGGGCGCTGCGGCACTGCGTACCCGAACTCGACCTGGACATCACCGCGGTGGTCACCGTCGGCGACGACGGCGGCTCCAGCGGCCGGTTGCGCGCCGAGCGGGGCGGCCTGCCCCCGGGTGACCTGCGGCAGGCCCTGGTCGCGCTGGCCGGTGACCACCCGGCCACCCGGCGCAGCGCCGACCTCTTCCAGCACCGCTACGCCGCCGTCGGCGGCCCCGGCGCGGTCGCGGGGGACGGGCTGGCCGGGCACGCCGTCGGCAACCTGGTGCTGTGCGGCCTGATGGAGCAGCTCGGCGACCCGGTGGCCGCCCTCGACCACGCCGGCGCGATGCTCGGCGCGGTGGGCCGGGTGCTGCCGATGTCCCGGCAGCCCGTCGGGATCGAGGCCCGGGTCCGTGGCGCGGCCCCGGACCGCCCCGACGAGATCCGCACCGTACGCGGCCAGCACCAGGTGGCGGTGACCACCGGGCAGGTCGAGTCACTGCTGCTCACGCCCGCCGCCCCGGCCGCCTGTGCCGAGGCGGTCGCGGCGATCGGCGCGGCGGACTGGTTGATCTTCGGGCCGGGCAGCTGGTACACCAGCGTGCTGCCGCACCTGTTGGTGCCGGGGCTGGCCCACGCGATCGTCGCCAGCCCGGCCCGACGGCTGGTGACCCTCAACCTGGTGGCCGAGAAGGAGACCCGGGGGCTGTCCCTGGCCGACCATCTGGCCACCCTGCGCCGCTATCTGCCCGAGCTGAAGCTGGACATGGTGCTGGCGGACTGCACGGCGGTGGGTGACCCCGAGGCGGTCGAACGTGCGGCAGAATCGCTGGGTGCCCGGCTGGTCCTCGCTCCCGTCGCCGTCCTCGACGGCACACCCCGTCATGATCCGGCTGCCCTGGGCGCCGCGCTGGTGCCTGTCCTGGGCGCCGATCGTTAAGCACGTACGTAATCACCGGCGACACGCCGGTACCGGTCCGTGGAGGGGCGCACTATGGCGATGACGGCTGCGGTCAAGGACGAGCTGAGTCGGGTCGACGTGCCCAAGCCCTGCTGCCGGCGGGCGGAGATGGCCGCCCTGCTGCGCTTCGCCGGTGGGCTGCACATCGTGTCGGGTCGCGTGGTGGTCGAGGCCGAGCTGGACACCGGCGCGGTGGCCCGGCGGCTGCGGCGGGAGATCGCCGAGGTCTACGGCTACCCGAGCGAGATCCACGTGCTCGCCTCCGGCGGGCTGCGCAAGGGCAGCCACTTCATCGTCCGGGTGGTCAAGGACGGCGAGGCGCTGGCCCGCCAGACCGGGCTGCTCGACGTGCGGGGTCGTCCGGTGCGGGGCCTGCCGCCGCACGTGGTCGCCGCGAACGTCTGCTGCGCGGTCTCCGCGTGGCGGGGCGCGTTCATGGCCCACGGCTCGCTGACCGAGCCGGGCCGTTCCAGCGCGCTGGAGATCACCTGCCCCGGCCCGGAGTCGGCCCTCGCGCTGGTCGGCGCGGCCCGCCGGATCGGCATCGTGGCGAAGAACCGCGAGGTCCGCCAGGTCGACCGGGTGGTGGTCAAGGACGGCGACGCGATCGCCGCGCTGCTCACCCGGATCGGCGCCCACTCCAGCGTGCTGGCCTGGGAGGAGCGCCGGGTCCGCCGCGAGGTGCGGGCCACCGCGAACCGGCTGGCCAACTTCGACGACGCCAACCTGCGCCGGTCTGCCCGCGCGGCGGTCGCCGCGGCGGCCCGGGTCACCCGCGCGCTGGAGATCCTCGCCGAGGACGCGCCCAACCACCTGACCTCGGCCGGCCGGCTGCGGCTGGAGCACCGGCAGGCCTCGCTGGAGGAGCTCGGCGCGCTGGCCGACCCGCCGTTGACCAAGGACGCCATCGCCGGCCGGATCCGCCGGCTGCTGGCGCTCGCCGACAAGCGGGCCCGCGACCTGGGCATCCCGGATACGGAAGCGGCCGTCACGCCCGACATGCTCGTGGTCTGATAGGACGGTGGGTCGCCACTCTGCGAGCGGGATCACCACCCGACGCAGCGCGGCGCCGCACGCTCGGATAGGGTCGCTGCGTACGGCAAGGGGGCCGCGCACAGGCACTCCTCGCCGTGCTCACCGCCTCCGGCGGTCAGGTCCTCCAGACCGCGGCGAGGTGGCCGAGATGAACCGTCAACGGCCGGCTCCAACGGTCGGCGAACAATCTCCGCCGGTCGGGGTCTGACGCCGGCGGACCAGAACGCGAGGAGATGGGACCTGTGACCATCCGGGTTGGCATCAACGGCTTCGGCCGGATCGGCCGTAACTTCTTCCGGGCAGTGCTGGCGTCCGGCGCTGACATCGAGGTCGTCGCGGTCAACGACCTGACCGACAACGCGACTCTCGCCCACCTGCTCAAGTACGACAGCATCCTGGGCCGCCTGCCGCACGAGGTGAAGGCCACCGCCGACGAGATCACCGTGGGCGGCAAGACCATCAAGGCGTACGCCGAGAAGGACCCGGCGAAGCTGCCGTGGGGCGAGGTCGGCGCCGACGTCGTCATCGAGTCCACCGGGTTCTTCACCGACGCCACCAAGGCCAAGGCGCACGTCGACGGCGGGGCCAAGAAGGTCATCATCTCCGCCCCGGCGAAGAACGAGGACGTCACGGTCGTCATGGGCGTCAACCACGACCAGTACGACCCGGCCAAGCACACCATCATCTCGAACGCCTCCTGCACCACCAACTGCCTGGCCCCGATGGCGAAGGTCCTGCACGACACCTTCGGCATCACCAAGGGTCTGATGACCACCATCCACGCGTACACCCAGGACCAGAACCTGCAGGACGCGCCGCACAAGGACCTGCGTCGGGCCCGGGCCGCCGCGCTGAACATCGTCCCCACCTCGACCGGTGCCGCGAAGGCGATCGGCCTGGTGCTGCCGGAGCTGAAGGGCAAGCTGGACGGTTACGCGCTGCGGGTGCCGATCCCGACCGGCTCCGCCACCGACCTGACCGTCGAGGTCGGCCGGGAGACCACGGTGGACGAGGTCAACGCCGCGCTGAAGGCCGCCGCCGAGGGCCCGCTCAAGGGCTTCCTCAGCTACAACGAGGACCCGATCGTCTCCGCCGACATCGTCACCGACCCGTCGTCGTGCATCTTCGACGCGCCGCTGACCAAGGTGATCGGCAACCAGGTCAAGGTCGTCGGCTGGTACGACAACGAGTGGGGCTACTCCAACCGCCTCGTCGACCTCGTCAAGCTGGTGGGTCAGTCGCTGTGACGATCCGCAACCTCGACGACCTGCTCGCCGAGGGGGTGTCGGGTCGGCGCGTGCTGGTGCGCGCCGACCTGAACGTCCCGCTCGACAAGCAGACCGGTGAGATCACCGACGACGGCCGGATCCGGGCCGTCCTGCCGACGCTGAGCGCGCTGGTGCAGGCCGGCGCCAAGGTGGTCGTCTGCTCCCACCTGGGTCGCCCCAAGGGCGCGCCGGACCCGCAGTTCAGCCTCCGGCCGGTCGCCGGCCGGCTGGGTGAGCTGCTCGGCGCGCCGGTGCACTTCGCGGAGGACACCGTCGGTGACTCCGCCCGCTCCACCGTGGCGGGCCTGGCCGACGGTCAGGTCGCGCTGCTGGAGAACCTGCGCTTCAACAAGGGCGAGACCAGCAAGGACGAGGCCGAGCGGGGCGCCTTCGCCGACCAGCTCGCCGCGTTCGGCGACGCGTACGTGGACGACGCCTTCGGCGCCGTGCACCGCAAGCACGCCAGCGTCTACGACGTGCCGGCCCGGCTGCCGCACGTGGCCGGCCGGCTCGTGCTGCGCGAGGTCGAGGTGCTCGGCAAGCTGACCGGCGAGCCGGAGCGCCCGTACGTGGTGGTGCTCGGCGGCTCCAAGGTCTCCGACAAGCTGGCGGTGATCGAGGCCCTGCTGCCGACGGTCGACCGACTGCTCATCGGCGGCGGGATGTGCTTCACCTTCCTCAAGGCGCAGGGCCACGAGGTGGGCTCCTCGCTGCTGGAGGAGGAGATGGTGGAGACCTGCCGCAACCTCCTGGAGCGGTCCGAGGGCAAGATCATGCTCCCGGTCGACGTGGTGGCCGCGGACGCCTTCGCCCCGGACGCCGCGCACGACACGGTGCCCGCCGACGGCATCCCGAGCCACCGGCTGGGGCTGGACATCGGCCCGGAGACGGTCGCCGGCTTCGCCGCCGCCATCAAGGACGCCGCCTGCGGAGAACCCGGAGGTGCGCGGACGATCTTCTGGAACGGCCCGATGGGTGTGTTCGAGATGCCGGCGTTCGCCAACGGCACCCGCGGGGTGGCCGAGGCGATCGCGAAGGCCGACGCGTTCAGCGTGGTCGGCGGCGGTGACTCCGCCGCGGCGGTCCGCGCCCTGGGCCTCGACGAGTCGTCGTTCGGGCACATCTCCACCGGTGGCGGCGCCTCCCTGGAATACCTGGAGGGCAAGACCCTCCCTGGCATCGCGGCGCTGGAGGACTGATGGCGGGCTTCACCCGCCGGCCGCTGATGGCCGGCAACTGGAAGATGAACCTGAACCACCTCGAGGCGAACCTGCTGCTGCAGAAGTTGGCGGCGAGCCTCACCGAGAAGCACCTCACCGACGTCGAGACGGTGGTCCTGCCGCCTTTCACCGACCTGCGTACCGTGCAGACCGCGGTGGACGGCGACAAGCTGCTGATCGGCTACGGCGGGCAGGACCTGTCGCCGTACCAGTCGGGGGCGTACACCGGGGACATCTCCGGTGCGATGCTGGCCAAGCTGGGCTGCACGTACGTGGTGGTCGGGCACTCCGAGCGGCGGCAGTACCACTACGAGGACGACGCGATCGTCAACGCCAAGGTGGCCGCCGCGCTGGCCAACGGGCTCACCCCGATCCTCTGCATCGGCGAGGGGCTGGAGATCCGGGAGCAGCTGCGGCACGTGCCGCACTGCTGCGACCAGCTCGACGGGGCCCTGAAGGGGCTCACCCCCGAGCAGGTCACCAAGGTCGTCGTGGCGTACGAGCCGGTCTGGGCGATCGGCACCGGCAAGACGGCCACTCCGGAGGACGCCCAGGAGGTGTGCGGGGAGGTCCGCAAGCGGCTGGTCGAGACCTACGGCCAGGGCACGGCGGACCAGGTCCGGATCCTCTACGGCGGTTCGGTCAAGTCCTCGAACGTCGCCTCGATCATGGCTCAGCCGGACGTGGACGGGGCGCTGGTCGGGGGTGCGAGCCTGGACGCCGAGGAGTTCGCGAAGATCTGCCGGTTCCCGGAGCACATCGCCCGCTGATCGCTCGCTATCCTTGACCCTGCCCGTCCGCAGGCCGGTGCCGCGTGCCCGACCAGCCCGGGCAGATGATCGCTACGAGAGGACTGACCGCAACCATGCCGATCGCGTTCGCATACACGTTGATCGTGTTGTTGATCATCACGAGCATCATGCTCACCCTGCTGATCCTGCTGCACCGAGGTAAGGGCGGCGGGATGTCGAGCATGTTCGGCGGTGGCGTCAGCTCCAGCCTCGCCGGGTCGTCGGTGGCCGAGAAGAACCTCGACCGCTACACCGTCCTGGTGGGGATCGTCTGGTTCGCCTGCATCGTGGGGATCGGCCTCTGGCTGCGCCTCCAGATGAGCAGCGGGTCCTGACCGGCGGCGTCAAGGTCGTATCTTCTGCGCGCGGTCCGTCACGACGGGCCGCGCGCAGTGCTTTGTCCGCCGGTGTCGCACGCGAAGGGGCCCCTGCCAGTGGCAGGGGCCCCTTCGTCGCAGGATCAGCGGAGGCTGCGCAGGCGGGCCGGCACGTCGGCCGCCGCCGCCCGGTCCAGCAGCCAGAGGGTACGGGCGACGCCGTGCGCCCCCGCCGCCGGCAGCTGCACCGGACCCGCCCCGGCCAGCGCCATCCCCACCGCCCGGGACTTGTCCGCCCCGCTGGCCACCAGCCAGACCTCCTCGGCGGTGTTGATCGCCGTCAGGGTGAGCGTGGTCCGCACCGGCGGCGGCTTCGGGCTGCCCCGCACCGCGCTGACCGGCCGGCTGTCGTGGTGCACGGGGTGCTCCGGGAAGACCGACGCCACGTGCCCGTCCTCGCCCACCCCCAGCATCAGCACGTCGAAGTGGGGGAGCGCGGCGTGCCCCGGGCGGGCCGCCGTGGCCAGCTCCTCGGCGTACCGGGCGGCGGCCCCCTCGGGGTCGTTGCCGGCCGGGCCGTCCGAGGCCGGCATCGGGTGGATCCGGGCCGGGTCCAGCGGCACCGCGTCCAGCAGCGCCGCCCGGGCCTGGGTCTCGTTGCGCTCCGGGTCGCCGGCCGGCAGGAAGCGCTCGTCGCCCCACCAGACGTCGACCCGGGACCAGTCGACGGCGTCGCGGGCCGGCAGCGCCGCCACCGCCCGGTACACCGCTGCGGCGATCCGCCCGCCGGTCAGCACCACCGAGGCCTGGCCCCGGTCCGCCTGCGCGTCGAGCAGCTTCACCACCAGCCGGGCCGCCACCGCCTGCGCCAGCAGATCGGCGTCGGCGTGGACGGCGACACTCGCCTCACTCATTCGTTGTGCCTTCGTGTTCCGACCGCAACGCGGTCACCTGTCGCTGTCCGGCCGCCGAGCGGCCCCGTACGCCGTCGACCGCGCTCACTCGTGCGCGGTCGCGCCGGCGTGCGCGCTGATCCCCGCCTCGGCTCGCTGGGCGGTCGCCGGGTCCTTCCACACGTGCCGCCGGTGGGCGGGGCGCTGGTCCAGCCCGGAGAGGCCGGCGGTGGCGCCCAGCGCCTCCGCGTAGACCTGGTCGGCGTCGAGCCGCCGCAGCTCCTCGGCCAGCTCGTCACCGAGCGGCCGACGCACCAGCGGCAGCGTCCGGTCGTCCTGGCCGGTACGCCGGAACCGCGCGATGCTGTCGTCCCGGCTCAGGGTCAACTCGTCGCCGTTGGCGCAGCGCAGCTGCACCTCGCGCATCCGCGGGTATTCGTCGGTGTGCTCCCAGACCGGGTCGATGCCGAGCCGGGCGGCCAGCCAGCCGCGCATCAGCGCCGCCGTCGGGTCGGTCCGCGGTGCCACCACGGTCGCCTCGGTGACCCGGGCCTGGGTGGTGTCGAACGCCCCGGCGACCAGGGTGCGCCACGGGGTGATCCGGGTCCACGCCAGGTCGGTGTCGCCGGGGGCGTAGTCCACCGCCCGCTGCTTCAGCGCCGCGATCGGGTCGGCCGCCTGCGCCGCGTCGGTGATCCGCCGGTCGGCCACCACGCCGAGGAAGTCGGTCGAGATCTCCACCGGGGGCTCGCCGTGCCACCAGGTCACCACCGGCACGTCCGGCACCAGCAGCGGCATCACCACCGACTCGGCGTGCAGGGCCAGCCGCCCGTACATCCGGGTGACCACGGCCTCGCACGGGCCGAGCCGGCCGCCGACGACGATCTCGGCGTCCAGCCGGTTACGGTCCCGCTCGACGTCGGAGCGGACCACCACGATGATCCGGCACGGGTGGGCGGCCGCCGCGATGGTCGCCGCCGCCTCCGCCTCCCGGACCTGCTTCTCGTCCGCCACCACGATCAGGGTGAGCGCCATGCCGCTGGCCACCCCGCCGGCGCTGCGCCGCTCGGCGGCGAGCGCCTTGACCACCTCGTTGCCGGTGGTGTCCCACAAGCCGATCAACGGATCCTCCAGCTCTGCTCGGTCATGCCCGCCGCCAGGCCCGGCCCTCGCGGGCCAGCATCTCGTCGGCCGCGCGCGGCCCCCACTCACCGGCCCGGTACGGCTCCGGCTTCGTGCCCGTCCAGGCGTGCTCCAGCGGGTCCACGACCTGCCAGCTCTGCTCCACCTCGGCGGCGTCCGGGAAGAGCGTCCGGTCGCCGATCAGCACGTCCAGCACCAGCCGCTCGTACGCCTCGGGGCTGGACTCGGTGAACGCCTCGCCGTACTGGAAGTCCATCGCGATGTCGCGGACCTCCATCGTCGTGCCGGGCACCTTGGAGCCGAACTTCAGCACCACGCCCTCGTCCGGCTGGACCCGGATGACGAGCTGGTTGGGGCCGAGCGACTCCATGTCCGCCGGGTTGAACGGCAGGTGCGGCGCCTTCTTGAACATGATGGCCACCTCGGTGACCCGGCGGGGCAGCCGCTTGCCGGCGCGGATGTAGAAGGGCACCCCCGCCCAGCGGCGGTTCTGGATGCCGAGCCGGACGGCGACGTACGTCTCGGTGGTCGAGTCGTCCGGCACGCCCTCCTCGTCCAGGTAGCCGACGGCGCGCTCCCCGCCGACCCAGCCGGGCAGGTACTGGCCGCGGACGGTGTCCCGGGCCACGTCCTTCGGCACCGTGATGGCCTTGAGCACCTTGAGCTTCTCGGCGCGGATCTCGTCGGCGTCGAAGCTGGTCGGCTCCTCCATCGCCACCAGGGCGAGGAGTTGCAGCAGGTGGTTCTGGAGCACGTCGCGGGCGGTGCCGACGGTGTCGTAGAAGCCGGCCCGGGTGCCGATGCCGACGTCCTCGGCCATGGTGATCTGCACCGAGTCGACGTACTTGGAGTTCCACAGCGGCTCGAAGAGGTTGTTGGCGAACCGCAGGGCCAGGATGTTCTGGACCGTCTCCTTGCCCAGGTAGTGGTCGATCCGGAAGACGTCCTGCCCGGTGAAGACGTCGTCGACCAGGTCGTTGAGCTCCTTCGCGGAGGGCAGGTCGTTGCCGAACGGCTTCTCCACCACGACCCGCCGCCAGCCGCCGGACTTGGCGTTGTCCGCCATGCCGGTGCGGGCGAGCTGCTTGAGCACCACCGGGAAGGCCGCCGGGGGGATGGAGAAGTAGAAGGCGGCGTTGCCGGGGATGCCGTGGCTGGTGCGCAGCTCGTCCAGCGTGGTGGCGAGCTGGTCGAAGGCCGCGTCGTCGTCGAACGAGCCGCCGACGAACTTGATGTTGCCGGCCAGCCGGGCCCAGACCTCGTCCCGCCAGGGGGTGCGGGCGTGCTTGCGGGCCGCCTCGCAGGCCAGGGTCTCGAAGTCACCGTCGCCCCAGTCCCGCCGGGCGAAGCCCAGGACCACGAAGCCGGGCGGCAGCAGTCCCCGGTTCGCCAGGTCGTAGACCGCCGGCAGCAACTTCTTCCGCGCCAGGTCACCGGTGACGCCGAAGATCACCAGAGCGCAGGGCTCCGGGATCCGGGGCAGCCGCCGGTCCTGGGGGTCGCGCAGCGGGTTCAACGTATCTCCTCGATTCGCGACTGCGGGGTTCGCGGCACCGGCTCGCTCGTCGCGCTCACCGGTGTCCCCTTGCCCCGCGGGGTTCGTCTCGTCCATCGTCACGTCAGTGCCGTCCGGCCGCAACGAGGAGCTGGGCGATGCCGGCCGCCCGGTCGGTCAGGTGCAGTCGCAGCACCGGTCGGTCCCGGTCGGCGAGGGCCTGCCGGTCGCCGGCGGCCTGCGCCGCCTGAAGCTCCCCGAAGGTGTACGGACGGCCGGGCACCGGCAGATCATCGGCGACCGCGCCGGTCAGCTGAAGATGGCTGCCGACGGCGGGACCGCCCTTGTGGTACTGGCCGGTGGAGTGCAGGTAGCGGGGGCCCCACCCGAAGGTCACCGGCCGGGCGGTGGCCGCGGCGAGCAGCGGGCGCAGGCCGGCCACGTCGGCGTCCGCGTACCGGTCGAGGTACGCCGACACCGCCAGGTAGCCGTCGTCGCCGAGCCCGTCGAGCAGCCACCGCAGCAGGCCGGCCAGGTCGCCGGGGGCGCCCGCCGGGGCGTACGCCTCGATCGCGCCCTCGGTGAACGACGGCGTCTCGGCCGGGGGACCGGCGGCCAGCAGGCGGGCGGTGTTGTCCTTGCTCTCCGCGACGTTCGGCTGGTCGAACGGGTCGACCCCGAGCACCGCGCAGGCGACGGCGGTGGCGTACTCCCAGGTCAGGAACTGGGCGCCGAGCGGCCCGTTGACCGCGACGTCCGCGCCGCCGCCCCCCGGCACGTCACCGGCCGGCAGCGCGCCGCCGTAGGCGACGGTGAGCACGCCGGGACCGGTCGCGCCGGGCGCCTGCGGGGACTCGACGACGACCGGCAGCAGGCCGAGGCCGGCCTTGCCGGTGGACTCGGCGAGCAGCTGTTCGACCCAGTCGCCCAGCCCGTCCAGGCCGGTGCCGTCGTCGACCAGCGCGACGGTGTCCCGGCCGGTGGTGGCCGCCGCGCCGAGCGCCGCGCCCAGGGCCAGTGCCGGGTTGTCCCGGTCCCGGCCCAACGATTCGCCCAGCGCCTCGGCGTCGTCGAGCAGCTCCATCACCGGCACCCCGGCCAGCGCCGCCGGGACCAGGCCGAACGCGGTCAGCGCCGAGTACCGGCCGCCCACCTCCGGATCGGCGGGGATGGTCACCACGCCCAGCTCGGCGGCGATCGCCGCCAACGGCGAGCCGGGGTCGGTGACCACCACGACGTGCCGGGCGGCCTCCGCCTCGGTCATCCCCGCGTCGAGGAAGGCCTGCCAGTAGGCCCGCCGGTGGCTGTCGGTCTCCACCGTCGTGCCGGACTTGCTGGAGATCACCACGACGGTGCGCTCCAGCCGGTCGGCCAGCGCCGCGCGGACCTGCCCCGGGTCGGTGGTGTCCAGCACGGTCAGCGGGCGGCCCAGGGCGCGGGCGATCACCTCGGAGGCCAGCGAGGAGCCGCCCATCCCGGCGAGCACCACGTGGTCCAGGTCGGCCAGCTCGTCGATCAGCTCGGCGAGCTGGGGGAGCAGCTCTCGGCTGCGCAGGTGGGTGTCCAGCCAGCCGAGCCGGGTCCGGGCCCCGTCCTGCGCCGCCGGTCCCCACAGGGTGGGGTCCTTCGCGGCGAGCCGGCCGGGGACGTCCCGCTCCACCAGGGCCGCCCGGACGGACGCCGGCGCGGACCGGTCGACCGGGTCCGCGCCGTACACGGCCAGCCCGGCCGCCGCGTCCACCGGGCCGGTCAGCAGGTCGCTCATGTCGCCACCGGACCGGGCCGGACGACGGCGGGGCGCGCCCCGGGAGACCCCGGGGCGCATCCGACGCCGATCGTCACGCGTTGCCCCCGGCCTGCTGGGCGGCCTGCGCGTTGCCCTTGGCGGCCCGGCCCGGCTTGCCGGTGCCCTTGGCCGCCTCGGTCAGCGACTTCTTCACCCCGTCGAGCAGCTCCAGCCAGCTCGCCTCGAACTTCTCCACGCCCTCGCGCTCCAGGGTGGCGATCACGTCGGCCATGTCCACGCCGACGGCCTGGAGGTCGGTGAAGACCTTCCGGGCCTCGTCGTACGAGCCGGTGATGGTGTCGCCCCGGGTCTCGCCGTGGTCGGCGTACGCGTGGATGACCGACTCCGGCATGGTGTTGACCGTGCCGGGGGCGATCAGCTCCTCGACGTAGATCACGTCCCGGTAGTCCGGGTTCTTCGTCGAGGTGGAGGCCCAGAGCGGGCGCTGCGGGTGGGCGCCGGCGTCGGCCAGGGCCTGCCAGCGCGACGAGGAGAAGACCTCGCTGTAGCGCTCGTACGCCAGCTTGGCGTTGGCGATCGCGGCCTTGCCACGCAGCGCCTTCGCCTCGTCGGAGCCGATCTTCTCCAGCCGCTTGTCGACCTCGCTGTCGACGCGGGAGACGAAGAACGAGGCGACCGAGCCGATCTTGGACAGGTCGTGCCCGTTCGCCTTCGCCTGCTCCAGGCCGGCGAGGAAGGCCTCCATGACCGCCGAGTAGCGGTCCAGCCCGAAGATCAGCGTCACGTTGACGCTGATCCCCTCGGCCAGAGTCGCCGTGATCGCCGGCAGGCCCTCCTCGGTCGCCGGGATCTTGATGAAGAGGTTCGGCCGGTCGACCAGCCACCAGAGCGCCTTCGCCTCGGCGACGGTCTTCTCCGACTCGTGGGCCAGCCGCGGGTCGACCTCGATCGAGACCCGGCCGTCCACCCCGGCGCTGCCGTCGTACGACGGGCGCATCACGTCGCAGGCCCAGCGCACGTCGTACGTCGTGAGCATGCGGACCGCCTCCTCGACCTCCAGGCCACGGGTGGCCAGGTCCTTCAGCTGCCAGCTGTACTCGTCGGCGTCGCTGAGCGCCTTCGCGAAGATCGTCGGGTTGGTGGTCACGCCGGCCACGTGGCACTCGCGGCGGAGCTGGTCCAGCCCGCCGGAGCTCAGCCGTACCCGGGAAAGGTCGTCGAGCCAGACCGCCACACCCGCGGCGGTGAGTTCGCTCAGCTTGTCCGTCATGCCGTCCACGCTCCCCTCAGTTGCCGGTCGTGAAACCGGTGATGTCGCCCACCCGGGTCAGCGCCGCGTGCGCGGCGGCCACGATCCGGTCGGGGGTGAACCCGAACTGCTCGAAGAGCACGGTGTGCGGGGCGCTCGCGCCGTAGTGCTCCAGGCTCACGCTCTCGCCGCTGTCGCCGACGATCCCGCGCCAGGACATCGCGATGCCCGCCTCCACGCTCACCCGTGCCTTTACCCCGCGCGGCAGCACCGACTCCCGGTACGCCTCGTCCTGCTCGTAGAACCACTCCTGGCAGGGCATCGAGACGACCCGGGTGGGGGTGCCGTCGGCCTCCAGCCGCTCCCGGGCGGTGAGGCAGAGCTGCACCTCGGAGCCGGTGCCGACGATGATCACCTGCGGCTTGCCGTTGGACGCCTCGGCCAGCACGTAACCGCCCTTGGCGGTGCCCTCGGCGGGACCGAACTGCTCCCGGTCGATGGTCGGCAGCGGCTGGCGGGACAGCGCCAGCGCGGTCGGCCGGTCGGTGTGCTCCAGCGCCTGCCGCCACGCCCACGCGGTCTCGTTGGCGTCGGCCGGGCGGACCACGTCCAGGCCGGGGATGGCCCGCAGCGCGGTCAGGTGCTCCACCGGCTGGTGGGTCGGGCCGTCCTCGCCGAGGCCGATCGAGTCGTGCGTCCAGACGTACGTCACCGGGAGCTTCATCAGCGCCGCGAGCCGGACGGACGGGCGCATGTAGTCGCTGAAGACCAGGAACGTGCCGCCGTACACCCGGGTGCCGCCGTGCAGGGCGATGCCGTTGAGGATCGCGCCCATGGCGTGCTCACGGATGCCGAAGTGCAGGGTGCGGCCGTACTCGTCGCCCGGGAAGTCCTTGGTGGCGTGCACCGCCGGGATGAAGGACGGCTCGCCCTTCATGGTGGTGTTGTTGCTCTCCGCCAGGTCGGCCGAGCCGCCCCAGAGTTCGGGCAGGACCGGCGCCAGGGCCTCCAGCACCTTGCCGGAGGCGGCCCGGGTGGCCACGCCCTTCGCGTCGGTCGGGAAGGTGGGCAGCGCGTCGGTCCAGCCCTGCGGCAGCTGCCGGACGGCCATCCGGTCCCAGAGCGCCTTGCGCTCCGGGTTGGCCTTCGCCCACGCGTCGAAGGCGGTGGTCCACGCGGCCTGCGCCTCGGCGCCCCGCTCCAGCACCTTCCGGGCGTGCCCGAGAACCTCCTCGTCGACCTGGAAGGTCTGCTGCGGGTCGAAGCCGAGGATCTCCTTGGTGGCCTTCACCTCGTCCGCGCCGAGCGCGGAGCCGTGGATCTTGCCGGTGTTCTTCTTGTTCGGCGCGGGCCAGCCGATGATGGTGCGCAGCGCGACGAACGAGGGACGGTTCGTCTCGGCCTTCGCGGCCAGCAGCGCCTGGTGGAGCGCCTCGACGTCCTCGTGGTAGTCGTCCTGGTCGGCGTCGCCGCGCCGCCAGTCGACGGTCTGCACGTGCCAGCCGTACGCCTCGTAGCGGGCCGCGACGTCCTCGCTCTTGGCGATCCGGGTGTCGTCCTCGATCGAGATCTCGTTGTCGTCGTAGATCACGCAGAGGTTGCCCAGCTGCTGGTGCCCGGCGAGCGCGCTGACCTCGTGGGAGATGCCCTCCTCGATGTCACCGTCGGAGGCGATGCACCAGATGTCGTGCCGGAACGGCGAGTCGGCGCGGTCCGGGTCCGGATCGAAGAGGCCGCGCTCGCGGCGGGCCGCCATCGCCATGCCGACCGCGTTGCCCAGGCCCTGGCCGAGCGGGCCGGTGGTGGTCTCCACGCCCGGGGTGTGCCCGTGCTCGGGGTGACCGGGGGTGAGCGAGCCCCACTGCCGCAGCGACTTGAGGTCGTCCAGGGCGAGCGGGTAGCCGGAGAGGAAGAGCTGGATGTAGAGGGTCAGGCTGGAGTGCCCGGCGGAGAGCACGAACCGGTCCCGGCCCGGCCAGTTCGGGTCGGCCGGGTTGTGCCGCATGACCCGGTTGAAGAGCAGGTACGCCGCGGGCGCGAGGCTCATCGCGGTGCCGGGATGGCCGTTGCCGGATTTCTCGACGGCGTCCATGGCCAGTACGCGGACGGTGTCGACGGCCCGGCGGTCGAGGTCGGACCAGTTGAGTGCGGGTTGCTCGGGTCGGTTGGCAGCCACGATGGTTGTGCTCCTCGGCAGATGGGCGGAACCCTCACTGATGACCCTATCGAGCGGTCCTAAACGTCCGCCCGGGGATCACCGCATGCTCTTCGGCAGGTCTCCGGCGGCATCGGCCCTTGCGCCGCGACTGTGACGCCCCGCACCGTTGTCGGGTCGCCCGGGCAGCACAAACGACGACGCGTAGTGTGTGGGGCGGTGTGTGGACCCCGACGGGTTCCGACCGACCCCGATCTCCCCCCTGCCGATGCCGGAAGGTGGCAATCCGTGAGCATGATCACCGAGCGCCCCGTCAGCAACCCTGCCGGGCAGCCGCCGGTGCGCACGGGGGCCGCGGTGCCGGCGACCGGGCGGCGGGACGTCCGCGCGGTCGTCTCGGCGTACGTGGCGCTGACCAAGCCCCGGATCGTCGAGCTGCTGCTGGTGACCACGGTGCCGGCCATGATGCTCGCCGACGGCGGCATGCCGTCGCTGTGGCTGGTGGCCGTGGTGCTGATCGGCGGCTCGCTGGCGGCCGGCGCGGCCAGCGTCATCAACTGCTACATCGACCGGGACATCGACCAGTTGATGCGGCGCACCAAGCGCCGCCCGCTGCCGGCGCACACCGTGTCGCCGCGCAACGCGCTGGTCTTCGGGCTGGTGCTCGCCGTGGTCTCGGTGGCGCTGATGGCCGTGGCCACCAACTGGCTGGCGGCCGGGCTGACCCTGGCGGCGATCGCCTACTACGACCTCGTCTACACGCTCTGGCTCAAGCGGACCACCGCCGCGAACACCTTCTGGGGCGGGGCGTGCGGGGCGGCGCCGGTGCTGATCGGCTGGGCCGCGGTCACCGGCTCGCTGTCGCCGGCCGCGTGGGGGCTCTTCGCGGTGGTCTTCTTCTGGCAGATGCCGCACTTCTACGCGCTGGCCATCAAGTACAAGGCGGACTACGCCCGGGCGGGCATCCCGATGCTGCCGGTGGTGGCGTCGGTGCGCCGGGTCAACACCGAGATCATCGTCTTCTCGTGGCTGACCCTGCTCTCCTCGCTCGCCGTCTGGCCGCTGGGGATGAGCCCGATCTACGGGGTCACCGCGCTCGTGGTGGGCGGCATCTTCGTGGTGGAGGCGCACAAGCTCTGCCGGCGGGCGGCCCGGGGCGAGGCGGTCAAGCCGATGCGGCTGTTCCACTGGTCCACCACGTACCTGACGATCCTCTTCGCCGCGGTGGCGCTCGACGCGCTGCTCTGAGCGGCCGGGGCGCGGTACCGGAAGTGGCCGGATCTCCGCAGGTCCGGGATTTCATCAGAATTTTTTTCGCCCTGAGTTCAGGTGGCTCAAGTCGGACAGATTGTGACGATCTCCCCCGCCCGTTTCGCCCTTCCTTATCCGGACATGCCCGGTCAAATTACCTGCGGTCTTCCTTAAACCAACAGGTAATTGGCATCACAAATAGTTCATGGTTCTCGCACATACGGGTGGGACTCTGCTTAGGCTTCGCGTCATGGCAGATGGTTCCGATACGACGCTGACGGCTCAGCAGGCCGCCCCCGCCCAGGCCCCCAACGGTCTGGTTTCGGGCATCAAGTCGTTCGCCGCCGGTCACGGCGGGGCGAAGGCGGTCATCGAGTACGTCGGCAAGCGCGGTGCGCGAATCGTCCTCGTGGGTGAGGACGGCGCGTGGGCCGACCAGTTCGCGGACGACACCGTCGTCGCGCGGCAGGCCTGCGCCACGGCGGGGGTCACCGTCGAGAACACCTGGGAGCGGGAACTGATGGACCAGATGCGTCCGAGCAACGACCTGTGGCGGTCGATGGCCCGGCGCACGATGGCCCGTTAGACACATAAATTGACCGATCACCACCAGTCGACCCGGGGGAGACCCCGGGTCGCTCTCGTCACCTGTGCCGCGCTGCCCGACCTCGACCCGGACGACCGGCTCGTGCTCGCCCCCCTCGCCGCCCTCGGCGTCGCCGCGGAACCGGTGATCTGGGACGACCCGAGCGTGGACTGGTCCCGGTACGACCTGGCCGTGCTCCGCTCACCGTGGGACTACGCGCTGCGGCGCGACGAGTTCGTCGCCTGGGCGCAGACCGTCCCGCACCTGGTCAATCCCGCCGAGGTGGTCCGCTGGAACACCGACAAGCGCTACCTGGCGGAACTGGCCGCGGCCGGCGTACCGACCGTGCCGACGGCCTGGGTCGAGCCGGGGGAGAGCTGGGTCGCCGCCGCCGGGTCCGGGGAGTACGTGATCAAGCCGGCGGTCAGCGCCGGCAGCCAGGACACCGGCCGGTACGACCTGGCCGACCCGGAGCACCGGGCGCTCGCCGAGGCGCACGTCGCCCGGCTCTCCGCCGCGGGCCGGGTCGGCATGGTCCAGCCCTACCTGAGCGCCGTGGACACCGAGGGCGAGACGGCCCTGCTCTTCGTCGCCGGGCCCGACGGCCTGACCTTCAGCCACGCCATCCGCAAGGGGCCGATGCTGACCGGTCCCGACCGGGGCGAGGCCGCGCTGTACAAGCAGGAGCGGATCGACCCCCGGACCGCCACCCCGGAGCAGCTCGCGGTCGCCGAGCGCGTCCTCGACGCGGTCCCGGGCGGCACCGGGTCGCTGCTCTACGCCCGCGTCGACCTCATCCCCGGCCCGGACGGCTCCCCGGTCCTGGTCGAGCTGGAACTCACCGAGCCCAGCCTCTTCATCGGCCACGCCGACGGCGCCCCCGACCGCCTCGCCACCGCCATCACCACCCACCTCCCCTGACCCCCCGGCCCGGGCCTCAACCCGACCCCTCCCCCCGCACGACGCGCCCCGCGCGCTGTGCTCCCGCCCCGCGCGCTGTGCTCCCGCCCCGCGCGCTGTGCTCCCGCCCCGCGCGCTGTGCGCCCGCCCCGCGCGCTGTGCGCCCCAGCCTCGCGTGCCGCCCATGATTCGCGCAGTTTCCGGGAAAGAGGGGCTTCGGTCCTGCCGGAAGGCCCTTTTTCCGGGAAACTGCGCCCTCGGCCCGGGTGGGGTGCGGTCGCCCCACTGGCGGGGCGGGTGGGGCAGGTGGGGTGGGTCAGGCGGCGGCGGTGACGGGCTCGGCGGGGGCGGCGGGCGTCGTGGCCGGGGTGGTCGGGCGTCGTTCGCGGGTGGACCAGAGCACCGCGAGGGTGGCGAGCAGGACCAGGCAGGAGCCGAGCATGTGCGCGGCGACCAGCGCCGCCGGCAGGTGGGTGAAGTACTGCACGAAGCCGATCAGCCCCTGACCCAGCTCCACCGCCACCAGCACCCCGGCGGCCCGGGTGGCCCGCGTCGCGCCGACCGTCTGGAAGGCGAAGACCAGCGCCACGGAGAGCCCGATCAGCAGGAAGACCCCGTCGGCGTGCACCTGGGAGATCGCCTGCGGGTCCAGGCCGTTGCGCTTGGCGCCCAGGTCGCCGGCGTGCGGGCCGCTGCCGGTCACCCAGGTGCCGACCACCAGGACGGCCGCGCTGACCAGCGTGGTGAGCAACGCGAGGGTGCGCAGCGGGCGGGGCACCGCGGGCACCGCCGGGACGTCCGGGTCGACGGTCCGCCGCCAGAGGGCGTACGCGAGGCCGATGACCACCATCGAGAGCAGGAAGTGCAGGCCCACCACCCACGGGTTGAGGTGGGTGCGCACGGTGATCCCGCCGAGGATCGCCTGCGCGGGGATGCCGAGGAAGACCGCCACCGAGAGCCGGACCAGCTCCTTGCGCCGCGGCCGGTACGCGAGCGCCGCCAGGACGGTGGCCAGCGCGATGACGCCGACGACGAAGGTGAGCAGCCGGTTGCCGAACTCGATCACCCCGTGCACGCCCATCTCGGCGGTGGTGGTGTACGACGTGTCGGTGCAGCGGGGCCAGGTGGGGCAGCCGAGGCCGGAGGCGGTGAGGCGGACCGCCCCGCCGGTCACCACGATCGCCACGTTCGAGATGATCGAGGCGTACGCGAGGCGGCGCAGCAGCGCGATCGACACCGATCGGTCGAGCAGGCGACGTAGCGCGGCGGGGGCCGGGAACCGGACGGATCGCTTCACGGAGCGAATCCTACGCACCGTAGTGGTACCCGATCGGGCGACTCGGCGCGGTCGGTGGTCGGGATCACCGGGACCCGGGTTTGCGGGCCTCCGGCGAATTACGTAACGTTGCCGTTGTGAAAAACGCGGCGGCGCTCTCCGGGCACCAGCCGACGACCGCTCCGGCCGTCGGCGGGGCGCGGCGTGCCGTCCGGCGCGCCGAGCCGGATTCCACCGCCACCGACCTCTCCACCCGGGACCGGGTCACCCAGCTGCTGCTGGAGCGGGGTGCGACCACCGCCGCCCAGCTCGGCACGGCGCTCGGGCTCAGCCCGGCGGCGATCCGCCGGCACCTCGACGCGATGCTCGCCGACGGCGACGTCGTCGCCCGCGAGCAGGCCGTGCGGGGCAGCCGTGGTCGGGGCCGCCCAGCCAAGGTGTTCCTGCTGACCGACGCCGCCCGGGTCCGCTGCGGCACCCACCACTACGACAACATCGCCACCGCCGCGCTGCGCTGGATCGCCGACAACGGCGGTGCCGACGCGGTCGAGGCGTTCGCCGCCGACCAGGTGGCCGCCCTGGAGGACCGCTGCCGGGCCGCGATGGAGGACGCCGGCACCGACCCGCTCGCGCGGGCCGAGGCGCTCGCCGGCGCGCTCACCGCCGAGGGCTACGCTGCCAACGCGTCCACGATCGCCTCCGGCGGCCAGCTCTGTCAGCACCACTGTCCGGTGGCGCACGTGGCCGCCGAGTTCCCCCAGCTGTGCGAGGCCGAGACCGCGGTGATCTCCCGTCTGGTCGGCACCCACGTGCAGCGCCTGGCCACCATCGCGCACGGCGACGGGGTGTGCACCACGCACATCCCCGGCCAGCTGCGTGCCCAGTCCGGAAACACCGTCACCACTGTGAGGACAGATAGATGACCGAGCAGATCGTTCAGCCCCTGACCCAGGAGGAGCAGCTCGCCGCCCTCGGTCGTTACGAGTACGGCTGGTCCGACCCGGACGCCGCCGGGGCTGTCGCCCAGCGCGGCCTCAACGAGGCGGTGGTGCGGGACATCTCGGCGAAGAAGAACGAGCCGGCCTGGATGCTCGACCTGCGCCTGAAGGGCCTGCGCCTGTTCGGCCGCAAGCCGATGCCGGCCTGGGGCGCCGACCTCACCGGGATCGACTTCGACAACATCAAGTACTTCGTGCGGTCCACCGAGAAGCAGGCCACCAGCTGGGAGGACCTGCCCGAGGACATCAAGAACACGTACGACCGGCTGGGCATCCCCGAGGCGGAGAAGCAGCGCCTGGTCGCCGGTGTCGCCGCGCAGTACGAGTCCGAGGTGGTCTACCACAAGATCCGTGAGGACCTCGAGGAGCAGGGTGTCATCTTCCTGGACACCGACACCGCGCTGCGCGAGCACGAGGACGTCTTCAAGGAGTACTTCGGCACGGTGATCCCGGTCGGCGACAACAAGTTCGCCGCGCTGAACACGTCCGTGTGGTCCGGTGGCTCGTTCATCTACGTGCCGAAGGGCGTGCACGTGGAGATCCCGCTGCAGGCCTACTTCCGGATCAACACGGAGAACATGGGCCAGTTCGAGCGGACCCTGATCATCGTCGACGAGGGTGCGTACGTGCACTACGTCGAGGGCTGCACCGCGCCGCTCTACTCCTCCGACTCGCTGCACAGCGCCGTCGTGGAGATCATCGTCAAGAAGAACGCGCGCTGCCGCTACACGACCATCCAGAACTGGTCGAACAACGTCTACAACCTGGTCACCAAGCGCGCCGTCTGCCACGAGGGCGCGACCATGGAGTGGGTCGACGGCAACATCGGCTCCAAGGTCACCATGAAGTACCCGGCGGTCTACATGACCGGCGAGCACGCCAAGGGCGAGGTGCTCTCGGTGGCCATGGCCGGCGAGGGCCAGCACCAGGACGCGGGCGCCAAGATGGTGCACGCCGCGCCGCACACCAGCAGCACCATCGTGTCGAAGTCGATCGCCCGTGGTGGCGGCCGCACCTCGTACCGGGGGCTGGTGCAGGTGCTGGAGGGTTCGCACAGCAGCCGGAGCACGGTCAAGTGCGACGCCCTGCTGGTCGACACCATCTCCCGCTCGGACACCTACCCGTACGTCGACATCCGCGAGGACGACGTGTCGATGGGTCACGAGGCGACCGTCTCCAAGATCAGCGACGACCAGCTCTTCTACCTGATGAGCCGGGGCCTGAGCGAGGACGAGGCGATGGCGATGATCGTGCGCGGCTTCATCGAGCCGATCGCCAAGGAGCTCCCGATGGAGTACGCCCTGGAGCTCAACCGCCTGATCGAGCTCCAGATGGAGGGCGCGGTCGGCTGACGCCGCCGCCGCCCGGCCACGGACGGACCCGGACCCGGTACACCGGGTCCGGTCCAGCCCGCTTCGACCCTCCGATTCATGACAGACCAAGGAAGAGATGACTACCCAGGCTTCCGCGCCGCCCAGCACCAAGTCGCAGGCGCTCCGCTCGTACGACGTCGCCGACTTCCCGGCCCTGACGGGCCTGGAGGAGGAGTGGCGTTTCACCCCGCTCAAGCGCCTGCGCGGCCTGGTCGGCGGGGCGCAGGCCGCGACCGGTGCGGTCCGGCACGAGTACGGTGACCTGCCCGAGGGCGTGACCGTCTCCCGGGTCGGCTCCGACGACCCGCGGATCGGCAGCGTGCTCACCCCGGTGGACCGGATCAGCGCGCTCGCGCACGGCGCGGCCGACGGGGCGCTGCTGGTCGAGGTCGCCCGGGACGCCGTGGTGGCGGCGCCGGTGAACCTGCGGGTGGTCGGCGAGGGCGCCGAGGGCGTGGCCTTCGGGCACACCTTCGTCGAGGTCGGCCGGTTCGCCGAGGTCACCCTGGTGCTGGAGCACGTCGGCTCGGCCACCCTGGCCGACAACGTCGAGGTGTCGGTGGCCGACGGCGCGAAGCTGACCCTGGTCACCGTGGCCGACTGGGCCGGCGACGCCGTCCAGGCGCAGCACCTGAAGGTCAAGCTGGGCCGGGACGCCAAGGTGATCCACGTCCAGGTGAGCCTCGGCGGCGACCTGGTCCGGCAGTACACCAGCGTGGAGTACACCGGCCGGGGCGGCGAGGCCGAGCTGTACGGCGTCTACTTCGCCGACTCGGGCCAGCACCTGGAGCACCGCCAGCTGGTCGACCACACCGTGCCGGACTGCCGCAGCTACGTCGGCTACCGGGGCGCCCTGCAGGGCGAGAGCGCGCACACCGTCTGGGTGGGTGACGTGCTGATCCGGGCCGAGGCGACCGGCACCGACACGTACGAGATCAACCGGAACCTGCTGCTCACCGACGGCGCCCGGGCGGACTCCGTACCCAATCTGGAGATCGAGACCGGCGAGATCGCCGGCGCCGGCCACGCCAGCGCGACCGGCCGCTTCGACGACGAGCAGCTCTTCTATCTGATGGCCCGGGGCATCCCGGAGGGCGAGGCCCGCCGCCTGGTGGTCCGCGGCTTCTTCGCCGAGCTGATCAACAAGATCCCGGTCGAGGAGCTGCGCGAGCGGCTCGGCGACGCGATCGAGGCGCGCCTCACCAAGGCCGGTGCCTGATGATCAGGGTCTGCTCGACCGAGGACCTGCCGAAGGGCAGCGTGATCAGCGCCGAGGTGAACGGCACCAAGCTGGCCCTCGTGCACGGCGAGGACGACCGGTTCTACGCCGTGTACGACGAGTGCTCGCACGCCGCCGTCGCGCTCTCCGAGGGGGAGGTCGAGGGGTGCACGCTGGAATGCTGGCTGCACGGATCCCGTTTCGACCTTCGTACGGGTGAGCCCTCCGGCCTCCCCGCCACCGAACCCGTTCCCGTCTATCCCGTCGAAGTCCGCGACGGCGACATCTACGTCAGTCTGACGCCGAGCAATGGAGTGACCCGCTGATGAGCACCCTGGAGATCCGCGACCTGAAGGTGTCGGTCAAGCTGCCCGAGGGTGAGCTCAAGCCGATCCTGGCCGGTGTCGACCTGACCGTCCGGTCGGGGGAGACCCACGCGATCATGGGCCCGAACGGCTCCGGCAAGTCCACCCTGGCGTACTCGATCGCCGGCCACCCCAAGTACGAGATCACCGGCGGCTCGGTGACCCTCGACGGCGAGGACGTGCTGGCCATGTCCGTCGACGAGCGGGCCCGCGCCGGCCTCTTCCTGGCCATGCAGTACCCGGTCGAGGTGCCCGGCGTCTCGGTCGCCAACTTCCTGCGGACCGCCAAGACCGCCATCGACGGACAGGCGCCGAAGCTGCGCACCTGGGGCGGCGAGCTGCGCGGCGCGATGGAGAAGCTCCAGATGGACCCGGCGTTCGCCCAGCGCAACGTCAACGAGGGCTTCTCCGGCGGCGAGAAGAAGCGGCACGAGATCGTGCAGCTGGAGCTGCTCAAGCCGAAGATCGCCATCCTCGACGAGACCGACTCCGGCCTCGACGTGGACGCGCTGCGCGTGGTCAGCGAGGGCGTGAACCGGGTGCGCGACACCGGCGACACCGGCCTGCTGCTGATCACCCACTACACGCGCATCCTGCGCTACATCAAGCCCGACTTCGTGCACGTCTTCGTCGCCGGCCGGATCGTCGAGCAGGGCGGCCCGGAGCTGGCCGACAAGCTCGAGGAAGAGGGCTACGAGCGGTACGTCGCCGGAGCCGGCGCGGCCCGGGCCTGACTCCGATGACCTCCCTGACCATCCCGGCGGGCATGCCGCAGTACGACGACGTGCCCCGCTTCGACGTGGCGCGGGTGCGGGCCGACTTCCCGATCCTGGACCGGGAGGTCAACGGGCACCCGCTGGTCTATCTCGACAGCGCCAACACCTCGCACAAGCCGCGTCAGGTGCTCGACGTCCTCGCCGAGCACTACGCGCTGCACAACGCCAACGTGTCGCGCTCGGTGCACACCCTGGGCACCGAGGCGACCGAGGCGTACGAGGGGGCGCGGGCGAAGATCGCCGCGTTCGTCAACGCGCCGAGCGTGGACGAGGTGGTGTTCACCAAGAACTCCACCGAGGCGATCAACATCGTGGCGTACGCCTTCTCCAACGCCTCGCTGCGCGCCGACGCCGACCCCCGGTTCCGGATCGGCCCCGGCGACGAGATCGTGATCTCGGAGATGGAGCACCACTCGAACATCGTCCCGTGGCAGCTGCTCGCGGAGCGGACCGGCGCGACCCTGCGCTGGTTCCCGCTCACCGAGTCCGGCCGGCTGGACGAGTCGGGGCTGGCGGAGCTGGTCACCGAGCGGACGAAGATCGTCTCGCTGGTGCACGTCTCCAACATCCTCGGCACGGTCAACGCGACCGCGCGGATCACCCAGCGGGTCCGTGAGGTGGGGGCGCTGCTGCTGCTCGACTGCTCGCAGTCGGTGCCGCACATGCCGATCGACGTGGTCGACCTCGACGCGGACTTCATCGTCTTCACCGGCCACAAGATGTGCGGCCCGACCGGCATCGGCGTGCTCTGGGGCCGCGGCGAGCTGCTGGCCGCGATGCCCCCGGTCATGGGCGGCGGCTCGATGATCGAGACGGTGTCGATGGCGCGGTCGACGTTCGCCGCACCGCCGGCCCGGTTCGAGGCGGGCACCCCGCCGATCGCCGAGGCGGTGGCGCTCGGCGCGGCTGTCGACTATCTCACCGGCGTCGGCATGCGGGCCGTCCAGTGGCACGAGAAGGAACTGACCGCGTACGCGTTGGACGCCCTGGCCACCGTCCCCGGCCTGCGGATCTTCGGTCCGACGGTGCCGGTCGGGCGGGGCGGGACCATCTCGTTCGCGCTCGGCGACATCCACCCGCACGACGTCGGGCAGGTCCTCGACTCGCTCGGCGTGCAGGTGCGGGTGGGTCACCACTGCGCCAAGCCGGTCTGCACCCGGTACGGCGTACCGGCCATGACGCGGGCGTCGTTCTACCTGTACACCACGACCGAGGAGGTCGACGCCCTGGTGTCGGGCCTGGAGCAGGTGCGGAAGGTGTTCGAATGAGCCGGGCGACGCAGGAGCCGGGCGAATCGACGGGAGTCCAGCCTGATGCAGCTTGAGTCTCTTTACCAGGAGATCATCCTGGATCACTACAAGCACCCGCACGGCCGTGGCCTGCGTGACGCCGACGAGCCGGGGGACCGGGTCGCGGAGGCGCACCACGTCAACCCGACCTGCGGTGACGAGATCACCGTCCGGGTGGCCACCGACGGCGACGCGCTGCACGACATCTCGTACGACGGCATGGGCTGTTCGATCAGTCAGGCCTCGGCGAGCGTGCTGCACGAGCTGCTGCGCGGCCGGGACGCGGGAGAGGCGTTCGCGGTGCACGCGGCGTTCGTCGAGTTGATGTCCGGCCGTGGCCAGGTCACGCCGGACGAGGACGTGCTCGGTGACGGGGTGGCGTTCGCGGGTGTCGCCCGCTACCCGGCCCGGGTCAAGTGCGCGCTGCTGCCGTGGATGGCGTTCAAGGACGCCGCGGCACGCGCCGGTGTGAACCCGACGGAGGTTAAGGCATGAGCAGCGAAGAGACCAGCACGCCGGAGGCCGGCGCGGTGGCGACCGACGACGCGGCGGCGGCCGGCCGTGGGAAGGCCGCCATCGCCGACATCGAGGAGGCGATGAAGGACGTCGTCGACCCCGAGCTGGGCATCAACGTGGTCGACCTCGGCCTGGTGTACGGCGTACACGTGGACGACGAGAACGTGGCCACGCTGGACATGACGCTCACCTCGGCGGCCTGCCCGCTGACCGACGTGATCGAGGACCAGGCCCGGCAGGCGCTGACCACCGGCCCCGGTGGGGGACTGGTCGACGACATCCGGATCAACTGGGTGTGGCTCCCGCCGTGGGGCCCCGACAAGATCACCGACGAGGGGCGGGACCAGCTCCGCTCCCTCGGCTTCAACGTCTGACCCCTGCGGTCGACAGCCCCGCGAGCGCGGTGCCCCTCCCGGGGTGCCGCGCTCGCGCCGTCGACGCCCCGCCCGCGCCCCGCGGCGGCCCAGCATGATCGTTTGCATCTCCGGGCACCGACACGCCGGCCGGGAGTGCTGGGAGCTGCAAACGATCTCCGCCCCGCGCCCCGCGCCCCGCACCCCGCACCCCGCGCCCCGCGCCCGAAAACCCGTTTCCGGTACGGCGTCGGCCCGGCCAGAATGGCCCGGTGACCGATCTCCGCAGCCGCCTGCTCCTGCCCGCCCACGCCGTCGTCGGCGGGGCGCGACAGCAGTGGGTGACTGTCGGGGGGTGGTCCGGGCCCGCCCGTCATGGGTGAGGCCTTCCTCGCCGGTCTGCTGGCCGGCTACGGCGTCGCCATCCCCGTCGGCGCGATCGCGATCCTCGTTCTCGGCCTCAGCGCCCGTACCTCCTTCCGGGTGGGTGCCGCCGCGGCCCTGGCGGTCGCCACCGCCGACGGTCTCTACGCGGCCCTCGCGGCGCTCGGCGGCGCGGGACTCGCCGGGGTCGTCGCCCCGGTCGCCGGCGAACTGCGGGTGGTCGCCGCGCTGGTTCTGCTCGGGCTCGCCGGCCACGGCCTGCGCGCCGCCTGGCGGGCCCGGCGGCCGGCCCCCACGCCCGCGCCGGCGCGGGCCGGGCTCACCACCCCGGGTCGGGCCTTCGTCGGCGTGCTGGGGCTGACCCTGCTGAACCCGACCACGGTCGTCTACTTCGCGGCGCTGGTGCTCGGTCGACGGGACACGGCCGACCCGGACGCCACCACCGCCGCTCTCTTCGTCGCGGGCGCGTTCCTGGCCTCGGCGAGCTGGCAACTGCTGATCGCCGGTGGCGGCTCGCTGGTCGGCCGGGCGCTGGCCGGACCCCGTGGCCGGCTGGTCACCGGGCTGGTCTCCAGCGCGCTGATCGCCGCGCTGGCCGTCGCCACGCTGCTGCCGGGGTGACCGGGGGTCGGCGGCGTGCCGTACGGTCGGGCGGTGACCAGTCGACCCGCAGCCGGGGGCGGCCGGTGGGTCGAGGTCGACCCGACCCGCGTCGCCCGCTGGGTCGAGGGCTTCGCCGACCGGCACGGCCCGCCGACCACCACCACCGAGGCGTACGGGCTGCTGCTCGCCGCCCCGGACGGCGCGACCGCCGAGCTGCACTCCCCGCCCGGGGCGCCGCCCACCGCCGACGTGGCCGGGTTCGTGGCCGCCGCCGTCGCACCCCGCCGGCTCGGCCTGCTGCTGGCCCGCAAGGGCGCGGTGGCCGTCGGTGTGGCGGCGGGGGAGAAGCTGCTCGTCTCCAAGGTGGACACCCGGTACGTGCAGGGCCGCACCGCCGCCGGCGGCTGGTCGCAGCAGCGGTTCGCCCGGCGGCGCGACAACCAGGCGAAGGCGGCCCTGGGCGACGCGGCGGAACTGGCCGTACGCCTGCTGCTGCCGGAGGTGTCGAGCCTGGCGGCCCTGGTCTGCGGCGGTGACCGGCGGGCGGTGGAGACGGTGCTGGCCGACCGCCGGCTGGCCCCCCTCGGCGCGCTGCGTGCCGGCCGCCTCCTCGACGTGCCGGAACCCCGGCACGCCGTCCTGGTCGCGGCCGTCTCCGCCGCCCGAGCGGTCCACATTCTGGTCCGCTGAGCGGCGGAGATCCCCGCAAGACGGTCAATCCCCTCCGGCGATGATGCATCGAGCTGAGCCGATGCATAAGGTCGGTGTCACGAAGTGGTGGGCCTCCGGGCGGCCCACCGGGGCAGCTTCGTCGTCCAGGCACCGACTTCGTTGGGAGAGAACACCCTCATGAACGCACATCAGTACGGTCGGCTGCGGGCCCGGTGGCGCCGTGCGACCCGACTTCTCGCCGCAGCGGCGGCGATGGTCACCGGAACCGCCGCGCTCACCACCGCGCTGGCGGTCGGCCCCGCGTCCGCCGCCGTCAGCCCCGTCGAGGGCGGCACGCTGGCCGCCCCGTCGGTCACCGCTGTCACCGCGGGCCTCGCACACACCTGCGCCACCACCGCCGACACGGCGTTGTGGTGCTGGGGCGCCAACTACGCCGGACAGCTCGGCGACGGGACCACCGCGAACCGGACCACCCCGGCCCGGGTCGGCACCGCCACCGGCTGGGCCGGTGTCGACGCCGGCGCCAGTCACACCTGCGCGGTACGGACCGACAGGACGCTGTGGTGCTGGGGCGGCAACAACCGGGGCCAGCTCGGCGACGGGACCACCACGAGCCGGAGCGCCCCGGTGCGGGTCGGCACCGCGACCACCTGGGCCCGGGTCAGCGCCGGCTACGAGCACACCTGCGCCGTACGCACCGACGGGACGCTCTGGTGCTGGGGCTTCAACCGGACCTCCCAGCTCGGCGTCGGCACCTCGCCCTGGACCGCGACCAGCCCGCTCCAGGTCGGTACGGCGACCACCTGGGCGGCCGTCACGACCGGCTTCGCGCACACCTGTGCGGTACGCACCGACGGGACGCTCTGGTGCTGGGGTTACAGCTCGGACGGGCAGCTCGGTCTCGGCACCCTGGGGTCGCAGACCACGCCGGCGCAGGTCGGCACCGCGACCGGCTGGAGCGGCGTGACAGCCGGCTACGCGCACACCTGCGCGGTCCGCAGCGGCACCCTGTGGTGCTGGGGTGACAACGGCTACGGGCAGCTGGGCGTGGGTAGCGGCTACCAGACCGCACCGGTCCAGGTCGACGCGACCAGCACCTGGCGCGGGGTCGGCGGCAGCAGCGACACGACGTGTGCCGTGCGCACCGACGGCAGCCTCTGGTGCTTCGGCAAGAACACCACCGGGCAGGTGGGCGACGGCACCACCACCCACCGCTCCACGCCCACCCGGGTCGGCTCCGCCACCACCTGGACCGACAGCCTCGCCGTCACCGAGCACGGCTGCGCGGCCCGCACCGACGGCAGCCTGTGGTGCTGGGGCGACAACAGCGGCGGCCAGTTGGGTGACGGCACCACCACCGGGCGGTCCGCCCCGGCCGTGGTGACCCTGGCCTGACCGGCTGACACAGCTGTGCCGTCGGCCCGGCCGCTGTCCTTGGTGGCAGCGGCGCGGGCCGACGGCACGGTCCTGCGGCGTCGTTACTGGCCGCTGCCGAAGGTGTCGCAGGCCTTCGGGTCGCCGGTCGAGTAGCCCTTGGTGAACCACTGCTGGCGCTGCTCGGAGGTGCCGTGGGTGAACTCGTCCGGGTTCACCGGGCGGCCCGCCCGCTTCTGGATCGCGTCGTCACCGATCTTCTCGGCGGTGTCGATCGCCTGCTGGATGTCCTGCTCGGTGATGCTCTTGAAGATCTTCTGACCCTTCGCGTCCGAGGTGCCGGTGGCGTTCTTGGCCCAGGCGCCGGCGTAGCAGTCGGCCTGAAGCTCCAGTTTCACCGAGAGCGCGTTGGCGTTGTTCGGGTCGCGCTGCTGCTGGCGGCGCATCTGCGCCTCGGTGCCGAGCAGGTCCTGCACGTGGTGGCCGTACTCGTGGGCCAGCACGTACGGCTGAGCGAACTCACCCTCCGCGCCGAGCTGGTCGGCGAGCAGCTTGTAGAAGGTCAGGTCGATGTAGACCAGGTCGTCGGCCGGGCAGTAGAACGGCCCGACGCCCGAGTCGGCCTGCCCGCAGCCGGTGTTCACGCCCTGGCTGAAGAAGACCGTCTTGGACGGCTTGTACTGGTCGCCGAAGACCTCCGGCATCGCCTTCGTCCAGTACGCCTGGATCGAGTTGACGTAGAGGGTGTTGCGGCAGTCGAGCTGCTTCAGGGCGTCCTGCGCCGAGCACTTCTGCTCCAGCGAGGTGTTGTCGCCGGTGTCGGAGCCACCGCCGCCGTTGGTCGCCGCGTTGAGGCCGAAGCCGCCGCCGACCAGGGCGACGAGCACGGCGATGATGATGCCCACGATCCCGCCCCGGCCGCCGCCGATCGGGATCGGTATGCCCATCCCGCCGCCGCCACCGGATCCTCGCCGGTCGTCCACCTGGCTGGTGTCGACCTGCGCGTTCTCGTTCAGCTCCATGTTGACCCCGATCACCGATCAGTCAGTGTGTGGTGGTTGGTACCGGACCGGGTCCGGACGGCGAATTCGGTACCCGATGATCTTGTCCGGTAATCCGCAGGAGCGCCAGACGACGCCCGGTACACTTGACGGGTGCTGCGCTGCGAAGGCTGAACGGCCCCGCGCCGACGGGAGGAAACGAACCCGCCGGCGCTTTCGCGTGCCCTGAGTCAGCCCTTCCGGAACCCCGAGAGCGAGTACCACCACCATGATCACTGCCACCGGTCTGGAACTGCGCGCCGGTTCCCGGATCCTGCTGTCCGACACCACGCTGCGGGTGCAGCCGGGTGACCGGATCGGCCTGGTCGGGCGCAACGGTGCCGGCAAGACCACCACGCTGAAGGTGCTGGCGGGCGAGGGACAGCCGTACGCCGGCCAGATCGACCGGCGCAGCGCGATCGGCTACCTGCCGCAGGACCCCCGCACCGGCGACCTGGAGGTCACCGGCCGGGACCGGGTGCTCTCCGCCCGGGGCCTCGACGTGCTGATGGCGCAGATGAAGGAGCTGGAGGCGAAGCTCGCCGAGGACACCGACGAGAAGCTGGTCCGCCGCTACGGCGCGCTGGAGGACCAGTTCGCCGCCCTCGGCGGGTACGCCGCCGAGGCCGAGGCGGCCCGGATCTGCTCGAACCTCGGCCTGCCCGACCGGGCCCTGGCGCAGACCATCGGCACCCTCTCCGGCGGTCAGCGCCGCCGCATCGAGCTGGCCCGGATCCTGTTCCGCGACGCCGGTGAGAACGGCGGCGGCATCCTGCTCCTCGACGAGCCCACCAACCACCTCGACGCCGACTCGATCACCTGGCTGCGGGGCTTCCTGGCCAACCACAAGGGCGGCCTGATCGTGATCTCCCACGACGGCTCGCTGCTGGAGTCGGTGGTCAACAAGGTCTGGTTCCTGGACGCCACCCGCTCGGTCGTCGACGTCTACAACCTGGGCTGGAAGGCGTACCTGGAGGCGCGGGAGACCGACGAGCGGCGCCGCCGCCGGGAGCGGGCCAACGCCGAGAAGAAGGCCGGTGCGCTGATGGCCCAGGCCGACAAGATGCGGGCCAAGGCCACCAAGACCGTCGCCGCGCAGAACATGGCCCGCCGCGCCGAGAAGCTGATCTCCGGCCTGGAGGAGGTGCGCCACGCCGACAAGGTGGCCAAGGTGCGCTTCCCGACCCCGGCGCCGTGCGGCAAGACCCCGCTCACCGCGAGCGGCCTGTCGAAGTCGTACGGGTCGTTGGAGATCTTCACGGACGTCGACGTGGCGGTGGACCGCGGCTCCCGGGTGGCCATCCTCGGCCTCAACGGCGCCGGCAAGACCACCCTGCTGCGGATGCTGGGCGGCCTCCTGCCGCCCGACACCGGTGAGGTACGCCCCGGCCACGGCCTGCGGCTGGGCTACTACGCCCAGGAGCACGAGACCCTGGACGTGGACCGGACGATCCTGGAGCACATGCGCAGCGCCGCCAGCGACCAGAACGACACGGACCTGCGCAAGATCCTCGGCGCGTTCCTCTTCTCCGGGGAGGACGTGGACAAGCCGGCCGGTGTGCTCTCCGGCGGCGAGAAGACCCGGCTGGCCCTGGCCACGCTGGTCTGTTCCGGCGCGAACGTGCTGCTGCTGGACGAGCCGACGAACAACCTCGACCCGGTCAGCCGGGAGCAGGTGCTCGACGCCATCGCCCGCTATCCCGGCGCGATCGTCCTGGTCACCCACGACCCGGGCGCCGTCCTGGCCCTCAAGCCCGACCGCGCCATCCTCCTGCCCGACGGCGACGAGGACGCCTGGTCCGACGACCTCCTCGAACTCGTCGAACTCGCCTGACCCGCGTCGACCACGAGGCCGGCGGCGGTCTCGGAGATCCACACCCGCCGCCAAACTCATGATCAACGGCGGGGAGTGGCGAGTGGGTCAGGACAGGAGGCGGGGGAGGACGCCGGAGGTGACCAGGATGGTCGCGCCGATGGCGATGAAGACCGCCGGCACCAGCCGGTGCCCGACCCGGCCGACCAGCCGGACCACCGTCGGGTGGCTGCCCAGCAGGGCGGCGACGGCGCACCAGAGCGCGACCAGCACGGCGAAGACGAGCAGCCACACCAGGCCGGTGGCCGGGTCGAGGGAACGGAACACCGGCACGTAGACCGCGATGTTGTCGGACCCGTTGGCGATCGTCACCCCGGCGACACCGAGCAGGCTGCCCACCACGGCCGGCGGTGCGTCGTCGTCGGCGCGACTGACCAGGGCGCGGATCCCCAGCCCGATGGGCAGCAGGCCGAGCAGGCCGGTCCACGGGTCGGGCACCACCAGCAGCCCGGCGGCGACCACCACCGCGGCGGTGACCAGCGCGCCGATGCCGAGATACTGGCCGGCCACGATGTGCCAGGGGCGGGGCCGCCCGGCGCTGCGCGCGGCCACGAAGAGCACGGTGAGCACGACGATGTCGTCGAGGTTCGTCGCGGCGAAGACGGCGGCCGCGCCGGCCGCGGCGGCGAGCGGGTCGATCACGCCCGGCAGGGTACGGCCCGGCGTCGCCCCCGGCGAGCCGTGAGCGCTCCCACCCGCGGGTGATCTCCGGTCGGCCGGTCGGAAGGTTCACTCTATCGGGAAGGTGACATCGCATAGCGTGTCGGTTGGCGAAGAGTTGATATCTGGCGCATGATCGTTCGAGGCGGTCTAATAGGTGGGACCGTATCCGAACCGCACAGTCTGGGACGTGAGGAATCAGCATGGCAGCCACTGGCACAGCCACCAGCACTGAGAAGGGTCGCCGGATCGTCGGAGCCGAGCGTCAGACGCTCGCCAAGGACCTGGTAAAGCGGTACACCTCCGGTGAGAGCATCCGTGCGCTCGCGGCCTCCACCGGCCGTTCCTACGGATTCATCCACCGGGTGCTCACCGAGTCCGGGGTGCAGCTGCGGCAGCGCGGCGGCGCCCGGCGCCGGAAGAAGGCGTGACCCGCCCGCCAGCGTCGTCCACCAGCGTCGTGCTCCGGTTCGTCCGGTGACCGCCGAGACGACCGGGGTACGACTCGACTGCGACGGGCCGGTCGCCACGGTCACGTTGTGCCGGCCCGACGTGCTCAACGCCCAGACCCCGGCCATGTGGCGCGCGATGAGCGACTTCTCCCGGGACCTGCCGGGCGACGTGCGCGTCGTCGTCGTACGCGCCGAGGGGCGGGCCTTCTCCGCGGGCCTGGACCTGTCGGTGGCCGGTGCCTCCGGCCCCGGGTCCTTCGCGGAACTCTCCACCCTGCCCGAGCAGGAGTGTGCCGACCGGATCGCCGGCTACCAGGGCGGTTTCACCTGGCTGCACCGGCCCGACGTCATCTCGGTGGCGGCCGTGCAGGGGCACGCCATCGGCGCCGGATTCCAACTCGCCCTCGCCTGTGACCTGCGGGTGCTCGCCGAGGACGCCAAGCTCTCCATGGCCGAGGTGACCCTCGGTCTGGTGCCCGACCTCGCCGGCACGAAGCGTCTGGTGGAGCTGGTCGGCTATGCCCGCGCACTGGAGATCTGTGCCACCGGCCGCCGGATGGACGCCGCCGAGGCAGACCGGATCGGCCTGGCCAACCTGGTCGTGCCGACCGCCGAGCTGGACGCGGCGGTGCGGGACCTGACCGCCGGCCTGCTCGCCGGCAACCGGGACGCCGTGGTGGAGATCAAGGCGCTGCTCGCGGGCGCCGGCGGGCGCTCCCACGCCGAGCAGCAGCGCGCCGAGCGGGAGGCCCAGACCCGCCGGCTGCGTGACCTCGCCGGTCGCGGAGAATAGTAAGGACCGTTCGGGAAGATCCGGGTTACTCGCGAGGTTGTCGTAGTCGTCGGGAGAATTGACCCGGACGACGCGTGCTGCCCACGACCCGGAGGTGACGAGTGTCCAGTCCGATGCACGGCGGGGGCATGGCGGGCTGGAGCATGCTCCGGTCGATGCGCAGCCAGGACGAGGTCTCCGGGCACCAGCTCAAGCGCGGCACCGCCAAGCGGATCGTCGCCTTCGCCCAGCCCTACCGGCGCGACATCGTCGTCTTCCTGGTCACCGTGGTCATCTCCGCGGTCATCGGGGTGGCGACCCCGGTGCTCGCCGGTGACGTGATCAACGCGATCAACCGGGGCGGCACCGAAGCGGGCGCGGTGGTGATCCGGCTGGCCCTGGTGATCGGCGCGCTGGCGGTCGCCGACGCGCTCTTCTCCCTCGCCCAGCGGTGGTACTCGGCCCGGATCGGCGAGGGGATCATCCTCGACCTGCGCACCCGGGTCTATGACCACGTCCAGCGGATGCCGCTGCAGTTCTTCACCCGGACCCAGACCGGCGCCCTGGTCAGCCGGCTCAACAACGACGTGCTCGGCGCCCAGCGGGCCTTCACCTCGACGCTCTCCGGGGTGGTCAGCAACGTCATCCAGCTGGTGCTCACTGCCGGCGTGATGTTCACCCTCTCCTGGCAGATCACCACGCTCTCGCTGGTCATGCTGCCGATCTTCATCATCCCGGCCCGCCGGGTCGGCAAGCGGCTCGCCGAGATCACCCGGGAGTCGTACAACCTCGACGCGAAGATGAACGCGACGATGACCGAGCGGTTCGGCGTGGCCGGGGCGCTGCTGGTCAAGCTCTTCGGCTCGCCCGAGGTCGAGGCGCGCCGCTTCGCCGGCCGCGCCGAGCGGGTCCGCGACATCGGCATCCAGTCCGCCATGTACTCGCGGACGTTCTTCGTGGCGATGCTGCTGGTGGCCTCCCTGGCCCAGGCCCTCACCTACGGCCTCGGCGGCTGGCTCGCGGTCACCGGCGCGGTCAGCGCGGGCACCGTGGTCACCCTCGCGCTGCTGCTCACCCGCCTCTACGGCCCGCTGACCGCGCTCTCCAACGTCCGGGTGGACGTGATGAGCGCCCTGGTCTCCTTCGACCGGGTCTTCGAGGTGCTCGACCTGCACCCCGGCATCGAGGAGAAGCCGGGCGCGGTGCCGGTCCCCCGGGGCAACGGCCGGGTCGAGTTCCGCGACGTGCGGTTCCGCTACCCGAGCGCCGCCGAGGTGTCGCTGGCCTCCCTGGAGGAGGTCGCCACCCTGGACCGGACGATCAACGAGCCGGTGCTCAAGGGGGTCTCCTTCGGCGTGGAGCCGGGGCAGATGGTGGCCCTGGTGGGCCCGTCCGGCGCCGGCAAGTCGACGCTCTCCATGCTCATCTCCCGGATCTACGACGTCACCGACGGCCAGGTGCTGGTCGGCGGGGTCGACGTCCGGGACGCCACCCTCGCCTCGCTGCGCGACGAGATCGGCGTGGTCACCCAGGACTCCCACCTGTTCCACGAGACCATCGCGGAGAACCTGCGCTACGCCAAGCCGGACGCCACCGACGACGAGATCTGGGCCGCCCTGGCCGGCGCGCAGGTCGCCGACCTGGTCCGCTCCCTGCCCGACGGGCTGGAGACGACGGTCGGGGAGCGGGGCTACCGCTTCTCCGGTGGTGAGAAGCAGCGCATCGCGATCGCCCGGCTGCTGTTGAAGGCCCCGTCGATCGTGATCCTCGACGAGGCCACCGCGCACCTGGACTCCGAGAGCGAGGCGGCCGTGCAGCGGGCGCTGTCGGTGGCGCTGACCGGGCGTACGGCGCTGGTGATCGCGCACCGGCTCTCCACGGTCCGGGACGCCGATCAGATCCTCGTCCTCGACGGGGGGCGGATCGTCGAGCGGGGCCGGCACGACGAGCTGGTCGCCGTCGGTGGGCTCTACGCCGAGCTCTACCGCACCCAGTTCGCGGTCGCCGACTCGCCCACCCCGTACGCCGGGCCGGAGCAGCCGGACCCGGTGGTGCGGACGGTGCCGATGGGCACGTACGTGGCGGAGGAGGCCCTGCCGCCCGCCGTCGCCAACTGACCCTGGCGGGTCAGGCCCGCTCGCCGCGGGTCGCCGCGCGCAGTTCACCGAAGGCCGCGCCGAGGGTCTCGGCGGTGAAGTGCGCGTTCAGTCCGCTCGGGTTGGGCAGGACCCAGAGCCGGGCCCCGCCGAGCAGCTCCGGCTGCGGCCCGAAGGTCGCCTTCGGGCGGGTGAAGCCGATCCGGTAGGCGGTCACCCCGACCACCGCGACCCACCTCGGCCGCCACCGCGTCACCTTGGCGGTGAGCAGCTCCGCGCCGGTCACCAGCTCCGCCGCGCTCAGCTCGTCGGCGCGGGCGCTGGCCCGGGCCACCATGTTGGTGATGCCCAACCCGAGGCTGAGCAGCTCGTCCTGCTCGCTCGGGTGGAGTTGGCGAGGGGTGAACCCGCCACGGTGCAGCGCCGGCCAGAACCGGTTGCCCGGGCGGGCGAAGTGCCAGCCGGTCGCCGCCGACCAGAGACCCGGATTGATCCCCACGAAGAGCACGTCCAGCCCCGGACCGAGGAGATCCGGAAGGGTCCGGTCGGCCGCCGCCGCCAACTCCGCCCTGCTCGGCCTCCCACCTCCCCTCACCCTCACCCCCGCCGCACCCTCCTGGTGATCAAGAGGTTTGCGTCCCGTGGAGCCCGCCTTCGTGACGCGAACTTCTTGATCACCGGGGCCGGGGCCGGGGTCGGGGGTGGTCATAGGGTGCGGAGGGCGCCGCCGTCGACCGGGACGGTGACCCCGGTGACGAAGCCGGCGGCGGGGGAGAGCAGGAAGGCGGCCACCCGGCCGAACTCGGCCGGCTCGCCGATCCGGCCGAGCGGGATGGCCGCCTCGGCCTCGGTCCGGGCCCGCTCGGGGTCGCCGGTGGCGGCGAAGAGTTCCCGGTTGCGGTCGGTGAGGATCCGCCCCGGCAGCAGGCCCACCACCCGGACGCCCCGGGGGCCGTACTCGTCGGCGATGTCCTTGGCCACGCCGGCCAGGCCGGGGCGCAGGCCGTTGGAGATGCCCAGGCCGGGCACGGGGCTGCGGGCGGAGGTGGAGAGGACCAGCCCGATCGCGCCCCCGTCGGTGAGGGCGGCGGCGACCGTCCTGGCCGCGCGGACGGTGCCGAGGAAGACCGTCTCGAAGGACTCGCGCCACTGCTCGTCGGTGACCTGGGCGGCGGTGCCCCGGGGCGGACCGCCCACCGAGATCAGCGCGCCGTCGAGGCGGCCGAACTGCTCGCGGGCCGCGGCGACGAGCCGGTGCGGGGTGGCCGGGTCGGTGAGGTCGGCGGTCAGCCCGATCGCGTGTTCCGGGCCGCCGAGCGCGTCGACCGCGGCGGCCACCCGCTCGGGGGCCCGCGCCGAGACGACCACCTTCGCGCCGTCGGCCACCAGCTGCTCGGCGGTGGCGAGGCCGAGGCCGCCCGAGGCACCGGTCAGCACGTACACCCGGTCGGCGAGTCCGAGATCCATGACGCCGATCCTGCCGTACTCCGTGCCGGTCCGCAGCGGGGGTCAGCCGGTGGCGGGGCGGAGCAGGCGTACCCGACCGGCGAGCTGCACCGCGACGGCGCCGCCGGCCCGGGCCACGGCCGGCAGCCGGCGCGGCCGGGGCGCGCGCCGACCGTCGTAGCGGGTGGCCGCCTCGCGGGCGACCAGCTCCTCCGCGCCGAGCGGCGGGAGCGTGCCCCGGTCGCGCAGCTCCCGGGCCAGGTCCCAGCCGTCGCGCAACGAGCCGTTGGTGGGGCGGCCGGCCGCCCAGTCGGCGAAGGTGCCGGGCCAGTCTGCGCCGAGGCCGGCGGCGAGCAGTGGCCAGTGCCGGGCCACGTCGCCGGCCCGTTTGCGCAGCAGCGCGCGGCGGGCGACGTCGACCGGGACCGGGTCGAAGCCGGGCGGCGTCGGGGCCCCGGCGACCAGGGACGCGACCAGCGCCGCCTGCCGCGCGGCCAGACCGGTCCCGGCGTCGGGGGCGGTGTCCCCGCCGGTGCGACCCGTCGGTCGTTCCCGGCCGGTCACGTGACCACCGGGAAGCCGCCCGCGACGGCGAGGGCGTCCAGTTCGCCGCGCAGCTCGGCGGCGGGCGGGTAGCAGCCGTCCCGTTCCAGCAGCAGGGCCGGCGGCCGACGCCGCGCGCACAGGTCGCGGACCAGGTCGAGCACCTCGGCGGGGACCGGGTCGGTGTGCGTGTCGTGATAGAAGCCGCCCTGCTCGGCGCCGCCCGCGACGTGCACGTAGGCGATCCGCTCCAGCGGCAGCCGGTCCAGCAGGGCCGCCGGGTCGCCGCCCCGGTTGCGCGCGTTGGCGTGCACGTTGGCGATGTCGAGCAGCAGCAGCGCCCCGGTGGCGTCCAGGATCTCGGTCAGGAAGTCGGCCTCGTCGAGCTCGTCGTCCGGCCAGTCGAAGAGCGCGGCGATCGGTTCGAGGGCGATCGGCACCGGCAGCTCCGCCTGCGTCCGCCGTACGTTCGCCACCACCGCGGCGACCGCCTCCCGGCTGCGCGGCAACGGCAGCAGGTGCCCGGCCTCCAGGCCGCCGGCCCGGACGAACGCGATGTGCTCGCTGACCAGCGGCGCGTCGACCGCCGCGGCCACCCCGGCCAGGTGGGCCACCCGCGCGGCGTCCACCGGCTCGGCGCCGCCGAGCGACAGCTTCACCCCGTGGGGTACGACGGTGACGCCGCGTCCCCGCAGCTCGGCCAGCTCGGGCGGGAGCGGGCCGGCCGGCGCGACGGTCTCCGCCACCACCTCGACGAAGCGCAGCCCGGGCAGGCCGGCCACGAAGCCGGCGATCTCCGGCCGCCAGCCGATCCCGATCCCCGACGGCGTCGTCATCCGCCGCACCCGCCACCGCCGCAGCCGCCGCCCCCGCAGGAACTGCCACCGCCGCACGAGCTGCCGCTGCTGCAGGAACTCCCGCCGCCGCACGAGCTGCCCGACGAGCCGGTGCCGGTCATCGCCTGGCGCTGCACCTCGGCCTGCGCCGCGAAGCCGGGGTCCATCGCCCAGATGGTGGCGGTGCCGAAGAGCGCCACCCCCATCGCGGCGTCGGACGGACCGTAGGTGGCGTAGGCGGGGGCGGCGGACGGCCGCAGGAAGGTGTGCCGGCGACGCAGCTCGCGCAGCTCCCGGTTGGCGGCGCGGGTGCGCCAGGGCACCCGGGCCAGCAGCAGGAACGCGATGAACAGTGGCACCAGGGTGAGCATCAGGAAACCGGCCGGTTTGCCGTGGGAGAGGCCGGTGACGAGCCGGAAGCCGCCGAGCAGCAGCAGGGCGAAGATCAGCATCGGGCCGCGCCGGACGGCGTTGCGGCGGGCGGGGGAGAGGGCCAGCCCGCGCTGCTGGAGGCCGTCGCGCAGCTGCTCCAGCGCCCGGGCCACCCACTCGTCGCCGCGCAGCTCACGGGCGGTGAGGTTTCGGCCGGCGGCGTTGTAGATCGCCTGGTCCAGCGGGGTCACCCCGGCCGGCATCGACCCGGCGACGGTGAGGCGCCGGTCGACGCCGACGCCGACCACGCCGCTGCGGCGCAGGCCGCCCAGGGCGGTCCAGACGGCGAGCTGGTCGCCGCCGTTGAGGTAGGCCACCTGCTGCGGACCGAGTGGGGCGCTGCCGGCGGTCGACGGACCGGCCAGCGCGGTGAGCCGGTGCACCAGGCTGCCGACGACCAGCACGGCCGCCGCCAGGAGGTACCACCGCAGGAAGACGGGGCCGGGGATGCCCCAGGTGTCGCCGGGTGCCGCGAGGACCGTCATGATCTGCTCCTGTCGCGAGGGGTGCGCGGCCCCATTGTGGAGCAGCCCCGCCAGGGATGATCCGGTGGAGCGGTCGAGTTACCGGACCGAGATCCGGCGCCGGCTCAGCGCCGGCGGACCGCCTCCTCGACGAGGTCCAGCACCGGCCCCAGGTCGCCGGCCGGTCGACCCATCGCCAGGTGCAGCACCAGCCCGTCGTACGCCAGCTCCAGGAACTGGGCCAGCACGTCGATCGGTACGTCCTCACGCAGCACCCCGGCGTCCCGCTGGCGGACCAGCCGCTCCCGGGTGGCCTCGGCGATGGCCGCGGAGCGTTCCGCCCAGCGTCGGGCGAACGACGGGTCGGTGCGCAGCCGGCGGGAGACCTCCAGCTGGCTGCCGAGCCAGCCGGTGGTGTCCGTGGAGCCGGCGCGGGCGAGCAGGTCCCGCATCACCTGGACCAGGCCGTTGCGGGCGACCGTCTCCACCATGGCCGCGGCGTCGTCCTCGGCGACGGCGAGGAAGAGCGAGTCCTTGTCCCGGAAGTGGTGGAAGATCGCGCCGCGGGAGAGGCCGGTGGCCTCCTCCAGGCGGCGTACGGTGGCGCCTTCGTAGCCGTGCCGGGCGAAACACGCCCGCGCGGCGCCGAGGATCTCCTGCCGGCGCGCGTCGAGCTGGTCCTGGCTTACTCTGGGCACGGGTCGATCGTGTCAGGTGCCCCGACGGTACGCAAACCGTACGTACGGCTTGGGATCTGCCGGTGCCGTTCCGGTCTACGATCAGCCGGTGACCCCGCTTCCCGCGCGCCCGCTGACCGTGGCGACCGTACAGGCCCAGCCGGTCCCGGGTGACCTCGCCGGCAACGCCGTCGCCGCCGCCCGGTGGACCGACCGGGCCGCCGCCGCGGGTGCCCGGGTGGTCGTGCTGCCCGAGCTGTTCCTGCCGGCGTACCACCCGCCGACCCTGGCCGCCGACCCGACCGGCACCGACCTGGCCGCCACTGCCGACGGGGCGGTGCATGACCCCCGCCTGGACCCGCTGCGGCAGGCCGCCCGGGGCGGCGGGACGACCGTGGTGCTCGGCGCGGCGGTCCGCCACCCCGACGCGCGCCGGACCATCTCCTCGCTGGCCGTCGACCCGTCCGGCGCCGTCCGGGTGGCGTACGACAAGCAGCAGCTCTGGGGCGGTGAGCGCGACCTCTTCGACGCCGGCCGACGCGGCGCCACCCTGCTCGTCGACGACTGGCGGCTGGGTCTCGGCATCTGTTACGACGGCTGCTTCCCCGAGCACGGCCGGGCCGCCGCCGACGACGGCGCCCACGGCTACCTCTGCCCGAGCGGCTACCTGGCCGGCTCGGCGCACCGGCGCGACCTCTACTACGCCGCCCGGGCCCTCGACAACACCATGTACGTGGTCTTCGCCAACGCCGTCGGCGGCGCCGACCCGTGGCGGTTCAACGGCGGCGCGGCCGTCTACGACCCCGAGGGACGCCCACTGGCCCGGGGCGCCGACACGGGGGAGGAGCTGCTGGTGGCCGAACTCGACCCGGCCGCGCTCGCCGCCACCCGGTCGGCGCACAGCATGCTCACCGACCGCCTCCCCGACCAGGGCCTCCCCCGATCGGTGCTGCGCGGCTGACGGACGGTGCAGGGCAACTCGGCCCTGTCGGCGGCGGGTCGCAGTCCCGTAAGGTGCCCGAGTGCCGCTGCTCCTGCTCGACCTGGACAACACCCTGCTCGACCGGGCAGGGCCGTTCCGTGCCTGGGGTGAGCGGTTCCTGGCCGGCATCGGCGCGCCGGCCGCCGACATCGACTGGCTGCTCTCCATCGACGCGGACGGGCTGACCGACCGGTGGGACGTCGCGGACGCCATCCGGGACCGGTACGCGCTCCGCATCCCCTCCATCGACCTGGTCGAGGAGCTGCACGACGGGGTGGTGGCGAACACCCGGCTCGACCCCCTCGTGGCCTGCGCGCTGCGGATCGCCGACGACGCCGGCTGGGTGCCGGTGGTGGTCACCAACGGCACGGCCCGCCAGCAGGACGCGAAGATCCGCGGTACGGGACTGGACCGCTACGTCGCCGACTGGGTGATCTCCGAGGAGGTCGGGGTCAGCAAACCCAATCCGAGGATCTTCGCGCTCGCCGCGCAGCGGGCCCGGCTGCCGCTGCGCGGGGCGTGGGTGGTCGGGGACAGCCCGGAGGCGGACATCGGCGGCGCGGCCGCCGTGGGCCTGCCCAGCGTCTGGCTGCACCGGGGCCGGAGCTGGTCGGACACCCGGTTCGCGCCGACCCGCACGGTGGACGGGCTGATCGCCGCGGTGGCCGTGGTCCTCGGCGGCTGAGCGGGTCGTAAATCGGTTGACCACGGCGTGAGCCGCCGGTGAACATGGGGGCCGCGCGACGGGCGCTGCCGGGTGTCACCCGGTCGAGGAGAGGAGGTCGGTCATGGCCGTCTTCGCAGGGTCGTACCACCTGCCTCCATCAGCCTCGATCGAAGGATCATCCCCACCTTGCGTGAACACGACACCCCGGCGCCCGAGCGCCGTGGCCGCGGCAGACGCCGCTTCGACGACGACGAACCCACCTTCCTGAAGCGCGGCCGGCCCGCCGAGCCGGCCCTCGCCGAACCCGACGACGAACCCGACCCGCAGGGCCGCTGGTCCACCTGGGACCAGGCCGTGCACGGGCCGGAACCACACCCCGACTGGCTGGTCACCGAGCTGGCCGCGAAGGACACCGAACTCGGCGTGCTCAAGACCGGCAAGGAGGCGGACGTCCACCTGGTCCGCCGCGCCGTGCCGGACACCGACCGCTCCTGCCTGCTGGCCGCGAAGCGCTACCGCGACGCCCAGCACCGGCTCTTCCACCGGGACGCCGGCTATCTGGAGGGCCGCCGGGTCCGCCGGTCCCGGGAGAACCGGGCCATGGAGGGGCGTACCGCGTTCGGTCGGCAGATGATCGCCGGGCAGTGGGCGGCGGCCGAGTTCGGCGCCCTCGCCCGGCTCTGGGAGATCGGCGCCGCCTCCGGGCGGATCGCCGTGCCGTACCCGGTCCAGTTGATCGGCACCGAGCTGATGCTGGAGTTCGTCGGGGACGCCGCACAGGGCGAGGCGGCACCGCGGCTGGCCCAGCTCCGTCCCGACGCCGCCGGGCTGCGCGACCTCTGGGAGCAGCTCGTCGACGCGCTGGTGGTGCTGGCCCGGGCCGGCTACGCCCACGGCGACCTGTCCCCGTACAACCTGCTGGTGCACCGGGGGCGGCTCGTCATGATCGACCTGCCGCAGGTGGTCGACGTGGTGGCCAACCCGCAGGGCGCGGAGTTCCTCGCCCGCGACGTCCGGGTGGTCGCCACCTGGTTCGTCGCCCGCGGCCTGCCGGCCGGGGACGCGGACCAGGCCGCGCTGACCGAGGTGCTGCTGCGGGAGGCCGGCCTGCGCTGAGCGCGGACGTCCCGGGCGGGGGCCACCCCGCCCGGGACGTCTCCGTCCGTCCCGCCGGCCAGCGGGCGGGTCACTGCAGGTAGCGCTCCACCTCCGACAGGGGCCGCTCGCCCTGGGCGTCGGGGTCGCCGTGCGCCTGCCGGGCCGCCCGGCGGCGGCGCAGCAGGTCCCAGCACTGGTCCAGCGACTCCTCCAGCGCCCGCAGCCGCTCCTTGGCGTCGTCGTCGGTGCCGGACTCGTGCTCCTGGGCGGTCGAGCGGAGCCGGTGCTCCTCGTCGACCAGTTCGGAGATCCGGTTCAGGATGGTCTTGTCGTCCATGCCCCTGAGCCTGGCACAGGGGACCGGGCCGCGCTCAGCTTCTTTCCGGGTGGCGCCGCGATGTTCCACCTGCGGAATTCTCACCACGAGCAGGTCTGGAGGATCTCTCGCGTCGGTGACATGCTCATGACTCACCGGAGCGGCCCGACTCCACAGGTGACCAGCCGATGTGGACGAGGCGTGCCGAGACGAGGAGAGCTGGGATGTCCGACGCGGTGAGCGGTGATCCCGCCCCGACCGCCGGCAGGGCGGTCAACGTGCCCGTACGCCGGGCGCTGCCCACGCTGCTGAAGGACCCGCTCGGGGGACTGGTGCGGATCGCCGACGAGGCGCGGGGCCAGGTCGTCCGGCTCAACCTCGGCACGTTCCGGCCCTGGCTGGTCAGCCACCCCGAGCACCTTCAGCGGGTGCTGCGCGACAACGCGGCCAACTACGTCCGCGACGACCGGGGCCTGCTCTGGCGTCCGGTGCGCCGGGTGGTCGGCGAGGCGATCCTGGTCGCCGAGGGGGAGGTCTGGGAGTCGAGCCGGGCCGCCCTGCAACCGCTGTTCACCGCGAAACGGGCGGAGACCCTGGTCGAGCGGATGGCGGAGGCGATCGGCGAGGCCGTGGACGACTGGGTCGAGCCGGCCCGGGCGGGCCGCCCGATCGACGGTGCGCGGGAGCTGAAGACGCTGGTCCTGCGGGCCACCATGCGGGTGCTCTTCGCCGACCGGATCTCGCTCGCGGACGCGCTGCGGATCAGCGCCGCCCTCGACACGGTGACCACCGCGATGATGCCCCGCCTGGTGGCGCCGTTCGTCCCGTACGCGGTGCCGATGCCCGGCGACCGGGCGTTCCGGGAGGCGGTCCGCACCATCGACCAGGTGGTGCTGCCGATCATCCGGTCGGTCCGGGCCCGGCCCGACGACGGCGACGACATCATCGCCACCCTCTGCCGACCCCGGCCGGACGGGCGGGTGCCCGACGAGTACCAGATCCGGGGCGACGTGGTGGCGATGTTCTCGACCGCCACCGAGACGACCATCGCGCTGCTGTCCTGGCTCTGGCCGGTGCTGGCGACCCAGCCCGACGTGGCGGCCACGCTCCACGAGGAGGTCGACCGGGTGGTCGGCGACGGGCCGGTCCGCCGGGAGCACCTCGGCGAGCTGCGCTACACCCGGATGGTCCTGGACGAGCTGCTCCGGCTCTATCCGGCCGGCTGGCTGATCCCCCGGACGGCGGTCGCGGACGACGTGCTCGGCGGCGTCCGGATCCCCGCCGGGGGCACGGTGCTGGTCAGCCCGTACGTGACCCAGCGGATGGCCACCTTCTGGCCGGACCCGACCCGGTTCGACCCGGAGCGGTTCGCCCCCGACCAGCCGCGCCGCCGCTACCGCTACGCGCACTTCCCGTTCGGCGGCGGCCCCCACCGGTGTCTGGGCCAGTACCTGTTCCTGCTGGAGGCCCAGCTCATCGTGGGCACCGTGCTCAGCCGGTTCCGGTTCCGGCTGGCCGGGCCGGCCGACCTGACGCCACGGATGGGTGCCTCGCTGTCGCCCCGGCAACGGATGGCGCTCACGCTCACCCCGGCGCGCGGCCCGGTCGGCCGGTGACCGCCCCACCGGCGGCGGCCAGCGGCACGCTCGACGGCGGAGCGCCGTCGGCCTCGGTGGCCGAGCAGGGCCGGATCTGCGCCCTGGCCACTCGGGGGCTGCGCGACCTCCAGGACGTCGCCGCCCGCCATCCGGGGCTCTTCTCGGCCGAGACGTTCGACCCGGCGCTGCTCAGCTCGGTGGCCACCGCCATCGCCTTCACCGCGCCCTGGTATCCGGCGTCCCGGCTGCGCCTCACCACCCGGGTGCTGCTCTGGGTCTTCGCCGCCGACTGGGCGATCGACACCCGGGCCGGCAGCGCCGACGAGGTGCGCCGTACGGTCGCGGAGTGCCTCGCGGTGGCCGACGGCGCGCCGCCGCCGCCGGGCGCGGAGCTGGCGCACCTGCTGGCCGAGATCCGCGACGAGCTGACCACCGCGCCGGCCTGGGCCGCGCTGCGCACGGTGTGGCGGGACGAGCTGGACCGGATGTTCCGCGCGGTGGCCCGGGAGTGGGAGTGGAAGAACCTGCCGGCCGACCCGGTGACCGGCCGGCCGGCGCTCAGCCTCGACGGGTACCTCGACAACGCCGACAACCTGGCGTGTTCGTTCGTCAACGTGACCCACTGGATCGCGGTGGGCGACCCGGACTGCGTCGACCACCTCACCGAGCTGCGCAGCGTCGGGCGGGACGTGCAGCGGGTGCTGCGCCTGGTCAACGACCTGGCCACCTACCGGCGGGACGTGGAATGGGGTGACCTCAACGCGCTGCTGCTGGTCGCCGAGCCGACCGAGGTCACCGACCGGCTGACCGAGCTGGCCGCCGACTGCCGGGAGCGGATCTCCGCGCTCGCGGACCGCAGCCCCCGGCAGGCCGAGTACCTGCACCGGCAGATCTCCTACACCAGCGGCTTCTACCAGCTCTCCGACTTCTGGGGGGCGGCCCGGTGACCGGGCCCGCCGCGTCCGCCGTGGTGCCGCTGCGTCGCGCGGACGCGCTGGTCGAGCAGCTGTCGCGGCAGCCGTGGGGGCAGGTCGACCCCTCCACGTACGAGACGGCCCGGCTGGTCGCGGACGCGCCCTGGCTGCCCGGGCACCCGGCCCGCGTCGCGCACCTGCTGCGCGGGCAGCGGGCCGACGGCGCCTGGGGACCACCCGAGGGGTACGCGCTGGTGCCGACCGTGAGCGCCGTCGACGCGCTGCTGGCGGAGCTGGCCCGGCCGGGGGAACCGGCCGCCGGCCTGCTCGACGCGGTGGCGGGCGGGCTGCGGGCGCTCCGCGGTCCGCTCGCCCGGCTCGTCCTGCCGGACACGCCCGGCGCCGACCTGATCGTGCCGGCGCTGGTCGGCTCGATCGGCGAGCGGCTGGACCGGTTGGACGGGGGCCTCCGGCACCGGCTACCGGTCGGTCGGCCGGCGCTGCCTCCCGGTGTCACCCGGGAGCGGCTCGACCGGATCCGGGCGGTGGTGGCGGCCGGTGCCGACCTGCCCGCCAAGCTCGCCCACTTCGTCGAGGTGCTGGAGCTGCCGGCGGGGCGGCTGCCCGGCGCGCACGGCACCGATCCGCTGGCGGTGGGCGCCTCCCCGGCGGCGACGGCGGCCTGGCTCGCCGCGGCCGGCCCGTCCGACGGGGCGGCGGCCCGGGACTTCCTGACCGGGCTGGTGCGGCACGGCGGCGGCCCGGTGCCCTGCCCGACGCCGATCACGGTCTTCGAACGGGCCTGGGTGCTCAGCGCTCTGCTCCGGGCCGGCCTCCCGGTGGTCCCGCCGGCGGTGCTGGTGGAGAGCCTGGCCGTGGCGACGGGGAGGAGCGGCATCGCCACCGGGGCCGGCCTGCCGACGGACGCGGACACCACCGCCGTCGCCCTGGACGCGCTGGGCCGGCTCGGCCGCCCCGCCGACCCGGCCGTGCTGTGGGAGTACGAGACGGACGAGGGGTTCTGCACCTGGCCGGGGGAGGACGGCTTCTCGGTCACCACGAACGCGCACGTCCTGGACGCCTTCGCCCGGCACCTGCGCCGACACCCGGGGGCGGGTGCCCGGCACCGGGCCGTCCCGGCGCGCCTCGCCGGGGTGCTGCGGGAGCGGCAGGGTGCCGACGGCGGCTGGCGGGACCGCTGGCACGCCTCTCCCTACTACGCCACCGCGTGCTGCGTGTCGGCACTGGTCGACTCCGGGGCCGGTCCGGCGGCGACGGACGCGGTCGCCGCGGCGGTCCGCTTCGTGCTGCGGACGCAGCGCCCGGACGGCTCGTGGGGGCGCTGGGCGGGCACCGTGGAGGAGACGGCGTACGCCCTGCACGTCCTGCTCGCCGCGCCGTGGGCCGCCGCCGGGGTGACCGCCGCGATCGCCCGTGGCTACGGCCGGCTGATCGATCCGTCCGACGGGCCGCATCCTCCACTGTGGTACGGCAAGGAGTTGTACCGCCCGGTGGCCGTCGTCGGGGCGGCCGTGCTTGCCGCCACGCAGCTGGCCTCGGAACACCTGCTGGGCGTGGGGAGAGAGCTGCCGATCCGGGAGCCGGCGAGGGTGCGCGGAGCGGGTGCACCGGACATTCAGCGACTTGAGGGTACCTGTGGACACTGCTAGCGTACGCACAGCCTGCGGCCCCCTGGACGGCACTGGCAGGACGAGCCCCCTCTACATGATCATGCGTTGACGAGCTGATCAGCGCCCTGTCTGGACGGTCCGATGCGTTCTCGCGGTACCAGCATTCGCACCAAGATCGTCGCCCTCCTGCTCTCGCTGGTCGCCCTCTGGGCGTTCGCGGCGTGGATCACCGTGCGGGACGGCTTCAATCTCCTCGGCGTGCAGATGCTCAACAGCAAGGTCTATGTGCCCAGTGAGCCGCTGCTGCGCCAACTGCAACTGGAGCGTCGGCTCGCCACCGCGTACCTCAGCATCCCCGCCGCGCCGCAGCGCGACGCGTACCAGGCGGAGCAGCGCCGGGCCGAGGAGCTGGCCGCCACCTTCGAGGGCTCCGTCAAGGACTGGCAGGTCGACCTGGCCGGCAGCACCCTGCTGCGCAGCCGCCTCGACCAGTCGGTGCAGCGGCTGAACGCGCTGCGCGACCTGCGCAAGGCCGTCAACGAGCGGAGCATCGACCGGGTGGCCGCCGCCCAGGGCTACACCGAGGCGATCGAGTCGATCTTCCAGGTCTACGACGTCACGGGCAGCCTGGACGACAAGGAGATCGCGGCCGACGCCGCCGCCCTCATCCAGCTCAACCGGATGAAGGAGCTGATCTCCCAGCAGGACGCGCTGGTCAGCGGCCTCTCCGGCAGCCGCCGGATCAGCGGCCCCGAGTACGCCCGGTTCTCCTCCCTGGTCGGCGCCGAACGCTTCCTCGGCACCGAGACCGCCGCCCGGCTCTCCCCGGACGACCAGCGGCGCTACCGGCAGCTCAGCGAGGGCGAGGCGTTCAGCCGGCTGCGCTCGACGCAGGACCAGATCATCCGGGACGGCCGCCCGAGCGACGTGCTGCCCTTCGACGACGCCCGGTGGCGGGCCACCGTCGACCCGGCGCTGAACGCCGTCGACGAGGTGGTGAGCGCGGGCGGTGACGGCATCGTCAGCCGGGCCACCGGCACCGCGATCATGGTGATCGTCCGCCTGGTGCTCGCCACCGGTCTCGGTCTGCTCGCCGTCATCGCCTCGATCGTCATCTCCATCACCACCGCCCGGACCCTGCTGCGCCAGCTCGAACGGCTGCGCGAGGCCGCGCACACGCTGGCCGAGGAGCGGCTGCCCGGCGTGGTCGAACGGCTCGGTCACGGCGAGGAGGTCGACGTCGCCCGCGAGGCGCCGCCGCTGCAGTTCGGCGACGACGAGATCGGGCAGGTGGGCCGGGCGTTCAACGCGGTGCAGGAGACCGCGATCCGGACCGCGGTCGAGCAGGCCGAGCTGCGCCGCAGCGTCCGCGAGGTGTTCCTCAGCCTGGCCCGGCGCACCCAGGCGCTGGTGCACCGCCAGCTCACCCTGCTCGACGCGATGGAACGTCGGGAGCACGACGCGGAGGAGCTGGAGGACCTGTTCCGGGTCGACCACCTCGCCACCCGGATGCGGCGCAACGCCGAGAACCTGATCGTCCTCTCCGGCTCGACGCCGGGCCGGTCCTGGCGACGCAACGTGCCGATGGTCGACGTGATCCGCGGTGCGGTCGCGGAGGTCGAGGACTACACCCGGGTGAACGTGCTGCCGCTCGGACGGGTGTTCCTGGCCGGTCGCGCCGTCGGTGACGTCATCCACCTGCTGGCCGAGCTGATCGAGAACGGCCTCTCCTTCTCGCCGCCGCACACCAGCGTCGAGGTGCGCGGCCAGATGGTGGGCAACGGCTTCGTCATCGAGATCGAGGACCGCGGGCTCGGCATGCCCGAGGAGGACCTCGCCGCCGCCAACCACCGCATCGTGGACCGCTCCGAACTCAACCTCGCCCAGGCCTCCCGGCTCGGCCTCTACGTGGTCAGCCGGCTCATCGAGCGGCACGGCGTACGGGTCCGGCTCAAGGAGTCCCCGTACGGCGGGACGACCGCCGTGGTGCTGATCCCGCTCGAACTGGTCACCGCCGACGCGTCCGGCCCCGTCGCCGCCGACCCGCCGTCCCGCCCGGCCGGTGTCGACCCGGTCGCCACCCCGGTCGCGGCCGGACCGTCCGGGCCGGTCGACCCGGCCCCGGCCGCGGTGGAGGTGCGCACCGCCGCCGTCGACACCGTCCCCACCGGCGACGGCGCGACCTCGGGCGCACCGTCGACCCTGCCGACCCGGACCCGGCGCCGGCAGCCGGCGCTGGAGGAGCCGACCGTCTCCACCGGCCTGCCGACGACGACGCCGGCCGAGCCGCAGCCGGCGGTGCCGGCCGCGACGCCGCCGACCGGGTCGGCCGATCCGCAGCGCACCGACTCCGGGCTGCCGGTACGGGTACGGCAGGCGAGCCTGGTGCCGGAGCTGCGGGACGAGACGTCCGACCCGGACGCCGACGACGACGCGACCCGCCCGCCGGAGCAGGTGCGGCGGATGATGGCCTCCTACCAGAGCGGCACGAGACGCGGGCGTACCGACGCGGCGCGGCTGGTCGGCGGGGCCGGCCGGGAGGCGGGACCGGCGTCGGACACCGCGGACGAGCAGACGACCTGACGAGGGCGTCCGCCCGACGGCACCGGTCGCCGGGCGGACGACGACCACGGACGAGAACGGCGACACCAGCCGGGGGAGAAGAGGACGACGAGTGGCGCAGAAGACCGCAACGAGTTCCGACCTGACGTGGTTGCTGGACGACCTGGTCGGCCGGGTGAAGCAGGCGGAGCACGCCGTCGCGCTCTCCACCGACGGGCTGCTGATGGCCGCGTCGAAGGGGCTGAGCCGGGACGACGGCGAGCACCTGGCAGCCATGGCGGCCGGCATCCAGAGCCTGGCCCGGGGCGCCGGCAAGCGGTTCGGCGGCGGGCAGGTGCAGCAGACCATCATCGAGATGCAGTCGTCGTTCCTGTTCGTCACGGCGGCCGGCCGTAACGCGTGCCTGGCGGTGCTCGCCTCCGAGGACGCCGACGTCGGCCTGATCGCGTACGAGATGGCGATGCTGGTGACGCGGGTCGGCAAGTTCGTCGCCTCGCCGACCCGTGAGGTGTCGCCCGGCGAGAACCTGGCGCGATGACCGCCCCCGGCGAGCCCGCCGCACAGGAGTGGGTGGACGACCATGCGGGCCCGGTGGTCCGCCCGTACGCGGTGACCGGCGGCCGGGCCCGCCCCGTCACCGGCACCTTCGACCTGATCTCCCTGGTCACGGCGACCCGGGCCGACGTGGGCTCGGAGGCCGGCCTGGGTCCCGAGCACGTGGCCATCGTGGGCCTCTGCCAGCGGATCCAGTCGGTGGCCGAGGTCGCCGCCCATCTGGACCTGCCGGTGGGCAGCGTCCGGGTGCTCCTCGGCGACCTGGTGGCCCGCAATCTGGTCCGGGTCCGTGAACCACGGGCCACTTCGGCCGGTCTTCCCGACGAGAGCGTTTTCGAGGCGGTAATCAATGGACTACGTGCGCTCTGAGCGGCCGGCCGGCGCGGCGCCGCTGCCCACCGCGATCAAGATCCTCATTGCCGGCGGCTTCGGTGCCGGCAAGACCACCATGGTCGGCGCGGTCAGCGAGACCCGGCCGCTGCGGACCGAGGAGGTGCTGACCGAGACCGGCATCGGCATCGACGACCTCTCCGGCGTGGAGGACAAGACCACCACCACGGTGGCGATGGACTTCGGCCGGATCACCATCAGCGACGACCTGGTGCTCTATCTCTTCGGCACGCCCGGACAGGACCGGTTCTGGTTCGTCTGGGACGAGCTGGCGCTCGGTGCCATCGGCGCGGTGGTGCTCGCCGACACCCGGCGGCTCGCCGACTGCTTCCCGTCGATCGACTACTTCGAGGAGCGGGGCACCCCGTTCGTGGTGGCGGTGAACTGCTTCGAGGGCTCCCGGGAGTTCCGATTGGACGAGGTGCAGACCGCGCTGAACCTCGACCCGGGCGTGCCGGTGCTGCTCTGCGACGCGCGGCAGCGGGAGTCCAGCAAGGAGGTCCTCATCACCCTGCTGGAGCACGCGATGAAGACCCGCGAGGCCCGCCGCCGCGCCGCCGACTGACCCACCCGACCGGCGTACGCGATGCCGCCCGCCCCGGTCACCCGCCGAACATCGGGCGGCAGGCCCGCAGCCCCTGGACCCGCACCGGGGGTCGCTCCTGCCGTTCCCAGTTCTGCCGGGTGAGCCGGAGGCGGTCGGACACGACCGCCTCGCCGTCGCGGGCGTCGACCGAGATGCCGTCGGGCTCGTAGCCGAGCTTGCGGGAGACCCGCTGGGACGCGTGGTTGTCCTGGAACACCTCGGTGCGTGCCGCCCGCGCGCCGAGGTGGTCGAAGGCCAGCGTGAGCAGGCCGATCCGCGCCTCGGTGCCGTGACCCCGGCCGTGGTGGTCGACGCCCAGCCAGGAGGAGGTCGAGACCTCGCGGAGCACCGCGAAGTCCCGGGCGCGCAGGGTGACCATGCCGAGCGGCTCCCCCTGGTGCAGCACCGCGAGTCCGAGGCTCCACTCCGCCGCGCTCCACCCCGCAAGCCGGCTCCAGTGTCCCTGGAGCACGGACCGCGCCCGGTCCTCGGGGCCGCCGTCGGTCCACGGCGTCAGGAACGGACGTTCGTCCGCCCGGTGCACACCGTTGGCGGCCACCTCGGCGAGCCGCGCCAGTTCCTCCTCCCTGGGCAGCCGGAGTTCGAGGCGTGGCGTGACGATGGTCAGGCCGTACGGGGGCCACAGGTCAGCGAGCACGGCACCGATCATCGACGGTGCGGTGGGTACGGCGCCATCTGGTTCTCGGGGCTACCGCAGCCAGCGCAGCGCGGCGTCGGCGGTGTCCTCGGGCGTGCTGTTGAAGGCGATGGCGGCGCCGGGTGCATGCCGCCGGACCAGGTTGACGACCTGCTCGAAGAGTTCGAGCAACGGCTCGTGCTTACGGATGCCGCCGCCGACCACCACGCAGGCGTAGTCCTTCGCGGCCAGCGCCGCGACGATCGTCGCCTCGGCGGTCTCGTCCGGCACGACCAGACACAGGTCCGCCTCGATCCCGTGCGCCTCGAACCTGGCCTGGCCACGGGCGATGGCCGCCACCACCGGCTCCGGATCCCAGCCCGGGATCCGGACCGGGTCGAGGCCGATCACCAGCACTGGTCCGGATGCCATGTGTCCTCCTGTCGTCGTCCGACCGGGTCCTAGACCGGCACCAGGCCGGGTTCCGGGGCGGGGTGGCCGGCGTCGCCGTACGACAGGCGGGTGGCCGTCCGGACCAGCGCGGCGAGGGCACGGGACCGGCTCTGCGGTGGCCAGGCGATCACCGTGGTCACCGCCGGGGCATCCGTCACCGGCACGGTGGTGAGATCGTCACGGAGGTGGACCCGGCACGACTCGGGCAGCACGGCCACGGCGCGGCCCAGCGCGATCAGTTGATAGAGCTGCGCGTGGTCCCGCACCTGCGGGCCCGGGCCCTCCGGGTAGCTGCCGTCGTGGCGTGGCCAGCGCGGCAGCGGCAGATCGGCCAGCGCGGCGACCTCGGCCACCCGCAGCTCGGCCCGCCCGGCGAGGGGGTGCCCGACCGGCAGGACCGCGACCTGCTGCTCGGTGCGCAGCTCCTCGCTGTCGAACCCGCTGGCCGAGTCGAACGGCCGGTGCAGCAGCGCCACGTCGGCGCGTCCGTCGCGCAGCAGCCGCTCCTGCTCGCCGATGCCGCAGAGCAGCACCTCGACGGTGACCGCGTCGGGCTCGGCGGCGTACGCGTCGAGCAGCCTCGGCAGCAGCTCACCGCTGGTGCCGGCCTTCATGACCAGGACCAGGCCCGGCTCGCCGGAGGCGGCCAGGGCGGCGCGGCGGGTACGGCGGCCGGCGGCGTCGACCGCGTCGAGTGCCGCGCGGGCCTCGCGCAGCAGCACCGAGCCGGCCGCAGTGAGGCTGACCGCGCGGCTGGTGCGGTCCAGCAGGGTGACGCCGAGTCGCCGTTCGAGCTGCCGGATGGCCCGCGACAGCGGCGGCTGCGCCATGCCGAGGCGGGTCGCGGCCCGCCCGAAGTGCAGTTCCTCGGCGACCGCGACGAAGTAGCGCAGCTCCCGCGTCTCCATCCGACCAGCGTACCCGCACCGATACCCGTCAGGTATCGCTGGACACCTGGACGGTGTTGGTGGCCGGCCCGGTCGCGGCCAGCATGGGTGTCATGAACGAACGGACGATCGCGCTGGTCACCGGCGCGAACAAGGGAATCGGATACGAGATCGCCGCGGGTCTGGGCGCCCTCGGCTGGAGCGTCGGCGTCGGCGCCCGGGACGAGCAGCGCCGGGAGGAGGCGGTGGCGAAGCTGCGGGCCGCCGGGGTCGACGCGTTCGGCGTACCGCTGGACGTGACCGACGACGCGAGCGTGGCCGCCGCCGCCGAGCTGGTGCGGGAGCGTGCCGGCCGCCTCGACGTGCTCGTCAACAACGCCGGCGTGACCGGCGGCATGCCGCAGCAGCCCAGCACGGTCGACCTGGCGGCGGTGCGGACGGCCGTGGAGACCAACGTCCTCGGCGTCCTGCGCGTCACCAACGCAATGCTGCCGCTGCTGCGCCGCTCCGCGTCACCCCGGATCGTGAACATGTCCAGCGGCGTCGGCTCCCTCACCCGGCAGACCGCCTCCCTCGACGAGCGCGAGACGGGCCCGCTGTCGGCCGCGTACTCGCCGTCGAAGACCATGCTCAACGCGGTGACCATCCAGTACGCCAAGGAGCTGCGCGACACGAACATCCTGATCAACGCCGCCTGCCCGGGCTTCGTAGCGACCGACCTCAACGGGTTCCGCGGCGTGCGTACCCCCGAACAGGGCGCGGCGGTCGCGATCCGGCTGGCGACGCTGCCCGACGACGGCCCCACCGGCGGGTTCTTCGAGGACGCCGGGGTGGTGCCCTGGTGAACGCCGGAGGGCCCCGTTCCGCGCGGTCGCGGAGCGGGGCCCTCCCGGGGTACGTCAGCCCGCGTCACCGCTGCTGCGTCGCGCGAGGTGGACGGTGACGTCGGCGGTGACCTCCACGGCCTCCGGCAGGACCCGGACGATCCGGTCGAAGACCTGCTCGCGCGCGGCGGGCGGCAGGGTGAGATAGGCCGAGACGGTGGAGAGCAGACCGACGAAGTCGTGGGCGGTCATCGTCAGGCGTCGCTCGATGACGGACTGCCGCACGTCGGTGAACCAGGCGGACCGGGCGAGTTCCGTGCCGGGCCACTGGAGGACCTGGTCGGCGGGCGTCCCGTCGGGAGACGGCACCTCGTCGCTGTCCAGGAACGGCGCCCGGGCCGCGTGGACGGCCTCCGCCACGGCCGGGTCGGCCAGCCGGAGCGGTCCACCGAACGAGGCGAAGACCCCGCCCGGTTCCAGCAGCGCGGCCATCCTCGACCACCGTCCCTCCGGCCTCGTCCAGTGCAGCGCCGCCGCCGCGTACACCAGCCCGTGGCTCTCGCCCGGTGGCAGGTCCTCGAAGGCGGCCTGCACGGTGCGGACCCCCGTGGGCACCTGCCGCCGTAGCTCGGCGAGCATGGCGGCGTCCGGTTCGGTCGCGGTGACCGCGATTCCCCGCCGGGCGAACAGCCGGGTCGCCTTGCCCGTCCCGGCACCGATCTCCAGGGCGGTCCGCACCGGCCGACCCGCGTACGTCAGCACCAGGTCGGCGAGCGCCGCCGGATATCCCGGCCGGAACCGCTCGTACGCCTCCGCCACCGTCCCGAAACTCAGCGCACGCCCGGTCATGCCGAGCATCCTGACACGGTGGGCCCCGTCGACGCCCGGTCTTTCGGGGCCGTCGGCGCACACCGCCGGGTCGGAAAACGGTGGCGTGCGCGCCGGGGATCGAGCAGGCTGCGGATCATGGGAAACTCGGACCCGGTCACCCTCTGGCGGCCCACCGGGCAGGCCGAACTCGATCTCGTCGCGGCGTCCGGCTGGCGGGCCTGGCCACCACGCCTGCCCGACCAGCCGATCTTCTACCCGGTCCTCAACCGCTGGTACGCCACGAAGATCGCCCGCGAGTGGAACGTCCCCGCCAAGGGCGTCGGCTACGTGACCCGGTTCGACGTCGAGCGCTCCTATCTGGACCGTCACCAGGTGCGGCAGGCCGGTGGCCGGGACGTGCGCGAGTACTGGATCCCCGCCGAGGAACTCGCCGAGTTCAACGCCCACCTGGTCGGGCCGATCGTCGAGGAGGCCGACTACCGCGGCCCGGTCGGTGACCAGGAGTTCACCGAGGCCGCTGAGGCCCTGGGCCGGGCCCTTCCCGCAGCCTGGCGCGGCTACCTGCAAGGTGAGTCGTGGTTCCGGCGCGGTTGGCTGCCGAGCGGCGCCTACGTCTGGCTCAATACGCCACTCGAGATGCTGGAGGTGCAGGACGCGTGGGGTGACGGCACCGACGCGCACCCCGGCATCGCGATCATCGGCGGGGACGGTTCCCGGGAACAGCTCGTCCTCGACCTGCGCAGCGACCCGGCACCGGTGCTGCTGGTCGACATCTCGAGCGACGGCTGGGACGGCGCGATCCGGCAGGCCGACGACGTGAGCCAGTTCCTCGACCGCGTCGAGGCGGGCACCTTCGAGTTCCGCTTCGCGGACCGGTAGATGCCGGGAGACGGGGTGACGGGTCGGCTCACGGCGTGCGCGCGGGGTGCCCTGGTGGAGCTGGCGGCGGTGCTGCCGGCGGCCGGCAGCTTCGTGGTCGCCCGGCTCGACGGCACGCGGATGCCGGACGCGGACCACGCCTTCTACGAGTTCTCCGACGCGCTGCTCTTCCCCGGCTACTTCGGCTGGAACTGGGCCGCGCTGTCGGACTGCCTCCGTGACCTGCACTGGTTGCCCGCGGACGGGTATCTGATCGTGGTGGAGAACGCGTCCCGGTTGCTGTCGGGCTCCACCGAGGACCGGCAGACGCTGTTCCGAGTCCTGTCGCGCGCCGTGCAGGACTGGGCTGACCCGCTCGGGCGGCCGGACGACCGGAGCGTCCCGTTCACCGTGCTGCTGCTCTGCGACCGCGACGAGGAGGCGGCGTCGCTGCGGGAGGAGATCGCCCGGGCGATGCACCAGCCGCGCTGAGAGCGCCGGCTGGTGCATCGCACGGAGTTCTCGTGGTCAGACCGCGGCCGGGCGGTCGAGGGTCGGGACGTCGGCGGGTGGCCCGTCCGGTCGCGCCGCTGCCGCGTCGACGGCGTGGGCGTGGCGGAGCAGGACGACGCAGAGCACGGCGGCGACCAGCATCACCACCCCGGCGGCGACGGCCGCGGCGTGCATGCCGTCGAGGAACGCCGCCCGCGCCGCCGTCAGGATCAGCGCGCCGGTCCCGCCCGGCAGTCGGGCCGCGGTGGTGAGGGCGCCGGCCAGCGTCTCCCGGGCCTCGCCGGTGGCCACCGGCGGTAGGCCGTCGGGCAGCGCCGGACCGATCCGGAGCCGGTAGACGGCGCTGCCGACGCTGCCCAGCAGGGCCATCCCGAGGGCGCCGGCGAACTCCGTCGCCGACTCCAGCAGGCCGGAGACCGAGCTGGCCCGCTCGGCGGGCGCCTCGCCGAGGACCACGTCGGTGACCAGGGACATCACCACCACCAGGCCGACGGCGTAGAGGCTCGCGCCGATCATGACGGGCCACAGGCCCGACCCGGGTCGGACCGCGGTCAGCACCGCGAAGCCACCGGCGGCGACGACGAAACCGGCGGCCATGACGTACGCCCGGTTGGTCCGGCGGGCGGCGACCGCCGCGAGCGGTGCGGCGGCCCCCACCCCGACGGTCGGCAGCAGGCTCCACAGCGCCGCCCGCAGCGGGCTCATGCCGAGGACGAGCTGGAGGTACTGGGTGGTGAAGATGGCGAAGCCGACCAGCGCGAACGTGGCGAGCATGGTGACCAGCAGGGAGGCGCCGAACGCCCGACGGCGGAACAGCGTCAGGTCGATCATCGGCTCGGGCCGGGTCCGCTGCCGGTGGAGGAAGAGGGCGCCGACGGCTGCTCCGGCGAGGAGGGCCGCCGCCGGCAGCGGCGCGAAGCCGTCCCGGGCCAGCTCCTTGATGCCGTAGATCATGGGCAGGATGGCGGCCAGCGAGAGCACCGAGCCGACCAGGTCGAAGCCGGTGGCGTGCGGCGTGCGGAACTCGGGCAGCAGGACCGGGCCGAGGAGCAGCAGCAGGGCCATCGCCGGGATGTTGATCAGAAAGACCGATCCCCACCAGAAGTGTTCGAGCAGGAAGCCGCTGAGCACCGGCCCGATCGCGATGCCGCCGGTCATCGCGGCGGTCCAGATCGCGATCGCCGTGCCCCGCTGCCGGTCGTCCTGGAACATGTTGCGGATCAGGCCGAGCGTCGACGGCATCAGGGTGGCGCCGCCGATGCCCAGCAGCGCCCGGGCGAGGATCAGCACCTCGGCGCTGCCGGCGTACGCGGCCAGCAGCGAGGCCGCGCTGAACGCGGCGGCGCCGACCAGCAGCAGCCGACGCCGCCCGATCCGGTCCCCGAGGGAGCCCATCGTGAGCAGCAGGCCGGCGAGGACGAAGCCGTACATGTCGAAGATCCAGAGTTGCTGAGTGCTGGTCGGGGCCAGCTCCCGGCTGATGAACGGCACGGCGAAGTAGAGCACCGACACGTCCATCGAGACCAGCAGCAGGGGCAGCATCAGCACCCCGAAGCCGAGCCATTCCCTTCGGCCCGCCCGGGGCCCCTCCGTGTTCACCGCATCCATGCCGACACCCTCATCCGTCGGGAGTCACGTCACCGCGACCCGCTAACTGCGTACGCCATACGCGTTACTGCGTAGGTTATACGCAGTAATAGGATGGCGGTCAAGCCACGGGAAGCGGAGCGATGACAGACGACACCGACAGCGGACTGCCGGCCAGCCTCGAAGCCGCCTGGGGGCTGCGGGAACGGCCGACCAGAGGACCGAAGCGCGGGCTGAGCCTGGACCGGATCGTCCAGGCCGCGATCGCCGTCGCCGCGGCGGACGGCCTCGCCGCGGTCTCGATGGGCCGGGTCGCCAAGGAACTCGGCACGGCCCCGATGTCGCTCTACCGGTACGTCGCCGCGAAGACGGAACTGCTGGACCTGATGACCGACGCCGCCTTCGGGCCGCCGGAGCCGACGCCCGGCCCCGAGGTCACCTGGCGCGAGGGCATGAGCCGGTGGGCCTGGGATCAGCTGGCCGGCTTCCGGCGGCATCCCTGGTTGCGGCACGTTCCGGTCGGTTCGCCACCGATCCTGCCGAACCAGATCGCCTGGATGGAGCACGCGCTCGCGGTGCTCCGCCCGACCGGCCTCACCGGGCCGGAGAAGATCGCCACCGTGCTGCTGGTCAGCGGCTACGTGCGCTACTGGGCCACGGTCACCCTCGACGTCCAGGCCGTCGCGCAGGCCGCCGGCTCGACCGCCGAGGAGGCGATGGCCACGTACGGGCGGCGGCTCGCGAAGGTCGTCGACCCCGCCCGGTTCCCCGAGGTCAGCGAGCTGATGAGCAGCGGTGGCCTGGACGACGAACCGGGCAACCCCGACGCGGACTTCGTCTTCGGCCTGGAGCGGATCCTGGACGGCGTCGAGGCGCTGGTCCGCTCCCGCGCGACCGGGCACGCCGCGGCCACCGGCTGACCCGGCGCAGACGCCGAAGGGCCCCTCACCCGCCGTCGCGGGAAGGGGCCCTCCGTCGGGTACGTCAGCTCGCGATCATGCGGCGCAGCACGTACTGCAGGATGCCGCCGTGCCGGTAGTAGTCCGCCTCACCCGGGGTGTCGATCCGGACCACCGCGTCGAACTCCACGCCGGTGTCGGTGGTGACCTTCACCGTGCGCGGGGTGTCGCCGTCGTTGAGCGCGGTCACGCCGGTGATGGAGAAGGTCTCCGTGCCGGTGAGCCCGAGCGACTCGGCGGTCGTGTCGACCGGGAACTGCAACGGCAGCACGCCCATGCCGATCAGGTTCGAGCGGTGGATCCGCTCGTACGACTCGGCGATGACCGCCCGGACACCGAGCAGCATGGTGCCCTTCGCCGCCCAGTCCCGGGACGAGCCGGAGCCGTACTCCTTGCCGGCCAGGATGACCAGCGGGATGCCCGCCTCCTGGTAGGCGGTGGCGGCGTCGTAGATCGAGGACTGCTCGCCGGTCAGGTGGTTGACCGTGAAGCCGCCCTCGACACCGGGGACCAGCTGGTTGCGCAGCCGGATGTTGGCGAAGGTGCCCCGGATCATCACCTCGTGGTTGCCCCGGCGGGAGCCGTACGAGTTGAACTCGTGGCGCGGCACGCCGTGCTCGGCGAGGTACTTCCCGGCGGGGGAGTCGGCCTTGATCGAGCCGGCCGGGGAGATGTGGTCGGTGGTCACCGAGTCACCGAGCCGGGCCAGCACCCGGGCGCCGGTGATGTCCACGACCGCCTTCGGCTCCCGCTCCATGCCCTCGAAGTACGGGGGCTTGCGCACGTAGGTGCTCTCCCCCTCCCAGGCGAAGGTGTCGCCGGTCGGGGTCGGCAGCGACTGCCAGCGCTCGTCACCGGCGAAGACGTCGGCGTACGCGGCGCTGAAGCCGGTCGCGCCGATCGCCTGGCCGATGACGTCCTGGATCTCGGCGCTGTTCGGCCAGATGTCGCGCAGGAAGACCGGGTCGCCCTGGGCGTCCTCGCCGAGCGGCTCGTTGGCCAGGTCGATGTCCATCGTGCCGGCCAGCGCGTACGCGACCACCAGCGGCGGGGACGCCAGGTAGTTCATCTTGACGTCCGGGTTGATCCGGCCCTCGAAGTTCCGGTTGCCCGACAGCACCGAGACGACGGCGAGGTCGCCCTCGTTCACCGCGGCGGAGACCTCCTCCGGCAGCGGGCCGGAGTTGCCGATGCAGGTGGTGCAGCCGTAGCCGACCAGGTTGAAGCCGAGCTTCTCCAGGTAGGGCGTGAGGCCGGCGCGGTCGTAGTAGTCCATGACGACCTTGGAGCCCGGCGCCAGCGTGGTCTTGACCCACGGCTTGCGGGTCAGGCCCTTGTCGACGGCGTTGCGGGCGAGCAGCGCGGCGCCGAGCATGACCTGCGGGTTGGAGGTGTTGGTGCAGGAGGTGATGGCGGCGATCACCACGGCGCCGTGGTCCAGCTCGTACTCGACGCCGTCGGCGCCGGTCACCCGGACCGGGTTGGTGGCCCGGCCGCCCGCGCCCACCGCGGCCGTCTCCAGGTCGCGCGGCGCGTCGGCCGGGTCGTTGACCCCGTTGGCCGGGGAGTCGCTGGCCGGGAAGGACTCGGCGCTGGCCTCGTCGGCCGGGCCGTCGGTGCCGAACGGCTTCTCCTGCTGCGGCACGCCCGGCTTGCGGCCGGGGTCGCCACCGGTCTCGTCGGCGGCCACGTAGTCGGTCAGGGCCGAGCGGAACAGCGTCTTGGCGCTGCCCAGCGGCACCCGGTCCTGCGGGCGCTTCGGGCCCGCCAGGGACGGCTCGATGGTGCTCAGGTCGAGTTCCAGCCGCTCCGAGTAGTCCGGCTCGTGGTTCGGGTCGTGCCAGAGGCCCTGCTCCTTGGCGTACGCCTCGACGAGCGCGACCTGCGCGGCGTCGCGGCCGGTCAGCTCCAGGTAGCGGACGGTCTCGGCGTCGATCGGGAAGATCGCGACGGTGGAGCCGTACTCCGGGGACATGTTGCCGATGGTGGCCCGGTTGGCCAGCGGCACGGCGCTCACGCCGGGGCCGTAGAACTCGACGAACTTGCCGACCACGCCGTGCTTGCGCAGCATCTCGGTGATGGTCAGCACCAGGTCGGTGGCGGTGGTGCCGGCCGGCATCTCGCCGTGCAGCTTGAAGCCGACGACCCGGGGGATCAGCATGCTGACCGGCTGGCCGAGCATGGCGGCCTCGGCCTCGATGCCGCCGACGCCCCAGCCCAGCACGCCCAGGCCGTTGACCATCGTGGTGTGCGAGTCGGTGCCGACCACGGTGTCCGGGTACGCCTGGCCGTTGCGCTCCATGATCGTGCGGGCCAGGTACTCGATGTTGACCTGGTGCACGATGCCGGTGCCCGGCGGGACGACCTTGAACTCGTTGAACGCGGTCTGGCCCCAGCGCAGGAACTGGTAGCGCTCCTTGTTGCGCTCGTACTCCAGCTCGACGTTGCGCTCGAAGGCGTCCGCGCGGCCGAACAGGTCGGCGATGACGGAGTGGTCGATGACCAGCTCGGCCGGGGCGAGCGGGTTGACCTTGGTGGCGTCGCCGCCGAGGTCGCGGACGGCCTCCCGCATGGTGGCCAGGTCCACGACGCAGGGCACGCCGGTGAAGTCCTGCATGAGCACCCGCGCCGGGGTGAACTGGATCTCCACGCTCGGGTCGGCGTCGGCGTTCCAGGCGCCGAGCTCGCGGATGTGGTCGGCGGTGATGTTCGCGCCGTCCTCGGTCCGCAGCAGGTTCTCCAGCAGGATCTTCAAGCTGTAGGGCAGTCGGTCGTGGCCCTCCACCTTGTCGATCTTGAAAATCTCGTAGCTCGCGTCTCCGACGCGTAGCTGGGTCTTCGCACCGAAGGTGTCGAGGCTCGCCACGTCGTACTCCTTCACACCAGCGACCGTGAGTAGTCCTGAGCAGTCTGTCGCACCGACCGGGACGACGCCCCGGTTAGGTGACACTTACCGCCGATTCTCGTTCAACAAAACCGTACGTCCGTCTTGCTATCAACGCAAGTTCGTACGCGGTCGCGGGGACACATTCGTGATGCACTATGGATGCGTCGGCGGATGCGGCGACCCGTCGGGCTCCGGAGGGTCCCCGCGGTCGAACGGAGGCGACCGGGTGGAGCTGGAGGTCCGACAGCTGCGAGTTTTCCTGGCCGTGGCCCGGTCGGAGAGCTTCAGCCGGGCCGCCCTGTTCCTCGGGCTCACCCAGCCGGCGGTGACGGCTCACGTCAAGCGGCTCGAACGGCACTTCGGCCTGCCGCTGTTCGCCCGCACCACCCGGATGGTCCGCCTCACCGAGGCGGGTCGACGGCTGCTGCCCCTGGCCGAGCGGGTGGTGTTCGACCTGGCGGAGGTGGACCGGGTGATGGCCGGCGGCAGCCCGGCGACGTTCCGCTTCGGCGCGGAGGCGCCGGCGCTGACCAGGATCCTCGGGCCGCTGCGGCGACTCCTTCCGACGACGGACTTCGACGTGGTGGTGGAACTGTCCGAACGCAGCGTCGCTCAGATCCGGGCCGGTCAGCGGCACGCCGCCCAGGTCTACGACTTCGAGGTGTCCCCGCTGCCGCTGGACGGACTGGGCTCGGTCGTGCTGGACCGGGAGCCGATCTGGGCGGTGCTGCCCCGCTCGCACCGGCTGGCGGAAGCGCCCGCGGTCGCCCTGGCCGAGCTGGCCGGCGACCCGTGGGTGCTCCGCCCGACCGGGCAGCGGCTGCGCCGGTTCGTCGTCGAGGCGTGCCGCAGCGCCGGGTTCGAGCCCCGCGTGCGCCACGCGGCCACCGACGGCACCGCCATCGAGTACATGATCGCCGATCACGGCTGCGTCACCCTGGGATCGCCGATCAACCTCGGCAGTCCGCACTACGTCCAACGTCCCCTGGCCGACCCGGTGGAGAGAACCCTCCGGCTGGTCTGGTCCACCGGCGAGGTGGCCCATGAGCTGGTCGTCGTGGTGGCCGACCTGATGCGGGGGCGCTATCTCGACGCGGCCCTGACCAACAATCCGGAGTACGGGCGGACGCTGCTCGACCGCCGCCGGCGCGCAGCCGTTCCCGCCGCCGGAGCGCCGGCGGCGGGAAGGGTCAGCGTGCCCCCGACGGGGGCGTCGGTGCTACCCGGCCCGGCTCAGTAGCCCGGGAACCTCGTGGTGTCGTACGTCCCGACCGTCCAGCTCCGGCCACCGCCCCAGTCGAAGGTGGTCGTCGTGCTGTGTGCCATGGACCAGACGACGCCGATGCCGGTGGGGACGAACTCGATGCCGTAGCCGTGCTGCACGCAGTTCCCCTTCTCCCGGATGTTGGTGAAGCTGACGCTGGTTCCCCCCGCCGTGACGTTGATCGTCCCCGACGAGGTCGACGGGTTGACGGTGAAGCCGAACCCGACGGTGCTGAAGGTGAAGGTGTCGATCTGGGTCACCTTCACCGGGACGTTGTTGGTGATGCCGTATCCGCTGCACGAGGAGGAGTTCCCGCTGACGAAGATCCGGCCGACGTTGTTGGTGACCGCCTGCTTCTTGTAGCTGACCTTGTCACCGAGGTTCACCCAGGCGAAGTAGGGGTCGATGTCGTACAGCTCCCGGTCGCCGCGGAGCCAGGTCTCGCAGTTGCGCCACCCGTCGGTTCCCTGGGAGCCGCAGGAGATGCCGTACTCGGCCCGGGCGGGTGCGGCGGGCAGGACCGTGGAGGCGACCGCGGCGAGGGCGGCGACCACCGCGAGCAGGGCCGTGAGTGGACGGCCGCGTGGTGACCACCGGAGCAGAGAACCGATCATGGTAGGACCTTTCTCGCCGTACCCGAGGCTTTTCGGGTAGAGGAACGGGTGGTCCCAGGATCAGACAGCCGACAGAGCGAGAGAAATCAATACTTCATGGGGTGTCATAAGCCGCCGCTATAGGTGAACCGCTCCCGATCTCGTGCTCACCCGGGCGCATCGGAGAGGTGACGGTAGGGTTCGAGGTCGGAGCGGAAGGAGCAGCCGTGGTCGACGTACAGCACTGGCTCTCCGCGCTGCCGCCGGGCGTCGTCTATCTCCTCGTCGCCGCGGTGATCGGCGTGGAGAGCATGGGCGTGCCGCTGCCCGGCGAGATCGTCCTGGTCAGCTCCGCCCTGCTCGCCGCCACCGGCGTCGTCGAACCGCACTGGGTCGCCACCGCCGCCGCAGCCGGCGCGATCATCGGCGACTCCATCGGGTACGCCATCGGACGGCGGGGCGGTCGCCCACTGCTGGCCCGGCTGGGCCGGCGCTTCCCCCGACATCTCGGCCCCGGGCAACTCGCCCGTGCCGAGCAGAGCTTCGCCCGGCACGGCGTCTGGGCGGTCTTCTTCGGCCGCTTCGTGGCACTGCTGCGGATCCTCGCCGGCCCGCTCGCCGGCGCGCTGCACGTCCCGTACCGCCGCTTCCTGCTGGCCAACGCGGCCGGCGGCCTGGTGTGGGCCTTCGCCACCACCTACCTGCTCTTCAGCGTGGGCCGGGCGGCCGAGCACTGGCTCAAGGACATCTCCTGGGCCGGCCTCGCCCTGGCCGTCGTCGCCGGGCTGGTCAGCACCTGGTGGCTGCGCCGCCGGGCCCGCCACCTCGATGAGCCCGAGGCCGCCGACGCGGCCGAGCCGGTGAAGGCCGGCACCGACCGCTGACCTCCCGGCCTGCCCTGGTCGACGGACGACGAAAGGGCCGCCCCCGTGGTGGGGACGGCCCTTTCGGTTGTCGCCGGTCAGGAGGCGGTGTAGCCGCGGGTGGCGATCCAATCGGCGAGGTTGTCGACGCTGATCCGGTAGGAGGCCTGGTCCGGGTTGGCGGAGTCGGCGATCGTCACGGTCTTCCCACCGTCGCGGTACCCGACGACGCTGATGTAGTGCCCGCCCTCGAAGGAGTGGGTGACACCGTCGGTGTCGGTGGCGGTGCCGGCGATGTTGGCCACCACGGCCCGGCCCTCGTCCACGGTGCGGACGATGTCGGCGCGCAGCTTCTCGGTCTGGGCGTCGTCGGCCTTCGGCGTCTTGATCTCGACGCTGTGGTAGACGTCCTTACCGGTCTCCTTGTTCAGCACCGGGGTGATGTCGTTGACGCTGTTGGTGCCGTTCTCGGTGGTGCCCATCTCCTTGGCCATGGCGTCCACGTCGATGGCCTTGCCCTGGACGGAGAGGGCGTTACGCGTGGCGGCGGGGCCGCAGTAGTAGAAGTTGGGCTGCGCCTCGTAGCGCACGTTCAGCTCGCGCTCGCCGTGGCCCTTGCGGTCGGTGGTGACCTGCGCGGTCCGGCCGGTCTCGGCGGGCGACGCGTGGGCGGCGATGGCGGGGCCGGCGATGCCACCGGCGGTGGCGGCGATACCGGCAGCGGTCAGGACGGTCTTGCGCAGCAGAGTGGTAGCCATGATCAGATCACGCCTTCCATTCGGGGGTGTGCGGCACACACGTCGACGCACCGGGGGGTGCGCGGGGTGCCGCGAAAAAGGGGGGAAAGTCTTTGGGGGTGTCCGGCGGTCGTGGTCGACCTGCTCGGTGGCCCGGGGGTGTAACGACCGGCGGCGGGGAGTCATTCCCCCGGCCTGGCCGGTGGGGACCCGGTGTTCGCGGCCCGGGGATGTAACGACCGGCGGCGGGGAGTCATTCCCCCGGCCTCGCCGGTGGGGACCCGGTGTTCGCGGCCCGGGGATGTAACGACGGCCGGTGGCCGGTCATTCCCGACCGGCGGTCGTCGGCTCGGGGGCCGGGATGCCGCGCGGTCTGCCATGTTCAACGACCCCACCCCCGGCATGATTCCGCCCGACGGGTGGCCCCGACCACGGACATCCACCCCTCAACCTCGCACCGCGCCATGATGTCTTCGCCACGCCGCCGCAGCCGGCCCCAACCACGCCGGAAACCGGACAATCCGCGCACACCGCCCCACCATGCCGTCGGGTCCGGCGCGGGAGTGCGGTGGGTGGAACGTCATGGACCTCATCCCGGTCGGGAAACCTCCATCACGTTCCACCGATGCCACACGGCCCCCGGACGGCGGCCTCCCACGGCGGCGCAGGAGCGTGCTCGATCCGGGCAACAGCGGGTCGAACGGCGTGGGATGCCACTCGATCCAGGATCCCGCGCGATCTCGGGCGGCGGACGCGCCGGCGGACGGTCTGCGACGATGCCGGGCATGGAGATCTGGGACAACCCGGCCTGTTCCAAGTGCGCCGGCGCGCGGAGCAGCCTCGACGAGGCGCGGGTGCCGTACCGGCTGCGGGCGTATCTGGTGGAGCCGCCGAGCGCGGCCGAGCTGACCGAGGTGCTGCGGCGGCTCGACGCCCGCGCGTGGGACATCTGCCGCACGGGGGAGCCGGCGGCGGTCGCCCTCGGCCTGGCCGGCTGGGGGCGGGACGACGCCGACGAGCCGCGCTGGATCGCGGCGATGGTGGCGCACCCGGAGCTGATCCAACGCCCGATCCTGCTGCTCGACGACGGTGGCGCGCTCGTCGGGCGTACCCCGGAGTCGCTGGCGGAGGCGGTGCGCCGCGCGGCCCGCGACGGCGGGTGAGCGGCGCGGCGCCGGGTCAGGCCCGGTCGTCGGCCGGGCTGGGACTCCCGGCGGCCTTCGCGTGCCGCTCGCGCAGCCGGTCCCGGATCTCCTCCGGGGTGTACGCGCGGCGCCGCCGCTCCGCCCGGGCGATGACCACACCGGACGCCGCGACGCCGGCCAGGCCGGCCAGCCCGAGCACCTTCCACCACCGCACACGTTGCCGCATCCGCTTAGGGTAGTCCCTCATGAGCATCAGCCTGGACGAGGCCGTGGAGCTGACCCGGACCGGCGACGTGTGGGTGTTCCGGGGGCGCAGCGTGCCGGACCGCGCGATCCAGTTCACCACCAACAGCCCGGTCAACCACGTGGGCATGGCCGTGGTGCTGGACGACATGCCACCGCTGATGTGGCACGCCGAGCTGGGCCGGTCCCTGCCGGACCTGTGGACCGGCACCCACCAGCGCGGGGTGCAGCTGCACGACCTGCGCGACGCGGTCTGCGTCTGGGCCAACCGGTACGGCCAGCGCGCCTGGCTGCGCCAGCTCGAACCGTCGGCCGACGCGCCGATGGAGGAGGCGGTGCTGCGGACCGTGGCCCGGCTCGACGGCACCCCGTTCCCCTCCACCGCGCAGCTCGCCTGGCGCTGGGCCCGGGGGCGGGTGCCGACCGTGCGGCGTCGTACGTCGTCCACCTCGGAGGGTGGGGGCGTGTCGGTGCGGGACCGGGCGCTGGAGACCGCGTACTGCGCCGAGGTGGTGGCGGTGACCTACGAGGCGATGGGGCTGCTGCCGGCCGGCCGGCGTCCCAACTGGTACGACCCGGGACGCTTCTGGAGCGGCGACGATCTGGACCTGCGGGACGGCGCGCGGCTGGGTGAGGAGATCGAGGTGCGCATCCCGCCTCGCTGAGCAGGTTTGCTGAGGTGGCCGCGGGGCTATTGAGTGCGGCGTGAAGGCTTCCACGGATTTCGACACGCTGACCGAGTTCTTCGACCGGTACGGCGTGGCGCTCACCGTCGGCGACGTGCCCGCCATCGCCGGCTGCTACGCCCTGCCCGGTCTGGTGGTCGCCGACACCTACAGCTTCTCGTTCACCTCGCCGGCCGCCGTGGCCCTCTCCTTCGTCGGCGCCGCCCCGGACTACCAGGAGCGGGAACTGATCGCGGCGAACGCCCTGATCGAGGACGTGCAGCCGGTCTCCGCGCTGCTCACCGAGGTGGCCGTCCGGTGGGAGTTCCTGGACAGCCAGGGGCAGGCCGTGCCGGGGGAGCGCTACCGCTACCTGCTGCGCAGCACCGACGACGGCCCGGCCATCTGCACCGTCATCCGTACGGCCTGACCGATCACCCGCCGCGACGCCACGCCGTCCGTGTCGCCGGCGCCCAGGGCGGTCTCGTCGCCGAACGACCGGGCCAACGGCCGCGCCGCCCGAAGCAGCTCCGTCGCGTGCCCCGTCGTCGGGCACCGGCCCGGCCCTCGTACCCGAGACGGCCGACAACCTCGTCCAGGCCCGGGGCGAGCCGGTGCCGAAGGACGATCCTGCCCAGGCTCTCGTCGTCCCCGGCCCGCCAGCGGGTGGTGCTCGGCACCCAGCCCTCCGCAGGCGACGTCGCCTGCGTCCACAGCTCGGTGACGGGGCGGGCGAAGCCCTCGACGGTGTGCTCGGCCATCGCGGCGAGGAAGCTGGTGTGTACCCGTTCGGTGGGCGGGATCAGCAGGGCCATGGTCGTGAGTAGACCCGAAGCGTCCCCCGGCGACCAGCCGTTTTCCGTGGGCCACCGACGGACGGCCGGATCATCCGGGGCCGGCTGTGCTGGCCGCCCCGGGCTGGCTACGCTGGCGCGTCGGCGGTGGCGGAGGGGGACCTGATGAGCGTCCGGCATGACGAACGGACCGGCTCGTCGTCGTTGTCGAGGATGGTGACCTCGGCGCCGTGGCTCGTGGTGGTGCTCGGCGTGGGTCTGCTGGCCACCCTGCTGGTGTTCGCGCTGCTGTCCCTGCGTTCGCCGCAGCCGCAGGCGATGCCGGAGCCCGCGCCGCCGATCTACCTGCCGCTCGCCCCGCCGACCACGTCCGCCGCGCCGAGCGACGCCCCGCTGGTGGCCGTGGACACCACCGGTTCGGCGACGTCGTCGCCCAGCGTGAGCCCCTCGGCGCGACCGTCCGGGTCGGTGCGGCCGTCGGTCTCGGCCCGGCCCGCGTCCGGTGTGCCGCTCTCCGGCACGGTGACCGCCCGTTACCAGGCCACCAGCAGCGACCGGACCTCGTTCACCGCGCGGCTGACCGTGGCCAACGGGTCGGCCCGTGCCCAGGAGTGGCGGGTGGAGCTGCTCTTCACCGGCAACGTCAAGAGCATCCAGGCGTCCTCGGCGTCCGGGGTGTCGGTCACCTCGCAGGGCAACGGGTGGTACGTGCTGCGCGGCACCGGTCCGCTCGGATCGGGGGAGAGTGCGATCGTGGAGATGAGCTTCAGCCGTACCGGCAGTGGCGACCGGCCGGGTCAGTGCACCGTCAACGGGTCGGACTGCGCCCTCGGCTGACCCGGTGGTCCGCTGCCGGGTCGGGCACTTTCCGACATTGCCGTCGATCGCTACGCTCACCGGACGGGACCGACAGGGGAGGGGCATGTCCGGCACTCGCCGCAAACGACCGTTGCCCGGTGCCAGCACCGCCATCGCCTCGTCGCCCTGGGTCGTGGTCTCCATCGGCGTGATCGTGATGGTGGTGCTGCTGATCGTCGCGCTGGGCGCGGCCCGGGGGCGGCGGCCCTTCGACGCCCAGCCGGGCCCGCCGCCGGCGACCGTGCCGCTGCCCGACCTGCCGTCGCCCACCCCGTCGCGGGTCGACCCGACGGTGACCGCGCCGGTCGTGCCGGGGCTGTCGCCGCGGTCGACCGTCCTGCCGAGTGCCGTCGCGCCGACGGCCGGCCCGTCCGGGTCGTCGGGGGGTGGCGCGGGGAGCGGACGCCCCACCCCGGCTCCCGCGCCGTCGTCCGCCGCCCCGCCGCCCTCCCCGGTCACCGGCCGGTACGCGGTGGTGGACACCTTCGACGGCGGCTTCATCGGCGAGGTGCGGATCAGCAACGCCGACTCGACCGCCCGGGGTTGGACGGTGCGCCTGGTCTTTCCCACCGGGCGTCTGGTCACCTCCTGGGTGGAGGGTGCGGAGCAGGGGCGGGCCAGTGTCTCCGGCGAGGTCTTCACGTACACCAGCGGGGTCGACCTGGCGGCCGGGGCGTCAGTGCCGTTGCGCTTCCACTTCGAGGCCACCGGCACCACCCGGCCCGCCGGGTGCACGGTCGACGACGCCCCCTGTTCCGGGCTCTGACCGCGTCGTCGGGACCCGCCCGATCACCCTCGGCGACCGTCGCGGTGCGGGCGATGACGGCAGGTTTCGCAAGCCGGCTGCTTTGTTGCGACTTGGTTTGCAAGGTATTGCAGAATGTTTCGGCAAGAGCTAGCGTGCGGGCGAATCAGCGACCAGAGGAAGGCCGTCGATGAAACCCCCGCCGATATCCCGCAAGGCGTTGCTCGCCTTGGTCTCCAGTCTCACCCTCGCCCTCGTCGGCGTGCCGGTCGCCGTTCACCAACTGGGCAACGACAGCACCGACCGGGCCCCCCGCACCGACCTCCTCGCCGCCGCCGGTGCGGCGCAGTGGAGCCAGGAGCCCTCCGCCGAGGCCCTGCTCAAGGCCGGCGACAGCACCGCCAAGGCCGACCAGTTCTACTTCGTCCTGCCGGACCGCTTCGCCAACGGCGACAAGCGCAACGACACCGGCGGTCTGACCGGTGACCGGCTGAGCACCGGGTACGACCCGACCGACAAGGGCTTCTACCACGGCGGCGACCTCAAGGGCGTCATCAACAAGATCGACTACATCCAGGGCCTCGGCACCACCGCCATCTGGCTCGCCCCGATCTTCAAGAACCGGCCCGTGCAGGGCACCGGCGCGGACGTCTCCGCCGGCTACCACGGCTACTGGATCACCGACTTCACCCAGGTCGACCCGCACTTCGGCACCAACGAGGAGCTGAAGCAGCTGGTCAAGCTGGCTCACCAGCGGGGCATCAAGGTCTACCTCGACGTCATCGTCAACCACACCGCCGACGTCATCAAGTACGCCGAGGACAAGTACGCGTACGTCGACAAGAAGACCGCGCCGTACAAGGACGCGCAGGGGCGGCCCTTCGAGGACCGTAACTACGCCGACGGCACCCGGGAATTCCCGAAGGTCAACCTGAAGTCCTTCCCGTACACGCCGACGTTCGCCACCCCGGCCGACGCGAAGGCCAAGGTCCCGGCCTGGCTGAACGACCCGACGATGTACCACAACCGCGGTGACTCGACCTTCGCGGGCGAGAACAGCGAGTACGGCGACTTCTTCGGCCTGGACGACCTGTGGACCGAGCGTCCCGAGGTGGTGCGCGGGCTGACCAAGGTCTACGGCGACTGGATCGGCAACACCGGCGTCGACGGCTTCCGGCTGGACACCGTCAAGCACGCCAACCTCGACTTCTGGCCGCAGTTCAGCCAGGGCATCAAGCGGGCCGCCGAGAAGGCCGGCAAGAAGGACTTCTTCATGTTCGGCGAGGTCTACAGCGCCGACCAGGAGATCGAGTCGACCTACGTGCGACGCGGCGGCCTGCCGGCCACCCTGGACTTCTCGTTCCAGGAGGCGGCGCGCGGCTACACCGCCGCCGACGGCTCCGCCAAGGCCCTCGCCGACATGTACGCCAAGGACGACCTGTACGCCGCCCGGGACACCGACGCGCGCCGGCAGACCACCTTCCTCGGCAACCACGACATGGGCCGGATCGGCTCGTTCATCGCCGCGGCCGGCGGTGACGACGCCAGCCAGCTCAAGCGCGACCAGCTCGCCCACCAGCTGATGTTCCTCACCCGCGGGCAGCCCGTCGTCTACTCCGGCGACGAGCAGGGCTTCACCGGCCCCGGCGGCGACAAGGACGCCCGGCAGGACATGTTCGCCTCGAAGACGGCGGACTACCTCGACGACGACCTGATCGGCACCACCCGCACCCACGCCAGCGACCAGTACGACAGGACCCACCCGCTGTACCGCACCATCGCCGAGCTGGGCAAGCTCCGCGCGGCCAACCCGGCCCTGCGGGACGGCGTCCAGGTCACCCGGTACGCGGCCGAGGGCGCGGGCGTCTTCGCCTTCTCCCGGATCCTGCCGTCCCAGCGCATCGAACACGTCGTCGCGGTGAACAACGCGTCCACCCCGCAGACTGTCTCGGTGGACACCTGGTCGGCCGGCGCCACCTTCACCGGCCTCTACGGCGGCGCGGCCACCTCGACGGCCGGCGCCGACGGCAAGCTGAGCGTCACCGTGCCGGCGATGTCGGCCGTGGTGCTCAAGGCCGACCGGGCCATCCCGCAGGCCGACGCCGCCCCGGGCGTCACCATCACCGCGCCGGGCGCCGACCCGGTCGCCACCAAGGCCACCGTGACCGCCAAGGTCACCGGCGACCCGCTGGCGACCGTCACCTTCGCCGCCCGGGTCCCCGGCGGCAGGTGGACCCTGCTGGGCACCGCGCACACCGCGCCGTACACCGTGCACCACGACCTCGTCGGCCTGGCCGGCGGCACGAAGGTCGAATACAAGGCCGTCGTCCGCGACGGCAAGGGCCGGACGGCGAGCGCCCGCTCCACCGGCGTCGTCGGCACCCCGGCCCAGGGCGCGTCGCGGGACTGGGCGGTGGTGCACTACCAGCGTCCGGCCGGCGGCTACGCCGACTGGGGCCTCTACACCTGGGGCGACATCGACCCGGCGTACGCCACCGAGTGGCCCAAGGGGCAGCCGTTCGCCGGCGAGGACTCGTTCGGCCGGTTCGCCTGGGTCAAGCTGAAGCCGGGCGCGAAGTCCGTCGGCTTCCTGGTGGTCGACAAGGACGGGAACAAGGACGTCGGCAACGACCGCGCCATCGACGTGACGCAGACCGGTGAGGTCTGGGTCAAGCAGGGCGACGGCACGCTCTACCCGACCCGGCAGGCCGCCACCGGCGAGCCCGACCCGGCGGTCGACCAGAGCACCGCGCTCATCCACTGGCGCAAGGCCGACGGCAACTACGACGGCTGGGGCCTGCACCTCTGGGACGGCGCCGCCAACCCCACCGACTGGGGCAACCCGCTCAAGCCGGAGAAGATCGACTCGTACGGGGCGGTCTTCCGGGTGCCGCTCGCGGCCGGGGCGACCGGGCTGAACTACATCATCCACAACGGTGACGCCAAGGATCAGCCCGACGACCAGCGGCTGGACTTCGGCACCGCCGGACACGAGGTGTGGCTGCTCGCCGGGGTCAAGGGACGGCTGCTGCCGGCCACCTCCTCCGGCGTCGCGAAGGACGTGGACATCACCAAGGAGAAGGCGCAGTGGATCGACCGGTCCACCGTCGCCTGGCAGACCGGGCCGACCGACGGCAAGCAGTACGCCCTCGTCGCCGCCCCGGCGGGCGGGCTGAGCATCACCGACGGTGAACTCTCCGGGACGTACACCACGCTGCCGCTGCGGGCGCAGCGCAACGGGCTCACCGAGGCCCAGCGCGCGGCCTGGCCGCACCTGTGGGCCTACCACGCCTTCAGCCTCGGCCAGGCCGACCTGGCCAAGGTGCCGGCGGCGCTGCGCGGGCAGCTCGTGGTGACCGAGCGGGACGCCGCGGGCACCCTGCTCGGCGCGACCGGGGTGCAGATCCCGGGCGTGCTCGACGACGTCTACCGGGCCGCCACCACGGCGAAGCTCGGGCCGACGTTCGCCGGCAAGGTCCCCACCCTGGCGGTCTGGGCGCCCACCGCCCGGACGGTGTCGCTCCAGCTCTTCGACTCGGCCACGGCCGAGCCGACGAAGACCGTGACGATGAGCCGCAACGACCGCACCGGCGTCTGGTCGGTGCGCGGCACCAAGGCGTGGACCGGTCGCTACTACCGCTACCAGGTGGAGGCGTGGCAGCCGGCCGCGCAGAAGGTGGTCACCGCCTCGGTGACCGACCCGTACTCGGTGGCGCTGGCGCCGGACTCGACGCACAGCCAGATCGTCGACCTGACCGACCCGGCGCTCGCGCCGGCCGGCTGGGCGACGCTGCGCAAGCCGGCGGCCGTGCCGTCGTCCAAGGCGCAGATCTCCGAGCTGTCGGTCCGCGACTTCTCCATCGCCGACGCGAGCGTGCCGGCCGAGCGGCGGGGCACCTACCTCGCCTTCACCGACCCGAACACGGCCGGCATGAAGCACCTGAAGTCGCTCGGCGACGCGGGGGTCAACTACCTGCACCTGCTGCCGACGTTCGACTTCGCCACCATCCCCGAGAAGCGGGCCGACCAGCAGCAGCCGGCCTGCGACCTGGCCGCGCTGCCCCCGGACTCCGACCAGCAGCAGAAGTGCGTCACCGCCGTGGCGGAGAAGGACGGCTTCAACTGGGGGTACGACCCGCTGCACTACACCGTGCCGGAGGGCGGCTACGCCGTCGACCCGAACGGTGCGAAGCGGACCACCGAGTTCCGGCAGATGGTCGCCGGGGTCAACCAGGCGGGCCTGCGCGTGGTGATGGACGTCGTCTACAACCACACCTCGGCCGCCGGCACCGACCCGAAGTCGGTGCTCGACCAGGTGGTGCCCGGCTACTACCACCGGCAGCTGGACGACGGCAGCATCGCCAACTCCACCTGCTGCGCCAACACCGCCCCCGAACACGCCATGATGGGCAAGCTCGTGGTGGACTCCCTGGTCACCTGGGCCAAGGCGTACAAGGTGGACGGTTTCCGGTTCGACCTGATGGGTCACCACCCGAAGGCGAACATCCTGGCCGTCCGGGCCGCGCTGGACAAGCTCACCGTGGCCCGCGACGGCGTGGACGGGAAGAAGATCCTGCTCTACGGCGAGGGCTGGAACTTCGGCGAGGTCGCCAACGACGCCCGGTTCGTGCAGGCCAGCCAGGTCAACATGGCCGGCACCGGGATCGCCACCTTCAACGACCGGCTCCGCGACGCGGTCCGGGGCGGGGGCCCGTTCGACGGGAACCCGCGGGTGCAGGGCTTCGCCTCCGGCCTGTACACCGACCCGAACGGCGACGACGTCAACGGCACCGCCGCCGAGCAGAAGGCCCGGCTGCGGCACTCGCAGGACCTGATCAAGGTCGGCCTGACCGGCAACCTGCGCGGCTACCGGTTCACCGACTCGTCGGGCAAGGTCGTCACCGGTGCGCAGGTGGACTACAACGGCTCGCCGGCCGGCTACACCGCCGCGCCGGGCGAGGCGGTCACCTACGTCGACGCGCACGACAACGAGATCCTGTACGACGCGTTGGCGTACAAGCTGCCGCAGGACACCTCGGCCCAGGACCGGGCCCGGATGCAGGTGCTCGCCCTCTCCACCACCGCCCTCGGGCAGGGACCCGGGTTCGTGACGGCCGGCTCGGAGCGGCTGCGCTCCAAGTCGCTGGACCGTAACTCGTTCAACTCCGGTGACTGGTTCAACCAGATCCGCTGGGACTGCACGCAGGGCAACGGCTTCGGCGCCGGTCTCCCGCCGGCGCAGGACAACCAGGACAAGTGGCCGTACGCGAAGCCGCTTTTGGCCGACCCGAAGCTGGTGCCGGACTGCGCGGCGATCAACCTGGCCGACGCCCGGTACGCGGAACTGCTCAAGGTCCGCGAGTCCTCGCCGGTCTTCGGGCTGACCACCGCCGACCAGGTGCAGAAGCGTGTCGCCTTCCCGCTCTCCGGCGAGAACGAGACCCCGGGGGTGCTCACCATGACCCTCGACGCTCGCGGGCTGGGTGGGACGTGGAAGTCGGTGACCGTGGTCTTCAACGCCACCCCGAAGGCGGCGGAGCAGACGGTGACCGGTCTGCGCGGGTCGAACGTGGCCCTGCACCCGGTGCTGCGGAACTCGGCCGACCCGGTGCTCCGGACGGCCTCGTTCGACAAGGCGAGCGGCACGTTCACCGTGCCGGCCCGCAGCGTGGCGGTCTTCGTCCAGCAGTGACCACCCGTTGGTGACGTCGGCCCCCGTCCGCGATCAGCGGACGGGGGCCGACGGCGTTCGGACGTGCTGCGGCGGGGAGACGGGTCCGGCCCCCTGCCACCGAAGTGGCAGGGGGCCGGCGGTCCGTCCGGTCCGAGCGTGGGCCTGCGTCAGTTGAAGCAGTCCTTGACGGTCCCGGCGCAGTTGGTCGGGTCGTTGTCGGTCACGGTCGACGTCTCGTCGAGCTTGACCCGGCCGTCGATGTTGAGGATGCCCCCGGCGACCCGGTGCAGCTTGGACGAGTCGGTGGCGGTGTTCTTGGTGACGCGGGTCTTGGTCAGGGTGACCGTGCCCTTGTTGTTGAAGATGCCGCCGCCGTTGAGGGCGGTGTTGCCCTTGATCTCGGTGTCCCGCAGGGTCAGGGTGGCGTTGTCGCCCCGGCCCTCCGGTCCCTCCGCGAAGCCTTCCTCGACCTTGACCAGCCACTCACCGTTGAAGATGCCGCCGCCGAAGCCGCCGGCGGTGTTGTCGACGATCTTGCTGTCGGCGATGGTGGCCGTGGCCTCCTGGCGCTCGTCGCGGCCGGGCACCAGGCCCGCCTCGCGCTTGCCGCCGGTGTTGACGACGCCGCCGCCCCCGTAGTTCGCGTGGTTCTTGGCGACGACGACGTGGTCGAGGTCGATGTCGGTGTCCTCGGCGTAGATGCCACCGCCGTTGCGGCAGGCGGTGTTCTCCTTGACGAAGGAGTAGCTGACCTGGAGGAACCCGCCCGAGCTGAACAGACCGCCGCCGTTCTCGCCGGCCTGGTTGCCCTCGATGGAGCTCTTGAAGATCTCCACGCTGCCGGCCTCGTCGCGGCCGTCCACGAGGACGCGCGGGTAGCCCTCCTTCTTGCCGCGCCCGTTGGCGATGCCGCCGCCGTTGTCGCCGGCGGTGTTGTGGGCGACGTGGGACTCCTTGACCTTGAGCAGGCCGGTGTTGAAGATACCGCCGCCGTTCTCGCGGGCGTGGTTGTCCTCGACGGTGCTCCAGGCCAGGTCGACCCGGCCGTAGTTGGCGATCGCGCCACCGTTGCCCTCGGCGTTGTTGCCGATCAGCTTCACCTTCTCCAGGTGGGCGCTGCCGCCGTGCTCGACCAGCAGGGCACCGCCGTCCGCCTCGCCGCCCTTGTGCGGCGCCGCGCCGGAGAGCCCGGCCTGCGCCGCCTGCGGAGCCGACGCGGGGACCCCCTGCGGAGCCGCCGCTGCCTGCGCCCCCTGCGGAGCCGCGGCGGCCTGGGCCCCCTGCGGGGCCTGGACGACCTGCGGCGCCTGGACGGCCTGGCCGCCCTGCGGAGCCGCGCCGCCCTGGCCGCCCTGCGGGGCCTGGAGGTTCTGGCCGCCCTGGGTGCTGGTCGAGGGTGCCTGGCCGTACTTGAACTCGGCGGCGTTGCCGCCCTTGAGGGTGACGTCCTTCAGGGTGAGGTCGCCGCCGTCGGCGACGCGGAAGAGCCGGAAGGCGTCTTCGGAGTCGCGCTTGATGGTGGAGTCCTCGCCCTTGATGGTGATCTCCTGCCGGATGGTCGGCAGTGCCGCGCCGGCCTTGCGGTCGGAGAAGCTCAGCTCGTACGTGCAGTGCGGGGCGAGCTTCAGGGTGCCGCCGTGGTCCCGGTTGGCCAGGTCCACGGCCTCGATCAGCTTCTCGTCGTCGCAGGGCACCTCCCGCACGCGCCCGTGGTCGTCGCGGTCCCGGTCCTTGTCCCGGCCGTGCTCGCCACGCTCGTCGCGGCCCTTGCCGTCCCGGCCGTACTGGTCCTCGGCGTTCCGCGCGTCGCGATCCTTCTCGTCGCCCTGCTCGTCGCCGTGGTTGTCGTCGCTGACCTGCTGGGCGGTCGACCACTTCACGTCGGCCAGCCGGTGGGGACCGGTGGCCCCGGTGGTCGCGTACGCCACGCCGGCCAGGCTGACCGCCCCGGTCAGGCCGACGACGCCGGTGGCGAGCCAGAGCCGACGACGACGGATCGGGGAGGTCGTCTCACGAGTGGCGTCATCGTTATTGCGAAGGTTGTTGGACATCGGAGCTCTCTGCCCTCTCCTTGTACCAGGCAAGGTCGCTTCGTCACAGCGAGGCGGCCTTCGCTACAAATCGGTTGTAGCTGCTGAGAAACACCGTATGAGAACCTTCTTCGCCTCGTGTGCATATGCGAAAAAAGCCCACATCCGGGACGTGGGCGGTGCAGCGGGCAGCAGGGCGGACGGCGATGCCGCAGCGGTGTCACGAGGACCAAGGGGGCCGTGCGGGGCGGAAAGCCGATGGTCACCGACGCCCGCCGCATTCGGGACGCGCCCGACGTACCCCTCGAAGGGGGCGAGGGGAGTCCCTTCCCGTCGCCGGGCGACGGAAAGGGACCCCCGCGGTTATGTGGTGGTTCAGTTGAAGCAGTCCTTGACGGTCCCGGCGCAGTTGGTCGGGTCGTTGTCGGTCACGGTCGACTTCTCGTCGAGCTTGACCCGACCGTCGTTGTTGAGGATCCCGCCGGCGACCCGGTGCAGCTTGGACGAGTCGGTGGCGGTGTTCTTGGTGACGCGGGTCTTGGTCAGGGTGACCGTGCCCTTGTTGTTGAAGATGCCGCCGCCGTTGAGGGCGGTGTTGCCCTTGATCTCGGTGTCCCGCAGGGTCAGGGTGGCGTTGTCACCCTTGCGGTCCCCGCCGTCGGGCGCCTGCAGGAAGCCGTCCTGGAGCTTGACCTCCAGGTCGCCGTTGAAGATGCCGCCGCCGAAGCGTCCGGCGGTGTTGTCGACGATCCTGCTGTCGGCGATGGTGGCGGTGGCCTCCTGCTCCTTCCCGGCACCGTCGTACGACGGGCCGTCCTTCTTCTTCTCGCCGCCGGTGTTGACGATGCCGCCGCCGTCCTTGTCGGCGTGGTTCTTGGCGACGATCACCTTCTCGAGGTCGAGGTCGGTGTCCTCGGCGTAGATGCCACCGCCGTTGCGGCAGGCGGTGTTCTCCACGACGGCGCCGAACGCGATCTTGACGAACCCGCCGGAGCTGAACACGCCACCGCCGTTGTCGCCGGCCTGGTTGCCCTCGATGGTGCTCTTGAAGATCTCCACGCTGCCGGCCTGGTCGCGCCCGTCGATGACGACGTGCGGGTAGCCGTACTTCCTGCCGTGGCCGTTGGCGATACCGCCACCGTTCTTGACGGCGGTGTTGTGGGCGACGTGGGACTCCTTGACCTTGAGCAGGCCGGCGTTGAAGATGCCGCCACCGCTCTCCCGGGCGTGGTTGTCCGCGACCGTGCTCCAGGCCAGGTCGACGCGGCCGTAGTTGGCGATCGCGCCGCCGTTGCCCTCGGCGTTGTTGTCGACCAGCTTCACCTTCTCCAGGTGGGCGCTGCCGCCGTGCTCGACCAGCAGCGCACCGCCGTCGGCCTCGCCGTCCTTGCGCTGCCCCGGGCCCCCGGGACCGCCCTGCGCAGCCGCGCCGCCCTGGCCGCCCTGCGGGGCCTGGAGGTTCTGGCCGCCCTGGGTGCTGGTCGAGGGTGCCTGGCCGTACTTGAACTCGGCGGCGTTGCCGCCCTTGAGGGTGACGTCCTTCAGGGTGAGGTCGCCGCCGTCGGCGACGCGGAAGAGCCGGAAGGCGTCTTCGGAGTCGCGCTTGATGGTGGAGTCCTCGCCCTTGATGGTGATCTCCTGCCGGATGGTCGGCAGTGCCGCGCCGGCCTTGCGGTCGGAGAAGCTCAGCTCGTACGTGCAGTGCGGGGCGAGCTTCAGGGTGCCGCCGTGGTCCCGGTTGGCCAGGTCCACGGCCTCGATCAGCTTCTCGTCGTCGCAGGGCACCTCCCGCACGCGCCCGTGCTCGTCGCGGTCCCGGTCCTTGTCCCGGCCGTGCTCGCCACGCTCGTCGCGGCCCTTGCCGTCCCGGCCGTACTGGTCCAGCCGGTTCTGCTCGTCGGCGTCGGTGCCGCCCTTCTCGTCGGCGTCCTTGCCGGTCTCGTCCTCGGTGGTGCCGGCGTCGCTGACGTTCTGCGGCGCGGCGACGTGGTTCTCCGACGCGCGCTGTGCGTCGTCGGACTTGTTGTCCCGAGCGGCGAGACCACCCAGCGCCGCCAGACCGACGACGCCGGTCAGCCCGGCCACGCCGGTGGCGACCCAGAGCGCCCGCCGCCTGTTCGTCGGCGGGGTCATCGGCGCCCCGCCGTCGGTAGTCGTTACGTCGTTGGACATCAGAGCCTTCCGCCCTTTCGTGCTTCAAAGGCGCCGCACCACCCCAGGTGGGGCGACCTGCTACAAATCGGTTGTAGCCTCTGATAGTCACCGTATGAGAAGGATCCTCGCGACGAGGACTTATCCGAGAAAACCCCGCATTCCGCTCACATCCGGGACGGGTGGTACTACCGGCCCGTGCGGGCAGGAAGGGCGCTGAGCAGCGCAAACAGCGGCGGGCCCCGGTGTCGGCGTCAGCGCGACAGCAACGGTCGCGGACGCCGGCGACGGGACCCGCCGCAGGTGGTCGTACGGGAGGGTCAGCCCGGCAGGCGCGGACCCGCCTCGCGCTGCTCGGCGAGCCAGGTCTCCACCTCGTCGGCGCGGCGCGGCAGGCCGGCCGAGAGGTTCACCGCACCGGTCGCGGTGACCAGGATGTCGTCCTCGATCCGCACCCCGACGCCGCGCAGCTCCTCGGGGACCAGCTCGTCCTCCGGCTGGAAATAGAGCCCCGGCTCCACCGTCAGCACGTAACCCTCGCCCAGCTCGCCGTCCCGGTAGCGCTCCTTGCGGGCGTTGGCGCAGTCGTGCACGTCGATGCCGAGCATGTGGCTGGTGCCGTGCAGCGTCCAGCGACGATAGATCGTCGAGGCCGGGTCCATCGCCTCGTCCACGCTCACCGGCAGCAGCCCCAGGTCCCGCAGCGCCTCGGCGAGCACCCGCATGGCGGCCTGGTTCACGTCCCGGAACGCCACCCCCGGCCGGATCACGTCGATGCCCGCCTGCTGCGCGGCGAGGACGGCGTCGTACACCTGGCGCTGGAGCGGGGTGAACCGGCCGTCGACCGGCAGCACCCGGGTGACGTCGGCGGTGTAGAGGTGGCGGTTCTCCACCCCCATGTCCATCAGCAGCAGCTCACCCGGCCGGGTGGCACCGTGGTTGTGCACCCAGTGCAGGATCGTGGCGTGCTCACCGGCACCGACGATCGAGTTGTAGCCGACGTCGTTGCCGTCGTGCCGGGCGCGCAGCGCGAAGATCCCCTCCAGCAGCCGCTCCGACACCGCCCGGTCGGCCGGCAGCGCCCGGGCCACGTCCTCGAAGCCGCGGACGGTCGCGTCGCAGGCGTCCTGGAGCTGGGCGATCTCCCACTCGTCCTTGACCAGCTTCAGCTCCGCGATCGCCACGGCCAGCTCCCGGTCGCGCGCCGGTCGGCCGTCGAGCGGGCGCACGGCCGCGTCCACCCGGGCGTCGAATCCCCGCAACACCCGGGTACGCCCCGGCGCGCAGTCGGCCAGCGCCGCGTCCAGCTCGGTCAGGTCCTCGGTCGGCAGGCCCAGCTTGGTCGAGCGCTCGCCGAGGGTGGGCCGCCGACCCACCCAGAGCTCGCCGTTGCGGCTGCGGAAGAACTCGTCGGTCCGCCGCGACGACCGGGGACGCATGAAGAGCGTGGCGTCGTGGCCCGAGCCGTTCGGCCGCAGCACCAGCACGCTGTCCGGGTCGTGGTCGCCGGTCAGGTAGGCGAAGTCGCTGCCCGGCCGGAACGGGTGGTCGGTGTCGTTGGCGCGTACCTTCTCGCCGCCGGTCGGGATCACCAGGGTCTCGCCGGGGAAGGTCGCGGAGAGCGCGGCCCGCCGCTTCGCGTAGTTCGGCACCTCCGGTCGGGGGCCGACCGGCAGTTCGGTGTCCCGCCAGCCCTGCCGCATGAACGTCAGGAACGCCTCGGGGAAGTCCGGGTCGTGCGACTGCGTCCCGTCCGGCTGCGTCCGTTCCTCGGTCATGATCGGCCCCCTTGCGCGTCGTTGCTGGTCCAGACGCTACCGGGCCGCCGGAGCCGGGCCTCCCGCGGTGCCGCGGCGGCCGGTCGCGGGGCGCGGGAGGGGGCAGAGCCAGCGGTGCCGCGACGCCCGGACGGCCCGCGTGAAAAGATGCTGACCATGTGCGGACTCCTGGCCTTCTTCAGCGCGCGCGGCGACGCCGCCGCCCACCGCGACAACATCGCCGGAGCACTGGAGTGCCTGCACCACCGCGGCCCGGACGAGACCGGGGTCGAGGTGGTCGGGGACGCCTCCGGCCAGTACGCGGACGGCGTGTTCGCGCACAAGCGCCTGGCCATCATCGACGTGGCGCTCAGCCACGAGCCGCTGCCCTACGCGGGTGGCCGCTACCTGCTCACCTTCAACGGTGAGATCTACAACTACATCGAGCTGCGCGACGAGCTGATCCGGGACTTCGGCGCCCAGTTCGCCACGAACGGCGACGGCGAGGTGATCGTCGCCGGCTACCACTACTGGGGCGAGCAGGTGCTCACCCGGCTGCGCGGCATGTTCGCCTTCGTCATCTGGGACCGGCAGGAGCGGCGGGCGTTCGGCGCCCGGGACTACTTCGGCATCAAGCCGCTGCACTACCTGGAGACCGCCGACGGGCTCTACCTCGCCTCGGAGAAGAAGGCGCTGCTGCCGTTCGCGCAGTCGGCGTACCAGGGGGACGCGGGGATCGACACCGCCAACCTGAGCCACTACCTGACCCTCCAGTACGTCCCGGAACCGGGCACCCTGCACCGGGGGGTCAACCGGATCGGGTCGGGGGAGTACCTGACCTGGACGCCGGGCGGCCGGATCGACGTGCGCCGGTGGTACCGGCCGGTGTTCCGCCCCGCGCCGGTCTCCGACGAGCAGAAGCTGTACCACGAGATCCGGGAGACGCTGCGGGAGAGCGTCCGGATGCACATGCGCTCGGACGTGCCGGTCGGCTCGTTCCTGTCCAGCGGGATCGACTCGACCGCGGTGGTGGCGCTGGCCCGGGAGTTCAACCCGAACATCCTCACCTTCACCGTCGGCTACGACGTCCCCGGCTACTCCGAGATCGACGTCGCCCAGGAGTCGGCCCGGCACCTCGACGTCACCACGATCCCGACCAAGATCGGGCCGCAGGACATGATCGACGCCCTGCCGAAGATCATCTGGCACCTGGACGACCCGGTGGCCGACCCGGCGCTGGTGCCGCTCTACTTCGTCGCCAAGAAGGCCGCCGAGCACGTCACCGTGGTCCTCTCCGGCGAGGGCGCCGACGAGTTCTTCGGCGGGTACACCATCTATCGCGAACCGCTCTCCCTCGGCACGGTCAACGGCCTGCCGGGCGGGGTGCAGAAGGGCCTGCGGGCCGTCTCCAAGGCGATCCCGCAGGGGGTCAAGGGCAAGAGCTTCCTGGAGCGCGGCACCACCCCGATCGAGCAGCGCTACTACGGCAACGCCCGGATGTTCACCGAGGAGGAGAAGCAGCAGCTGCTGCGCCGCTACGACCCCTCGGTCCGCTACACCGACGTCACCGCGCCGATCTACGCCGAGTGCACCGAGCTGGACGACGTCACCAAGATGCAGTACGTCGACCTCTACACCTGGCTGCGCGGCGACATCCTGGTCAAGGCCGACCGGATCTCGATGGCGCACTCGCTGGAGGTGCGGGTGCCCTTCCTCGACCGCGAGGTCTTCGACGTGGCGGCCGGCATCCCGGTGGACCTGAAGCTCCCGCCCCGCTCCGACGCCACCAAGTACGCGATGCGCCAGGCGTTGCAGGGCGTGGTGCCGCCGGCCATCGTCAACCGCAAGAAGCTCGGCTTCCCGACCCCGACCCGGGTCTGGCTGCGCGGCGAGATGTACGAGTGGGCCCGGCACGTGCTGTCCACCTCCGGCGCCGGTGACCTGCTCGACCTGTCGTACGCGATGCGGCTGCTGGAGGAGCACAAGCGGGAGGAGGCGGACCACTCCCGCAAGGTGTGGACCGTGCTCATCTTCTGCATCTGGCACGCCATCTTCGTGGCGAAGACCCTCGACCCCGGCATCCAGCGCAACCAGTCCGCCCTCCTGACCAAGCCGGTCGTCGGCAGCATGGTCCGCTGACCCCCACCCCCACCGCGGGGCTTGTCGATCAAGAGGTTTGCGTCAGCCGGAGCCCGTCCGGTGACGCAAACCTCTTGATCGTTTCAGCCGGCGTGGTCCGGGCCGGTGGGGGTCAGCGGCCGGAGCAGGTGACGGTGGGGAGGGTGTTGGTGCCGGTGGTGGAGGCGGTGAAGCCGAAGGTGGTGGTGCCCTCGGGGGCGAGGGTGCCGTTCCACGCGGCGTTGGCGACGGTCACCGTGGCGCCGGTGGTGCTCGCCGTGCCGTTCCAGAGCTGGGTGAGCCGCTGACCGCTGGGCCAGCTCCAGCTCGCCACCCAGCCGCCGTAGCTGCGCGTGCTGTGGTTCATGATCATGACCTCGCCCTGGAAGCCGCCCGGCCACGCGCTGACCACCTTGTACACCGCCATGCAGCCGCTCCCCGGCGCCGGGGTGGTCGAGGTCGGCGTCGGAGTGGGCGTCGGGCTCGGCGCGGTCGGGGTGGGGCTGGGCGTGGTCGGGGTGGGCGTCGGGCTCGGCGTGGTCGGGGTCGGGGCCGGGGTGGTCGGGGTGGGCGTGCCGCCCGGGCCGGTGCCGGTGACCTCGCCGTTGCCGCCGTCGAAGGTGACGTCGGAGCAGCCGAAGAAGTTCTCCTGGCTGTCCGAGCGGACCCAGCGGGAGTAGATGATGTGCCGCCCGCTCTTGTTCGCCGGCAGGTTGCCGCTGAAGTAGTAGTACCCGCCGTCGGTGCCCGGCGAGCCGCTCTGCGGCGGGTTGGTGACGGTCAGGAACGGCTGGTCCTCCAGGTCGCTCCAGGCCAGCGGCCGGGTCGGGCTCCAACTGTCCTTGGTGACGTAGTAGTAGAAGGTGCCCGGATGGGCGGCCCAGTTGCTGTACCGGAAGTCGTGCCTCGCCCCGGCGGTCAGGTGGGTCACCGGCCAGTCCGTGCGGGCCAGGTCGTACCCGCTGTAGCCGGGGTTGCCGCCGCTGCACAGCTTGCCGTCGGGGATGAAGCCGACGGTCCGGCCACCGGCGTCGGAGCGCAGCACGCCGAACCAGTTGTAGAGCGAGTTGGCCCCGCTCTCGGCGACCGCTGCCGCGCAGGCGGGGTTGTTGGGCTTGATCTCACCGGTCGAGGTGAGGCCGTCCTTCCAGCACAGGTAGGTCCGGCTGCCCGGGGTGATCGCCGCGCCGTGCGCGGCGGCCGGATCCGAGCCGGTGGTCAGCGCGACGGCGCCGAACAGGAGGGTGGCGGCCGCGGTGAGCAGCGCGGCCGTACGGGATCGGTGCACGGGTTCTCCTGACTCGCGGGGCGTGGCCCGCACCGGACCGCCCCGCTGCGACGAGCGGATGCGACTGTCGCGGTGCCGCGCCCGGCGGGCCGTCGTACGGCCGGGCGGAACGCGCACCGCCTGCGGTCCGTGACACGGACCGGGGTGCCCTCGCTGGTCGACCGGATCCCGACGCCGGCGGCGCGGCAGCCCCCGCGCCGGTCCGGCAAGCGCCATCCCATCACGCCCCGACACCGGGGCGCAATAGCCGAACGTCGATATGACTGATGCCGGCCCCGGCCGCCTCCGATGCCCTTTGCTCTGCAGCCACCCACGCAGCAGGTGACGCACAGTGCTTGCTGCGCGGATGGCTGCAGAGCAAAGGGGCCGCACCGTGGGCCCGGGTCCGCGTCGTCCCCGTGCGCCGGACCGGCCCCGTGCGTCAGGATCATGGGTACGACGAACGGAGGGAACCACGATGGGGTACGCGGTGGTGCTCGGCGAGGCACTGGTCGACCTGCTCGACGCCGAACACGACGGGCAGCCCGTCTACCGGCAGGCGATCGGCGGCGGCCCGCTCAACGTGGCGGTGGCGGTGGCCCGGCTCGGCGGCGACGCCCGGTTCGTCGGCTCCCTCGGCGACGACGCCCTCGCCGACCGGATCCGTGCCTTCCTGACCGGGGCGGGCGTCGGGCTGACCGGCGCGGTGACCGTACCGGCGCCGACCGCGCTCGGCGTGGCCACCTTCGCCGGCCCCGAACCCGACTTCCGCTTCTACGGCGAGCCCCGCTCGTACGCCCTGCTCACCGCCGACGACCTGGACGTCGCGCTGGTCGAGGGGGCGGACGTGCTCTACTGCGGGTCGATCGTGCTGCTCGAACCACCGGTGCTCGCCGCCGCCCGCCGGGCCTGGTCGATCGCCGGTGCGCTGCGGGTCTTCGACCCGAACGTCCGGCCCCGGCTGCTCACCGGCCCGGAGTCGCTCGCCGGGCTGCGGGAGGTGGTCGCCGAGTTCGCCGCCAGCGCCCACCTGGTGAAGCTGAGCACCGTCGACGCCGAACTGCTCTATCCCGGGGAGCCGGTCGAGGGAGTGGCCGCGTACCTGCGGGAACTCGGCGCGACCACGGTGGTGGTCACGCTGGGCGCGGCCGGCGCGCTGGTCGCCGCCGGCCCCGACCTGGTCCGCATCCCCGCGCCGAAGGTCGACGCGGTCGACGCCACCGGCGCGGGCGACTCGGTGATGGGTGCCCTGATCGCCGACCTGCTCACCGAGGGCGAGCCCACCGACCCGACCGGCTGGCAGCAACGGGTCGCCTTCGCCCTGCGCGTCGCCGCCCTGGTCTGCGAGTCCCCCGGGGGCGCCGTCTCGATGCCCACCCGCGCCGCCGTCACCGCCCGCTTCCCCGCCTGACCGCCCTAGGCGGTGCCGTCGAGTTCCGCGAAGCCGCGGCGGGCGGCGACGAGGCCGGCGCGGGCGCCGAAGGGGGACTCGGCGGCGACGCGCTCCGGCGGGGCGGCGGCGGTGTGGGCGGCGCGGATCAGCCAGGCCTGCTCGACGAACTGGGCGTGCTGGGCGCGGACGAACCCGACGTCGACCGGCTCGCCGTGGCCGGGCACCACCACCGTCGTGGGCGTGGTCAGCCGCAGCAGGTCGGCGACCGCGTCCGGCCACTGCAACGGGTACGACTCCTCGAACGCCGGCGGTCCGCTTTGCTCCACCAGGTCGCCGGCGACCAGCAGCTCCGCGTCCGGCACGTGCACCACCAGGTCGGCGTCGGTGTGCCCGTGCCCCGGGTGGCGCAGCAGCACCCGCCGGCCGCCCACGTCCAGCACCGTCTCGGTGTGCACGGTGTGCGTCGGGGCGAGCAGCACCGTGTCGGCCAGCTCGGCGGCGAGCCCCGGCTGCTCGTCGCGCATCTCCTCGTACGCGGCCCGGCGTAGCCGGTCCGGGTCGCGCAGCGCGGCGGCGGCCAGCTCGTGCGCGTACACCGGGCGGGGTGGGTCGGCGGCCAGCGTGGCGTTGCCGAAGCAGTGGTCGAAGTGGTGGTGGGTGTTCACCACGACCCACGGGTGCGGGGTGACCCGCCGGGCCGCCTCGGCCAGCTCCCGCGCCTGCCCGGCGGTGGAGAGGGTGTCCACCAGCAGCGCCGCGTCGGCACCGACCACCAGCGTGACGTTGACGTGCAGCAGCGGGTCGCGCAGCACGTGCACCCGGTCGGCGACCTCGACGAAGCGGCCGGTCACGACGCGGCCCCGGCCCGCTCGACGAACCGCTGCCGGTCCACCAGCACCCGCTCGACCCGGCCCTGCGCCACGGTCTGGCCGCCGTCGGTGACGGCGACCTCGAAGCGCAGCCGCCGGCCGTCGACCCCGGTGAGGGTGGCCTGCGCCACCACCGTCCGGCCGACCGGGGTGGGCGCGGTGTGGTCCAGCTCGACCCGGAGCCCGACCGTGGTCCCCCCGGGCGGCATCCGGGTGGCGGTGGCCGCCACCGTCGCCGCCTCGGCCAGCGCGAGCACCCGGGGCGTGCCGAGCACCGGCACGTCCCCGGAGCCCACCGCCTGGGCGGTGTCCGCGTCGGTCACGGTCAGCTCGACCCGGGCGGTCAGGCCCGGCGAAAAGGGTGCGTCCGGCTGCTCCTGCATGCGTCCAGCCTAGGGGCTGCCCGGCCACCCGGCCCGTACGCGCCGGCAACCGGCCGCCGGCCTCGGCGGGACCGGCCGGCGCCCGGGCGGTCCCCCCCCCGGTCGCCGAGCGGGCGGCGGTCGGCGTCTGCCGCCCCGTCGCCCGCCGTTAACCTTGACCGCGATGGCCGTCGTGACAGATCCCCAGCCCCCCACCCCGACCGAGCCGGCGCCCGACGGCGGCCGGCGCCGGATCGTCGCCATGACGGTCTGGGCGGTCCTCTTCGTGGCCGGTTGGCTGGTGATCGGCCTGCCCACCGACCCGGCGTACGCCTTCCTCTGGATCTGGGCGGGCACCGTCGCGTGGAACTCGTCCCGGCCGTGGCGCAGCCACCTGCGCTTCGCCCGGGACTGGATCCCGGTGGTGCTGCTGCTGGCCGCCTACAACCTCTCCCGGGGCTTCGCCGACAACGGCGCGACGCCGCACGCGCTGGAGCTGATCGTCGCCGACCGTTTCCTGGCCGGCTGGGCGACCGGCGGCGAGGTGCCGACCGTCTGGTTGCAGCAGCACCTCTACCGGCCCGAGGTGCACTGGTGGGACATGCTGGCCAGTTGGGTCTACTTCTCCCACTTCGTGGTCTCGCTGGCCGCCGCCGGGGTGCTCTGGCTGCGCAACCGCTCCCGTTGGGCGGCGTTCATGCGGCGCTGGGGCTTCCTCTGCGCCGCCGGGCTGGTCACCTACTTCCTCTATCCGGCCGCGCCGCCGTGGTGGGCCGCGCAGAACGGCCTGCTCACCGAGGTCGCCCGGATCTCCACCCGGGGCTGGCAGGCGTTCGGCATGCACGGGGCGGGCAACGTGCTCAACGCCGGCCAGATCGCCTCGAACCCGGTCGCGGCGATGCCCTCGCTGCACACCGCCTTCGCCCTCTTCGTGGTGCTGTTCTTCCTGCCGGCCACCCGTCGGCGCTGGTGGCCGCTGCTGCTGGCCTATCCGCTGGCGATGACGTTCACCCTGATCTACAGCGGCGAGCACTACCTGATCGACGTGCTGGTCGGCTGGGCGTACGTGGGGATGACCTTCCTGGTCGTCGGCCTGGCCGAACGCGCCTGGGCGGCCCGGCGGGCCCGGCCCGCGGTGCCGCCCGGCGCGATCCCGGGGCCGCGCTCCGGTGCGGAGCCGGCGGCGAAGCCCGCTCCGGCGCCCGTCGAGCGCTGACCCGGCTACCGCCGCCGTCGACCGTCGGCGCGGCGGGCCTGCTGCGCCCGCGCGGTCAGCTCGGCGGCGAGCGCCCACGCCTCGGCCACGTCCCGGTCGTGCGCGACCGCGCCGGCCCCGCCGGCCGTGTCGGCGTGCACGGTGGCCAGCCGCAGCCGGCGCTGCGCCGGCCCCTGGGTGACCCGCACGCTCTGGATCCGGGCGTACGGCACGATCGACAACTGCCGGGTGAGCAGGCCGGAGCGGGCCGCGAAGACCCGGTCGTCGAGCCCGGCCCCGATCGCCGCCCGGCTCAGCGGGCGCAGCCAGCGGGCCCGGGGCGGTGGGGGAGTCAGCGGCAGCGCGCCCAGCCACACCCCCGGCAGCACCTCCGCGACGATCCGTTCGCCGGTCGACAGGTCACCGACCGGCAGCAGCCGGTCCGGCCGGTTCCGGTCGTCCGGTTCGCCGCCCGAATAGCCGGCCACCTCCAGCCGCAGCCGCAGCCAGCCCTTCATCCGCCACAGCAGCGGCCAGGTCACGCCCACCGTCTGCACCCGGTCCAGCGGCACGGTCTGCGCCCGGGTCTCCAGCAGCCCGTTGCGGACCCGGAGGATGTCGGCGTCCCGGTCGAGGCGGAACCCCCAGTCGTCGAGGACCCGGCGGACCGGTTGCAGCACGACCCCGGCCATCGCGGTCACCGTGCTGGCGACGGCGATGAACGACCAGGAGCCCTCGGAGAGGAACTGCGCCACCACGAACGCCACGCCGAACGGCAGCAGGAACGCCTGCGGGGTGAGCAGCTGGCTGACCAGCAGGTCGACGTTGCGTACGGTGTGCAGCCGGTGGCCGGTCGGCGGCGGCGCGGGCGGTTGGTCCGCGGTCGGCGGGGCGGCCTCCGGGGTGCCCGAGGTGCGACCGGCGACGACGAGCAGCCGCTCCCGCAGCGCGGTCGCCTCGGCCACCCCCAGGTACGCCAGCGGCGCCTCGGTACGACCCCCGCCGACCACCTCCAGCCGCAGCTCGGCCAGGCCGGTGAGCTGGGCGAGCAGCGGTCGTACCACCTCGACCGCCTGGAGCCGTTCCAGCGGGATCGCCCGGGTACGCCGCCAGAGCAGCCCCTCGTGCACCCGCAGCTCCCGGCCCACCACGTGGTAGCCGGTGTTGTACCAGCTGATCACCGCGAGCACGGTCGCGCCGAGGGCGAGCACCCCCACCAGGACGGCGAACCAGCCGAAGCCGACCCGGGACAGCGTCGACCAGGACAGGCCGGCGACCACCACGGCGAGGGACTTCGCGCCGTGCAGCGCGGGGCTCAACGGGTGCAGCCGCTGCCGGGGCTCCTCGACCGGCGGTGGGCCGGGCAGCCCCGGCCAACCCGTCGGGTGCCAGGCCGCCGGACCGGTGGCATCGGGCGGCCCCGGCCGACCGGTCGGGTGCCAGGGCGGCGCCGGACCGGTGGCACCGGGCGGAACGGGCCAGGCCGCTCCGGGCGGCGCCGGCCAGGCCGGAGGTGGGTGCGGGCCGGTGGCACCGGGCGGGACCGGCCAGGGCGCTTCCGGTGTCGCCGGCCACGGCGCCGGTGCGGGCTGGTCCGGCGGTGGGCCGGTGGGGCCGTCGCTCACAGGCCCTCCGCCCGGTCCTCACCGAGGGCGGTGAGGCGGTCCCGCAGCCGGGACGCCTCCGCCGGGCGCAGACCGGGCACCCGCGCGTCGCTGGCCGCCGCGGCCGTGTGCAGCTGCACGGTGGCCAGGTCGAAGGCGCGCTCCAGCGGCCCCGCGCTGACGTCGACGAACTGCATCCGGGAGTACGGGACGATGGAGAGCCGCCGCACCAGCAGCCCCTGCCGGACCAGCAGGTCGTCCTCGCGCTCGGCGTAGCCCCAGGCGTGGACCGCGCGGATGATGGTGACCGCCCGCCAGCCGGCCAGCAGCAGGACCAGTCCGAGCGCGGCACCGAAGCCCCACATTCCGCTGACCGCCCAGCCGACCGCGAGCCCGAGCAGGACGACGGCGAGCAGCACGCCCAGCCGGATCAGCTCCACCCAGATCAGGTCGGTGGAGATGCGCTGCCAGTGGACGGTGTCCGGCCACGGTTCCAGCGGGTGGGCGGGCGGCGGCCCGGGGTGGTCCTCGGCGGGCACCGGTCCGCTGCGCTCGTTCACCCTTCGAGGTTAGGCGATCCGGGCAGCGGTGCCACCTCGCGCAGGAAGCCGCGTGCGCCGAGGAAGTCGCCGAGGGATTCCCGGTGGTCGGGACAGGCCAGCCAGGTCTTGCGCCGGTCGGCGTCGTGCAGGCGGGGATTGTTCCAGCGCAGTGCCCAGACGGCGGGCGCGCGGCACCCGCGCGCCGAACAGATCGGCGCCTCGTCGGCAGGGGTGGAGGAGGTCATCCGGGCGAGTCTAGGCCGCGGAGAGAGGAGTTTGAGCGCCGGGCGACCACGGGGGGAGCCGCCCGGCGACGGGGTGAATCGTACACACGCCGGCCCCCTTCCTGTCCACCCGTGTTCTCCGCTTTTCTGCGCGGCGACGCGGCGTGTCCTGCGCGCGGCGACGCGCGGCGACCCGGCGTGGCGAAAATCGGCTTCTCACCACCTCGGCACTCAGCCGGGCATGACAGTCTTGACACGCACCACACCGCGACGATCGATCATGCTGTGGAGGACCGGTGGCCCAGCCGACCACGCCCGACGCCCCGACCCCGACCGAGGCCCCGCCGCCCGCCGTGACCACCCCCGCCGAGGACGCCACCCTGCTGGAGCGGGCGTTGTTCGAGATCAAACGGGTGATCGTCGGGCAGGACCGGATGGTCGAGCGGATGTTCGTGGCGCTGCTCGCCCGCGGGCACTGCCTGCTGGAGGGGGTGCCCGGCGTGGCGAAGACGCTCGCCGTGGAGACCCTCGCACGGGTGGTCGGTGGGTCCTTCGCCCGGGTGCAGTTCACCCCCGACCTGGTGCCCGCCGACATCATGGGCACCCGCATCTACCGGCAGTCGAGCGAGAAGTTCGACGTGGAGCTGGGCCCGGTCTTCGTCAATTTCCTGCTCGCCGACGAGATCAACCGCGCGCCGGCCAAGGTGCAGTCGGCGCTGCTGGAGGTGATGAGCGAGCGTCAGGTGTCGATCGGTGGGGAGACCCACCGGGTGCCGGACCCGTTCCTGGTGATGGCGACGCAGAACCCGATCGAGCAGGAGGGCGTCTATCCGCTGCCGGAGGCGCAGCGGGACCGCTTCCTGATGAAGATCGTGGTGGGCTACCCGACCGACGCCGAGGAGCGGGAGATCGTCTACCGGATGGGCGTCGCCGCGCCCGAGCCGGCGCCGGTGTTCAGCACCCCCGACCTGATCGCCCTCCAGCGCAAGGCCGACCAGGTCTTCGTGCACAACGCGCTGGTCGACTACGCGGTCCGGCTGGTGCTGGCCACCCGGGCCCCGGCCGAGCACGGCATGCCGGACGTCGCGCAGCTCATCCAGTACGGCGCGAGCCCGCGCGCCTCGCTCGGCCTGGTCCGGGCCACCCGGGCGTTGGCGCTGCTGCGCGGCCGGGACTACGCCCTGCCGCAGGACGTGCAGGACATCGCCCCGGACATCCTGCGTCACCGGCTGGTGCTCAGCTATGACGCGCTCGCCGACGACGTGCCGGCCGACCACATCGTGCACCGGGTGATGTCCACCATCCCGCTGCCCGCCGTCGCGCCCCGGCAGCAGGCCAGCCCCGTCCCGGCCGTACCCCCGGGCGGCGGTTGGCCCGGGCAGCGGCCGTGAGCCCACCGACCCGCCTGCCGGCCGCCGGTGAACGCTCCGGCGCCGCCCTGTCCCGGTTGCAGCTGCTGGTGACCCGCAAGCTCGACGGCCTGCTCCAGGGCGACTACGCCGGGCTGCTGCCCGGACCGGGCAGCGAGGCGGGGGAGTCCCGCGAGTACCGCCCCGGCGACGACGTCCGCCGGATGGACTGGCCGGTCACCGCCCGGACCACGATGCCGCACGTGCGGCGTACGGTGGCCGACCGGGAGCTGGAGACCTGGCTCGCGGTGGACCTCTCGGCCAGCCTCGACTTCGGCACCGGGCGGTGGCTCAAGCGGGACGTGGTGGTCGCCGCGGCGGCCGCCCTGACCCACCTGACCGTGCGCGGCGGCAACCGGATCGGCGCCGTCGTCGGCACCGGCCCTCCGGCGCCGGTACGCACCGGCCGGTGGCGCGCCGCCGCCCCGCCGCCCGGACCGGGCACCCTGCTGCGGCTGCCCGCCCGCTCCGGTCGCAAGGAGGCCCAGGGGCTGCTCCGGGCGATCGCCGAGGCGCAGATCCAGCCCGGGCGCAGCGACCTCGGCGCCCTGGTCGACCTGCTGAACCGGCCGCCGCGCCGACGGGGCGTGGCGGTGGTGATCTCCGACTTCCTCGCGCCGCCGCAGCAGTGGGGCCGGCCGCTGCGTAAGCTGCGGGTCCGGCACGACGTGCTGGCGATCGAGGTGGTCGACCCGCGTGAGCTGGAACTGCCCGACGTGGGGGTGCTGCCGGTGGTCGACCCGGAGACGGGGGAGCTGCACGAGGTGCAGACCGCCGACCCGCGGCTGCGCCGCCGGTACGCGGACGCGGCCGCCGCCCAGCGCGCCGCGATCTCCGCCGAGCTGCGCGCCGCCGGCGCCGGGCACCTGAGGCTGCGTACCGACCGAGACTGGCTGCTGGACATGGTGCGTTTCGTGGCCGCGCAGCGGCACGCCCGCACCCGAGGGACGACACGATGATCCGTTTTCTGCAACCGTGGTGGCTGCTGGCCGTGCTGCCGGTGCTCGCCCTCGCCGCCGCGTACGTCTGGCGGCAGCTGCACCGCCGGGCGTACGCCGTCCGGTTCAGCAACGTGGACCTGCTGCGGACCGTCGCGCCGAAGGGGTTGGGCTGGCGGCGGCACGCGGCGGCCACCGCCTTCCTGCTCTGCCTGCTGGTGCTCGCCACGGCGATGGCCCGCCCGGCGGTGGACACCAAGGAGCCGCTGGAGCGGGCCACCGTCATGCTCGCCATCGACGTGTCGCTCTCCATGCAGGCCGACGACGTGGCGCCGAACCGGCTGGAGGCGGCCCAGGAGGCGGCGAAGCAGTTCGTCGGTGAGCTGCCGGAGAGCTACAACCTGGGGCTGGTGTCGTTCGCGAAGTCGGCGAACGTGCTGGTGTCGCCGACCAAGGACCGGTCCGCGGTGACCACCGCGATCGACGGCCTGGTGCTGGCCGAGGCGACCGCCACCGGTGAGGCGGTCTTCACCTGCCTGGAGGCGATCCGGTCGGTGCCGGCGGACGGCGCGGCCGGCATCCCGCCGGCCCGGATCGTGCTGCTCTCCGACGGGTACCGCACGGCGGGGCGGTCGGTGGAGGAGGCGGCGGCGGCGGCCCAGGCGGCGAACGTGCCGGTTTCCACGATCGCGTTCGGCACCGACGCCGGGCAGGTGGACATCGGCGGCCAGCTCCAGCGGGTGCCGGTGGACCGGCTGGCGCTGGCGCAGCTCGCCGAGACCACCGAGGGGTTCTTCTACGAGGCGGCGTCGGTGAGCGAGCTGAAGCAGGTCTACCAGGACATGGGCAGCTCGATCGGGTTCCGCACCCAGCCGCGGGAGGTCACCCAGTGGTACGCGGGCATCGCGTTGCTGCTGGCGCTCTGCGCGGGCGGGCTGAGCCTGCTCTGGTCGTCCCGGCTGCTCTAGCGGCGGGGCGGGCCGGCGGTGTTCAGTGACCGCCGCCGGCCAGGACGAAGAGGACGGCCACCCAGACGGCGGCGAGGGTGAAGCCCAGCGGGGCGACGTAACGGCTCATGGGACAGGCTCCGGTGGCGGCGGGGACGGTCCACGTCGGCGTACGGGGACCGGGGGGTGGATCAGGACGCGCACACACGAAGTCGTGACCGGGATGCTCCCCGGCCGCCCGGTGTCGGGCGGCGCAGCACGGTCACCCCGGACTGGAGCCGAGGGTGCCACGGTGGGGGGAGCGGAGCTGGGTCAGCTCACCTGCTGAGTCGTGGCTCAGCGGGGCTGACGATCGGCCCGGCCACGACTGGGAGGATCGCTATCTCGCACAGCGATCACCTCCAGCGGTCGGCGGGGCCCGGAGCGCGGGCGAACTGCGGCCCGGCAAACGCGGATCATCGTACACCGGGGGTGCGGCGACGGCGCACTCGGCCGGTCGGCCCGGTCGGACCCCACCTGGCGGCTGATCATGCCCGCCCGGCGGCGGTCCGACGGCATGCCGGCGTTAGCGCTTACCTACCGGTAACGCCTAGGCTCGCCACCGACCGAGAGATCAGCTGAGCAGAGGGGGAACCCGTGGCCCGTACCGTGCTGGTGACCGGTGGCAACCGGGGGATCGGCCTGGCCGTCGCCCAGGCCTTCGCCAAGCAGGGCGACCGGGTGGCGGTCACCCACCGCAGCGGCGAGCCGCCCGCGGGACTCTTCGGCGTGAAGTGCGACGTCACCGACGCGGCCTCCGTCGATGCCGCCTTCAGCGCCGTCGAGGCCGAGCTGGGCCCGGTCGAGGTGCTGGTCGCCAACGCCGGCATCACCAACGACACGCTGCTGATGCGGATGTCCGAGGAGCAGTTCACCTCGGTGCTGGACACCAACCTGACCGGCGCGTTCCGCTGCGCCAAGCGCGCCTCCACCAAGATGCTCCGCGCCCGCTGGGGCCGCATGATCTTCATCTCCTCGGTGGTCGGCCTCTACGGCGGCGTCGGCCAGGTCAACTACGCGGCCAGCAAGGCCGGCCTGGTCGGCGTGGCCCGGTCGATCACCCGGGAGCTGGGTGGCCGCAACATCACCGCGAACGTGGTCGCCCCCGGCTTCATCGACACCGACATGACGGCCGAGCTGCCCGAGGAGCGCCGCGCCGAATACCGCAAGGCCATCCCGGCGGGCCGGTTCGCCGAGCCGGACGAGGTCGCGGCGGTGGTCACCTGGCTCGCCTCGGACGCGTCCGGATACATCACCGGCGCCGTCATCCCGGTCGACGGCGGCCTGGGCATGGGTCACTGAGAAAGACGGAGGTTCTGCAAATGTCCGGACTGCTCGCCGGTAAGCGGCTGCTGGTCACCGGCGTCATCACCGACGCCTCGATCGCCTTCTCGGTGGCGAAGCTCGCCCAGGAGAACGGCGCGCAGGTCGTGCTCACCGGCTACGGCCGGCTCTCCCTGGTCGAGCGGATCGCCAAGCGGCTGCCCGAGGCGGCCCCGGTGATCGAGCTCGACGTGACGAACCCGGAGCACCTCGCCGGCCTCGCCGACAAGGTGCGCGAGCACGTCGACGGCCTCGACGGGGTGGTCCACTCGATCGGCTTCGCCCCGCAGAGCTGCCTCGGCGGCGGGTTCCTCGACGCCCCCTGGGAGGACGTGGCGACCGCCGTCCAGGTCTCCACGTACTCCTACAAGTCCCTCGCGATGGCCGCGCTGCCGCTGATGTCCGCCGGCGGCGCGGTGGTCGGCCTGACCTTCGACGCCACCAAGGCCTGGCCGGTCTACGACTGGATGGGCGTGGCCAAGGCCGGGCTGGAGTCCGCCTCCCGCTACCTGGCGCTGCACCTGGGCAAGCAGGGCATCCGGAGCAACCTGGTCGCCGCCGGGCCGCTGCGCACCATCGCCGCGAAGTCGATCCCCGGCTTCGACCAGTTCGAGGACGCCTGGACCGAGCGGGCCCCGTTGGGCTGGAGCCTCACCGACCAGGAGCCGGCCGCCCGCGCCTGCCTGGCGTTGCTCTCCGACTGGTTCCCGGCCACCACCGGCGAGATCGTCCACGTCGACGGCGGCTACCACGCCATCGGCGCCTGAGCAGTCGAGCGGGGCCCCGGCGCAGCGCCGGGACCCCGCTCGCCGCACCGCACCCCGGGGGCGTCGCGCGCCCGTGATCCGCGGCGGGGAAGAATAGGCCCATGGCGTACGACGCGTTGGTGCTGGTCTCCTTCGGTGGTCCGGAACGGCCCGAAGATGTGATGCCCTTCCTCCAGAACGTGACCCGGGGGCGGGGCGTCCCGCCCGAGCGGCTGGCCGAGGTCGCCGAGCACTACCTGCACTTCGGCGGGGTCTCCCCGATCAACGAGCAGTGCCGGGAGCTGCTGGCCGCGATCCGGGCGGACTTCGCCGCCAACGGCGTGGACCTGCCGGTCTACTGGGGCAACCGCAACTGGGACCCGATGCTCGCCGACACCGTGGCGCAGATGCGCGACGACGGGGTGCGGCGGGCGCTCGCCTTCGTCACCAGCGCGTACGGCGGCTACTCCTCCTGCCGGCAGTACCAGGAGGACATCGCCAAGGCCCGGGCGGCGGTCGGCGCGGACGCCCCGGTGATCGAGAAGCTGCGCCAGTTCTGGGACCACCCCGGCTTCGTCGAGCCGCACGCCGACGCGGTCCGCGCGGCCCTCGCGCAGCTCGACCCGGCGCGACGGGACAGCACCCGACTGGTCTTCACCGCGCACTCCATCCCCACCTCGATGGCGGCCACCGCGGGTCCGCACGGCGGCCGGTACACCGCCCAGCTGGAGGAGACCGCCCGGTTGGTGCACGCCGCCGCCGCGCCCGACCTGCCGTACGACCTGGTCTGGCAGAGCCGCTCCGGCCCGCCGCAGGTGCCGTGGCTGGAGCCGGACATCAACGACCACCTGACCGCGCTGGCCGGGCAGGGCGTGACCGGTGTGGTGGTCAGCCCGATCGGCTTCGTCTCCGACCACCTGGAGGTGGTCTGGGACCTGGACACCGAGGCGCTGGAGACGGCCAAGCAGCTCGGCCTGGACTTCGTCCGGGCCGGCACCCCGGGCACCGATCCGCGTTTCGTGACCATGGTCCGCGAGCTGGTGACCGAGCGCACCACGCCGGACGGGGAGCGGCTGCGCCGCCGCTGCGGCGAGCTGCCGATGTGGGACACCTGCCCCACCCCGTGCTGCGTGCCGCCGGCCCGCCGGCCCTGAGCCCACCCCCGACACCCCCTGGGACCCCTGATGCGTGAACGCAAGCCGGTGCAGAGCTGGCTCACCGACATGGACGGCGTGCTGGTGCACGAGGGCCAGCCGGTGCCCGGCGCGCCGGAGTTCGTCAAGCGACTCCGCGCGTCCGGCAAGCCGTTCCTGGTGCTGACCAACAACTCGATCTACACCCCGCGCGACCTCCAGGCCCGGCTGGTCCGGATGGGGCTGGACGTGCCGGAGGAGGCGATCTGGTCGTCCGCGCTGGCCACCGCCAAGTTCCTCGACGACCAGCGGCCGGGCGGCACCGCGTACGTGATCGGGGAGGCCGGCCTGACCACCGCCCTGCACGCGGTGGGGTACGTGCTGACCGACTTCGACCCCGACTACGTGGTGCTGGGGGAGACCCGCACCTACAGCTTCGAGGCGATCACCAAGGCGGTCCGGCTGATCAACGACGGGGCCCGGTTCATCTGCACCAACCCCGACGTGACCGGCCCCTCGGTCGAGGGCGCGCTGCCGGCCGCCGGCTCGGTCGCCGCGATGATCTCCAAGGCGACCGGGGTGGAGCCGTACTTCGTCGGCAAGCCCAACCCGATGATGATGCGGTCGGCGTTGAACACCATCAACGCGCACTCGGAGACTACCGCCATGATCGGCGACCGGATGGACACCGACATCCTCTGCGGGCTGGAGGCCGGGTTGGAGACCATCCTGGTGCTGACCGGGATCAGCAGCCGCACCGAGGCGGAGCGCTACCCGTACCGGCCGTCGCGCATCGTCGACTCGGTGGCCGACCTGATCGACGAGGTCTGATCCGGGGCCGGGCCGGCACCCGCCGGCCCGGCCCGCTCAGGGGCGCAGCGGGGCGTTGCAGGCGGCGACCAGGGCCTGCCGGCAGGCGGTGGTCAGCGGCCGGAGCGCGGCGTCGCGCTGCTGCGCCTCGTAGTTGTTGATCGCGCCGCCGGGTGCGCTCTCCCCGGCGAGGGCGAGCACCCGGTCGAGCACGGCCGCGCGGGCGAAGAGCCGCCGGGCCCGGGGGTCGAAGCCCGGGGGCAGGTCGGTGGTGCCGTCCGGGCGGCGCAGCGCGGCGAGGGCGCCGGCCAGCTCCGGCCGCCACTGGGCCACGTCGAGGCGGGTGAGCGCGGCGGTCGTCTCGGCGAGCGCCACCGCCAGTTCGGCCTCCGCCTCGGCCGCGCCCGGCCCGGCCAGCGACGCCTTCGGGGCGTCCGGCGGCAGCGGGTAGACCCGCCAGAGCACCGTCTCCCAGGTCATCCCCGAGCCGGAGGTGTGGCTGCGCACCTCGGGGATCAGCCCGAGGCCGCTGGCGATCACGGCCTCCCCGCTGAGCAGCGCCGCGCCGGCGAAGTCACCGGGGCCGGGCAGCCCCCGCGGGTCGCCCGGCGCGGGCAGCACCAGCCGGATCTCGTCGGGGGAGAGCTTGGCCAGGGTGGGCAGCGCGTCCCGCAGCGGGACATCGGTCCAGGTGCCGGGGGCGTCCGCGACCAGGTGCTCCTCGTCGCCGGCGATGGAGTCGGCGACCTCGTCGAAGGACACCAGGCCGGCACGCCAGGCGCGTACCCAGGCAACAAAACGGCTGGACCGGCGCGGAGCCAGCGTGGCCGCGCCCGTTGCGGGGGAGGACATGCCGAAAGGGTACGTGCTCACCGCCGCCCCTGTCTCGACTGCCGCTCCGGTGGCGTGACCTGCCCCGAACTGCCCGCTTCGCCCCTTCCCGCCCGGCTGCTGCGGCGGCGCGTCGGCGGGCGGCGCGCCGGGTCGGCGGTTAGCGTGCTCGACATGGTGCGGCGATACGGCGATGACGTGCTGGCGGGGGACTGGCGGCGGCGGAAGGTGACTCCCGAGGTCGACGCCGAGCCGGACCTGGTCGTCGAGGACGCCGACTCGGGCTTCTGCGGCGCGGTGGTCGGCTTCGAGTCCGGCGCGGTGGTGCTGGAGGACCGGCACGGACAGCGCCGCAACTTCCCGTTGCTGCCGGCGGCGTTCCTGCTCGACGGCGAGCCGGTGACGCTGCGCCGGCCGGTGCGCTCCCCGGTGCCGGCGGCGCGTCGGCGGACCGCCTCCGGTTCGATCGCGGTCGACAACGTCACGGCGCGGGTCGCCAAGGCCAGCCGGATCTGGGTGGAGGGCATCCACGACGCCGCCCTGGTCGAACGGATCTGGGGCGACGACCTCCGCGTCGAGGGGGTGGTGGTGGAGCCGCTGGACGGCATCGACGCCCTGGACGCCGAGGTACGCGACTTCGGTCCCGGCCCGACCCGACGGCTCGGGGTGCTGGTCGACCACCTGGTGCCCGGCTCCAAGGAGAGCCGGATCGTGGCCCGGGTGACGTCGCCGTACGTGCTGGTCACCGGCCACCCGTACGTCGACGTGTGGCAGGCGGTCAAGCCGGCGGCGCTGGGCATCGCGGCGTGGCCGGTGGTGCCGCCCGGCCAGCCGTGGAAGGAGGGCGTCTGCGCGGCCCTCGGGGTGGCTGAGCCGGCGGCCATGTGGCGGCACATCCTGTCCCGGGTGGACAGCTTCGCCGACGTGGAGACGCCGCTGATCAACGCGATGGAGCGGTTGATCGACTTCGTCACCGAGCCGGCCTGACGCCGCGCACCCCGGTCAGGGCTCCTGGTCCGGGGTGCGGGTGAAGACGAACGTGGCGATGTCGAGGGCGACCGGCTGTCCCGCCTCGTCCCGCAGCACCGTGAGGGTCTCCCCGTGCTGGCTGCCGCTGCGCCCCAGCCAGCGGTCCCGGTCGACCCGGGTGAACCGGAGCACCGGCTGACCCACCGGGCCGGCCCAGAGGTCGCCGGAGGGGTCCGGGCGCAGCTCGTACTCGATGCCCATCCACCACCAGCGGCCGGTCAGCTCGGCCAGCTCGGCGGACGGGACCCCGGCCGGGACCCAGGGGCGCGGCGCGGTCGGCTCCGCCTCCAGCACCACGGTGAGGACCTGCCGGGCCAGCCCGACGATGTGGTGCCCGCCGCGCAGGCCGTACGAGTTGGCGAAGTCGACCACGGCGGTCCGGGTGGGACGGTGCACCACCAGCCCGGCGAGGTAGCCGGGCATCGAGCCGCCGTGGCCGAGGTACACCCGCTCGCCGACCCGGTAGAGCTCCACGCCGAGGCCGTGCCCGCCGGTCCAGGCGTCGACGTCGCTGATCACCACCGGCGCGCACATCTCGGTCACCGTCTCCCGGGCCAGCAGCGCCGGGGCCGGGTCGGCGAGGAAGGCCGCCCAGCGGCCGAGGTCCTCGACCGTGGACCAGAGCTGCCCGGCCGGTGCCATCGCCCCGGTGTCGGTACGCGGCTCCTCCCGCAGCGTGTCGTGCCAGGGGTGCACCACGTGGCCGCGGGCGTACGGCTCGGTGGCGTGGTACGTGGTCCGGTGCATGCCCAGCGGATCCAGCAGGCGCTCGCGGAGCAGGTCGTACCAGGGCGTGCCGGTGATCCGCTCCAGCACCCCGCCGAGCAACCCGTACGCCAGGTTGGAGTAGTGGTAGACGTGGTGCGGCGGGTAGGCGATCTTGTCCGGGGTCAGCCCGGCGAGCAGGGTGGCCAGGTCGGCGCCCTCGGTCCGCTCCCACCAGGAGCCGTCCGGTTCCCGTTGCAGGCCGCCGGCGTGGCCGAGCAGTTGGCGCAGGGTGAGCGCGCCGACCGGGGTGCCGGGCAGGTGCCGCTCCAGCGGGTCGTCGAGCGCGAGCCGCCCGGCGTCGCGCTGCTGCATCACCAGCACCGCCGTCATCGTCTTGCTGATCGAGCCGATCCGGTACTGCCGGTCGGCGTCCGGTCGGGGGTGTTCACCGGCCCCGGCGAGGTGGACCAGCTCTCCGTCCCGGACCACGCCGAGGGCGAGCGACGGGGTGCGTCCCTCGGCCTGGGCCCGGCCCACCAGCAGGTCTACCTGACGGATCGTCTCGGGCAGCAGGGGCACGGTGTTCTCCTGACGTCGGCGGGTCGGGGCGCCCGCCGAGCTTACTGATCATCGCGGGGCGGGGCGGCGTGCCACGACGTGTCACGATTGGTGCGTGGACGCCGTGCTGTGGGTCGTGTTGGGTGTCGTACTGGCCGTCGCCGAGATCTTCACGACGACGCTCTTCCTGATCATGTTCGCCGCCGGCGCCTTCGCGGCGGCGGGCGCCGCCGCGCTCGGTGCTCCCGTGCCACTTCAGGCGCTGGTCTTCACGGTGGTCTCCGCGCTCTCCGTGGCGGTGGTCCGGCCGGTGATCCGCCGGCACGGGCTCTCCGCGCTGGAGAGCGGGGAGCAGGCGTTCGGCGTCGAGGCGTTGGAGGGGGTCACCGCCCTGGTGCTGGAGCCGGTGGACACCGAGCGGGGCCTGGTCAAGATCGACGGTGAGTTGTGGAGCGCCCGCTCGTACGACGCGACGCAGAGCTTCGCGGCGGGTGAGCGGGTGCAGGTGATAAAGGTCCAGGGTGCCACTGCCCTGGTCTGGCAGGACGACATTTCCACCCCGGGCGAGCTGCCCGAAGGGACAAGGTGAACGGTATGGAGTTTGCAGCGGTCCTGTTGATCGCGATCGCGGTGATCGTGATGGTGACCCTGGTCAAGGCGGTACGGATCGTGCCGCAGCAGCGGCAGGACGTGGTGGAGCGGCTCGGCAAGTACAAGCGGACGCTGAACCCGGGCCTGAACCTGCTGGTCCCCTTCATCGACGCGGTCCGGACCAAGGTCGACATGCGAGAGCAGGTGGTCAGCTTCCCGCCGCAGCCGGTGATCACCTCGGACAACCTGGTGGTCTCGATCGACACCGTCCTCTACTTCAAGGTGGTCGACGCGGTCCGGGCCACCTACGAGATCTCGAACTTCCTCCAGGCGATCGAGCAGCTGACCGTGACCACGCTGCGGAACGTGATCGGTTCGCTCGACCTGGAGCGGGCGCTGACCAGCCGCGAGGAGATCAACCGGCACCTGTCGGGCGTGCTGGACGAGACCACCGGCCGCTGGGGCATCAAGGTCACCCGGGTGGAGATCAAGGCGATCGAGCCGCCGGCGAGCATCCGTGACTCGATGGAGAAGCAGATGCGCGCCGAGCGGGACCGCCGCGCGGCGATCCTGACCGCCGAGGGGCACAAGCAGTCGCAGATCCTCACCGCGGAGGGCGAGAAGCAGTCCGCGGTGCTGCGCGCCGACGGTGACCGGCAGGCCCGGATCCTCCAGGCCGAGGGTCAGGCCAAGGCGATCCGGACGGTCTTCGACGCGATCCACCAGGCCAACCCGAGCCAGAAGGTGCTCGCCTACCAGTACCTCCAGGCGCTGCCGCAGATCGCCAACGGCACCGCCAACAAGGTGTGGATCGTCCCGGCCGAGCTGACCAAGGCCCTGGAGGGGATGGGCGGCGCGCTGGGCGGGCTGGCCAACATGGTCGGCGACGTGCCGTCACCCGAGGCCGCGGACCACGCGAGCGCGGTCGAGCGGGAGGCCGCCGAGGCCGCCCGGGCGGCGGCGAGCGCCGCCCAGCAGATCCACGACGAGGTACGCGTCGCCGAGGCGCAGGCCACCGGGGGCACCGCCCCGCAGGGGCTGCCGGCGCCGGAGCCGGTCTCCCCGGGCAGCCTGCTCAACGACCCGGCGGACCGGCGCGAGCGGGGCTGACCCGGCCGCCGTCCGACCCCGGGCGGCAAATGCGAGAAACACTCATACGGCGTCCCGGCGCCTGCCACGATCGGTCTGAGGACGGGTGGTGAGCAGGAGTCGGGGCGCCGTACGCGTCCCGCGCCGCCCGTCGGCGGAGCGAGGTGACGCATGAAGGATCCGGCGAACCGCGTGTGGTCCAGGACCCCGGTACCCGGCGCGCACGATCCCGCCGGACCGCTCGGCACCCGGCGTACCGGGGGCGGGTTCCAGGTGCTGCCGTTCGTTGCCGATCCGGGGCCGGCCGCCCCGGCCACCAACGCCAGCTGGGCCTGGTCCGTACGCCGGTTCGCCCGCGCCGCGGTGTGGCTGCTGCCCGCGTACGCGATCCTCTACGGCGTGGTGGCGATGGCCAGCGACGGCGGGGTGGGCAACGACCCCTACCCGGCCGACGGCAGGCCGGTCTACCTGGTGGGGTGGGTGGCCGCGGTCTGGCTCGGCCTGCTCGCGCTGCTCGCCCTCACCGGCCTGCTCGCCGCGACCCGCTGTCGGCGGGTGGCCGCGGCCGGGCTGCTGGTGAGCCTCGCCGGCATGGTGCTGATGCTGCCCTTCGCCGGGCTCGCCGAGCAGACCCCGGTCTTCGGCACCACCGCGCGGAGCCTGGTCCTGGTCGGTGCCTTCTGCTACAGCGTGGGCTGGTTCCTCACCGGCTGGTCGGTCGCCCGGTCGGGGATGTTCAGCTACGGCGACGGGGTGATGCTCATGATCGCGTCCCCGCTGCTCGGCCTCGGCGGCGCGCTGATCGGCTCCCTGCAGACCTTCGGGGCGATCTTCGTGCTGATCGCCGGGATCGGCATCGGCTACCGCTCCGGCCGCCTGGTCCCGGCCACCATCGCCCGCGACGCCGCCACCGCCAGCGTCGCCGCCACACCCCCCACCCCACCCGGCCCCCTCCCCACCTGACCCCACCCCGGGCCCCCCACCCCCCCCGCCCCGCGCCCGTCAGGCCCGGTGATCATGAGGTTTGCGTCAGCCAATGGGCCGGATCTGACCAAAACGTCATGATCACCGCGGCGGGGACGCGGGGGACGCGGGGGGAGGGGTGGGGAGGGAAGGCTGGGGAGTTGCCGTGAGGTTACTGACAGTTGCCTGACGGGGTGGTCGGTTGGCGGCTTTCGCGGTAATCCTGGGGTGCATGCCGTCATCCCGGTCGCCGCTGTCGCGGCTCTTCACCGTGCTGCTCGCGGGCCTGCTCGCCGGGCTCGTCCTCGCCGTCGCGGCGCTCCCCGGCAACCTGATCGGCGGCCAACTCACCAAGGCCGCGCTCGGGGCGTACGCGGAGCTGCCCGACGCGCTGCGCACCCCCGCCCAGCCGCAGCGGTCCTACCTCTACGCGAACGACGGCAAGACCCTGATCACCACGTTCTACGACGTCAACCGCACCGACGTTCCCCTCGCGGAGATCGCCCCGGTGATGCGGCAGGCGATCGTGGCCGCCGAGGACCGGCGCTTCTACTCGCACGGCGGCGCCGACCTGCGGGGCATCGCCCGCGCCCTGGTCGCCAACGTCCGGGGCGGCGGCACCGAGCAGGGCGGCTCCACGCTGACCATGCAGTACGTCCGCAACGTGCTCAAGACCGACCCCACCCGCACCGCCGAGGAACGGCAGGCCGCCACCGAGCAGACCGTCGGGCGGAAGCTCCAGGAGATCCGGTACGCGACCGCGCTGGAGAAGAGCCTCAGCAAGGACGAGATCCTCAACCGCTACCTCAACATCGCCTACTTCGGCTCCGGCGCGTACGGCGTCGCCGCCGCGAGCCAGCGCTACTTCGGCAAGGCGCCCGCCGACCTGACCCTGGGCGAGGCGGCCCTGCTCGCCGGCCTGGTCCAGTCGCCCGACGAGTACAGCCCGATCGACGGGAACGCCCAGCAGGCGCTCCAGCGCCGGGCGTACGTGCTCGACGCGATGGCCGCGACCGGCGCGATCAGCCCGGCGCAGGCCGCCGCGGCCAAGGCGGAGAAGCTGACCCTGCACCCCACCGCCCAGCCCAACGGCTGCACCGCGGTCGCTCAGGGGCACGACGACTGGGGCTTCTTCTGCGACTACCTGCGGCAGTGGTGGCTGACCCAGCCGGCCTTCGGCGGCACCGCCGAGGAGCGCGAGCAGGCGCTGCGCCGGGGCGGCTACACCGTGGTCACCACCCTCGACCCGAAGATCCAGGAGACCGCGCAGCAGCAGGCCACCGCCGTCTACGGGTACGACAACAAGCGGGCGCTGCCGATCGCGGCGGTCCAGCCGGGCACCGGCCGGGTGCTCGCCATGGCGGTCAACCGGCACTACAGCCTCGCCGCCAACCCGGCCGGGGAGGCCAACCACCCGAACACCGTCAATCCGCTGATCTCCGGCGGGGCCAGCGTCGACGGCTACCAGGCCGGCTCCACGTTCAAGCTGTTCACCATGCTCGCCGCGTTGGAGGCCGGGAAGACCCTGTCGACCGGTTTCGACGCCCCCGAGAAGCTGCCCACCCGATACGCCTCCGACGCCGAGGGCAACTGCGACGGCACGTGGTGCCCGGCCAACGCCAACCCGGAGTGGATGGACGGGTACCGGATGATGTGGGACGGCTTCGGCCGCTCCGTGAACACGTACTTCGTCTGGCTGGCCGAGCAGGTCGGCGAGGACAAGGTGGTGGAGATGGCGCAGCGCCTCGGGATCACCTTCCGGGCCGACGCCGACGCCGCCTTCGCGAAGAACGACGCGAAGAACTGGGGCGCGTTCACCCTCGGCGTCGCCGCCACCACCCCGCTCGACCTGGCCAACGCGTACGCCACGGTGGCCGCCGAGGGGACGTACTGCACCCCGCAGCCGGTGGTCTCGGTGACCGCGGCGAACGGCGAGAAGGTGGCCGTCGGGCAGCCGTCCTGCAAGAAGGTGCTGGAGCCCGACGTGGCCCGGGCCGCCACCGACGCGGCCCGCTGCCCGGTCGGCCAGCAGTCGGCGTACGGGCAGTGCAACGGCGGCACGGCGACCTCGGTCGACCGGATCGTGGGTCGGCCGGTGGCCGGCAAGACGGGCAGCTCGGAGCAGAACGCCACCGAGACCTTCGTCGGGTTCACCCCGCAGGTCGCGGTCGCCGGCATCGCCGCCGACCCGGACGACTCGACCGACCTGGTCGGCTCGGCGGTGCAGACGAAGGTGATCGACGCGGTGGCCCGGGTGATCCGTACCGCGGTCAGCGGCCAGCCGGTGCGGGACTTCACCGCGCCCAGCCGGGAGTTGGCCGGCGACCCGCAGCGCCCGAAGCCCGAGCCGGCCCCGACGCCGAAGCCGACCCCGTCGCCGTCGCCCAGCGACAACCTGCCGTCGGACCTGCTCCGCTGGCTCCAGAACCGCCGCGGTTGAGCCGACGCGGGGACCCCTGCCCGGCGGGGGTCCCCGCTCACCGCTACGGCCGGCGGTACGGGCCGACGCGGAACATGCCGGTCATGTCGTCGTGCACCGCGTAGCCGAAGCGGCGGTAGAGGCCGACCGAGTCCCCGGCGGCGAAGAGGCCGACGAAGGTGCGGGTGCCGGCGCGACCGGCGATCCACTCCTCCAGCCGGCCCAGGATCGCCGCGCCGACGCCGCGCCGCTGCCGCTCCGGCAGCACCGCCAGGTCCTGCAGGTAGTAGTAGATCGCCCCGTCCCCGATCAGCCGGCCGAGCCCGATCACCCGGTCGCCCTCGACGGCCACCACGCCGTGCAGCGAGGCGGCCAGCGACGCCGGGATCGCCGCCGGGTCGTACGCGTCGGTCCAGCCGACGGCGGTGGTGACGGTGACGAACTCGTCGACCGTGGGCAGCCGGTCCACCAGGCGGTACTCCATGATCGGCAATTTAGCCGACCAGCGGCGTCACCAGCCGGTCCAACGCCGCGGCCACCTCGTCCGGGTCCCGGTCGCCGTCGACCACCACGAACGTCCCGAAGTCCGCCAGCGCCCGGTAGGCGGCGTCCAGCGCCCGCAGGTGCGCCAGCTCCTCGGTGTCGATGCCCCGGGCCGTCACCCGGGCCTGCGCCACCTCGGGGGTGGTCGCGAGGAAGCAGACCACCGTCGGTCGCGGGAAGACCGCGTACGCCCGGCGGACCGTCCGCCGGCCCCGGTCACCGCGCGCCGTCATGATCACGTCCTGGCACCAGGTCCACCGGTCCAGCACCGCCGTCCGGCCGGTCACCCGGCTGACCAGCACCGTGCGGGCCATCGCCGCCGCCCGCACCGTCGCCTCCAGCGCCGCATACCCGGTACGACCGAACAGCGCCCGCCCGTCCGGCCGGCCCAGCGCGCGGGCCAGCCGGTTCCACAGTGGCCGGCCGCCGGCGTTCTCGAAGTACCGCGCCGGCACGCCCCGCGCCGTCAACCGGCGGGCGAGGGCACGCGCCTGGGTGCTCTTGCCGGAGCCGTCGACGCCGACCAGGGCGATCAGCACGGGACGGGCCACGAACCGGACGCTAGTCGCCCGGGGCAAGCCGACCCGGCTCGCCGCCTAGCCGATCGCGGCGAACTGCCCCGGCTGCCGGCCCGCCCCGGTGCCGCCCCGGTAGGCCTGGGCGATGGACATCCAGCGGTCGGCCTCCACCCCCGTCGCGGTCAGCGCCAGGTCGTCGCGGTGCCGGCGGCGCGTCACCAGCAGGCAGAAGTCGACCATCGGGCCGGACACCCGCTGCGCGGCGTCGGCCGGGCCGTACGTCCACACCGCCCCGGACGGCATGGTCAGCTCGAACCGGAACGGGACGCCGGGCGGGGTGAGCCCGCGCACCGCGTACCCGTAGTCGTGGTTCGTCATCGCGAACGCCGCGACGTGCCGCAGCCGGTCGGTGTGGACGCGGCGCAGGCCGAGCCCGTCGGCGAGGTCCTGGCCGTGCGCGAAGAGTTCCATCAGGGCCGCCGAGGCGAGCATGGCCACCGGCATCGGGCGCGCCAGCCAGGGCACGAGCAGGCCCGGCGCGGCGTCGGCGAGCGCCTGCTGCGACCGGGAGCGCTCGGCCCGCCACCGCTGCAGCAGGGTCTCCGGTGGCTCGTCCACGAACTCGGCGAGCATCTTGTCGATGACGGTGTCGAAGTCCGGGCCGAGCCGCGTGACCGTCTCCAGGAACCGGTCCGGGGCGGTGGTCGCCAGCCGGCCGAGCCGGAAGACCGACGTCAGGTGGGCGTACTGGTGCCGGACGCGCCAGCCGGGCGCGGGTGTCGGGCGGTCCCATCCGGCGGCGGCCGGCTCGGTGAGGAGACCGTCGAACCGGTCGCCCTCGGCGATCAGATCCGCGACGACGGACGCGTGCTCGGCCATCCGGGGCTCCCTTCGCGGGTGGCGCGTTGCCTGGTCGTCTCCGAGCATGGGTGCCGCCGGGGCCGAAGTCTTCTCCGACAATGCCGGCACCTGGGCACACCGAAAGGTGGGTGCCCCGGCGCCGGTCAGCCGGTCCGGTCGCGGGTCAGTTCGTAGAAGGTGATGGCGGCGGCGGTGGCGACGTTGAGCGAGTCGACGTTGTTGTGCATGGGGATGGCGACGCGGACGTCGCTGGCGCGCAGCGCGGCCGGGGTGAGGCCGGGGCCCTCCGCGCCGAGGAGCAGGGCGGGGCGTTCCCGCTGGGCCGGGGTGAGGTCCCGCAGGGCCACCGCGTCCGTCGCCGGGGTCATCGCCAGCAGGGTGAAACCGGCGTCACGGACGGTGACGAGTGGTTCGGGCCAGGTGTCGGTCTTGGCGTACGGGATGGCGAAGACCTCGCCCATGCTGACCCGGACGGCCCGGCGGTAGAGCGGATCGGCGCAGTTGGGTGAGAGGACGATGGCGTCGATGCCGAGGGCGGCGGCGCTGCGGAACAGGGCACCGAGGTTGGTGTGCGTGTTCAGGCCCTCGAGGACGGCCAGGGTGCGGGCCCCGGCGAGCAGGTCGTCGAGGGTGGGCAGCGGGCGGCGGTGGAACGAGGCGAGGACGCCGCGGTGGACGTGGAAGCCGGTGATCGACTCCAGTACCGCCTGGGTCGCGGCGTACACGGGTGCGTCGGCGGGCAGGCCGGTGAGCTGGTCGGCGCGCTTCTCGTCGACCAGCGCCGAGCGCATCGCGTAGCCGGCGCGCAGCGCCCGCTGGATGACGAGTTCGCCCTCGGCGATGAAGAGGCCGTTGGGCGGCTCCCAGCGGGTACGCAGTTCGAGGTCGGTCAGGGCCCGGTAGTCGCCGATGTGCGGGTCGTCGGGGCTGGTGATGGCGATGGTCGGCACACCGGACATTGTGCCGACCGGTGGCCGGGCCCCCCGCTGCCGGTACGCGGACGGTGACCTTCGCACCGGAGGTGACGCAGGGTAGCGTGTCGGCCGTGTTCCCTACCGTCCGTGAGGTCCTCGCGCTCGACCCGGTCCGCCACGGCGCGCCCCGCCTGGTTGCCGGGGAGGGCGGGCTGGACCAGCCGGTCCGCTGGGTGCACGTGACCGAGGTGCCGGACATCGCCCCCCTCCTCGGCGGGCGGGAGCTGGTGCTCACCACCGGCATCGGGCTGCCCGCCGACGACGCCGGCCTGCGCGCCTTCATCGGCGACCTGGCCGACGTCGGCGTCTCCGGCCTGGTGGTGGAGCTGGGCCGCCGCTACGTCAGCGGGGTGCCCCGGGTGATGGCGGCGGCCGCCGAGCGACGCGGCCTGCCCCTGGTCGAGCTGCGGCGGGCCACCCCGTTCGTCCGGATCACCGAGGCGGTGCACGCGCTGATCGTGGACGCCCAGCTCACCGAGCTGCGCGCCACCGAGGAGATCCACCAGCGGTTCACCGAACTCTCCGTCGAGGGCGCCGGCCCGACCGAGGTGGTACGCCACGCCGCCGAGTTGGCCGGCTGCCCGGTGGTGCTGGAGAACCTGTCCCGGCAGGTGCTCGCGTACGACCCGGCGGGGGAGAGCGCGGAGCTGCTGCTGGACGGCTGGGAGCAGCACTCCCGGCGGATCCGGCCGGCCGGGCGGACCGCGTACGACCCGGACAGCGGCTGGCTGGTGACCACCGTCGGCGCGCGCGGCCAGGACTGGGGGCGGCTGCTGCTGCGCTGGCCGACCGGCACCCCGCCGACCCGGCTGACCATCCTGATCGAGCGGGCCGCCTCCACGCTGGCGCTGGGCCGGCTCATCCGGCGCGACGCCGAGGGGCTGGAACGGCAGATCCACCGCACCCTGCTCACCGCCCTGCTCGACCACTCCCGGCCGGTCGACGAGGTGGCGCTGCGGGCGAAGGCGCTCGGCGTGGTGCTGGACCGCCGGCACCTGGTCGGCGTGGTGGTCCGGCACCGGGCGGACGACCCGGCCGGGGACGCGCCCGCCGAGACCGGCCCGGAGGCCGGTCCGGCCCGGCTGCGCGACCTCGCCGAGGCGGTCGGCCAGGCGCTGCGCGAGGCCAGGCTGACCGGCCTCACCAGCGCCGTCGACGACCAGGCGGTGGGGGCGCTGCTGGCGCTCCCCGACCCGACCGGCGAGGAGAAGGCGCTGGCCGCGTTCGCCGCCGCGTTGCACCGGGTACGCCTCGACGCCGTCCCGCCCCGCGCCGGGCGGTCGGGCGGCGCCGAGCCGGCGGCGGTGATCGTGGCCGCCGGTTCCGGGGTGGGCAGCCTGCGGGAGGCCGGGCGGTCGCTGGCCGAGGCGCGCCAGATCGCCGAGGCGGCTCGTCGGGACCGCCGTGACCTGCCGATCTTCCGGCTGCCGCACGTCGGGCTGGCCGGCCTGCTGCACCTGCTGCGGGACGAGCCCCGGTTGCAGACCTTCGTCGAGCGGGAACTGGGCGCCCTGCTCGCCCACGACGCGCAACACCCCCGGGAGCAGCTGCTCGGCACCCTGCGGGCGTACCTGGAGCAGGGCCGTAACAAGTCCGCGGCGGCCGTCGCCGCCCACCTCTCCCGCCCGGCCTTCTACGAACGCCTGGCGCGTATCGCCCGCATCCTCGACGCCGACCTCGACTCGGTCGAGACCTGCCTCTCCCTCCACGTCGCCCTGCTCGCCCTGGACGCCGTCCGCACCCCCTGACCGCCGTTGATCAAGAAGTTTGCGTCAGGAACGGGCTCCGGACTGACGCAAACTTCTTGATCAACGCGCCTCAGGGCGGGGAGGGCGCAGAAAGGGGGTCAGGTGAGGGCGGTGAGGGTTTTGGCGTAGGGGGCGGGGATGTGGTTGGGGCCGCCGGGGGTGAAGACGTCGGAGGTGGCGGCGGCGGACCAGGCGGTGTCGGGGACGGCGTCGACCAGGGCGCGGACCACGGGGGCGTCGCGCCACTGGGGCTGCTCGGCGAGGAGGCTCAGGGCGACCACCGACTCCTCGACCTCGCCCACGCACTCGAAGGGCTTGTGGCCGTCGACGCCGAGCAGCTCCCGGTAGCCGGGAATCTGGGCGGGGTCGGCGAGCAGGTCACCGCCGAAGATGTGGGTGACCCGCTCCCGGGACATGAACGGCGCCATGGCCAGGAAGACGAAGCGGCACTTCGGGCAGTTGCGGCACCAGCGCTCGCTCGCGTCACGCAGCTTGAACGCCGCGTTGCAGCTGGTCACCACGTCGTCGTAACGGTCGATCGCGGCGAAGAGCCGGGCGATGTGCAGCTCGGAGAGCGACCGCAGCAGCGAGAAGTACGGCTCGGTGAGGCCGGCGTGCTCGGCCAGCGCCGCCCGCAGCAGCCCCTCCGCCTCGACGCCCTTGGACCACTGGTGGTTGATCTCGTGACCGTTCCAGATCAGGTTCGGGTCCGAGGCGGAGCGCTCGTTCGACATCACCACCGGGCCCAGCCCGTGCAGCACGGCGGTGGCGACCGCGATCAGCGAGTTGATCGCGGTGACCGGGATGTGCCCGTTCAGCGCGCCGGCGGCGTTGAGGTCGAACAGCACCGGGTCGATCCGCCGGCGCGCGGCCAGCGGCACCAGGTCGGACGCCTCGTTGACCGAGACGATGACGTGGTTGGGGTTGACCGAGAAGGGCACCGGGTCGAAGCCGGCCCGGCGCAGCGCCTCCAGGCTGACGATCGAGTCCTTGCCGCCGCCGACCGTCGACAGCGGGCGACGCTCCGAGGTGTCCAGCGGCGCGGCCGGCTCCGGCGAACCGGCCGGCACCTCGGGGCGGAGTTCGAGCACGTGCGGCAGCTGGTTGCGGTACGCGTACTCGGCGAGGCCCTTGGTGTAGACGGCGGTGACCAGCTTGACGGCGCCCGCGCCCAGCGGCGTCGGCAGCACCAGCCGGTGCGGCGCGGCGGCCTTGTAGTAGCTGACCCCGGCGACGACGTGCAGCAGTTCGAGGACCCGGTTCAGGGTGGCTACCGTCTCGTCCGAGGGTGGCTCGGCCGGCAGCGGCAGCGTGATCACCTCGGTGAACCGTTGCTCGCCGTCCGGCCCGGTCAGGGCGTAGTCGAACAACGCCTCGCCGGTCGCGAAGTCGATCGAGTAGGACGGGAAGGTGAAGGCGTCCATCCGCCGGAGCTGCTCGTTGGGCACACGCCATACTAGGCCCTGGTTCGTCCGCCGTGTCCGGCTGCGTCGGACCCCACCCGCCGATCGCCGTCGAAACCCCCGAGGAGAGCCTGTGCGCCTGTCTGACCTGCGCGGACGTACCGTCGCCGTCTGGGGGGCCGGCCGGGAGGGCCGGGCGGCGGTGACCGCGATCGCCGCGCACGGCCCGGCCGACCTGGTCGCCGTGGACGACAGCGCGAACTTCCTCACCCTGCCCTGGGAGGGGCCGCTCGCCGCGGCGGCGCCGCTGGTCACCGGGGAGGAGGGCTTCGCCCGGCTGGCCGCCGCCGACGTGGTGGTCCGCTCGCCCGGCGTGCCGAGCACCCACCCGTGGATGGTGCAGCTACGGCACCGGGGCGTGACCGTCACCCAGGGCAGCGCCCTCTGGATGGCCGACCACGCGGACCGCACCGTCGGGGTGACCGGCAGCAAGGGCAAGAGCACCACGTCCAGCCTGATCAGCCACCTGCTGGCGGCGATGGACCGGCCCAACGTCTTCGGCGGCAACATCGGCGTGCCCTTGCTCGACCTGCCCGAGGCTGAGCTGTACGTGCTGGAACTCTCCAGCTACCAGTGCGCCGACCTGGCCGACTCGCCCCGGGTCGCCGTGGTCACCGCGCTCTTCCCCGAGCACCTCGACGCGCACGGCGGCGAACGCGAGTACTACCGGGACAAGCTGAACCTGCTCGACCACGGCCCGCACACCGTGGTCGTCAACGGGGCCGACCCGCGCCTGGCCCAGGAGCTGGGCGACCGCGCGGTGGTCCGCGCCGGTCGGCCGGAGACCACCCACGTCGCCACCGGCCCGGACGGCACACCCTGGTTCCACCTGCGCGACCAGCCGCTCTTCCCGCGCGCCGTGCTGCCGCTGGTCGGCCGGCACAACGAGGGCAACCTCTGCGTGGCGCTGGCCGTGCTCGACGCGCTGGGCGTCGAGGTGGTGGCCCGCAAGGACACCCTGGCCGTGGCGGTCGCCGGGTTCCAGGGGCTGGCCCACCGGCTCACCGAGATCCCCGACCCGTCCGGCCTCACCTTCGTCGACGACACCCTCGCCACCAGCCCGTACGCGGCGATGCACGCGATCGACGCGTACGAGGGGCGGCCGTTGACGGTGATCGTCGGCGGCACCGACCGGGGCCTGGACTACACCCCGCTGGCCGAGCACCTGGCCGAGCGGGAGATCACCGTGATCGGCATCCCGGACAGTGGTCCGCGCATCGTCGAGGCCCTCGCCGGGCTGCCCCGGGTACGGACCGAACTCGCCGACGACCTGGTCGCCGCGGTGGGGTTGTCCCGCAAGCTCACCCCGGCCGGCGGGGTGGTGCTGCTCTCCCCGGCCGCCCCCAGCTACGGCCGGTTCCGCAACTTCGAGCACCGCTCGGAGGTGTTCGCGCAGGCGGTCGCCGACACCGCGCGCTGACCCCGCTCAGTCCAGCGCCGCGTGCAGGGCGCGCAGCGACCGGATCGCCGAGCGGATCTCCTGGAGGTACCGCCCCGGGGTGAGGGTGGGCTCCGGCAGCCGGGCCAGCGTGGCCAGCGCCGGGTCGACCCCCACCGTCTCGATCCCACAGCCGTACGGCAGGGCCAGGGTGCGCAGCGCGTCGCAGTGCTGGAACGGCACGTAGATCGGCGCGGTCACCATCAGTACCGGGTCGCCGACGCTCAGCCGGACGTGCTCCGCCCAGAACCGCTGGGTGTCGGCGGTGTGCGCCCGACGCCGCTCCGGTTCGCTGGACGGGGCGGCGAGGACCCGTACCGGTGGCCCGCCGGTCGGCCGGTAGGTCCGGGACGACCAGGCCCGGTGCGGATGGTCGGCGTCCACGCCGACCTGCTCGGTGGGCCGGTCCACCCCGAACGCGGCCCGCACCCCGGCGTCCAGGACGTCGACCTCGGTGGCGCAGCCGGTGACCCCGACGGCGGCCAGGATGTCGTGCTCGGCGGGGGAGAGCGGCCGGAAACTGCCCAGCACGGCGACCTCGCCGTCGACCCCGGTGCCGGTCCGCACCAGGTGCGCGGCGTACGCGGTGCGTCGCAGGCAGGCGTGCGCGAGCCCGCCGAGCACCAGCAGGTGGGCGCAGCGGGGTCGGGTCGACGGGGTGGCCCGGACCAGCCCCAGTGCCTCGGCGCAGGCGAGGACCAGCCCGGCGGTGGCCGGGTCGACGGCGGGCTCCCGGGCGTCGGGGCGTTCCCGCCCGTCCCGGAAGTCCCAGTGCCGGGCGGAGAAGTCGTCCAGCCCGGCCAGCACCGCCGCCAGGTCACCGGCCGGCCAGTCGCCGCCGAAGTGCCCGACCAGGCTGCGCAGCGGGGGAGACCCCACCCAGGCCCGGATGCCGGCCGTGAGTTCCGTACCGCCGGTGCCGGTCGGCAGCGCCACCTCGACTCTCCGCACCGGCGGATGCTACCGCCGTCACCCGGGTGGTCCCCGGACGCCGGAGCGGTCCTGCGGAATGAGTGGTTGACCGGGCTGTCGGCGGACGGAATCGTGGGCAGGAGTCACGCTTCGCCCCGAAAACCGTATCGAGCGGGTTGACGCGGTGTCAGGCGGGCGCGGCGACTGCGCTACAGAGTGACAGTTGTCCCTGCCGCCGCGCGGTGGGAGCGTGCGAGGACGCCGACCGCCGCTGAAGGGTGCCCCACGATGACCTCCGACGACCTGCTGGCCCGGCACCGGGCCGTGCTCCCGTCCTGGATGCCGCTCTACTACGACGAGCCGATCGAGCTGGTCTCCGGCTCGGGTCGCCGGGTCACCGACGCGCAGGGCCGCACCTATCTGGACTTCTTCGGCGGCGTGCTGACCAACATGATCGGCTACGACATCCCGGAGATCCGGGAGGCGGTCGAGCGGCAGGTGGCCACCGGCATCGTGCACAGCTCCACGCTCTATCTGATCCGCCAGCAGGTCGAGCTGGCCGAGAAGGTCGCCCGGGTCTCCGGCATCCCCGACGCCCGGGTCTTCTTCACCAACTCCGGCACCGAGGCGAACGAGGCGGCGCTGCTGGTCGCCACCAACCATCGCCGCTCGCACCAGATCCTCGCCGTGCGCAACAGCTACCACGGCCGGTCGTACGCGGCGATGGGCGTCACCGGCAACCGGAGCTGGTCGGCCAGCGCGCTCAACCCGCTCCAGGTGGCCTGGCTGCACTCCGGCGAGCGGCTGCGTGGCCTGCTGTCCCGGCTGGGCCCCGACGAGCAGGTCGACGCGGCGGTGGAGGATCTGCGCGAGGTGCTCGCCACCCAGACCGCCGGGGACGTGGCGTGCCTGATCGCCGAGCCGATCCAGGGCGTCGGCGGCTTCGTGCACCCGCCGGACGGTCTCTTCGCCGCCTGGAAGAAGGTGCTCGACGAGTCCGGCATCCTCTTCGTCGCCGACGAGGTGCAGACCGGCTGGGGGCGCACCGGTGAGCACTTCTGGGGCTACCAGGCGCACGGCGTCACGCCGGACCTGCTCACCTTCGCCAAGGGCATCGGCAACGGCTTCGCCCTCGCGGGCGTGGTCGGCCGGGCCGACGTGCTGGAGTCGGTGCCGGCGATCAGCTTCTCCACCTTCGGCGGCAACCCGGTCTCCACGGCCGCCGGCAACGCCGTCCTGGACTACCTGCTCGACCACGACCTCCAGGCCAACGCGGCGCGCGTCGGCGCGATCCTCGCCGACGGCCTGCGGTCCGCCGTCGGCGACCTCGACTGCGTCGCCGAGGTACGCGGCAAGGGGCTGATGCTCGGCGTCGAGTTCGTCCGGCCCGGCACGACCGAGGCCGACCCGGCGATGACCGTCCGGGTCTTCGAGGCGTGCAAGGCCGGCGGGCTGCTCGCCGGCAAGGGCGGCCTCTACGGCAACGTGCTGCGGATGGGTCCGCCGCTGACGCTGACCGAGGAGGAGGCGCGCGAGGGGCTCGCCATCCTGGTCGACGCGATCCGGTGCAGCGCGGAGGTCGCGGCATGAGCGGGAGCATCGGGCACTTCGTCGACGGCAAGCGGATCGGGGGCAGCTCCGAGCGGCGCGCCGACGTCTTCGACCCGGCCACCGGTCGGCGTACCGGTGCGGTGGAGCTGGCCTGCGCCGCGGACGTGGCGCGGGCGGTCGAGGCCGCCGAGCGGGCCGCGCGGAGCTGGCGGGACGCCTCTCTTTCCAAGCGGACGGCGGTGCTCTTCGCGCTCCGCGAGCTGGTCCACGCCCGCCGCGACCGGCTGGCCGAGCTGATCACCGCCGAGCACGGCAAGGTGCTCGCGGACGCGGCGGGCGAGGTGCAGCGCGGCCTGGAGGTGATCGAGTACGCCTGCGGCATCCCCTCGGCGCTGCGCGGCGGCTTCTCGGAGAACGTCTCCACCGAGGTCGACTCCTACAGCCTGCGTCAGCCGCTCGGGGTGGTGGCGGTGATCTCGCCGTTCAACTTCCCGGTGATGGTGCCGCTGTGGTTCGTGCCGGTCGCCATCGCCTGCGGCAACGCGGTGGTGCTGAAGCCGAGCGAGAAGACCCCGAGCGCGGCGCTGCTGCTGGCCGAGTGGTTCGCCGAGGCGGGCCTGCCCGACGGGGTGTTCAACGTGGTCAACGGCGACAAGGAGGCGGTGGACGCGCTGCTGGACCACCCCGGGGTGAAGGCGGTCTCGTTCGTCGGCTCCACCCCGGTCGCCCGCTATGTGCACCAGCGCGGGTCGATGGCGGGCAAGCGGGTGCAGGCGCTCGGCGGGGCGAAGAACCACATGGTGGTGCTCCCCGACGCCGACCTGGACCTGGCGGCCGACGCGGCGGTCAACGCCGGCTTCGGTTCGGCGGGGGAGCGGTGCATGGCGATCTCCGCCCTGGTGGCGGTGGAACCGGTCGCCGACGCCCTGGTGGCGAGGATCGCCGAGCGGATGGCCGGGTTGCGCACCGGTGACGGTCGGCGGGGCTGCGACATGGGCCCGCTGGTGACCGCCGCGCACGCGGCGAAGGTCCGCTCCTACGTGGAGTCCGGGGTCGCGGCCGGCGCGGTGCCGGTGGTGGACGGGCGGGACACCGTCCCGGACGGCGCGGCGGAGGGCTTCTGGCTGGGCCCGACGCTCTTCGACCACGTCACCCCGCAGATGTCGATCTACACGGACGAGATCTTCGGCCCGGTGCTCAGCGTGCTGCGGGTCGGCTCGTACGACGAGGCGGTCGAGCTGGTCAACGCCAACCCGTACGGCAACGGCACGGCGATCTTCACCAACGACGGTCGCGCCGCCCGGCGCTACCAGCACGAGGTGGAGGTCGGCATGGTCGGGATCAACGTGCCGATCCCGGTGCCGATGGCGTACTACTCCTTCGGCGGCTGGAAGGCGTCGCTCTTCGGCGACCTGCACGCGCACGGCGCCGACGGGGTCGCCTTCTTCACCCGGGGCAAGGTGGTCACCAGCCGCTGGCCCGACCCGAGCGGCGGTGGGGTCAACCTCGGCTTCCCCACCCAGACCTGAGCAGCCGCAGCACTCCCGCCCCGGCCAGGTACGCCACCAGCGCCGGGGCGGGCAGCCCCAGCGGTTCCGGGGCGGCCTTGCGGGTCAGGCTGTTCAGCAGCAGCCCCGCCACCACGCCCGCGTAGCCGGCCACGACAGCCCCGGTGCGCAGGGGCATCCGTCCGCCGTGCCGGGCCGCCGCCGGGTCACCGGGCGCGGCGGACCGCCGGCTGCGCGCTTCGATCGGGCCGAAGACGGCGACCAGCGCCGCCAGCACCACGGCGAGCGCGGCCAGCCAGGGGACCCGCCACGCCCACCACGCCGCCGAGCCGACCCGGGGGGTGGGCAGCACGCCGAGCGCGTCGAGCAGCCCGACCAGCAGCACGGCGGCGGTCAGGTGCCAGAGGAAGACGGTCAGCACCACCGCGTTGACCGCGATCACCGCCTGCCACGGGGCGCGGCGGCGCAGCCAGCGGGTGGCCGGGTCGCGCAGCAGCAGGACCAGCCCGAGCTGGGTGGTGGCCGCCGCGAGCAGCGCCAGGCTCGGCGGCGCGGCGTTGTCCAGCCGCTCGCCGGGCACGTTCAACATCACCACCGGGTACGGCCCGGGCACCGTCAGCAGGATCAGCGTGAGCAGCCCGCCGGCCAGCAGCACCAGCGCGGCCCGGCGGGACGTGGGCAGTCGGCGGCGGCGCGGCAGGTCCGGGGAGCGGGCGTCGTACCAGGCGAAGCCGACCTGGTGCACGGCCAGCCAGCCGAAGAGGTAGTTCCCGGTCGCCAGGCCGGCCGGCCCGAGCAGCCGGCCCAGGTCGCCGAGCGCCACCAGACCGACCAGCACCAGCGGCACGACCAGGCCGTAGCGGCGGTGCAGGGCGTACATCGGTGGGGTCAGCGGCACCACCACCAGGTAGGCGACGAGGAACCAGAGCGGGATGGTGGCGAACCAGACCACGGTGCGGACCTCGGTGGCGGCGGCACCGCGGGATGACGCCACGGCGGCGCCCACCGCCAGCACCACCAGCAGTGCGGTGGTGGGGCGGACCAGCCGCGCGCTCCGGTCGACCAGCCAGTCGGTGGCGCCGCCGCCCCGGGCGCGGTGGGTGGCCAGTGCGGCGGCGTTGGCGTACCCGCCGACCAGGAAGAAGACCGGCATCACCTGGGCCACCCAGGTCAGCGGCCAGACCCAGGGCAGGTCGCCCAGGGCGGAGTGCCCGGTGGGTCGGCCGGTCGGGTCGTGACCGATGACGGTGATGCCCCAGTGACCGATCACGACCATGGTGATGGCGAGCGCCCGGAGCAGGTCGACGTACCGCTCCCGGGTGGCCGGAGTGCGCTCGGCGAGCTGCCGCAGGCGGCGCATGGGCCCAGGCTATGTCAGCCCCGGTTGGCCGGTGCTGATAACGGTTCGGCCGTCGGGTCTTGTGATCCGCGTCCCGCTGTCGTAGAAATTCTTCAACAACTTTGCGTGAGCTGAAGACAAGCGACAGCACCGTGCCTCGACCCGACGGCCGCCACCCCCAGCGGACGCCCGTACCCGAACCGAGGAGATGTGATGAACAGGCGTGACATCCTGCGGCGCAGCGCTGCCGCCGGCCTGCTGGCCACCCCCGCCGCCGGCCTGCTCGCCGGCTGCGCGACCTCCGGCGGCGACGACGACAAGGGCGACGCCGGCACCTACCAGGGCACCAAGAGCGCGCAGAACCCGCTGGGCGTCAAGGAGGACGCCCCGCTGGAGGTGGTGATCTTCAACGGCGGCTTCGGCGAGGAGTACGCCAAGGCCCACGAGGCGATGTACCGGGAGGCCCACCCGAAGGCGAAGATCAACCACTCCGCCACCCAGGAGATCAACAAGACGCTCCAGCCCCGCTTCGTCGACGGCACCCCGCCCGACGTGGTGAACAACTCCGGCGCCGGCCAGATCGACCCCGGTGGCCTGGTCGCCCAGAACGCCCTCGCCGACCTCGGCGAGCTGCTCGCCGCGCCGAGCCTCGACATCCCCGGCAAGAGCGTCAAGGACACCCTGCTCCCCGGCGCCGTCGAGGTCGGCTCCTACGACGGCCGGTTCCTGGTGATGAACTACACCTACACCGTCTACGGCATCTGGCACTCCACCAAACTCTTCACCGAGCGCAACTGGCAGTACGCCAAGACCTGGGACGAGCACATCGCCCTCTGCAAGCAGATCAAGGCCGCCGGCATCGCCCCCTGGACGTACGCGGGCCAGCACCCGCGCTACATGAGCTGGCCGCTGATCTCCACCGCGATCAAGTTCGGCGGCCCGTCGGTCGCCACCGCGATCGACAACCTGGAGCCCAACGCCTGGAAGTCCGACGCGATGAAGGCCGCCGCCGACGCCTGGTACCAGATCGTCAAGGACAAGTTCATCCTCGACGGATCGCCCGGCCTGGACCACAAGCAGTCGCAGACCGCCTGGTGCCAGGGCAAGGCCGCCTTCATCTCCTGCGGCTCCTGGCTGGAGAGCGAGCAGAAGGACGTCACCCCGGCCGGGTTCGACATGACCGTCGCCCCGACGCCCAGCCTGAGCAGCGGCGACAAGCTGCCGTTCGAGGCGATCCGCGGCACCGCCGGTGAGCCGTTCATCGTCCCGGCCAAGGCGAAGAACGTCGCCGGCGGCCGGGAATACCTGCGTACGATGCTCTCCCGCAAGGGCGCCCAGGACTTCACCAGGAAGGTCGCCAGCCTCACCGTGGTGGCCGGCGCCACCGACGGCGTCGAGCTGCCGTTCGGGCTGTCCACCGTGGTCAAGGCGCTGGAGGCCTCCGGCGCGAACGGCTTCAACTGGGTCTACAACAACTACTACCGCAAGCTGGAGCGCAACCTCGTCGACGCCGCCTGCGGCGAGTTCTTCAGCGGCCGGTCCACCCCGGCGCAGTTCCTCGACCAGTGCCAGAAGGGCGCCGACTCGATCGCCCAGGACAGCTCGATCAAGAAGTACAAGCGGGCCGCGTGACGTCCCCGGTGGGGGCGGGACACACCCGCCTCCACCGGCCGAGCCGGAGAGGGGTCGCGCGGATGCGACACGGCAGATTCCCGCTGATCGTCAGCTTCCTGCTGCCACCGCTGGTGCTGTACGGCGTCTTCGTGCTCTCGCCGTACCTCCAGGCCTTCCAGATCTCGACCACCGACTGGCTGGGCTACTCGGCGCAGGCCGACCCGGTCGGCCTGGCCAACTTCCGCACCCTGCTGCACGACGGGTACGTCTGGAACGCGCTGACCAACAACGCGATCCTGCTGGCCGTGGTGCCGGTGCTGACCATCGTGCTCGGCCTCTTCTTCGCCACCATGCTCACCATGGGCGGACGCAAGGGCCGGGCCGGGGTCACCGGCGTGCGCGGCAGCGCGGTCTACCGGCTGGTCTACTTCTTCCCGCAGGTGCTCTCGGTGGTGATCATCGCGCTGCTGTGGAAGGAGATCTACCACCCGACCACCGGCCTGCTCAACGGCGCGCTGCGGTCGGTCGGCCTGCCCACGCCGGCCTGGCTCGGCGATCCGCGGTTCGCCTTCTGGTGCGTGCTGGCGGTGATGGTCTGGAGCAACGTCGGCTTCTACGTGGTGCTCTTCGGCGCCGCCATGCAGGCCATCCCGCGCGACATCTACGAGGCGGTGCTGCTCGACGGCGCCTCCCGCGCGGTGATGCTGCGCCGGATCACCATCCCGCTGCTCTGGGACACCGTCCAGGTGGCCTGGATCTATCTGGCCATCGCCGCGCTGGACGGGTTCATCCTGGTCCAGTTGATGACCAACGGCGGCCCGAACTTCTCCTCCGACGTGATCGGCATGCGGATGTACGACACCGCCTTCGGCAGCGAGACCAAGTTCGGGTACGCCTCGGCGATCGGCGTGGTGATGTTCTTCCTGACCCTCTCGGTGGCGGTGCTGGCACTACGGGCCGCCCGGCGCGAACGGATCGAGTACTCTTGACCACCGTCGACTCCGGCGCCCCGCCGGTCCGGGCGACCGCGCCCGAGCGCACCACCGACCGGCCGCCGCGCCGGGAGCTGGGCGTGGCGAACGCGTTCTCGCACGGCTTCCTGCTGCTCTGGGCGGCGATGACGCTGCTGCCGCTGGCCTGGCTCTTCCTCAGCTCGCTCAAGGACAACGGCGAGATCCTGGCCGACCCGTGGGGGCTGCCGGGGCGGCTGCGCCTGGACAACTGGGCGCGGGCCTGGACGACGGCGCACATCGGCCGGTACTTCCTCAACAGCGCGGTGGTCGTGGCCGGCTCGCTGACCCTGACCATGCTGCTCGGCGCCACGGCCGCGTACGTCTTCGCCCGGTACGACTTCCGGGGCCGGCAGGTGCTCTACTATCTCTTCGTCGGCGGCATGATGTTCCCGGTCTTCCTCGCCCTGGTGCCGCTCTTCTTCGTGGTGCGCAACGCCGGCCTCTTCGGCACCTGGACCGGTCTGATCCTGGTCTACACCGCCTACTCGCTGCCGTTCACGGTCTTCTTCCTGACCGCGTTCTTCCGGACCCTGCCGACGGCCGTGGCGGAGGCCGCGCTGATCGACGGCTGCGGCCACTTCCGGCTCTTCTTCCGGGTGATGCTGCCGATGGCGCGACCGGGACTGATCAGTGTCGGGATTTTCAACTTCCTCAGCCACTGGAACCAGTTCCTGCTGCCGCAGGTGCTGATGCAGGGCGACGAGTCGAAGTGGATGCTCGCCCAGGGGCTGAACGCGCTCGCCGTCAACCAGGGCTACGCCGGCGACTACGCGCAACTCTTCGCCGGCCTCGCCATCGCCGTGCTCCCGGTGCTGGTGGTCTACGTCGCCTTCCAGCGCCAGATCCAGGCGGGGCTGACCGCCGGCCAGCTCAAGTGAAGGGCCGCCCACCAGGAGTTACGGGGCAGCGGGACCGGCGGGGGCTCCTCTATGGTGGGCCGGCACATTCACCGGAACGACGGGGATCTCATGTTTGAGCTTGTCTACGAACTGCTGCTGATGCTCGGCGGCATCGCGATGATCGTCACGGGTCTGGCCATCCGGGAGCAGGGCACCGGCTCCCGGATCCTGAACGCCGTCATCGGCCTCGCCTTCTTCTGCTACGGCTTCTATCTCATGTTCCTCGCTCCGGTGGGCACCCGGTACCGGATCTTCTTCTACGCGTTCATCCTGCCGATCCTGCTCATCGTGCGGGCGGTCAAGGCGCGCAAGGAGGCGAAGGAGGCCAGAGAGGCGGCGGCCGTGCACCACCAGGTCGTCCCCGGTCAGGTCTACCCGGCCGCCCCGGGCCAGCCCGCGCAGGGCTGGCCGGCTCCCGGCCAGGCCGCGCCGCAAGGCCACCCCGGCGAGGCCCCGCAGGGCCAGTACCCGCCGCAGGGCGGCTATGGCCCGGCGCCGCAGGGCCAGTACGGCCAGGTGCCGCAGGGGCAGCCGGGCCACCCGACGGCCTGAGCGCATCACCTCCGGCGACGGCCGGTCGACCCGGGTCGGCCGGCCGTCGTTCCGCTTGACCGGTAGGAAATCTCCTACCTATTGTGGCGGCATGAGTGTCACCCACGTGCGACTGGTCTCCGTGCCGGTCCGGGACCAGGACCGGGCCCGCGACTTCTATGTCGACACGCTCGGCTTCGACCTGGTCCGGGACAACCCGATGGGGCCCGGCGGCCGCTGGGTCCAGGTCGCGCCCAAGGGGGCCGCGACGGCGCTGACCCTGGTCACCTGGTTCCCCACCATGCCGCCCGGCTCGCTCAAGGGCCTGGTCCTGGAGACCGACGACCTCGACGGCGATGTCGCCCGGCTGCGCGCGCGAGGCGTGGTGTTCGCCGAGGACGGCATCCTGACCGCGCCGTGGGGGCGTTACGTGACCTTCGACGACCCGGACGGCAACGGCATCGTGCTCCAGGCCACCCGTGTCTGACGTCTTCGCCGCGCTGGCCAGCCCCACCCGCCGCGAGCTGCTGCGCCTGCTGCGGGAACGGGGCGGGCAACCCGTCGCGCAGCTCGCCGCGCACTTCGACATGCGCCGCCCCAGCCTCTCGGAGCACCTCAAGGTGCTCAAGGACGCCGGCCTGGTGACCGAGGAGCCGATCGGCCGGCAGCGGCTCTACTCCCTGCGGCCCGAGCCGCTGCGGGAGGTCGCCGACTGGCTCGGCCCGTACGAGCGGTTCTGGCGGGCCCGCCTGGCCGACCTGCGGGACGTGCTGGACGGGCTGCCGGATGAGTGAGCCGACCAGCATCGCGGTCGACCAGTTCCTGGCCCACCCGCCGGCCCGGGTGTGGCGGGCGCTGACCGATCCGGACCTGATCGCCCGCTGGCTGATGCCGAACGACTTCGCCCCCGTCCCCGGCCACCGGTTCACCTTCCGTACCGAGCCCCGTCCGGGCCAGGGGTTCGACGGCGTCGTGCACTGCGAGGTGCTGGAGGTGGACCCGCCGCGCCGGCTGCGGTGGGCCTGGCGCGGCGGGCGGCTGGACACGGTGGTGAGCTGGACGCTCGTGCCGGAGGGGCGAGGCACCCGCCTCTTCCTGGAGCACTCCGGCTTCGACCCTGACGACCCGGTGCAGCGCCGCACGTTCACGCTGCTCGACGGCGGCTGGCGCACCCACGTCTGGCGCCGTCTCAACCGGACGCTCACCGACCTCGGCTAGGGAGCGTCCCTCGGATCAAGGCGGCTCGTTGACGAAGCGTCCACGATGCCATGAGCCGGCCGACCATTGCCTCGGCCAGCCGGCCCCCGGCCTTCGGCAAGCAGCGCCACCGGCAGCGCAGTGTCGCCGAACGCCGCATCGACCGCCGCACGCAATGGCGTGGCCTGGCCGTGCGCGCCGACAAAGCTCGCTGTGCACTACCGGGGCCGCGCTCACTCATGCAGGATTCCTGCCCTGGGCCAGGCCATGATCCGGAAGGGCCGCTTCCTGGGCGTCGTTCCTGCCCCAGTTGCCGAGTGCGACGATCGCCTCGCGCAGGGCGAACCCGCGCTCGGTCAGCGCATAGGCCCGGGTGTTGTGTCGAAGGGGCAGGCGGGCCAGCACGCCGGCCGCTTCGAGCTCGCGCAGGCGTGTCGCGAGCATGTTCGTCGGCACGCCGAGGTCGCGTTGCAGGTCGCCGTAGCGTTGTGGCCCGTCGAGCAGCCGTTCCACGATGAGCAGGGCCCACCGTGCTCCGACGATGTCGAGGGCCGCGGCGAGGTCGCTCACGCGGTCGGATCGGCGTCCGTCTTCATCCAGAACGGTGAGTAGTGGTAGCCGTCGGGGTCATCGAATTGACGCTGGTACATGAAGGGGTAGTCGTCCGTGTCACCGATCCGCCCGCCCGCGGCGCCGGCGCGGTCGATGAGTTCGTCGACCGCCTCGCGGCTGTCCAGGTCGAACGAGACCGTGACCTTGGAGGGCGTCTGAGGTCCGCCGATCAGCTCTTCGACTCCGCCGACGCTCGCGTACATCTCGCGGCTGCCGAGCATGACGTACTGCTCGGGGGCGATCGCGAAGCACGACACGTTGTGGTCGGACATCTCGGCGTTGAGGGTCCAGCCGAGGGCGGTGTAGAAGGCGGTTGCGCGCTCGACGCTCTCGACCGGGCAGGTGATGAAGAGGCTCATGCGGGCCATACTTGCAAAATGCAAGTGACCCGTCAAGGGTCACGCGTCCCGCACGAGGGTCGGCTGCTGCCTGCGTCTGACATGACGGTCGGCTACCGCGCGCGGCATCAGCGTCGGCCTGCACCGCGGACGCCGTGTCGCGGCGACCGGTCCGGCAGGTACGGCTCGATCCGAGCCCACATGTGATCAGAGATCCATCGACGAACCGGCACGCTTCGTCAACGGGCCACCGTGGACCGGGAGCGCTCCCTAGCCGAGGGCCGAGCCGGGGACCAGGAGCGCGTGCAGCGCGGCCGGGTCGGTGACCTCGGGCAGCTCCCGGGCGGCGAGCCAGGCCGCCGCGGCGGCGCCGTCACCGGCGGTGCGCAGCGGCGCGTCCGGCCAGCGCCGGGCCAGCTCCGCGCGGACCGCGTCACCGAGCGGGGTGTCCCCGGTGAGCAGCCCGCCGCCGAGCACCACCGGGTCGATCGCGCCGACCGGCCGGATCCGGCTCGCGCTCTCCGCGAGCCGGGCGGCGGCCTCGGCGACCAGGGCCACCCCGGTCGGTTCGCCGGCGCGGGCCGCCGCCACCACCAGCGGGGCGAGCCGGGCCAGCTCCACCGGCGCTCGCCCGGTCACCGACTGGACCACCGCGTCGGCGGTGGCGCGCGGCCGGGGTGCCACCTCGGGGGAGCCGGTCAGCTCGGCGAGCACCCGGGTCGCCAGGTCGCCCGGGGGCTGGGCGCGGTCCAGGTCGGCCAGCAGCCGGCGGACCGCCTCCCGACCGAGCCAGAACCCCGAGCCGGCGTCGCCGAGCAGCCAGCCGTGCCCGTCGGCGACCCGGTCCAGTCGCAGGTCGCGCACCTGGGCGGCGATCGCGCCGGTGCCGGCGATCAGCACGGTGCCGTCCGGGGCGGCGGTGCCCGAGGCGTACGCGACCAGGGCGTCGCCGTGCACCGTGTACGGGCAGCGCAGGCCGGCGGCGGACCAGGCGCCGTCGAAGGCGGCCCGGGCCTGCGGATCGGCGAGCAGCCGACCGGCCCCGGCCAGCCCGATGGTGCCGGCCCGGACCCGGGTCGGGTCGACATGCGCGAGGGTGGCGCGCAGCGCGGCGAGCAGCTCGGCCGCGGCCCGGTCGGCGCCGTGGCTGGTCGGGTTGCCGCCGCCGCCCCGTCCCTCGCCCCGTCGCGCGCCGGTCAGGTCGTACGCGACCGCGCGGGTGGACGTACCCCCGACGTCGAGACCGACCACGACGGTGCCGGACATCCGCTCTGCCTCCCGGTGGCTCGCGCTGGCGGCTTCATGCTGGTCGGCCGGGCCGTCGAAGGCAAGATCCGGGCCCGGTCGAGGGCCTGTGCGGCAGGTAACAGTTTGAAAACTTCGCCCACGCCCTTGACACGGAGGGGCCTTCAGTAAGAACTTTTACCACTAACAGTTAACACTCTTTTCCGAAAGGCCTCCCATGGTTGAACACGAGGTGGACACCGCCGCGGGGACCGCGGTGGTCGACGCCGACGGGCTCGACCGCCGGGGCGCCGACGGGGTGCTGGCCCGGGTCCGGGCCGGCGCGGGGGAGCTGACCGGCGCGCTGCGCCGGGTCGCCGAACAGGTGCTCAGCGACCCGGAGGCGGCGGCCCGGGCCACCATCGTGGAGCTCGCCGAGCGCAGCGGCACCTCCCCGGCGACCATCACCCGGTTCTGCCGGGCCATGGGCTTCGAGGGGTACGCCGACCTGCGGCTGGGCATCGCCTCGGAGACCGGCCGGGCACGCTCCGCCGGCTGGACCGTCGACATCGGACGGGAGATCCAGCCGAGCGACCCGCTCTCCCGGGTGCTCGACCAGATCATGGCCGCCGACACCCGGGCCATGCACGACACCGCCACCCTGCTCGACCTCGCCGAGGTCGAACGGGCCGCCGTCGCCATCGCCGGGGCCAACCGGGTGAACATCTTCGGCGCCAGCGGCAGCGCGCTGGTCGGCGAGGAGATGCAGTTCAGCCTGCACCGCATCGGGGTGGCCGCCTGGGCGTGGAACGACGTGCACGAGGGGCTGGCCAGCGCCGCCCTGCTGCGTACCGGCGACGTGGCGCTGGGCATCTCGCACACCGGGCAGACCCGGGAGACCATCGAGATGCTCGCCGAGGCCGGCAGCCGGGGCGCGACCACCATCGCGCTGACCGGCTTCCCCCGCTCGCCGCTGGCCGAGCTGGCCGACATCGTCCTGCTCACCGCCAGCCAGGCCACCACCTTCCGGCCCGACGCGCTCTCCGCCCGCCACCCCCAGCTGGTCGTGCTCGACCTGCTCTACATCGCGGTGGCCCAGCGCACCCACGACCGCGCCCACGCGGCCTTCCGGCGTACCGCCCAGGCCGTCGACGGGCACAAGGCCGCGAAGGGAGCCCATTCATGATCAGTGCGCAGCGGTACGCCGACGCCGTCCGCCCCGTGCTCGACCGGCTGGTCGACAGCCAGGCCGAGGCGCTGCACCGGGCGGCCGACCTGATCGCCACCGGGCTGCGCTCCGGCGGGGTGCTCCAGGCGTTCGGCGCCGGCCACTCCGAGGCGTTCGCCGCCGAACTGGTGGCCCGGGCCGGCGGCCTGGTCCCCACCAACCGGCTCGCCCTGCACGACCTCGTGCTGCACGGCGACGCGTCCCGCGACGTGCTGGCCGACCCCAAGCTGGAACGCGACCCCGCGATCGCCCACCAGCTCTACGCGCTCGCCGCCCCGCAACCGGGGGACGTCTTCGTGGTCGCCTCCCAGTCCGGCATCAACGGCTCGGTCGTCGAGCTGGCGACGCTGGTGCGGCGGCGGGGTCACCCGTTGATCGCGGTCACCTCGGTCGAGCACACCGCCCGGGTCGCCCCGCGCCACCCGTCCGGGCACCGGCTCGCCGACCTCGCCGACGTCGTGCTGGACAACGGCGCGCCGTACGGCGACGCACTGCTGCCGCTCGAGGGCGGCGGCGCGGTCTGTGCGGTCTCCTCGGTCACCGCGGCGCTGCTGGCGCAGCTGCTGACCGCCGAGGTCGTACGACGGTTCCACCAGGCCGGGGAGGTACCCCCTATCTACCTCTCCGCCAACGTCCCCGGAGGGGACGAGCACAACCTCGCCCTCGAGTCGCGGTACGCCGGGCGTCTCCGGCGTACCGCCTGACCCGACACCACAAGGAGAGACAAGATGTCGGTTAACCCCAACCTCGGTGACCTCGACCGGCGGACCCTGCTGCGGCGCGCCGCCGCGGCGGGCCTGCTGGCCGTCCCGGCCGCCGGTCTGCTCAGCGCCTGCGCCGGCAGCGAGCCGAGCAAGTCCGACGACGCCGGTGCCGCGAAGAGCAAGGACAACCCGTTCGGCGTCAAGGACGGCAGCGCCGTCAAGGTGGTGATCTTCAACGGCGGCCTCGGTGACCAGTGGGCCAAGGAGGACAAGGCGGTCTTCAACGCCAAGCACGCCAACGTCACGGTCAACATGAGCTCCACCCAGAAGATCAAGACCGAAGAGCAGCCGAAGATGGCGACCCAGCCCAGCGACGTGGTGATGAACTCGGGCGCCGACATGATGGACATCAGCACCCTGGTCAACGAGGGCGCCATCGAGCCGCTGGACGACCTGCTCACCGCGCCGGCCTGGGACGGCGACGGCACGGTCGGCGACTCGCTGCTGCCGGGCACCGTCGTCGACGGCACCTTCCAGGGCAAGTTCTACGTGGTCAACGTGGCGTACACGGTCTGGGGCAACTGGTACAACGGCGCGCTGTTCAGCAAGGAGGGCTGGACGCCGCCGACCACCTTCGACGAGTTCTTCGCCCTCGCGCCGAAGATCAAGGCCAAGGGCATCGCCCCGTACGTGCACGACGCGGTGCACGGCTACTACCCGCGCTGGGCGCTGCAGGCGACCATCTGGAAGTCCGCAGGCAAGCAGGCCATCATCGACATCGACAACCTCAAGGAGAACGCCTGGAAGGCCGACGGCGTCCTGCCGGCGCTGCAGGCGTGGGAGAAGCTGGTCAAGGACAAGCTGCTCCTGCCGGGCAACCTCAACCACACCCAGTCGCAGCAGGCCTGGCTCGACGGCAAGGCGGCGTTCATCCAGGTCGGCACCTGGCTGAAGAACGAGATGTCGTCGACCATCCCGCCGGGCTTCGAGATGAAGCTGTCGGACTACTGGGGCCTGGGCCCGAGCGACAAGGCGCCGAAGGACGTCTTCGCCGGTGCCGGCGAGGGCATCGTGGTGCCGAGCAAGGCGCCGAACAAGGCCGCCGCCAAGGAGTTCCTGCGGGCCGTGCTCTCCAAGGCCGGCTCGGCCAAGTTCGCCGAGCTGACCAAGTCGCTCGCCTCCACCAAGGGCTCCGGCGACAAGGTCCAGGACACCTCGCTGACCACCGCCAACGACCTGATGAAGAACGCCCCCAAGGACCTCATCAAGGTCAAGCTCTGGGACTTCTACGCCGACCTGGACAAGGAGAGCCAGAACCTCTCCGAGGAGCTGATGGCCGGCCGGCTCACCGCCCAGCAGTTCGTCGACAAGATGCAGGCGGCGGCCGACAAGGTCGCCAAGGACTCGTCGATCAAGAAGCAGACCCGCACCGCCTGATCCGAACGGAAGAGTGAGTGGAATGCGGCACGGTGTTGCGCGCTTCGTCACGGGGTTCCTGGCCCTGCCCGTCGCGCTGTACCTCTTCTATGTGGTGTGGCCCTTCGCCCAGGCGGCCGGATACTCGCTGACCAGCTGGGGAGGCTACTCCGACAAGCAGCAGTTCGTCGGGCTGGACAACTACGTCCGGCTCTTCTCCGACGAGCTGATCAGGAAGGCCTTCTGGCACAACGTCTTCTTCCTGGTCACCGTGCCGCTGTTCACCATCGCGCTGGCCCTGTTCCTCGCGTTCCTGCTCAACGTGGGCGGACGCGAGGACAGGGCCGGCATCCGCGGGGTGTTCGGATCGAGCATCTACAAGGTCATCTTCTTCTTCCCGCAGGTGCTGTCGCTGGTCGTCATCGCGGTGATGTGGCAGCAGATCTACCGTTCCGACTCGCAGGGTCTGGTCAACGGCCTGCTCATCAAGATCGGGCTGGTCGACCCGGCGAACCCGATCGCCTTCACCGCCGACCCGGAACCCTTCCTCGGCGTGCCGGCCGTGCTGTGGTGGCTGCTGCTGATCGCGGTCTGGAGCGGCGCCGGCTTCTACATGGTGCTCTTCTCGGCGGCCATGCAGTCGATCCCCAAGGACATCTACGAGGCGGCCATCCTCGACGGGGCGGGGCGGTTCCACACGTTCTTCCGGATCACCCTGCCGCTGTTGCGGGAGACCATCTCGGTGGCCTGGGTCTATCTCGGCTTCATCGCGCTCGACATGTACGCCCTGGTCTTCGTCATGACGCCCAGCCAGGGCGGCCCCAACCACGCCAGCGAGATCTTCGCCTCGGTGCTCAACTTCACCGCGTTCCAGAAGGGCCAGTTCGGCTACGCCTGCGCGATGGGCGTCTCCCTGGCGATCTTCACGATCCTGCTGGCCGCGGTGCAGCTGAGGATCACCCGTCGTGACCGGATCGAGTACTGAGGAGGCCTGGACGATGAGCACGGTGACCCATGGTGACCGGACCCGGCCGGGCCCGGTTCCCCCGACCGACCCCACCCGGCCGCGGCCCGCGCCGTCGCGCGTCGCGGCGGTCGGCTCGCGGATCTTCAACGGCTTCTCCCACGCGTTCCTGGTGGTCTGGGCCGTGATGGTGATCTATCCGCTGGTGTGGGTGGTGATGTCGGCGTTCAAGGACGACTCGCAGGTCATCCGCGAGCCGCTGTCGCTGATCCCGCACCGACTGCACTGGGACAACTTCTCCCGGGCCTGGGGGGAGGGGCACCTGGGGGCGTTCTTCCTGAACACCGTCCTGGTGCTGGCCGGCAGCGTCCTGCTGACCATGCTGCTCGGGTCGATGGCCGCGTACGTGCTGGCCCGGTACGAGTTCCCCGGCAACCGGTTGATCTACTACATGTTCCTCTCCGGGCTGACCCTGCCGATCTATCTGGCCGCGGTGCCGCTGTTCAAGGGCGTCTACAACATGGGCGTGGTCTTCCCGCTGCTCGGCCCGAACAAGCACCTGATGCTGATCATGGTCTACGTGGCGTGGTCGCTGTCGTTCACGATCTTCTTCATGCACTCGTTCTTCCGGACGCTGCCCGACTCGATCGCCGAGGCGGCCATGGTCGACGGGGCCTCGCACAGCCGGCTCTTCTTCAGCGTCATGCTGCCGATGGCCCGGCCCGGCCTGATCAGCATCGGCATCTTCAACGTGCTGGGCCAGTGGAACCAGTGGTACCTGCCGACCCTGCTGATGCAGTCGGTGGCCGGCGAGCCGAAGCACCAGGTGATCTCCCAGGGGCTGATCGAGCTGTCGGTCAACCAGGGCTACCGCTCCGACTGGTCCGGCCTCTTCGCCGGCGTCACCATGGCGATGCTCCCCGTCCTGATCGTCTACGTGATCTTCCAACGCCAGGTCCAGTCCGGCCTCACCGCCGGCGTCAGCAAGTAACCGTTACCTCTCAGTGCACTCTGGTGAGTGCATGGTTGGTAGTCCCGCCTTGCGGTGGGACGGTCCCGGTCTGACCGGCGGGTGCCGTGCCGGGTTGACGCTTCACAGCCACCGGCCCGCCGGGGCGGGTCTTCTGGTCGGCTCCACGTCCGGCCACCGGGCCACTCCCGGCGGTGTCTGGCTGGGCCGCGAGGCCGGCCAGGTTACGTGCGGCGTTGGCGTCCCGGTCCATGACTAGGCCGCATGCCCCGCACTGGTAATCACGCTCGTGCAGGGCCAGTTTGGTTTTCACTGTGCCGCAGGCTGAGCAGGTTTTCGAGGACGGGTACCAGCGGTCGGCGACGATGAGCCGGCCCCCGTTCCACGAGGTCTTGTAGGTGAGTAGCCGGCGGATTTCGGCGAATCCAGCGTCGGCGATGTGTCGGGCCAGCCGACGGTTGCGCAGCATTCCGGTGACGTTGAGGTATTCCACGACGATGGTGCCATGTTCGCGGGTGAGGCGGGTGGTGAGCTTGTGCAGGCCGTCGCGGCGCAGGTTCGCCACCCGTGCGTGTGTCCGACCGAGCCGGGCCGAGGCGCGTTGCCATCGGTTCGAGGGGCGTTGCCCGGTTCGCCGGTCCGGCCCGGTCTTACGGGTCAGCGCCCGGCCGAGCCTGCGTAGGCGGCGTTGGGCGTCGCCGAGGTGACGTGGGTTGGGCACCAGCTCGCCGGTGGACAAGACGGCCAGGTGTGTGATGCCGACGTCTACGCCCACGGTTGAAGTGGGGTGGGTGGGTCTGCGGTCGGCGCGGTCGATGTCGACGGTGAACGCGACGTGCCAGCGGCCGCCGTCGCGGCGGACCGTGGCGGACATGATTCGGGCGGTGCCGTTGTCGACACGCCGGGCGAGCTTGCGGGCGGACTCGTGCAGCTTCAACCGGCCGAGTCGGGGCAGCACCACATGCTTACGGTCAGGCTCGACGCGGATCGGGCCGGTGGTGAACCGCACGGATGGTGTGGTGCGGCGGCGGGACTTGAAACGGGGGAACCCGACCGGCCGGCCCTTGCGTTTACCGGTCCGAGAGTCGGTCCAGTTCTTCAGAGCGCGGGCGAGAGCGTCAAGGCCGGTGTTGAATGCCTCCTTCGAACACTGCGCCCACCACGGCGCCACATCTGCCTTCGCCGCGTTCCATGCCCGTCGCAGCCCCGCCAGCGTCCACGGCATCGCCGGGGTCAATAGCTCGTCGGGGACGCCGTAGGTGCGTTCGGCGGTCCGCTGACTCATGACCGCCTTCACCCGCGCCAACGCCCAATTGTGCGCCACCCGGGCCGCTCCGGCGTGCGCCAGCACCGCACGCTCCTGCGCCGCAGTCAGATCCAGGGCGAACCGGTACGCCTGAACCGTCTTCACCCCGGGGCGCCCTCGGTGACCACTTCCACCGCCCGCCGGGCACGCCTCCCGGCACCGCGACTCCCGTACAGACGGGCGCACAACGACGTCAGAATCTCCGTCACGTCGCCGACCAGCTCGTCATCCACCCCAGCCGGGTCGACCACCAGCAGGCGACGGCCCTGAGCGGACAGCGCGGCCTCGACGTACTCAGCACCGAAACGCGCGAACCGGTCACGGTGCTCCACCACGATCGTCGTCACAGTCGGGTCACGCAGCAGTGTCAGGAACTCCTTGCACCGCCCGTCCACCGTCGACCCAACCTCGATGACCACCCGCGACACCGTGAGGCTCCGCCCGGTCGCCCACGTGACGACCCGGGCGACCTGCCGATCCAGCTCGGCCTTCTGATCTGCGGACGACACCCGGGCGTAAACCACGGTGGTGCCCTCGGAGGCAGGCTCGACAGCGGACGGCTCGACCAGGATCAGCCGGCCGACCCGACGGGCGGGAACGGGCAGCTTGCCCTCCCGAAACCACCGGTACGCCGTCACGTGATGCACACCCTCACGAGCCGCCCACTCCTTCAAGTTCACCCCTGCATCATACTGCATACTCGACACGCATCAATGTGGCACCCCCACGCTCACACCCCACCCCCCTCACCCGCCCTCAGGTGGGTGAGGGGGGTGGAGTGTCGGAGGGGCGAGGCAGAATCGCGTCCGTGCTGGTGGTGGGGGTGGTGGCGGACGAGCGGGGTGGAGGTGTGCTCCAGCACCTCGACGCCGCCGGGCGGGCGGTCGGGGCGGCCGAGCCGGTGACCGACCTCGCCGCCGCGGTGGGCGCGCGGGAGGCCGCCGAACGACCGCGCTGGGTGCTCGGCTCCGCGGCGGCGCTCTATCCCGCGCTGCTGCGTGCCGGGGTCCGGCTCGACCGCTGCCACGACGTGGAGCTGACCGAGGGGCTGCTGCTCGGCCACGCCGGCCGGTGGGGTGAGCCGCGCTCGCTCGCCGCGGCGTGGGCGCGGCTGACCGGCGGCCCGGTGCCGCCGGACCCGGCGCCCCGCCCGCCGGAGCCGCCCGGCCACGGGCAGGGCGCGCTCTTCGACGGGCTGCCCGGCCCGCCGGGCCCGGGCGTCGAGACCCTGACCCGGGTGTACGCCGACCAGCTCGCCCGGATCGCGGCGACCACCCGCCCCGGCCGGTTCCGGCTGCTGGTCGCCGCCGAGTCGGCCGGCGCGCTGATCGCCACCGAGATGGGGGCGGCCGGGCTGCCCTGGCGGGTCGACGTGCACGACGCCGTCCTGGCCGAGCTGCTGGGCGAGCCGTCCCCGGTGGGCGGCCCACCCCGCCGGCTGGCCGAGCTGGCGGCCCGGATCGCCGCGGCGTTCGGGGTCCGGCAGCTGCACGCCGACTCGCCGGCCGAGCTGCTGCGGGCGTTCGCCCGGGCCGGGGTGGAGCTGCCCAACACCCGGGCCTGGGTGCTGCGCGGGGTGGAGCATCCGGCGGTGCCGCTGGTCCTGGAATACAAGGAGCTTTACCGGATCTGGACGGCGCACGGCTGGGCCTGGCGGGACGCCTGGGTCTCCGACGGGCGCTTCCACCCGGAGTACGTCCCCGGTGGCGTGGTCTCCGGTCGCTGGGCGACCCGGGGCGGGGGCGCGTTGCAGATCCCCAAGGTGATCCGCCGGGCGGTGGTGGCCGATCCGGGCTGGCGTTTCGTGGTGGCCGACGCGGGTCAGCTCGAACCGCGGGTGCTCGCCGCGGTCTCCGGGGACGCTCGGCTCGCCGCGGCCGGTGGCGCCGGCGACCTCTACGCCGCCCTGGCCCGGGACGCCTTCGCCGGTGACCGGGCCCGGGCCAAGGTGGCCCTGCTCGGCGCGATGTACGGGCAGACCGGGGGCGCGGCGGTGCCCGCCCTGGCGGTGCTCAAGCGCAGCTACCCGACCGCGTTCGGCCATGTGGAGGCGGCGGCCCGTACGGGTGAGGCGGGTGGGCTGGTGCGCTCCTGGCTGGGGCGTACCTGCCCGCCGGCCGGGGTGGTGGTGACCGACGGGGACGACCCGGAGCCGCCCGGCGGGGCCGACCCGCAGAGCCCCCGGGCCCGGGCCGCGCGCTCCCGTGGCCGGTTCACCCGCAACTTCGTCATCCAGGCCACCGCCGCCGAGTGGGCGGCCGCCCTGCTGGCGACGCTCCGGGCGGCCCTGGTGGGCAGCGGCGCGGAGCTGGTCTTCTTCCAGCACGACGAGGTGGTCGTGCACTGTCCGGCCGGGCAGGCCGACGCGGTGGCCGAGGCGGTGGGGGCCGCCGGGGAGCGGGCCACCGCGCTGCTGTTCGGGGACACCCCGGTGCGGTTCCCGCTGGATGTCTCCATCGTCGACTGCTACGCCGACGCCACCTGACCGGCCAATTTTCCCTTTTGCCCCGCTACCGGATCCCGATCGTGCTCGTTGGGCCCGTTGTGCGTACGACGGGACGGGCCGGGCACGCCGGGGCCGTCCCCCCGGACGAGGGGGAGCAGCTGAACCGGATCGCAGGGATGATCATCGCCGCGGGTGGGGGACGCCGGATCGGTGGACCCGAGGCGCTGCTGCACCAGGGGGAGAAACCCCTGGTGAGCCGGATGATCGACACGATGACCGAGGCGGGCTGCGAGGAGGTCGTGGTCGTGTTGGGCGCGGCGGCCGAGCAGGTCCGCCAGACGACGGACCTGACCCCCGCCACCGTGGTGATCAATCGGGCGTGGGGGACCGGGGTCGGCTCCTCGATCCGCGCCGGGCTGGCCGCGCTGACCGACGAGGGCATCGAGGCGGTCGTGGTGGTGCCGGTGGACATGCCCGGGCTGACCGTCGCCGCCGTCCGGCGGGTGACCGCGCTGCCGTACCCGGACGTGCTGGTCTGCGCCACCTACGGCGGGCTGCGCGGCTACCCGATGCTCTTCGGCCGGCGGCACTGGCCCGGCATCGCCACCCTGGCCAGCGCGGACGTCGGCGCCCGGCCCTACCTGCTGGCGCACAAGGACCAGATCGTCGACATCGCCTGCGACTCGGTCGCCGACGGCAGCCGGGTCGACACCCCGGAGCTGATGGCCCTCTACGGCCTCAGCGTCCCCGAGCAGCGGGTCGGCGTCTGACGTCGACCGCGTCAGTCCAGGTCGAACAGCGCGGCGGCGCTCTCCCAGCAGACCGCCCGCAGCCAGTCGTCACCCAGCTCCAGCCGGGCCAGCCCGGCCAACTGCTCGGCGTACGGGTAGGGAATGTTCGGGAAGTCGCTGCCCAGCAGCACCCGGCCGGCCAGCCCCAGCTCGCGCAGCCGGGGCAGCTCCCCGGCCGGGAAGGGCGTGACCCGGTCGAAGAACGGGGTGAACGCCATCGTGGTGTCCAGCCGCACCCGCTCGTACGACGACGCCAGGTCGAGGAACGCGGCGTAGTCCGGTGCGCCCAGGTGCGCCACGATCGCGGCGAGCCGGGGATGCCGGGCCAGCAACGCGGCGAACGGCTCCGGCCCGGTGTGCGCGGTCCCCACCGGGGCGTGCCCGGCGTGCACCACCACCGGCGTTCCCGCGTCGGCCAGCAGCCCCCAGACGTCGTCCAGCGCCGGGTCGGTGGGCAGGAACCCGCCCACCTGAAGGTGCACCTTGAACACCCGGGCCCCGGCCGCCAGCGCGTCTCGGACGTAGCGGCCCGCGGTCGGCTCCGGGAAGAACGTCGCCGACGGCAGGCAGCCCGGCGTCCGGGCGGCGAAGTCCAGCGTCCAGCGGTTCAACGACTCCGCCATGCCCGGCCGGTGCGGGTACGCCAGCGCGCTGAACGCCCGGACGCCGAGCCGGCGCAGGTGCGCCACCCGCGCGGGCTCGTCCCACCGGTACCGGATCGGCCACTCCCGGCCGACCAGCGGCCCCGCCGCGTCGAAGTACGCCCACACCCGGCGGAGCAGCCGCGGCGGCAGGAAGTGGGTGTGCACGTCGACGAGCCCGGGCAGGCCGAGCCGCTGCCAGAACTCCGGCACCGCCGCGTCCTCGACCGGCGGGCGGGAATCCGGGGCCGGGACGCCGGCAGAGTCCGTCACACCTCGATGTTGAACCGGTGCAGCACCGACGGGGCGACCAGCCCCACCGCCGCCAGCACGGCCAGCACGGTCAGCGCGGTCCGCAGCACGATCACCTCGGCCTTGCTGCCGGTACGCAGCGCGATGCTGTTGGGCAGGCCGACCATCGTCCACATCCGGCGTTTGATCGGGATGGGCCAGAGGATCGGCACCCCGGCCCGGGTGATCATGTCGCCGAGGATGTGCACGAAACAGCCCACACCGACGGCCAGCCCGATCAGTGGGTAGCCCCGGTCGCCCGGGAGGTTGGCGAAGGTGAACCAGGCGGCGGCGGCCGAGGCGAGGGTGACGATCACCCAGCCGGCCCGCTCGGCCCACTCGTCGAACAGGCCCCGCAGCGCCAGGCCGATCATGAAGAAGAGGATGCTCACCACGGCCCACTTGCCGTAGTGGGCGCAGAGCGCCGTGGTGCCCCAGCCGACCAGCCCGGTGAACGGCAGGGTGTGGGTCAGCGTGCGGTGCCCGTTGTTGCGTCGCGGGTCCTTGCTGAGCTTGGTGGCGTAGTAGACGCCCAGCGAGATCTTCTCCATCACCTCGGCGACGAAGAGGCTGAACACGCCGAAGGTCCGGGCCACGGTGGCCCCGCCCTGGTTGCGGGTCACCTTGCCGGAGAGGTCGAGGTCGGGGAAGAGCGCCCCACCGGCGCAGACCGCGGTGCCGACCGCGAGCGCCAGCGGTGTCTGGTGGTAGTCGGCGAACTGGTCCAGCGCCCAGGAGCCGGTCAGCCACACCGCCGCGCCGGACAGCGCGTGGGACGGTCCCATCATGTCGGCTCGCCCTCCCCAGAGATCTTGATCGCCAAAACTACGCCACTGTAGTCAGCCGCCCGACGACAGGGCATCACCCGGACGGTCCACTGGGGAGGGGCGCAGTGACCGGGCCGGAGGCGCTGCCGGATCACCAGGAATTATGTCCCGTCCGCTGGCGGACCGGGCTGCTCTGTCGGGCATGGGACGCCGCGCCGGTCAGCCCGCCGAGTGGGTGGGACGGCCCGGCCGGAAGCTCTGCCGGATCAGCGCGAGCTGGGCCGTGGCGGCGCCCCAGTCGTACTCCGGGGTGCTCCAGCCCAGCGTCCAGCCGCCGACGCCGGCCGGGAGGACCCGCAGCGCGTGCAGCTGCTCCCCGTACGGCGCCCGCCAGCGGCACTCCCATTCGGCGCCGCCGGCGACCGCGGCGAGGCGGACCTCCTGGTAGTCGGGGAGCCGGTTGGCGGCGATGAGGGAGCGACGGGCCGAGCGGAGCTGCGCGGCGAGGTCGGTGCCGCTGCCGGCGTACGGCTCGACGCTGAGGATGCGCCGGCTCGCCGGGTCCTGGAAGCAGGCGGTGTTCCCCTCCCGGGCGTACCACCAGCCGGCCGGCACGGCGAGGCGGAACCCGCCGGCGTCGGTGTGCCAGATCCAGCCCGCCGGGAGGGTGAGGTCGTCCTCGGCGGGGGAGGGCCCGGCGGCCACCGGTTCGCCCACCGGGTGCGGGCGGATGCAGGCGAACGGGGGCGGCGCCACGTTCCGCCCGTCGGGGGGCGGTTCGGGCCGGCCCTGCCCCGGTCCGTCGCCGGGCGGATAACCGGGCGGTGGTTCGCCGTACGCCTCGCCCGGTGCGCCGCGCGGCCGTTCGTGCTCCTCGTGCAGGAGCACGGCGGTGCCCGCCCCGGCCGCCGCGGCGAGCACGAGCGCCACTGCCGCGAGCCCCCACCGCCGCGCCGCCGCCGGGGCCGACGGCGGGGCGGCGGGCGCTGACCCGGTGACGGGAGTGAGCAGCACCGTCCGGTCCCGGTCCCACTCCGGCGCCGTCGAGCCGGGGTCGGACGGTGAGGTGCCGGAGCGGGCGGCCCGGCTCCACGCCTCGGCGGTCGCCGCCGGTGACGGGGTGCCCCGGTCGGTCTCCTCGGGCGGCGCGACCGGCGGACCACCGGTGCTGTCCCAGGTCGGCGCGGTCGGGGTGGTCGGTCGGTGCGCCCCGTCGGGCGTCGGGCCGGTGGCGGCGGCGACGGCCAGCAGTCGGGCCACGTCGTCGGGCGCGAGCCGGTTGCGGGGGTCGCGGCGCAGCAGCCCGGCCAGCACCGGCTCCAACGGTCCGGCGTGCGGCGACGGGTCGGGCGGCTGACTGGCCAGCGCGGCGAGGGTGGCCATCGCGGTGCTGCGGGCGTACGGGGAGCGGCCCTCGACGGCGGCGTGCAGGGTGGCGCCGAGCGACCAGAGGTCCGCCTCGGCGGTGGAGACGCCCTCGGCGGCGCGCTCCGGTGCGACGTACTGCGGGGAGCCGAGCACCAGCCCGGGGCGGGTCATCACCCCGTCCCCACCGTCGAAGACGGCCAGCCCGAAGTCGGTCAGCAGCACCCGGCCGTCCCTGGCCAGCAGCACGTTCGCCGGCTTCACGTCCCGGTGCAGCACCCCGGCGGCGTGCGCCGCCCGGAGCGCGGCCAGCACCGCCAGCCCGATACCGGCCGCCCGGCGCGGGTCGACCGGGCCGTCCGCCTCGATGACCTCCTGCAACGACCGGGAGGGGACGTACTCCATGATCAGCCACGGGTCGTCGTCGACCTGCACCACGTCGTAGACGCGGACCACGTTGGGATGGTTCAGCCGGGCGGCGGTGCGGGCCTCCCGCATCGTCCGGGCGCGCAGCTCGTCGCGCTCGTGGGGGGCGAGCCAGTTCGGCGCCACCACCTGCTTCACCGCCACCTCGCGGTGCAGCGTCTCGTCGCGGGCCCGCCACACCCGGCCCATCCCGCCCCGGCCGACCAGCTCCAGCAGGCGGTACCGGTCGGCGATCACTACCTGCTGCACCGTTCTCCTCACCGCTGGTCGCCGTCCACAATAGCCAATCGATCGGACGGGACCTATCGGTTGTCGGGCGGCATCGAATCAGCAGGCGGCCCCCTGGCTGGTCAGCAGATTTCCGTCCGGGATGTCGATCCGGGGTCGCGTGCCGGCCAGGAGGGCGGCCGCCCGCCGGGCCTGGAAGGTGCCGTGGTCCCGCCCGGCGGTGGCATAGTTGGCCGCGGTCCGGGCGGCGATGGTGGCCCAGCCGTACCGTTCGGCGACCATGGTGCGGGCCCGACGGGCCACCCGGCGGGCGAACACCTCGTCGGCCAGGAGCCGGTCGACCGCACCGGCCAGCGCGTCCGGGTCGCTGTGCGGGAAGGTCACGCCGGTGACGCCGGGCTCGACGATCTCCGCCAGGCCGCCGGTGCTCGCCACCGCCAGCGGCGCCCCGGCGGCCGCCGCCTCCAGGGCGATCATCCCGAACGGCTCGTAGAGGCTGGGGATGACGGTGGCGTCGGTGGCGGCGAGGACGGCGGGCAGCCGGGTGGCGTCCAGGAAACCGGCGAAGCGGACCGTGTCGCCCAGGTGCAGCCGCCGCGCCTGCGCCGCCAGTTCCTCCCGGTACGGCCCGTCGCCGGCGATCACCACCCGCAGCCCCGGGTGCCGCTCCCGCAGGTACGGCACCGCGTGCACCAGGTGCTGCACGCCCTTCTCGTAGACCAGCCGTCCGGCGTACCCGATCAGCGGGCCGTCCGCGGCGAAGCGGGCGCGGGCGGCGGCGACCGCCTGGGGGCGGGCGTGCCAGGCCCGGTCGTCGACCCCGTTGGGCACCACGTCGATCCGTCCCGCCGGCACGTCGAACAGCCGCGTCACCTGGTCGGCCATGTAGCCGGAGCAGGCGATCACCCGACCGGAGGCGTTGCTGAGCCAGTGTTCGACGCCGTGGATGGTCCGGTTCATCTCCTCCGGCAGCCAGCCCTGGTGCCGGCCCGCCTCGGTGGCGTGGATGGTGGTGACCAGCGGCAGGTCGAGGTGCTCGGCGAGGGTGACCGCGGTGTGCGCGACCAGCCAGTCGTGGGCGTGGATGACGTCGTAGGAGCCGGACTCGGCGGCGCGCAGGGCGGTGCGGGTCAGCGTGTGGTTGAACGCCATGGTCCAGGCGAGCAGGGAGCCGGTGGCGAGCGGGAAGGCGACCGGGTCCTCGGGGGCGCGCAGGACCCGGACGCCCTCGGCGTACTCCTCCAGGGGCGCGCCGTCGGCGTGCCGGGTGACGACGGTGACCTCGTGCCCGGCGGCGGCCAGGGCGACGGAGAGGGCGTGCACGTGCCGGCCGAGCCCACCGACGAGCACGGGTGGGTACTCCCAGGAGAGGATCAGCACCCGCTGGTGCCGGGCGGGGTGGATGTCGATCACGTCGGCGTCAGGTGACATGCGTCCCCCTTGGAGTTGTTCCGCGGCGCGCGACGGCCGGCACCGCACCGGCGCCCGCCGTCCGACCGGGTCGGGCCCCATCCTGCCGACCGGTGGCTAACCGGCGGAGACGCCGCCGTTGCCGGGATGTAACGGGTTACCGGCGGCCGTGCCGGACCCGCAGCAGCTCGGCGACCGACCACGCCTGGAAGGGACAGCCGGTCGCGGCGTGCGGGGCGAGCCCGTCGGCCGTCTCACTCACCGAGCCTAGGCCATATTCCCCCAAATGGCCCTCAAGTCCGACCAAAAGGTCGTCGGGGGCTAGTCCGGCCCGCCGGTACGCGTCGACGAACGGCCCGATCAGCCACGGCCAGACCGTCCCCTGGTGGTAGCCGCTGTCCCGCTCCGCCGGACCGCCCCGGTGCCGGCCGACGAAGCCGGGGGAGTCGGGGGCGAGGCTGCGCGGCCCCAGCGGGGTGCACAGCCCGGCGGTGATCCGGCGCAGCGTCGCCTCGTCCGGCTCCAGCGGGGCGTACGGCAGCGACCAGGCGAGCAGCTGGTTGGGGCGGAGCAGGTCGTCGTCGTGGTGCGGGGCGCCGCCCAACGGGTAGGCCGGCGCGGGCCCGTCCACCACGTCGTGCAGCCAGCCCACCCCGGGCGCCGGGAAGCGGTCCCGGAACGCCGTCGACGCCTTCGCGTGCAGTCCCCACAGGGCGGTGGCGTCCCGGCCGGCCAGCTCGGTCAGCTCGGCGAGCCCGGCCAGCCCGTTCACCCAGAGCGCGTTCACCTCCACCGGCTTGCCGGTACGCGGCGTCACCGGCACCCCGTACACCCGGGCGTCCATCCAGGTCAGCGCCGTGCCCGGGGTGCCGCCCTGGGTGAGCAGCCCGTCGGCCGGGTCGACGCCGATGCCGTACCGGGTGCCGGCGACGTGTGCGTCGACCACGGCGTGCAGCGCCGGCAGCAGCTCGTCGCCGAGGTCGGTGTCCCCGGTGACGGTGACGTGCCGGCTCACCGCGTGCAGGAACCACAGCGTCGCGTCGACCGTGTTGTACTCCACCCGGCCGGTGTCGGCGGTGTTCGCCAGCATCCCCTCCGAGAGCGTCGCCGCGTACGCCCGCAGCAGCTCGCGTCCCTCGTCGGTGCGGTTGGTGCAGAGGAAGAGCCCCTCGTAGGAGGTCATGGTGTCCCGCGACCAGGCGCCGAACCAGGGGTAGCCGGCCACCACGTCCGGCCCGGCCGCCGTCCGCACCACGAACGCGTCGGCCGCCAGCGCCAGGGTCGCCGCAACCGCGTCGGCCGGCTTCGCCGCCGCCACCACCTCCCGGTGCCGCCGCCGGGCCGCCTCGACCAGCGCGGTCGCCGGCGCCGGCTCGTCGGCCAGGTCGTCCGCCCAGGCCAGCACCGACACCGTGTCGCCGGGGGCGTCGAGTACGCCGGAGAAGCGGCCCGCGTACCAGAGGTCCTCGTCCGGGTTCAGGCCGCGCGCCGCCTCCTCCCGGTGCCGCACCCCCAGCCACCACTGTCCCTCCGGCGTCCAGTCCGGCCCGGCCAGCCGGAACGCCCCCTCCACCACCGCGCCGCCGTCGGCCGCCTCCAGCCGAGGCGTCGGCCCGTCGGCCCGCCGCTCGGCGTGCGCGTCCCGCCAGGTGCAGGCGGCGGAGAGGTCCAGCCGGACCGGGCCGCCCGACACCAGCCGGTGCACCACCGCCACGCAGGACCGGCCGTACGCCATGGCGATCTCCCGCTCGATCACCACGTCGCCGATCCGCCAGCGCCACCGGGGCACCCCGTCGACCAGGTCGAAGCGCTCCAGCAGCTCGAAGCCGCGCGGGTCGACGACCCCGGAGGACCACTCGTGCGCGCCGAGCCGGACCCGGGCGCCCGAGGGGAGGACGACCGTCGGGTCCAGGCTGGCCAGCCCCAGGTGGCGGACCGCCGGCGTCTGGCCGGCCACCACCAGCAGTCCGTGGTACCGGCGGGTGCGCAGGCCGCTCACCGTACCCATGGCGTAGCCGCCGCGACCGTCGGTGACCAGCCACTCCCGGCTCGCGGAGGCGGCCGGATCGCCGCAGACCTGGGGGCCGAAACGAATGTCGATCAACTTTCCTCCACCCGCGGCGAGGTGTAACACGCCACGACGACAATGGCCGCTGTGGTGATGTACCCCGGCGGCGTCGAAGATGTGCAGGTGTTCACTGACCGGTCATCCTCCGATGCCCCCGACCCCGAGCGGATCCGTCTCGCCCAGGCAGATGCCGGCGAGCAGGACTGGCGCGCATGGGGTCCCTATCTGTCCGAGCGGGCGTGGGGGACGGTACGGGAGGACTACAGCGAACACGGCACGGCGTGGGACTACTTCCCCCACGATCACGCGCGGTCCCGAGCCTACCGGTGGAACGAGGACGGCATGGCGGGCGTCTGCGACGACCGGCAGACGTTCTGCTTCGCCCTGGCGCTGTGGAACGGGAAGGACCCGATCCTCAAGGAGCGGATGTTCGGCCTCGGCGGCGACGGCGGCAACCACGGCGAGGACGCCAAGGACTACTGGTGGTACGAGGACTCCACCCCCACCCACTCCTTCATGCGCTGGCGCTACCACTACCCGCAGGCCGCGTTCCCCTACGACGAGCTGGTCGCCGTCAACGCGCTGCGCGGCCGGGACGACACCGAGTACGAGCTGGTCGACACCGGGATCTTCGACGACGACCGGTACTGGGCGGTGACCGTCGACTACGCCAAGGCCACCCCGACGGACCTGTGCGTCCTGATCACCGTCGTCAACCGGGCCGACGAGGCGGCGACCCTGCACGTGCTGCCGCACCTGTGGTTCCGCAACACCTGGGCGTGGGGGCTGCCCGGCGGGGACCGGGTGCCGAGGCTGGTCGGCGAGGGCGGCCGGCTGGTCGGCGAGCACCGGGTGCTCGGGCAGATCCTGCTGGAGGGCGACGGCGCGCCGACCCCGCTGCTCTGCGACAACGACACCAACGCCGAGCGGCTGTGGGGGCTGCCCGGCCGGTCGGCGTACCCGAAGGACGGCATCAACGACCACGTCGTGGCCGGCGCGGCCACCGTCAATCCGGACCGGGAGGGCACCAAGGGCGCCCTGCACTACGTGCTGGACGTGCCGGCCGGCGGCCGGCGGCAGATCCGGCTGCGGCTGACCCGGACCGCCCCGCCGCCCGGCAGCGCGCCGCCGCCGGGCGCCGACCTCGGCGACGGCTTCGACGCGGTGCTCTGGGCCCGGCGGGCCGAGGCCAACCGCTTCTTCGCCGGGGTCATCCCGGCCGCCGCCACCGCCGACGAGGCGCTGGTGGCCCGGACGGCGATCGCCGGGCTGATGTGGGGCAAGCAGTTCTACCACTTCGACGTCAAGCGCTGGCTGGAGGGCGATCCGGGCTCCGCGCCGCCGCCGCCCGGGCGCCGGCACGGCCGCAACAGCGCCTGGTGGCACATGACCAGCTTCGACGTGATCTCCATGCCGGACCCCTGGGAATATCCCTGGTACGCGGCCTGGGACCTGGCCTTCCACTGCGTCAGCATCGCCCGGGTCGACCCGGGCTTCGCCAAGGAGCAGCTGCTGCTCCTGCTCCGCGAGTGGTACCTGCACCCCAACGGGCAGATCCCGGCGTACGAGTGGGCGTTCGGCGACGTCAACCCGCCGGTGCACGCCTGGGCCGCGCTGAAGGTCTTCGAGATCGACGGCTCCCGTGACCACGAGTTCCTCGCCCGGGTGATGCACAAGCTGCTGCTCAACTTCACCTGGTGGGTGAACCGCAAGGACACCGGCGGCAACAACGTCTTCGAGGGCGGCTTCCTCGGGCTGGACAACGTCGGCCCGTTCGACCGCTCCGCCGCGCTGCCGGTGGCCGGGGTGCTCGAACAGTCCGACGGCACCGGCTGGATGGCCATGTACGCCCTCAACATGCTGGACATGGCGATCGTGCTGGCCGAGCACGACCGGGCGTACGTGGACACCGCGACGAAGTTCTTCGAGCACTTCGCGTACATCGCCGCCGCCGCGTACGACCAGGGGCTCTGGGACGACGAGGACGCCTTCTTCTACGACGTGCTGCGGCTGGCCGACGGCAGTCAGGTGCCGCTGAAGGTCCGCTCGGTGGTGGGACTGCTGCCGCTCGCGGCGACCACCCGGCTCACCGCGCGGACCCTGCACCGGCTGCCCGAGCTGGGTGCCCGGCTGCGCTGGTTCCTCACCAACCGCCCCGAGTACGCCGACGTGATCGGCGCCCGCCGGCTCGGGCCGGACGGGCGGCAGCAGCGGCTGCTGTCCATGGTCGGCCCCGAGCAGGTGGTCCGGCTGCTCGCCCGGATGCTGGACACCGACGAGTTCCTCTCCGAGTACGGCCTCCGTACGCTCAGCCGCGCGCACCTGGACAAGCCCTTCACGGTGACCCTCGGCGGTCAGGAGTTCAGCGTCGGCTACGAGCCGGCCGAGTCCACCAGCGGACTCTTCGGCGGCAACTCCAACTGGCGTGGACCGATCTGGATGCCCACGAACTTCCTGCTGGTCAGCGCGCTGCGCGACTACGCCGCCTTCTTCGGCGACGACCTCCAGGTCGAGTACCCGACCCGGTCCGGACAGAAGCGGACCCTGGACGAGATCGCCGACGACCTCTCCGCCCGGCTGATCTCGCTCTTCACCCGGGACGGCTGGGGCCGGCGCCCCATCTACGGCGCGGCCCAGCTCTTCCAGACCCACCCGGACTGGCGGGACCTGATCTGCTTCCCGGAGTACTTCCACGGCGACAACGGCGCCGGCCTGGGCGCCTGGCACCAGACCGGCTGGACGGCGCTGGTCGCCGACCTGATCCTGACCCTGCGCCGCTGACGGAAACCCGGATGTCGCCGCCCGCCCGTCGGCGGTAGCGTCTCCGGCGATCGCACGACGGGGAGGGGACCGGGATGGCGCCGCGCCGGGAGGGTCGGGTGCTCGTCTTCGACGCCGACGACACGCTCTGGGAGAACAACGTCCTCTTCGAGCGGGTGATCGACGACTTCCTGGACTGGCTGGCCCACCCCACCCTCGACCGGGCCGAGATCCGGGCCGTGCTGGACGACATCGAACGGGCCAACGCGGTCGCGCACGGCTACGGCAGCAAGGTCTTCCTGCGCAGCCTCGGCGAGTGCCTGGAGAAGCTGCGCGAGCGGCCGGCCACCGAGCGGGAAAGCCGGGAGATCGACGAGCTGGCCGCGGCGCTGGTCGGGCACACCGTCGAGCTGATGCCGGGGGTGGCGGCGACGCTGGACGACCTCGCCACCCGGCACGAGCTGCTGCTGCTGACCAAGGGGGAGCACCAGGAGCAGCAGCGCAAGCTCGACGCCTGCGGGCTGCTGCACCACTTCCGCGCCGCGCACATCGTCCGGGAGAAGGACGTCGACACCTACCGGTGGCTGGCCCGCGAGCACGACTTCGCGCCGGCCGACGCGTGGATGATCGGCAACTCCCCGCGGTCGGACATCCTGCCGGCCCGCGCCGCCGGCATGAACGCGGTCTTCATCCCGAACGAGAACACCTGGGTGCTGGAGCACGACGAGCTGGACCCGGGGGACCGGGGGGTGCTCCGGCTGGCAGCGTTCCCCGATCTGCTCCGGCACTTCTGACCGGCCCGGTAACGTCCGGATCATGCCCCTGACGTTCCCGTCGCACCTCGCGCCGGTGCTGCCGCTGAAGCTGTGGCGACCGCGCTGGTTCGACGGCGTCGCGCTGGTCACCGGGGCGGTCGCGCCGGACGCCGGCTACCTGTTCACCGGCACCCGCCTCGACGTGGGGCTGCGCACCCACACCCTGGCCGGGCTGCTCTGGTGGTGCCTGCCGGTCGCCCTCGGCTACGCCTGGATCGTCCGGCGCACGATGGCCGGCATCGCCGTCCACCTGCCCGGGCAGCGGGCGTTCGGCTGGCCGGACCACGCCGCGCTGGGCGGGGTGCGCCATCCCTGGCAGGTCACCGTCTGCTCGGCGCTGATCGGCGCGTTCAGCCACGTCGCCTGGGACCGGGTCGCGCACAGCCAGCGCTGGTGGCGCATGCTCGGGATCGACAACTTCCACTCGGTGGCCGGCGTGCACTGGCCGATCGTCACCGACCTGGTCAACAGCACGGTCGGCGCGCTGGTCGTGGTGGGGCTGGCGCTCCGCGCGGCCCGCCGGCATGAGATCTTTGACGGGGTACGACCACCCGCGCCGCCGGCCCGGCCCGCCCGGTTCTGGGGGGCGGCGCTGCCGGTCGTCGCCGTCGGGGCGACGGTCCTGCCCGGTCTGCCGGCCAGCACCGTGCCGGCCCCCGCCGGGGTACGACTGCTCCACCTCGGCGCGCTCGCGCTGATCGCCGGGGCAGCCGCGGCGGGCGGCCTCTCCACCGGTCGTCCGAGCGCCGAACGGACCGGTCGCTCCGAGGAGAAACAGCGCCAGCTCGACTGACCGTGTTACGCCGACATGCCGTATTTCAACGTTGGTATCAATCACATTCCCCCGGGCTCGGAAAAGCTTGTCCGAGCTGCGGCGGACTGCCTAACCTGAGCCCGCGTTCACGGCTCTTCGGGGTGAGTCGGAACGCACCGAAGTCCGGTAGTTGGGCACCGTGGAGCTGAGTGCATGCGGGCCGGCTCGCCGTGTTGAGCCCGGCGTGGGCGGCGTGCCACGCCCGCCGCGCTCGCAACGGCGAATTCCGCTACCACGCCGGACGGCTGGGGGTCAGGATCGGGGAGTTGCGGACCCGGTCCTGACCCGCCCCCGGTTCTGCCGACCGGATTCCGACAATGACAGTGAGCAGGGACGATCGCCTCTTTTCCGGGTGGGCGGTCGAGCGCCACACTGAGTCATGACACCTCAGCGCGTACCACTGCTCGCCAGCCTGGTCGTGCTGCTCGCGGCGGCCTGCACCACGACCGACCACGACGGCGCGACGTCAGCGCCCTCGACGGCACCCGCGCCCAGCGCGACCGCCGCCTCCACCCCGTCCCCGACCGCGGTGCCCACCACGGCCCCCGCACCCACCAGCCCCGCACCCACCACCGGCCGGCCGCCGGCCGCCTCCGACTGGCGGGTGACCTACGGCTGGGCGGTCCCCACCGCGCCGGCCCGGGTCAGCCACGCCGTGCGGGTCCCGGTCACCCCGGCACCCGGCGAACCGCTGCCCGTCCTGGTCGACATCCGGATCGGCGACCACCCGAGCGAGGGTTGGACCCGGGTCACCTTCGCCTTCCGCGGCCCGACCCCCGGCTACCAGGTCGCCCTCGTCGACCGCGTCGACTCCGACGGCAGCGGCGACCCGATCGACCTGCCCGGCAACGCGTACCTCTCGGTCCGCTTCGACCCGGCCCAGGGGCACCTCACCAGCGGCCGGATCAGCTTCACCGCGCCGGCCCGGGCCGTCGACCTGCCGACCCTGCGCGGCTGGGCGCCGGCGGGCGACTTCGAGGGACACCTCGGATTCGGCCTCGGGCTGCGCACCACGGGCACCCCGCTGCCGGTCCGGCTGGGCGAGTCCACCCGGCCCGACGGCCTGCACGTGGTCTCGGTCGACGTACGCCGCGGCTGAACCGGCGCGCAGACACGACCGCGCCGGCACGGGGCCGGCGCGGTCGGGTCAGCGTGCCTCAGGAGACCCCGCCCCGGACGATCGCCACGGCCACCCGACAGAACTCGTCCATGTCGGGGTTGAAGCCGGCGGCGATGTCCGGGTGCAGGCCCGCCCGGGTCTCGTCCAGCAGCCGACGACAGACGTCCTCGACCGGTTCGCCCGCGTAACTCGCACGGACCCGCTCGGTGGCCGCCTGCAGGGCCGAGGTCAGCTGATCCTCCAGCGGGCCGCGCAGCTTCTGCTGCACAGGATCGAGCCCGCTCGGGTCGAGCGTGACATGTGGCTCCGACATCGGCGCTCCCTTCGTCGGCGTCCGCGGTACCCCACCGCGGCCGTCGGTCAAACCACGGTGGGTACGGCGGCCACCCTGACCTGGTACGAGAAGTCCTCCGCCGGCTCCTCCGCGTACGACAACCGGCGGATCTGCCGGTCGTCGTCGTAGAGCGCGACGTCGACGAGGACGCCGAGGTGGGCCAGCCCGATGTTGGCCACCCGCTTCTTGTCCTGGAGCACCGCGCACACCCCGCCCAGCAGGGTGCTGGCGTCGGAGGTGCGGTGCCCGGGCGGACAGCGCAGGGTCAGGTCCACCTCGATCGGCCCGGCGAGCGGGGTCCAGCCGGTGCGCTGGGCCGCCGCGCAGGCCGCCTGGAGCAGGGCGCGGACCCTCGTCGCCTGCCGATGCCCGGCGGCGAAGATGGACAGGGCCTCGGTCTTGACCGGGGGCAGGCCGCTCACCTCGAACGTCAGGGCGAGAGCGCGGGTGTCCTGCACGACAACCTCCTCGTTGGGGACGATCCTGCCCAACCGGTGAACCGGCAGAAGGGGGTTCCCGCGATTACCAACCGTTCGGGCGGGCTGGGGGTCGGCCGGAGGCGTATCGACTTCGACGGCGACGCGCTGGCTGCGGAGCTACGGAAACGCTAGACCACCCGACGGACGCTGCACACCCTCGGTGTTCACTGGGTGGGACGCGGCGGGAAGGCGCAGAACTCGTTGCCCTCCGGATCGGCCAGCACCCACCAGGCGGTCCGTTCAGTGGGCTCCCGCAGCAGCGTCGCCCCGGCGGCGATCAGCGCGGTGGCGTCCGGACCGGTGAGGTCGACGTCCCAGTGCACCCGGTTCTTCACCCGCTTGCGCTCCGGCACCGGGTCGAAGACCCAGTGGTCCCAGGGGAACCCGGCCGCCCCGACGATCGAGACGACCCCCTCGTCGGTGGTCTCCACCCGGCCGCCGACCACCCCCGCCCACCAGCGCGCCTGGGCGGCCGGGTCGGCGCTGTCCACCACCAGCTCGAAGACGCCGGGGCGGGCGTCCCTGCGGGGCGCGAAGGCGCAGAAGTGGTTGCCCTCCGGGTCGGCCAGCACCCACCAGGTGATCTCCGCGTCCGGCTCGCGCACCAGCCGGGCCCCGGCCGCCAGCAACGCGGCCGGCTCCGGCCCGGCGAGCCGGAGGTCCAGGTGGACGCGGGTCTTGCCGGTCCGCGGTTCGGGCACCGTGTTCACCCAGATCGACTCGGCGCGCGACCGGGCGGCGCGGGGATCGACCCGGGTGTCGCCGTCCCCGGTGTCGACCAGTTCCCCGTCGAGGATGCCGGCCCAGAAGGCGCCGAGCCGGTGGGCGTCGGCGGCGTCCATGCAGAGGTCCTTGAAGCATGCGATCACCCGGCCATCATGCCGACCCGGTGCGACGGTTCCGGGCGACCACCGCCGGCCCGGTCAGCGGCGACCGCGCTTGATCTCGTGGAAGGTGGTCAGCCGCAGCAGCGGCACCAGCGAGTCCCAGATGGTCAGGGCGTCGTCCGGGTCGGGGACCTCGGTGACGATCGGCCCGTGGATGCCCCGCTCGGCGCCGGGCACCATCAGCACCGGCGAGCCGATGTCCGGGCCCGCCGAGGCGTACGACAGGGCGTGCGACTCGTGCACGGCGCGGTCCCAGCGTTCGTCGTCGAGGGCCGGCGCGGCCTCGGCGAGGCCGGCCGCCTCGACGGCGGCGGTCACCACCTGGTCGGACATCGGGTTGCCGGCGTCGTGGGTGCGGACCCCCAGTTCGGTGTAGAAGCGGCCGGCGTCGTCGTGGCGCCCCTCGGCGCGCAGCGCCTCCACCAGGCGCAGGGCCCGGCCGGACGCGGCCATCGCGTCGGCGTACTCGGGGGCGATCCGACCCTCGTTGAGGATGGCCAGGCTGAACGCCCGCCACTCGACGCCCAGGCCGCGCGCCTCCGCGACGGCGACCAGCCAGCGCGAGGTGCGCCAGGTCCACGGGCAGACGGGATCGAAGAAGAAGGTGGCGTCCATCCGCCGAGCGTACGGCCGGCCGGGCCGGCCCGCAGCGTGGTGGCCTGCCGCTGTCGGGCCGGTCGCAGGGCGGCCAGGTTTCGCGATGTCGCAGGTCGGGCACTGTCTGCGCACGAAACGTCCGGGGTCTCGTCCGACCGCAGCCGGAGGCCCCGACCGTCTCGCCGTGCACCGGGGCGCGGGCGACCTCCCCGGTTCTCGAACACTGAGGGGGAGGGCGATGACGACAGACCCCGACGGGGCCGTGAACCGGCGGCGACCACTGTTCCGCGCGGCGGCGACAGCCGCCGCGTTGACGTTGGTGGCACCGCTGGCCGCCTGCGGCTCCGGCGACACCGGTGGCCCACCGACGATCAACCTGTACTACCCGCCGGAGCAGAACCTGCAGAAGGTGGTCGACGACTGCAACTCGCAGGCCCAGGGACGCTACAAGATCGTCTATCGGGTGCTGCCCCGGCAGGCCGACGACCAGCGGGTGCAGATGGTGCGCCGGCTCGCCGCCCAGGACACCGGGATGGACGTGCTCGGTCTCGACGTCACCTGGACCCAGGAGTTCGCCAGCGCCGACTGGATCCGCGAGTGGACCGGCCAGGACAAGGCGGAGGCCGAGCAGGGCACCCTCGCGGGCCCGCTGGACACCGCCCGCTACGAGGACAAGCTCTACGCCGCGCCGAAGAACACCAACGTCCAGCTGCTCTGGTACCGCACCGACCTGGTCCAGCAGCCGCCGAAGACCTGGGACGAGATGATCTCCGCGGCCGAGCAGCTCAAGCAGCAGGGCAAGCCCTACCAGGTGCTCACCATGGGCGCGCAGTACGAGGGTCTGGTCGTCCTCTACAACACCCTCGCCGAGAGCGCCGGCGGCAAGATCCTCAGCGACGACGGCAAGAAGGCCGTCATGGACGCCGGCACCGTGAAGGCGCTCGACCAGCTCAAGAAGTTCGCCACGTCGGGCGTGACCTCGCCGTCGTTCAGCAACGCCACCGAGGACCCGGTCCGGCTGGAGTTCCAGTCCGGCCAGGGCGCCTTCCAGGTCAACTGGCCGTTCGTCTATCCGGCGATGCAGGAGGCCAACCCGGACCTAGCGAAGAAGGTCAAGTGGGCGCGGGTGCCGGGGATCGACGCGGGCACCCCGAGCAAGGTCACCATCGGTGGCGTCAACATGGCCGTCAGCGCCTACTCGAAGCACCCGACGGAGTCGTTCGAGGCGGCGAAGTGCATCCGTAACGCCGAGCACCAGAAGTTCTCCGCCGTCAACGACGGGGTGCCGCCAACCATCGAGAAGGTCTACGACGACCCGGAGATGGACAAGGCGTACCCGATGAAGGACACCATCCTGGAGGAGCTGAAGGAGCCGGCGGTCCGCCCGCTGACCCCCGCCTACCAGAGCATCTCCACGGTGATGTCGGCGCTGCTGTCGCCGCCGTCCGGGATCCAGCCCGAGCAGACCGCCGACGAGCTGCGCAAGGCCATCGCCGACGCGCTCGAATCGAAGGGGGTGCTCCCGTGAGCATCAACGCCACCCCGACGGGCGCGGACGTCGCCGCCGACGAGACGGCCGCCGCCACCGGACGGCACGCCGCCGTACCGGCCCAGCGGGCCACCCGCCGGTCGGCGAAGGCGCCGCTGAGCGAGAACAAGAAGGCCGAACGGAAGCTCGGCTGGCTGCTCTGCGCGCCGGCCGCACTCGTCATGGTGCTGGTCACCGCGTACCCGATCATCTATTCGATCTGGCTGTCGTTGCAGCGGTTCGACCTGCGCTTCCCCGACGAGCGGAAGTTCATCGGGCTGGAGAACTACGTCACCGTGCTGAGCAACCAGTTCTGGTGGACCGCGTTCGGGGTCACCGCGCTGATCACCGTGGTCACCGTGGCGGTCGAGCTGGTGCTCGGCATGGGGCTCGCGCTGATCATGCACCGGACCCTGGTCGGTCGGGGCATCGTCCGGACCGCGGCGCTGATCCCGTACGGGATCGTCACCGTCGTCGCCGCCTTCTCCTGGCGGTACGCCTGGACGCCCGGCACCGGCTACCTGGCCAACCTCTTCGACGGCAGCGCGCCGTTGACCGAGCGGGCCAGCTCACTGGCGATCATCATGCTGGCGGAGATCTGGAAGACCACCCCGTTCATGGCGCTGCTGCTGATGGCCGGGCTGGCGCTGGTGCCGGAGGACCTGCTCAAGGCCGCCTCCACCGACGGGGCGACCTCGTGGCAGCGGTTCACCAAGGTGATGCTGCCGGTGATGAAGCCGGCGATCCTGGTCGCGCTGCTGTTCCGCACCCTGGACGCGTTCCGGGTCTTCGACAACATCTTCGTGCTCACCAACGGCGGCAACGAGACCTCGTCGGTGTCGATGCTCGCCTACAACAACCTGATCCGAGGTCTGAACCTCGGTATCGGCTCCACGATGTCGGTGCTGATCTTCATCACCGTGGCGATCATCGCCTTCCTCTTCGTGAAGCTGTTCGGCACCGCTGCCCCCGGCAGCGACGACGGGGAGAGGCGCTGACATGGCAGTCGAAACCACCACGCGGGCGAAGCTGCGCTGGGGTCTGCTCGACGTGATCGTCGTCGTGTTCGCGCTGGTCCCGGTGCTCTGGATCGCCTCGCTGTCGTTCAAGACGCCGGGCACCCTCACCGACGGCAAGTTCTGGCCCCGCGAGTGGACGCTGGACAACTACCGGACGATCTTCGACACCGACCAGTTCGTCCGGGCCCTGGTCAACTCGATCGGCATCGCGCTCATCGCCACCCTCATCGCGGTGGTCCTCGGCGCGATGGCCGCGTACGCCATCTCGCGGCTGGACTTCCCGGGCAAGAAGCTGCTGGTCGGTGTCTCCCTGCTGATCGCGATGTTCCCGCAGGTGTCGCTGGTGTCGCCGCTGTTCGAGATCGAGCGGCAGCTCGGGCTCTTCGACACCTGGCCGGGGCTGATCCTGCCGTACATCACCTTCGCGTTGCCGCTGTCGATCTACACGCTGTCGGCGTTCTTCAAGCAGATCCCGTGGGACCTGGAGAAGGCGGCGAAGATGGACGGCGCCACCCAGGGCCAGGCGTTCCGGCGGGTCATCGCCCCGCTGGCCGCGCCGGGGCTGTTCACCACGGCGATCCTGGTCTTCATCTTCTGCTGGAACGACTTCCTCTTCGCCATCACGCTCACCTCGACCGAGCGGGCCCGTACGGTCCCGGTGGCGCTGTCGTTCTTCACCGGCGAGTCGCAGTTCGAGGACCCCACCGGGGCGATCTGCGCCGCCGCCGTGGTGATCACCATTCCGATCATCCTCTTCGTGCTCTTCTTCCAGCGCCGCATCGTGTCCGGTCTGACCTCCGGCGCAGTCAAGGGATAGGTGGTAACAGTGGCTGACATCGTGCTGGACAAGGTGGGCAAGCGGTTCCCGGACGGGACCGTCGCGGTGCAGGACGTCGACCTGGAGATCGCCGACGGCGAGTTCGTGATCCTGGTCGGCCCCTCGGGCTGCGGGAAGTCCACCACCCTGAACATGATCGCCGGGCTGGAGGACATCAGCTCCGGTGAGCTGCGCATCGCGGGGGAGCGGGTCAACGACAAGGCCCCCCGGGACCGGGACATCGCCATGGTGTTCCAGTCGTACGCGCTCTATCCGAACATGACCGTCCGGGAGAACATGGCCTTTCCGCTGCGGCTGGCGAAGCTGGACAAGGCGGAGATCGACCGGAAGGTCGACGAGGCCGCGAAGGTGCTGGAGCTGACCCCGCTGCTGGACCGCAAGCCGGCGAACCTCTCCGGCGGCCAGCGGCAGCGGGTGGCGATGGGGCGGGCGATCGTCCGGCAGCCCAAGGCGTTCCTGATGGACGAGCCGCTGTCCAACCTGGACGCCAAGCTGCGGGTGCAGATGCGCACCGTGGTGTCCCGGCTGCAGAAGCAGCTCGGCACCACCACCGTCTACGTCACCCACGACCAGACCGAGGCGATGACCCTCGGCGACCGTGTGGTGATCATGCGGGGCGGCGCGGTGCAGCAGGTCGGGCCGCCCCAGGAGCTGTACGACCACCCCCGCAACCTCTTCGTCGCCGGGTTCATCGGCTCGCCGTCGATGAACTTCCTGCACGCCGCCGTCGAGGACGGCAAGCTGCGGACCGCGCTCGGTGACGTGCCGGTCGGCGAGCGGATCCGCCGGCAGCTCGAGGCCGGTGACGCGCCGCGCGAGCTGATCCTCGGTGTCCGGCCGGAGCACTTCGAGGACGCGGAACTGATCGACGACGACACCCGCCGCCGGGGCATGGAGTTCGAGGCGCCGGTGGACATCGTCGAGTCGATGGGCTCCGACAAGTACGTCTACTTCACCGTCGAGGGCGAACGGGCCAGCGCCGCCGAGCTGGAGGAGCTGGCCGCCGACGCCGGGGCGGCCGACTTCACCGGCGCCGGGTCGAGCCTGGTCACCCGGCTCTCGGCCGAGTCCCCGGTGCGGGAGGGGGAGAACCGGCGGGTCTGGTTCAACCTGGAGAAGATCCACCTGTTCGACCCGGCCACCGGCCGGAACCTCACCCTGCACGAGGGGCGGGCCGCCGGCGCGCTGGCCTGACCGACACCGGGGACGGGCCGGTGGCGTTTCTCGCCACCGGCCCGTCGCTCTTCCCCGATCGGGCGCCGAGGCGGACGACAAGGATGCCGGCGGTGCAGGATCCGGCCGATCACCAAGCGTGCTGGATCTGTGCCGGGCAGGCGGCACGATGTCGGCCCTTTGCTCTGCAGCCATCCGCGCAGCAGGCACCTTCCGTCACCCGATGCGTCGGTGGCTGCAGAGCAAAGGGGGAGCGGAGGGTGGGTACCAGGCGCGGCGCGGTACCGCGTTTGGGCAGCTCAGGGGAATTCAGCGATGATCGCCGCCAAGACGGGAGCAGCCCCGCATGATCACTCTCCGTTGGCCATGCGGTTGGCCCGAGGCGGTCACCAGGAGTTACGCAGCGGCAGTCCGAGGAAATGTCCGTACCGGGCCAGGCCGGCCTCCACCCGGGTGCGCAGCGCCTCGTCGAAGGGCGTCAGCTGGTGCACGGTGACCGTCACTCGAGCCCTGGTCTGGGCACGCTTCCAGGTGCCGACGACCCGCCCGGCGCGGACCACGGTGGCCTGGAAGACGCCGTTGTTACCGGGGACCACCGCCTGCTGGTGCGCCGGGTCGAGCATCAGCGTGCGGTCCTTGAAGCCGAGCAGGAACTCGTCGAAGCCGGGCAGCAGGTGCAGGTCGTCGACCGGTGCCCGGGGCGCGTCCAGCAGCGCCGCGTCGACCAGGGCCTCCGTGTCGTCCACCCGGACGGTGGCGAGGGCGGCACCGGCCACCGCGACGCCCCGCCGGGCGTCGGTCAGGGTCAGCCCGGTCCAGCCGGCGAAGTCCCGCACGGTGGTGGGGCCGTGACCGCGGAAGTAGCGCGCCGCGAGGATGCCGAGCGCCTCGTCGCGCTCGGGGCGGTGTGGGTCCGGCGCCCACTCGTCCAGCAGGACGAAGGTCTGCTCGGTGCCGACGTGCGGGGCGACGCAGGTGACCCCGCGCAGGCTGGCGTGCCAGAGCAGGTGGTAGCCGCGTTGCCCGGTGGTGTCGATGCCGGCCGCGGCGAGCGTGGCCAGGCACTGCGCGCGGGTGAGCCGCCCACCCCCGGCCAGCGCCGCGCCGAGCACGTCGGCCGCCCGGTCGGCGTCGGCGGCGGTCAGGCCGAGGGCCCGCCAGCGGGCCGCCGCGCCGGCCAGCGCCCGCACGCCCGTCACCGCCAGCATCCAGCGGGCGTCCCGCGAGGGTACGAGGTGGACCGTGCCCCGCATCGGCCAGGTGCGCAACGCCTCCCGCCGTTCCAGCGCCGCCAGCACGTCGGCGAGGGTCCGCCCCGGCAGGCGTACGCCCAGCGACCAGAGACCGCTCGCCACGTCCTGGGCCTGCATGGCCCCGAACCACTCGACCACCCCGGCCACGTCCGTCGGCCGGGCGACCGGGTGCGGGCGCAGCAACAGGCTGGTCATCCGCAGGGCGAGCGCCTCCGCGCCGGTGAGCCGCACGTCCACGCCGCACCCCTCCGTCGGTGATGGACGCCGAGCATAGGCGGCCGATCCGACACTGCGGGCCCGGACGCGACCGGGCGGGTGGGCTCTCGCCCACCCGCCCGGGGTGACCCGCGTCGTGCCGGGGGTCAGCGGTCGCGGCGTGCCCGGTCGGGTACGTCCGCGTCGACCAGCTCCCGCCGGACCTGCGCGTTGACGGGCTGCTCCTCGACCACCTCGTCCTTGTTCAGCCGCACCCGTTCCACGGGCACCTGCTCCTTGACGACCACCGGGTGCTCCGCGCGCAGCTCCATGTCGCGCTGCTCCTCACGGATGTCCGGCCGGGTGTCGCCGCGGTTCGCCGCGGTGATCGGCTCGCGGACCACGGACACCTCGTCGTGCTCGACCGGCACCGTGGTCTGCACGTTCTCGGTCACCACCCGCTTGCGCAGGTGGGCCGTGCCGGCGGGCTCGCTCTCGGTGCCGACCTGGATCCGCTCCTCCGAGCGGACCACCTCGGGGGCGCCCGGCATCCGCTGCGGCGGCTGCTGGGCCGGGCCCTGCTGCTGGAGCTGGTAGTGCTGGTACAGCTGGGCCAGCTGATCCGCGTTGAGGGGCTGGTCGGTGCCCGTCTCGACGCTCGGCGCGCTCCGTACGGTGGCCTTGTCGTACGGCACCTGGAGCCGGCCGTCGTTCTGCATCCGCGCCGCCTGGAGCGGGGCCATCGACTCGTGGTGGCCCATCACCCCGGTCTTCACGCTGACCCAGGTCGGCTCCCCGGCGGCGTCGGCCCAGACCTGGCCGACACTGCCGATCTTCGCGCCCGAGCGGTCCTGGACGTCCTGTCCGTACAGCGAACGGATCTGCTGCTCGGTCAGTCGCATGGTTCGTCCTTCCTCTCGTGGGTCACGACGTGGATCCCCACGGGGGCCGGGGAGCATTCCCCGGATCCGGGACGAACAGGAGGAGCAGGAGCAGCACCGCCGGAAGTGCACCCGCCTCGACGCATGACCATCCGGAGAGGGGGAATGCGAGGATCGGACGCAGGCGGCGGGCACCCCCTGATCGCGCTACGCCAGCGACGATGCCGGCGGAGCGCGATCCCCCGTTCAGGTTCGCCGGTGCGCCGGCGGCGGCAGGACACGCCGGCACCGGTGCGATCAGGATCCTGGGTGGCCGGGGTTCCGACACCGCCCCGGCGCGGAACTTGCGCAAATCTTGAGCCGGGTCGCCCGATCGACCCCGGCCGCTGACCGCCCGCACCAGGGCGGCGTTTGACGCCGCAACTAACGGGTAGTCGCCGGAGCTGACCCGAATCGAGGAGGAACGTCTGATGGATGGCCAGACCAAGGTCGCGGTGATCTACTACAGCGCGACCGGGATCACGTACCAGATGGCCCAGGCGGTGTGCGAGGCGGCGGGGGAGGCCGGGGCCGACGTCCGCCTCCGGAAGGTGCGTGAACTCGCCCCCGAGGAGGCGATCCGGTCCAACTCCGGCTGGCAGGCGCACCGCCTGGAGACCCAGGACGTGATGGAGGTGGAGCTCGACGACCTCTCCTGGGCCGACGTGGTGATCTTCGGGTCGCCCACCCGGTACGGCATGATCGCCGCCCAGCTCAAGCAGTTCATCGACACCACCGGCCCGCTCTGGGCACAGGGCGCGCTGGCCAACAAGGTCTACAGCGGCTTCACCTCGACGGCCACCTCGCACGGCGGCCAGGAGTCGACCCTGCTGTCGCTCTACACGATCTTCTACCACTGGGGCGGCGTCGTGGTCACCCCCGGCTACACCGAGCCGAGCCAGTTCACCGCCGGCAACCCGTACGGCGCCTCGCACACCAGCAACAACGGCGAGACCGCGCCCGACGACATCGCGCTCACCGCGTCCGCGCTGACCGCGAAGCGGGCCGTGCAGATCGGCACCGCCCTGAAGCGGGGCCTGGCCGGCTGACCCCGGACGAGGCGACCGGTGGTCGGGCGGGGGCTCTCGGCCCGCCCGGACCACCGGTCGTCCACAGCCCTACCCCCGTCCGGCCCGCCCATGCCCGGTCAGCGCCGGTCGTTCGAGCAGATGCCCGAGCAGGTCCGCCAGGACGGCCATCCCGTCCCGGCTGAGCACCGACTCCGGATGGAACTGCACCCCGGCGAAGCCCGGCCCGCGCAGCGCGTGCACCGCCCCGTCGCCGGCGTCCCGGGACAGCTCCACCGGCCCGTACGGGGTGGCGACCCGGTCGGCGTCGGCCAGGGCGGTGAAGCTGGCGTAGAAGCCCACCCGGCGGGTCGTGCCGAACACCGGGATGTCCCGCGGCAGGCCCTGGTAGGGCGCCTCGCGGCGGTGCAGCGGCAGCCCGAGCAGCCCGGCGAGCAACTGGTGCCCGAGGCAGACCGCCAGGGTGGGCCGGCCGGTGGCCAGCAGGTCGGCCAGCAGCTCCCGCAGCGCCGCCATCTTCGGGTCGGCGAGGTTGCGCGGGTCACCCGGACCCGGACCCACCACCACCAGGTCGTACGCCGCCACCGGCTCGGGTCGGCGCCAGTCGCAGCGGGCCACGGTCAGGCCGAGCGCGCCGAGCTGGTGGGCCAGCATCCCGGTGAAGGTGTCCTCACCGTCCACGATCAACGCGCGCCGGCCGGTCAGCCCGGGCAGCGCCGTCGCGCCCCGCTGGTCCAGCCAGAACCGGGCCAGCGGCGCGTTGCGGGCGGCCAGCGCGGCGCGTACCTCCGGGTCGTCGGCGAGGGACGGCGCCGGCTCCCGACCGGCGGTGGCGGGGTCGGCCCGTGGGGCGTCGGGGCCGAGGCCCAGCGCGGCCAGCACCCCGGCGGCCTTGGCGTGGGTCTCCGCCACCTCACCCGCGGCCGTCGAGTGCCGGACCAGGGTGGCGCCGACCGGCACCCGCAGCCCGCCGGTGGGGGAGAGTTCCGCGGTACGGATCAGGATCGGCGCGTCCAGGGTCTGCCGGCCGGCGGTGTCGTGCCCCAGCAGGGCCAGCACCCCGGCGTAGTAGCGGCGGCCGGTCCGCTCGTGCCGGGCGATGACCCGGCAGGCGTTCTCCATCGGGCTGCCGGTCACGGTCGGGGCGAACATGGTCTCCCGGAGCACCTCCCGGACGTCCAGCGAGCCGCGCCCGGCGAGCAGGTACTCGGTGTGCGCGAGGTGCGCCATCTCCTTGAGGTACGGCCCGACGACCTGCCCGCCGTGCTCGGCGACGCACGCCATCATCTTCAGTTCCTCGTCCAGCACCATGTACAGCTCCTCGACCTCCTTCGGGTCGCGGAGGAAGCGCAGCAGGGCGTCCCGGTCGGCCGCCGCGCCGGTGTGGCGGAAGGTGCCGCTGATCGGGTTCATGGTGACCAGGCCGTCGTCCACGCTGACGTGCCGCTCCGGGCTGGCGCCGACCAGGATCCGGTCCCCGGTGTGCACCAGGAACGTCCAGTACGCCCCGCGTTCGGCCAGCAGCAGGCGGCGCAGCGCGGTGGCCGCGGCGGCCAGCGGCGGCCCCTGCACGGTGGCGTGCAGGGTGCGGTGGATGACGAAGTTGGCTCCCTCGCCCCGGCCGATCTCCTCGTCGAGCACCCGGCCGACGGTGCGGGCGTACTCGTCGTCGGAGATGTCGAAGCCGGCGTCGCGGGTGACCACCGCGGCGTCCGGCAGCGCGGCGACCGCCTCGGCCAGGCCGATCCGCTGGTGCCCGGCGATCAGCAGGCACTCCAGCGGCACGCGATCGTCGACGTGGGCGAAGCCCCGCTCGCCGATCTGCCGGTACGGCACCAGGGCCAGCGTGCGCGGTCCGGGCGCGTCGTCGGGCAGCGGGATGTCGGCGAGCCGGTCGACGGTGCGTACCGTGCCGGTGAAGAGGTCGAGGTGGTCGGCGCCCTCGCGGCGGACGAGCGCGAAGGGGCCGGGGTCGACGCCGTCGGCGACGGCGGCGAGCAGGTCGAGCGGGCGGGTCATCGGGTCTCCTCGGTGGACCGGGAGCCGCCGTGGGGGCGACCCGGGTGCCGGGGAAGGACCGGCGGCCGCCTCGTCGGGCGGCCGCGTCGGAAAGCTACGCGCGGGGGTGGGCCGCCGGGTCGGCGGGCCACCAGCAGGACAGGTGCGCGAGCATGACGATCACTGTACGCGACCCGCCGCCCCCGCGGGCCCCCGAACGCCGGGCCGGCCCGGGCGGATCTTGGCTTTGCCGACCGTCCCGGCGGGTAGGTTGACCGGCGATGAACATTCTCGCTCTCGACCTGGGCACCTCCTCGGTACGGGCCCTCGTGCTGGACGCGGACGCCAACCCGCTGCCCGGCGCGCTGGCCCGGCGCAAGGTGCGGGTCGCCACCGGGGCCGACGGCAGCGGCACGCTCGACGGCCCCGGCTATCTCGCCTGCCTCGTCGAGTGCCTGGACGAGCTGGCCGCCGGCGGCCGGCTGCGCGACGTGGAACTGGTGGCGGCCTCCGCGCAGTGGCACTCGGTGCTGCCGCTGGACGCCGCCGGGGAGCCGCTCGGGCCGGTGCTGACCTGGCTCGACACCCGCCCGATGCCGGTCGCCTCGGCGGTCGGACCGGCCGACCCGGAGGCCTTCCACCAGCGCACCGGCACCTGGTTCCACCGGTGCTACTGGTCGGTCCGGCTGCCCTGGCTGCGCGCCCGCACCGCCACCCCGGTGGCCCGCTTCGTCGGGCTGGTCGACTACGTGCTGGGCGTGCTGCTCGACGAGGCGCCGATGTCGGTCTCGCTGGCCTCCGGCACCGGCCTGCTCGACCTGCACCGGATGGACTGGGACGCCGAGGCGTGCGAGCTGGCCGGGGTGCGACCGGCCGAGCTGCCGCCGCTGGCACCCACCGGCTGGCGCGGCCGGCTGCGCTCCGCGTACGCCCGGCGGTGGCCGCAGCTGGCGGGGTCGGCGTGGGCCGCGCCGGTGGGCGACGGGGCCGCGTCCAACGTCGGCTCCGGTTGCGTCGACGCCACCCGGGCCGCGGTGACCGTCGGCACCTCCGCCGCCGTCCGGCTGGTCCAGCCCGACGAGGCGGGCCTGGCGCCGCTCGCCGACGAGCTGTGGCGGTACCGGGTGGACCACGAGTACGTGGTGACCGGGGCCGCCTACTCCAGCGGCGGCAACCTCTTCGCCTGGGCCAACCGGGAGCTGCGCCTGCCCGACGGCGCGGAGCTGGAGGCCGCGCTGGCCCGGGTCGGGCCGGCCGGGCACCTCGCGGTGAATCCCCGTTTCGGCGGCGACCGCCCGCCCGGCCTGGTCCCCGCCGGCTCCGGCGAGCTGCGGGGGCTCGGCTTCGGCACCACCGCCGTGGACATCCTGGCCGGCCTGATGACGGCACTCTGCCGCCTGGTCGCCGACGACCTGGCGCTGCTGGAGTCCGGGGTGCGGGCCCCGGCCGAGGTGGTGCTCGGTGGCGGCGCGATGGCCGCCTCGCCGTGGTGGCGGCAGATGTTCGCCGCGACGCTGGCGCCCCGACCGGTCCGCCACCAGCACCACCCGGAGATCGGGGCGATGGGCGCGGCGCTGGTGGCGCTGGGCCGGATCCCCGACGCGGCGCACGTCGCCGGCATCGGCCGGACGGACGAGCCGGAGACACCGAACCCGGCAGCCGACGCCCGGCCGCGCTGACCTTCCTGACCGGCCGGTCGTCCAGGCCGTTGACAGGGCCGCCCGGCCTGGTTGGATGGACTGCGCTCCCCGACCCCGGTGGAGGCGAGGGACCGAGGAGGCATGTGTGGGCGCAGGTCCCGACGCGGGCGACGGCGCGGTCTCGAACCACCGCCGCAGCCGTTTCGACGTCCGGGTCGTACCGCACCGGCGTCGGTCACCGCTGCGGTTGCGGGACTGGCGGATGGGCACCAAGCTCGCCACCGTGCTGGTCATCCCCTCGCTGGCCTTCCTGGTGCTGGCCGGGGTGCAGACCCGGGGCCTGGTGGGCCAGACCACCGCGCTGAGCGACTTCGCCCAGCAGGTCGGCATCGGCCGGCAGATCACCACGGCGGTGGACCGGTTGCAGCAGGAACGGGACCGCACCGCGGGGGAGCTGGCCGCGCTGCGCCGGGCCGGTGGCGCGGCCGACCGGGACGCCGCGATCGCCGCGCTGAAGCCCCTGCACGCCGCCACCGACCAGGCGATGAGCGAGCTGCGCCGGTCCGCCGAACCGCTGGTCGACGCGGACGCCGCCTGGCGGGTCTCCTATTCGCAGGTGCTGGAGTCGTTCGACCAGGTCGTCTACATCCGCGCCACGGTGCCGGCGGCGGTGCTCAGCAACGACACCGTCCTCAGCAACTACCACCGGTCGATCGACGCCCTGCTCACCCTGCTCGCCGAGCCGTCCCCGGGGGACGACCAGCAGGCGCTCAGCGACGCGGTGCTGCGGTACGTCCAGCTCGCCCGGGTCAAGGAGTTCACCTCGCGGATCCGCGCGCAGCTCTACGCCGCCGCCCGCGCCGGTCGCTACGAGGTGAACGACCAGGTCAGCATCACCGACCTGCGGGCCCAGCAGCTCACCGCTCTGGGCGCGTTCCGGGTCGCGGCGACCCCCGAGCAGATCCGCCGCTACGACCGGACCTCGGTCGATCCGGCGTTCGTGGCCGCCACGAAGCTGGAGGAGAAGAGCCTGCCGACCGCCGCCGCCGATCCGGCCGTGCTGCCCGCCCCGCAGTGGTGGGCGGCCAGCGAGCAGCGGCAGGAGCTGCTCCGGCAGCTGGAGGGGGAGGTGCTCGACGACGCGGTGACCCGCGCCGAGGACGCCAGCTCCGCCCAGCTGCGGGACACCCTGCTGGTGGTCGGCGGCATCGTCGCGGTCCTCCTGGTCGCCGTGCTCATCTCGCTGCTCATCGGCCGGTCCATCGCCCGGTCGATGCGGTTGCTGCGCAGCCAGGCCCTGCGGATCGCGCAGGTCGAGCTGCCCGACGCGCTGGACCGGTTGCGGGCGGTGGACAGCCCGGTCACCGACATCGACGTGCCGCCGGCGGTGGTCCGGTCGCTGGACGAGATCGGCGAGCTGGCCGAGGCGTTCGTGGCGGTGCACCGCAGCGCGGTCAGCGTCGCCGTCGAGCAGGCGCTGATGCGCCGCAACGTCAACGCCATGTTCGTGAACCTGGCCCGGCGCAGCCAGGTGCTGGTCGAGCGGCAGCTGGAGCTGCTGGACGACCTGGAACGCGAGGAGAGCGACCCGGACCAGCTGGAGAACCTGTTCCGGTTGGACCATCTGGCCGCCCGGATGCGCCGCAACGACGAGAGCCTGCTGGTGCTGGCCGGTACGGAGTCCACCCGTCGGTGGAACCGGCCGGTCGGCCTGGGTGCGGTGCTGCTCGCGGCGAGCGCCGAGATCGAGCAGTACCAGCGGGTGCGCCACTCCTCGGCGGCGGAACTGCACGTCGTCGGGCACGCGGTCGGCGACCTGGTGCACCTGCTCGCCGAGCTGCTGGAGAACGCGACCGCGTTCTCCCGGCCGGACACGGTCGTCCGGGTGAGCACGCGGGCCGAGGGCTCCGGCGCGCTGGTGGAGATCGCCGACCAGGGGCTCGGGATGAGCCCCTCCGCGCTGGCCGAGGCGAACGCGCTGCTGGCGGAGCCGCCGGCGGCGGACGTGGCGGCCTCCGAGCGGATGGGTCTCTTCGTGGTCAGCCACCTCGGCGCCCGGCATCGCATCCGGGTGCGGCTGCGTGGCCGGCGCGAGGGTCTGGTCGCGGAGGTCCGGCTGCCGGCCGACCTGCTGGCGCCGGCTCCCGCCGCCGAGCTGGACCAGCCCGCCTCGCCGCGGATGCTCACCACCCAGCTCGGTGCGGCGACCGGGCCGGGCACCCCGCCCGTGGCGCCGCGCGGCGCGCTGCCGGTGGCCGGTCGCCGGCCGGCGCCCGCCGATCTGCCCGTCGCCGGCCGCGGGCCCAATACGGCGGAGCTGCCGGTGGCCGGTCGCCCGCCCGAGCCGGCCCCGCTGCCCGTCGCGGGCCGCCCCACGGCGGCGGAACTGCCGGTGGCGGGCCGCCCGCCGCAGCAGCCGACCGTCGACGTACGGGAGCAGCCGGCGCTGCCGCGGCAGGCCCCACCGGGGCCGGCCCGCGCCGGGAACGTGCTCGCCTCGGCGGCCGGACCGCCGTCGGGCAGCGGCTGGTTCTCGCGTCAGGGGCCGTCGTCGTCGACGCTGGGTGTGACACCGGCACCGGCCGCGACGCCGGTCACCGGAGGGACCAACGAGCGGGGCCTGCCGGTGCGGGTGCCGATGGCCCAGCTCGCCGCGGTGACCCAACCCGCCCGTCCGACCGAGCCGATGCCGCGCCACGAGCCGGACCCGGACGCGGTCGGCGGCATGCTCTCCCGTTTCTACGGGGGCGTGCGGCGGGCGGAGGCCGAGGAGACCACGGAGTTCGTCATGCCGCCGCCGGGCGGGCCGACTGAAGGGGGACAACGATGATGACGATGAGTCAGGAGGCCCGGGACCTGAGCTGGCTGGTGAACGCGTTCGCCGAGCGGGTTCCCGGGGTGGCGCACGCGGTGGTGGTCTCCTCCGACGGACTGCTGGTGGCGATCTCGGCCCACCTGCCGCGCGACCACGCCGACAAGCTGGCCGCCGTGACGTCGGGGCTGATGTCCATCACGGCCGGGGCGGCGCAGATGTTCGACGGGGACATCGTCAAGCAGACCGTGGTCGAGATGGGCCGGGGCTACTTCCTGGTGATGCAGATCCGGGACGGCTCGATCCTGGCCACCCTGGCCGGTGCCGATGCGGACATCGGCGTGGTGGGTTACGAGATGGCACGGCTGGCGAAGCAGGCCGGCGAGATGCTCACCCCGGCACTGCGCGCCGAGTTGCAGCAGGCGCTGCCCCGCTGAGGCGTACGGGCCGGCCGGGGTGGGTGTCCCGACCGGCCCGTGCCGGGTCAGAGGCCGTTGTTGCGGATGACGTCGCGGTACCAGTGGGCGCTGCGCTTGAGCACCCGGCGCTGCGTCGGGTAGTCCACGTAGATCAGGCCCCAGCGCTGGTCGTACCCCTCGGCCCACTCGAAGTTGTCCAGCAGCGACCAGACGTGGTAGCTCTCCAGCGGCACCCCGTCGGCGACGGCGCGGTGCGCGGCGGCGAAGTGGTCGCGGAGGAAACTGACCCGGCCGGCGTCGTCGACGGTGCCGTCGGCGCCGAGGGTGTCCGGGCAGGGCAGCCCGTTCTCGGTGATGGTGATCGGGATCCGGCCGTAGTCGCGGGTGACCCGGGTGAGGATGTCGTACATCCCCTCGGGGTGGATCTGCTGCCACTCCGCCTCGGAGGTGGGCCACTTCCGGACGGTGTCGCCCTGGCCGGTGACGTAGATCGGCGTGTAGTACTGCACGGCGAGCAGGTCGACCGGGCTGGCGATGACGTCGAGGTCGCCGTCGCGGATGCCCTTGACCATCCGGCTGTCCGGGCCGAGGTCGGCCAGCACGTCCTGCGGGTAGGCGCCGGTGAGGATCGGGTCGAGATAGAGGCGGTTCTCGTAGCCGTCGTAGAGGCGGGTCGCGGTGGCGGCCTCGGCGCTGTCGTCGGCCGGGTAGCAGGGGTGCAGGTTGAGCGCGGGGCCGATCCGGCCGGCCTGGCCGGTGGCCCGCAGGGCCCGGACGGCGAGGCCGTGGGCGAGCTGGAGGTGGTGGGCGACGAGGTACGCCGCCTGCGGGTCCTGCCGTCCGGGGGCGTGGTGTCCCCACAGGTAGCCGTTCTGCACCACGGTCTTGGGTTCGTTGATGGTGAGCCAGACCGGGACCTGGTCGCCGAGGCCCTGGAAGACCGCGTCGGCGTACTCGGCGAAGCGGTAGGCGGTGTCCCGGGACTCCCAGCCGCCGGCGTCCTGCAACGCCTGCGGCATGTCCCAGTGGAAGAGGGTGGCCATCGGGGCGATGCCGCGTTCGTGCAGCCCGTCGACCAGGCGGCGGTAGAAGTCGAGGCCGCGCTGGTTGGGTCTGCCCGCGCCGTCGGCCTGGATCCGGGGCCAGGAGATGGAGAACCGGTAGCTGCGCAGTCCGAGCTGGGCCATCAGGTCCAGGTCGTCGCGGTACCGGTGGTAGTGGTCGGCCGCGACGTCGCCGGTGTCGCCGTTGCGGGTGCGGCCGGGGGTGTGGCTGAAGGTGTCCCAGATCGACTCGCCCCGGCCGTCCTCCTTGGCCGCGCCCTCGATCTGGTACGCCGACGTGGCCGCGCCCCAGGCGAAGCCCGGCGGGAACCGCAGCGCGCCGTCCGGTTCGGGGCTGCTCTCCCGGTCCGCCTCGGGCGGGTTCTCGCAGCCGCCGAGGGCGGCGGCGCTGGCGACGGCGGCGGCCGTGCTGCCCGTGAGTCCGGCGCGGGCCGCGCCGGCGGCCGAGGCGGAGAGGGCGGCGCGGCGGAGCAGCCGCCGTCGGGTGAGTATCGACATGGGCGTTCTCCTCGGAGGATAGGGGGCCACCCGACGTCCGGGAGCGCTCCCATGATACGGCAGGCGGCGCCGGTCACCTTCCGGCGGGCGGACTGCGGCGGGGCGCGGTGCGACCGTCCCGGCGACCGGGCGGGGGTGGGGGCGTCGACCGGCGGCGCGGCGCGGGCCGCCGGATGGTGCCGATAGCGAGCGAGGCCGGCCGGGTGGCGCGTCGCGCCTGACCCGTCGGCCTCTTTTCCCGTCGACAACGGGGGTTTAGTGTGGGGACGGGGGAGGGCAACCCCCGTCCCCACCTGTGATGCAGACACGCACGTCCGAGATTGGCGTCCGATCGTGCATGTCGCGCGGGAGCCGGGCCACGCGAGTGGCTCTGGTTCCACCTCCCTCCGTGCCGGTGGGCGATGGCTGACGGCGGCGTCCGGGCTGGCCCGTCGTCAGCCTCTGGCTGGCGCGTTCCGGGCGCAGAACGCCTGGAACGATCTTCTTTGTGCATCTCGGTCGATGGAAGCGCTCCCATCGGCGATGCAGCGACTGTAACGCCCGTCACGGCTTTGTGAAAGCCCCTAAACGAGATCGAAACATGGACGTGTCTGAGCGGCGTCCTGCTTGTCGTGGGAGCGCTTCCATGGCACACTGTCGAATCAACGCAGCAGAGCCAGAACGCGCGAGCGTGGGCCGCCCAGGGCAACCGGTTCGTCCGGTGCGGCGCCCCATCCCCGGCACGGCCGGGTCGACCCCTTCCCCGGGCGCTTCCGTCCCCCCGCGTGCCTCGTCGACGCGTGGAGGCGCCCCGCCGGGACCCGTACGGTCCCGGCCTGGTCCGAGGAGACACCGCGCACATGAGACTCCTGGCAAGACGTCGCCGTACGGCGATGCTCGCCGCCACCACCCTCGCCATCGGCGGGATCGCCCTGCCGGCCGGTGCCGCGCAGGCCGCCCCCGCCTGCGACGTGGTGTACGCGACGAACGACTGGGGCGGCGGCTTCACCGCCAACGTCACCGTCAAGAACCTGGGCGACGCCGTGAACGCCTGGACCCTGAAGTTCACCTTCCCCAACAGCACCCAGCGGCTCACCCAGGGCTGGTCGGCCAAGTGGAGCCAGTCCGGCAGCGAGGTGACCGCCACCAACGAGTCGTGGAACGGCAGCCTCGGCACCGGCGCCTCCACCACGATCGGCTTCAACGGCGCCTACACCGGCAGCAACCCGAAGCCCACCGGGTTCACCCTCAACGGCGTGGCGTGCAACGGCACCCCGGCCAACCAGCCGCCGACGGTCTCCCTCGGCCTGCCGACCGGCCCGTTCCAGGCGCCGGCCGACGTGCCGCTGACGGCCACCGCCAGCGACCCGGACGGGACCATCAGCAAGGTCGAGTTCTACCGCAACGGCCTGCTGGTCAACACCGACACCACCGCGCCGTACGCCTACACCCTGCAGGGCCTGCCCGCCGGCAGCTACACCGTGCAGGCGAAGGCGTACGACAACGCCAACGGCGTGGCGGGGGACGAGAAGTCCTTCACCGTCAACCCGGCCTCCGGTCCGGTGCTGGTGGCCACCCCGTCGTCGGTCAGCGTGGCCGAGGGCGGCAGCTCGTCGGTCAACCTGAAGCTCAGCGCCGCGCCGACGGCCAACGTACCGGTGACGCTCACCCGCACCGGTGACACCGACATCACCGTCTCGCCGGCCTCGGTGACGCTCACCCCGACCAACTGGAACACCGGGGTCACCGTCACGGTCGCCGCCGCCGAGGACGCCGACACCCTGGGCGGCACCGCCACCATCACCGCCTCGGCCACCGGCGTCGCCCCGCTCGCGATCACCGCCACGGAGATCGACAACGACACCCCGGGCGGGGACAACGCGTACATCAAGAAGTTCCTCGACCAGTACGGCAAGATCAAGAACTCGGGGTACTTCAGCCCCGAGGGCGTGCCGTACCACTCGGTCGAGACGCTGATCGTCGAGGCCCCCGACCACGGCCACGAGACCACCTCGGAGGCGTTCAGCTTCTGGCTCTGGCTGGAGGCCCAGTACGGCCGGGTCACCCAGAACTGGGGCCCGTTCAACAACGCCTGGACGGTGATGGAGAAGTACATCATCCCGTCGCACGCCGACCAGCCCACCGCCGGCGCCCCGGGCACCGCCCAGTACGCCGCCGAGCACAACCTGCCCAGCCAGTACCCGTCGGCCCTGGAGCCGTCGGTGCCGGTCGGCCAGGACCCGCTGCGCGCCGAGCTCCAGTCCACCTACGGCACCGGCGACATCTACGGCATGCACTGGCTGATGGACGTCGACAACACGTACGGCTTCGGCCACTGCGGCGACGGCACCACCAAGCCGGCGTACATCAACACCTTCCAGCGCGGCACCCAGGAGTCGGTGTGGGAGACCGTGCCGCAGCCGTCCTGCGACACGTTCAAGCACGGCGGCCAGTACGGCTACCTCGACCTGTTCGTCAAGGAGTCCAACGCCCCGGCCAAGCAGTGGAAGTACACCGACGCGCCGGACGCCGACGCCCGCGCCGTGCAGGCCGCGTACTGGGCGCTGACCTGGGCCAAGGCGCAGGGCAAGGAGGCCGACGTCGCGGCGACCGTGGCCAAGGCCGCCAAGATGGGTGACTACCTGCGGTACGCGATGTTCGACAAGTACTTCAAGAAGATCGGCAACTGCGTCGGGCCGACCACCTGCCCGGCCGGCAGCGGCAAGGACTCGGCGCACTACCTGATGTCCTGGTACTACGCCTGGGGTGGCGCGTACGACCCGCAGCAGAACTGGTCGTGGCGGATCGGCTCCAGCCACAACCACTTCGGTTACCAGAACCCGCTCGCGGCCTGGGCGCTGACCAACGTGCCGGAACTCAAGCCCAAGTCGCCGACCGCGGTCGCCGACTGGCAGAAGAGCTTCGACCGGCAGCTGGAGTTCTACACCTGGCTCCAGTCCGCCGAGGGCGGCATCGCCGGTGGCGCCACCAACAGCTGGGACGGCGCGTACGCCCAGCCGCCGGCCGGCACCGCCACCTTCTACGGCATGTACTACGACGTCGACCCGGTCTACAACGACCCGCCGTCGAACCAGTGGTTCGGCATGCAGGCCTGGTCGATGCAGCGGATCGCCGAGCTGTACCTGCAGACCGGCAACGCGAAGGCCAAGGCGCTGCTGGACAAGTGGGTGCCGTGGGCGATCGCCAACACCACCGTCGGCGCCAACTGGTCCATTCCGTCGGACATGAAGTGGACCGGCCAGCCCAACAACTGGAACCCGACCAGCCCGCAGGCCAACACCAACCTGCACGTCGAGGTCACGGTGAAGGGCCAGGACGTCGGCGTCGCCGCCGCCTACGCCCGGACCCTGATCGCGTACGCCGCCAAATCCGGCAACGTGGCGGCCAAGGACACCGCCAAGGGCCTGCTGGACGCGCTCTCCGCGGCCAGCGACGCCAAGGGCGTGTCGACCACCGAGAAGCGCGGCGACTACAAGCGCTTCGACGACGTCTACAACGCCGCCGACGGCCAGGGCCTCTACGTCCCGGCCGGCTGGACCGGGAAGATGCCGAACGGTGACGCCATCGCCGCCGGCAAGAGCTTCCTGGACATCCGGTCCTTCTACAAGAACGACCCGGACTGGCCGAAGGTGGACGCCTACCTGAAGGGCGGCCCGGAGCCGGCCTTCAACTACCACCGGTTCTGGGCCCAGGCCGACGTCGCCATGGCGTACGCCGACTACGGCAACCTCTTCCCCAACGGCTGAGGCGACTCCTCCGGACGGGCGGGTGCCCCCGCCCGTCCGGGAGGCCGACCGGGCCTGGGGGAACGGAGGAGCCCGGTCGGTGGACGGCCTGACGCCCACGGTCAGGCCGGGTGGACCGGCCGTTCCGGCCGACGCAGCGGAACGGTCGGTCCACCACCGAAGTCCAGAATCGAGCGCGGCGCGAAAAAGCCGGGAAAATTTGGCCCGCCACGGGATCACACGTGGGGCGCGGACGGAGTAACGTCATTCACCGGAGAGGCCGCTCCCCCCGTGGCGGCCTCTCTCCTAATTTCCCGGTCCGCCGTCCGATCCGCCGGGCACGACCGGATGCCGCAGCCCCGGATGCCCGGCCGGCAGTGACCGTCGGATGACCAGCCAGCTCACCGCCAGGGCCGCCGCCACCAGCGGCCAGGTGAGCGCCACCCGAGCCACCACCAGCGGGACGACCTGCCCGGCCAGCCAGAGCGGCAGGAAGACCGCCACCCGCAGCAGATAGGTCGCCGCCCACACCCAGCTGCCCCGGGCGTACGCGCGCCGCAGCGCCGGGTCGCGCCGCCAGCGGCCCCGCTGCCCGAGCGCCGTGCCGACGACCACCCCGAGCAGTGGCCAGCGCACCACGATGCTGACGATCCAGGCCAGCGCGCTCGCCGCGTTCGACACCAGTTGCAGCAGGAAGAAGTCGCCGGCCCGGCCGGTGCGCAGGGCGACCAGCGCGGCCACGCAGACCGCGAGGAGGCCGAGCAGCACCGAGCGCGGCCGGTCCCCGCGCCGCAGCCGCCAGCCGGCGACCGCCGCGCCGGTCAGCACCGCCGCCACCACCCCGCCCCAGAGCCCGGCGGCGAGCCAGCCGACGGCGAACGCCACCGGCGGCACGGTCGCGTCGACGGCCCCACGTCTCCCGCCGAGCAGGTCCGCCAGGGACTCCGTGGTCGACTGGTCGGCGGGCGGTGTCCGTTCTGGTGCGGTGCCGGTCACGTCGCCTCCTGCCGATCCGGGAGTGGTCCCGGCTGCACGCTACCGAGCGGCGGCACCGTCGCGGCCGACCGACACCGCCCGCCTCCGGCCCGGGGTCGGCCGTCCGCTCTCCCTCCGCCGCGACGCGGATCAGCGGAGCCCCCCCCCGGAACGCCGGTCGGGCCGCTCCCGGTCTCCCACGGCCCTCCGCTTCCCTTTGCTCTGCAGCCACCGACGCAGCAGGCGACGCATGGTGCCTGCTGCGTGGATGGCTGCAGAGCAAAGGGTCCACAGCGGGGTGCCCGGGCCGGGCCGATCGGGTCGATCGGCTCGGCTCAGGAGTGGGTGACCGAGAGCGCGTAGATCAGCGTCTGGCCGTAGTTGGTCTCGCTGCACGGCGAGGAGTTGGTGCAGTTCGCCTGGGTGTACGCGCCGGCCTTGAAGTAGGCCCCGGAGAAGCTACGGGTGATGGTCGCCTGGAGTACGTCGTTGTAGTAGACCTTGACCTGCCCGCCGCTGACCACGAATTTGCCCCGGTAGCGGGTGCCCAGCTGGTAGCTGCTGGTGACCAGCTTGTAGTGGGCGTTGTCGCCGTTGGTGACGTAGAGGTCCGTGCCCTCCAGCCGGAACACCGTGATGTCGTCGTTGGCGTCGTGGATCTGCGCGCCGACCAGGTGCGGCTTGGTCGCCGGCAGGGCGGTGAACGCCTCCTCGAACGTCATCGTGTGGGTGCCGGAGGTGGAGGACCAACTCGCGTTACTGGCGCCGTTGGCGGTCATCTCGCGCAGCTCGGAGCGGGGGTAGCCGGAGCCGCTGGTGGTGGTGCCGTTGACCGGCGCCCGGAACTGCACGGCCGCGCAGGAGGCCGCGGTGACGAACCAGGGGGAGGAGCGGAAGCCGTCCAGCGTGGGCTGGGTGATCTCGTCCGGGTCCTCAGCCGGCCCGGTGGGCAGGGTGATCTTCCAGTTGGTCAGGTTCAGCACGTCGGCGGGGACGGCGCAGCCGCCGCCGTCCGCCCCGTAGACCCGGGTCTCGGTGATGCTGGTCCAGTCGTTGACCGTGTTGCCGTAGCCGACCACCCGCACGTACCGGGCCGTGCGGTCGGTGAAGTCGTAGGTCTCCAGTTGGAGGCTGGTGCCGCTGCTGTTGCGCTGGCCCACCACGGTGGTCCAGGAGGCGGCGTCGGGCGAGGTCTGCACGGCGAAGCTGCTGGTCCGTTCGTTGCCCTTGTACCAGGCCAGGGCGATCGAGCCGACCGTGGTGCTGGCGCCGAGGTCGTAGCGGATCCAGGAACCGGAGCCCTGGGCCGATCAGCGGGTGGCGAGATCACCGTCGAGGGTGTTCGCCGGGACGTTGCCGTCGTCCGAGCTGGCGATCACGCCGCCGACCGGCAGGCTGGTGGCGGCCGAGGCGGGAGGAGCGGCGGCCAGGCCGGCGGTGAGGAGCGCCAGCGGTACGGCGACTGCGAGGGTACGTCGCATCGGTGTCCTTCGCGGAGAAGTTCCTGTATGTGAGCCAGGTCGCACTGGCGTCGGGTGAACATAAGATCCGCCTTTGTCGCCGTCAATGCCTCGGAGGCAGAAAACATCCTGAGTGGCCGGTCAGTTCGGGAAGACGGCGGCCCGGCCCGAGCGGAACCGGTCGCACCCCGCTACGGTGTGCGGGTGCGGGAGACGGCAAGGGGTTGGACGGCAGTCTGGTTGGTCGTACTGGCCCTGGTCCAGACGGCTGCGTTCCTGGTGGTGTGGCGGTTCGCCCTGCACACCGAGCTGGGCCAGTGGCTCGACACGGTCGCGCTGACCGGCAACCGGATCGGGCAGGACACCATCGACGGGCCGGTGAACACGATCCTCAACGCCATGTCGGTGGTGTCGTTGCTGGTGGCCACCGCCGTGATCGGCTTCATCGCGCTGATCCGGGGTCGCAAGGCCCTCGCGGTCACCGCCACGCTGCTGATCGCCGGTGCCAACGTCAGCACCCAGCTGCTCAAGTACGTCCTCACCCGGCCCGACTTCGGGGTGGACCCGGAACGCGCGGCGGCCGGCAACAGCCTGCCCAGTGGGCACACCGCCATCGCCGCCTCGGTCGCGGTGGCGCTGATCCTCGTCCTGCCCCGCAAGGTGCGGGTGCTCGGCGCCTTCCTCGGCGTGGCGTACGCGGCGGCGGCCGGCGTGGCCACCCTCTCCGCCGGCTGGCACCGGCCCAGCGACGCCGTGGCGGCCTTCCTCGTGGTCGGGGTCTGGGCCGCGCTGGCCGGTCTGGTGCTCCTGGTCTTCCAGCGCGAGCGGGCCCAGTTCTCGTCGGCCGACTCGCACCGGGTCGCGGTCGCCGTGCTGGCCGTCGGCGGCCTGCTCGCCGTGGTCGCCTGCGGGCTCGCCCTGACGTGGCTGCTCGGCTACCGCGACATCGCCGCGGCCGAACTCGGCCGCCGGCCCCTCTTCGTCGGGTACGCGGGCAGCGCGGCCGGCATCGTCGGGACGATGGCGCTGGTGGCCGCGCTGGTCCTCACGTCGGTCCACCGCCTGGTGCCCCGCGTCAAGGGCTGAGCAGCGGTGGCCGGTCGGGTCTGACCGGCGGTGGCCGGTCGGGTCTGATCAGCGGTAGTAGGTGCCGACCGTGGTGCCGCTGGCGATCTCCCGCTCCTTGAGCGCCCGGTGCACGTCGGCCGCCTGCGGGGTCTCCGGCAGCTCCAGCGGCCGGTCCAGCGCATAGAGGCGGAAAAAGTAGCGGTGCGCCTCCTCGCCGCGCGGGGGCTGCGGCCCGCTCCAGCCCCGCTCGCCGAAGCTGTTCGGCCACTCCTGGCTGCCCGGCGGCGTGCTGCCCTCGGGGACCTCACCCGACTCGGGAGAGATGCCGGTGACCAACCAGTGCAGGAACGGTTCCCGGCCGGCGTCCGGGTCCTCGACGAGCAGGACCAGTTCCTCCGCCGAATCCGGTACGTCCGCCCACTGCAACGGCGGTGAGACGTTCCCGCCGTCCCGGGCGAAACGTCCGGGCAGCAGGTCGTGATCGGTGAACGCGGTGCTGCGCAGCATGATGCCCGCCATCTCGGCGCCCCCTTTCGTCGCCGGCCGCGTACCCGGTGCGCCGGCGAGGAAACGACCGGGGCCACCCAGCCGGACGGGCGAGGGCAGCGGAGGCGGCGCGAACGGCGCCATCGCGGAGACCAAGGGCATCAGTCGCGATATGACGCAGAGGCATAAATATGCCTAGGAGTCATATGGCTCCCCGGGCAAGGTGTGCCGCTGCGGCGGCCCGGTCAGGCCGGCTGGCCGACCAGGCCGGCGAGCTCAGGCACGCCGACACGGGCGACCGTGAGGCGTGCCGTGTACTGCCGTGTCACGCCGGGCGACCGTGAGGCGTGCCGTGTACTGCCGTGTCACGCCGGGCGACCGTGAGGCGTGCCTGCACTGCCGTGTCACGCCGGGCGACCGTGAGGCGTGCCGTGCGCTGCCGTGTCACGCCGGGTGGCCGTGAGGCGTGTCGTGCCGTGCCGTGCCGTGCCGAGTAACCGTCGGCCGTGCGCAGGGTCAGTCGCCCGCGCGGGCGGTCGGGGCGGTGCGGCGCAGGTGGTCGAGGACGATCGGGTCGATCCGGCCGGGCACGAGCCGCTCCTCCAGGTTCTCCACGCCGGCCCAGGAGCCGAGCGCGTCGTCCAGCCCGGCGGTCCCGACCGGGTGGCCGGCGGTGCCCAGCAGCGCGGCGACCTCGTCGGCGAGCGGGCCGGTCAGGTCGAGCAGGGCGGCCGGATCCGGCTTGCCGAAGAGCAGGGTGTGCGTGGCGAGCAGCCGGCCCAGCTCGGTCACCGGGTCGGGATGGTCGTCCACCCGCAGGTCGACCAGGGTGTCACCGGTGCCGGCGTACCCGCCGTGCCGCTCCACCACCAGCAGGCCGGCGCTCTGCCGGCCCCGCCGGTCGCCGCCGGCCCGGTCACCGGCGTGCAGCGCGGCCAGCAGCCGCTGCGGGAACGGCAGCTCCCCGCCGCCCAGCCACGCGTCGCGGACCGCGTCGACGACCTGCGGGCCGGCCAGGATGTTGCCCTGCACCGCCCAGCCGTCGCCGGCCTGACCGCCGGCCCACGGGTGGCAGCGCGGCCCGGTCCAGGTCGCGCCGTCGCCGGTCGCCGCGACCACCCCGAGCTGCCGGTCGTCCCGGCCCGGGTCGGCGGCGACCAGACCGGCCACCACGTCGGCGGCGGCAACGCCGGTCCGCAGCAGCGCCAGCCCCTGCGACCGGTACGCCAGGTTGACGTGCGCCTGGGTCGCGACGGCGCCCACCTGTGCCTCGGCGGCCGGGACGAGCGCACCGGCGGCGAGGAACTTGCTGGCCACGGCGACACCGTGCAGGAGCCCGTCCGCTGACCGGGCGACGATCGAGAAGGTCATTCGCGGATGCTAGTCCTGGGGTCGACCGGTCGGCACCCCCGGCGTGGCCCGGGGGTGTGGCCGGCGTGTCGGACCCCGCGTGGTGGCGGCGACGGGCCGGGACGGCGGGTCGACCGGGCCGGCGGGTCGATGGGGCCGGCGGTCAGAACGGTGGGGCGGCGGCCTCGGGCGGGCGGCCCCAGGCGCGGCGGGCGTCGGCCACCGCCACGGCGAGCAGTACCAGGGCGGCCGCCCACGCCGACGCCAGCGGCGCCACGTGGAGCAGCAGCGGAGTCAGCCCCAGCAGCACGAGGAACCCCACCCAGCGCGACGGGGAGACGCGGCCGAACACCTCGTACTCGAAGCGGGCCCGGCCGGCGAGGAAGATCGCCGGGCCGCCGAGGATCATGGCGATCCACGGGATCTCGCCGTGCCCCGTCGGGTGCTCGTTGACCAGTTCGTAGCCGATCGCGGTGGCGACCACGCCGACCACCATCACCAGGTGGGTGTCGGCGGCGGAGCGGCCGATCGTGGCGGGATGGGCGGCCCGGCTGACCGCCTCGCCGAGGATCTGTCCGGCCCGCTGGACGTAGATCCGCCAGAGCAGCACCGAGGTGACGACCGCGGCCGCGAAAGCCGCGGTCCTGGTCAGGCTGGTCGGGTCCCGGCTGTACGACACCCCGGCGACCAGGATGGTCTCGCCGAGGGCGACGAGGAAGAACTGCTGGTACCGCTCGGCCAGGTGCTCACCGTGGATGTCCCAGCGGGAGACGGTCGAGCGGCCCAGCCCCGGCACCGGCCAGCCGAACCGCTGCGCCAGATACTCCAGCACCAGCGCGGTCAGCCAGAGCACGACCCGGGGGTCGGTGGGCAGGAACGCCCCGACGATCCAGAGCACGCCGGTGGCGCAGAAGGTGATCAGCATGCGCTGCTTCAGCCGCCGGTACTGCGGGCGGTGCAGCGCCAGCAGCAGAATCCCCGGCCGGCTCACCTGCGCCACCACGTACGCGACCGCGAAGGGGAGCCCGGTCGCGCTGAACGCACGGGGGATCGCCACCCCCATCACCATGCTGCACACCAGCGCGGTGATCACGATCGTCTGCAACCAGATGTGGTACGGGTCGTAGCGGCTGGTGGTCCAGGCGGTGCCCTGCCAGAGCGCCCAGAGCGCGAGGAGCAGGATCAGGGTCTTGCCGCCGCCGGTGAGCGCCCGCCACACGCTCGCGTGCCCCGGCTCCAGGGCCAGGTCCTCGAAGGCGCGGGCGCCGATCCGGGTCAGCGCGAAGACGTACACCAGGTCGAAGAAGAGTTCCAGGAAGGTGGCCCGGCCCCCCTGGTCCTCGGGCAGCAGGGCGGCCGGCTCGGGGGTCCTCACCGTCGCCTCCCACTCTCGGTCCGGCCCACCTGGCAGTCGTAACACTCTTTCCGGGCGCAGCGGTGCACAACGCCCGGATCGGCGCGACCGGGACCGATCCGGATCTTGCTCCGGGCGGCGGCGAGCGGGCACGATCGACCGGTGACCAACCGATGGGGAATGACGGTGCCGCTGAGCGGGATCCCGCTCGCCGACCACGCCGCGGTCTACGCGGCCCTCGACCGGGCCGGCTTCACCGACGTCTGGTCCTCGGAGGTGGCCGGCACCGACGCGTTCACCCCGCTGACGCTCGCCGCGGCGTGGCAACCGAGACTCCGCCTCGGCACCGCGATCACCCCGGTCTTCACCCGGGGACCCGGGCTGCTGGCGATGACCGCCGCCGCCCTCGCCGAGACCGCCCCGGGCCGGTTCGCCCTCGGCATCGGCGCCTCCTCGCCGGTCGTCGTCCGGGACTGGAACGCGGTCCGCTTCGACGAGCCGTTCCGGCGTACCCGGGACGTGCTGCGGTTCCTCCGCGCGGCGCTGCGCGGCGAGACCGTCGACGAGGTCTACGACACCTTCACCGTGCGCCGGTTCACCCTGGAACGCCCGCCGGCCGTGCCGCCGCCGGTGCTGCTGGCCGCGCTGCGCCCCGGCATGCTCCGGCTGGCCGCCGCCGAGGCCGACGGGGTGATCCTCAACTGGCTCGCCGCGCAGGACGTGCCCCGGGCCGTCGCCGAACTCGGTGACCGCCGACCCGGCTTCGAGGTCGTCGCCCGGATCTTCGTCTGCCCGACCGAGGACGCCGGGCACGCCCGCGCGCTCGGCCGCCGGCTGATCGCCGGCTACCTCACCGTCCCGGCGTACGCCGCCTTCCACCGCTGGCTCGGCCGGGAGGCGTCACTCGGGCCGATGTGGGCCGCGTGGGCGGCCGGGGACCGGCGGGGCGCCGCCGCCGCGGTGCCCGACGAGGTGGTCGACGCGCTGGTGCTGCACGGTTCGCCCGAGCACTGCGCCGCGCAGGTCCGCCGCTACGCCGACGCCGGGGTGGACGTACCCGTGATGGCCCTGCTGCCCACGCCCGAACTGGCCACCGGCGGCGCGGCGGCCCTGGCCGCTCTGCTGCCCCGCCTCGGCGTCGCGGACACGGACGCGGACGGGAGCTGACATGAACCTCACCGACCGGGTGGCGGTGATCACCGGCGGCGCGGGCGGTATCGGCTCCGCCCTGGCCCGCCGGTTCGCCGCCGAGGGCGCCGCCGCCGTCGTGGTGGCCGACCTGGCCGCCGACGCGGCCCGCGCGGTGGCCGAGGGCATCGGACCGGTCGCCCACGGCGTCGGCCTCGATGTCACCGACCCGGAGCAGGTCCGCGCCCTGGTCGCGGAGACCGAGCAGCGGTACGGCCGGATCGACCTCTTCTGCGCCAACGCCGGCGTCGCCACCGGCGGGGGAGTGGACGCGCCCGACGCCGACTGGGAGCGCGCCTGGCAGGTCAACGTCCTCGCCCACGTGCACACCGCCCGGGCGGTGCTCCCCGGCATGCTCCGACGCGGCGCGGGACACCTGCTCTTCACCTGCTCGGCGGCCGGGGTGCTGACCGCCGTCGGCGACGCCCCGTACACCGCCACCAAGCACGCGGCGGTCGGCTTCGCCGAGTGGCTCGCCATCACCTACCGGGACGCCGGCATCCGGGTCAGCGCGCTCTGCCCGCAGGGCGTCGACACCCCGATGCTCGCCGACGGGCTCGCCGCCGGTCATCTGGGGGCGCGGGTGATCGCCGCCTCGGGCGCGGTGCTCACCCCCGACCAGGTCGCCGACGCCACGATCGCCGGGCTCGCCGAGGAGCGCTTCCTGATCCTGCCCCACCCGGAGGTCGCCGCGTACGCGCGCCGACGGGCCGAGGACCCCGACGGGTGGCAGGCTGGCGTGCGCAAACTCGTCCGCAGACTGCGTGCCGCCGGTCAGTAGGAGCTGTCTCCGTGACCGGCCGCGTCGCCGTAGGTGCTGTTCTCCACATCGCGGCGGAGTAGCGGTCGGTCGGATCGGTGCCACGTTCGAAGGTGTCGCGATGCGAACTGGCTGCATCGTGGTCTGGACGGGCTGCTGACTCGCTCGATGAGTACGACTGTCCAATATGCGGTGAGCCGCCTGACATAGTCCGCACGAGATGCTCAGGACCCTTGCGGTCGGCCGCATCCGCCTTCTGAGGCGACATACTGATGCCCCCGCCGGGGACCTACGCATTACGAGATCAAATTGCTCGCCCCACTGACCTGGGTTGCACAGGCCCCTAGCAGCGGAAACACCTCGCGCCGCTCCCTCGCCGTCGGCCAACCTCTGGCGGGCTAGATGCGGATCGCTCGTTGAACTGAAGGTCGGCGCTAGTACTCCGCCGGCAAGTCGTGAAACCACCGCCGAGACGATGCGGGCACCAGCAACAGGCCAACGATGACTGCTGCACCAAGGATCTGCAGCAGCCCTGAAGCATCGGCCTTAGTGATCGCGACAACGCCGTACACGACGCTGGCGGTCGCGAGAACGGTTGTCCAGAACCGGGCCCGCCCGCTACCACGCCACAAGCCGTAAGCCAACGCTAGGAGAAGAAGCACCCCTATTAGCTCGGTGGCGATGGATGGACCACTCCCAAACATCATCGACGCCGACAGCGCGGCTGCCACGAGCAAAATCACTGAGGCGGCGGCGACCGGCACAGGAACGCGTCGCTGACTCTGCTCGATCATCGGCTCATGGTAGGCATCGTTCGCCCGGTCCACTAGGCCACTGATCGTCGGCATCGACCAGGTGGTGAGTCGCGTGCCAACAGCGAGCCTGGCCCGCTTCGGACTTACCGGCTCTGCCGACGGCAGCAGGGGTAGCGGGTTCCGGGTCTTGGCGGATCTCCTCGTCGGGCAGTTGCAGACCGTCCGGGGAGGCTAGTAGCCCTTGCGGGGCCGACGAGGGGATCCGCAGCGGCATCTCTGAGGAGGGCCGAGGTTCGGGGCGGAGCCGCGAGGTCCTCAAAGGTCTTGTCGCCCGTCAGCCTGCCGGCCGGCCCGGCCGATGCCGGCCGAAGGCCGCCAGCAGGCCAGGGCCGGGCCGGCGCCGCCTTGATCTGATGAAGCGCAATTCGGCAACGCACACCGCGAAGGGCCTCTCCTCCGTCGGCTGATGTGCGACTTTCCGTCCGCCAACTGATCTGGGACGCCTCAGAACGCCGACCACGGCGGATCCGGGTCGCGGCCTCGCTCTTGCCAGTCGGGCCGGATCGGGTGCTGTGGTTTCCGGGCCGTTCGGCAGCTCGCGTCAGCGGTGCAGGTCGGGATTGTGCTTGTGCGGGACGGGATCTGGGTGCTCCCGTGCCCACTCCACCACCCGATCTGTCAGCCGGTCGTACGGCGCGTCGTCTGTCTCTGGCATGTCGACGTTCAGCAGTCTGGCGACGTCTCGATCGATCTGCTCAGCGATAGCCGGCGCGAAGAGGCCAGAGGCGACCAGGGTGTCTCGCAGAAAGCGGGCGAGAATCTCGTGACTGTCGTCCCAGTTCACGTTGCCGTTACGGTGTGCTTCGTCGCGCAGCTTCTCCACTGCCCGGATCAGCTCGCCTTGTACGGTCTTCGCCTGTCCACTGCGCGGCACGTACGTCTGCCAAAGATGGCGGGCCTCTTGGAAGTACTGCATGCTGGGAGGCTACTGACAGCGATGCGCCCGTGCGTACGTCGTCCGCTGGCCATTGCCGGGTGTCCTCCGCGTGGTGAATCTCGTAGATCTAGATAGGCGACCCAGCGACCTGCCCGAGTGGGCTCTTAGCAGCGGAAACGCCTCTCGACATCTCTCACCACTCCCCGCCTTCGCCGCCTCCGCCAGCCGTTCCGCACGGGTCACGGGTCGGCGGCGGCGACGGGACCGCGCGACCACGCCGGCCGTGGTCGTCGTCGCGAGGACGAGGGCGGCCAGCGCGGTGAGCAGCCAGCTCCCAATGGACGCCCGCATGGTGGGGGCGGCCAGCGGACGTCAGGGACGCCAGCGCAGTGGACCCGGATGTACCCGCCAGAGCAACCGTCGCCACCACGGGCGGGCCGAGCGCAGCACCGAGACGTACCCCTCGGCCACCGCTGCCGCCCGATCCGCCTGCGCCAAGGCGGCCGTGCCCGGAGCGAAGGCCACCTGGTTGAGCAACCCGGCCAGCTCGCCCACGTCGGCGGCCGGCCCGTCGGCCGGCCGGGTGCCGTCGGCGGCCAGCGTCGCCCGGGCCTCGGCGACGGTCCGGCGGGCCCGCTCGGCCACCTCGGCCGCGGCGAGGTCGTCGCCGACCGGATGGCCGGCCAGCCGGAGCGCGTCGGTGACCTCCCGCCACGCGCCGGCGATGCGCTCGCCGGGGTCACCCCGCTCCAGCCGGGCCCGGGTCAGGTTGCGGCGCAGCGTGCCCAGCACCAGCAGCAGCCCACCCACCACCAGCACCAGCCCACCCACCCCGCCACCCACCAGCACCGGCGTGGCGAGCCCGGCGTCGCGCCGCGTCGGGCCGGACGACGCCCCGGCCGGCGGCGTCGCCGTCGGCTCCACGGTCGGCTCCGGCACCTCCGACGGCGGCGGGTCGTCCGGGGTGGGCCGGAAGTCCTCCTCCACCGGCCGGGGTTCCTCGTCGGGCCGGGGCATCGGGTCGAACGGCACCCAACCGACCCCGTCGAAGAGCACCTCCGGCCAGGCGAACGCGTCCGCCGCCCGGACCGGACCGTCCCCCTTGGGCCGGAAACCCACCACCACCCGGGTCGGCAGGCCGGTGAGCCGGCCCAGCACCGCGAACGCCGCCGCGAACTGCTCCGACGTGCCCCGCTGCCCACCCCCGGCGCGCGGCCCGAACAGGAAGAACGCCAGGTTCGGGTACGCGTGCCCGCTCGGTGCGTCCGCGGTGACCCGGTAGTGCTCGGCGAGGAACTGCTCGATCGCGGCGGCCCGGGCGTACGGGGCGCCGTTGGACTCGGCGAGCTGGGCGGCCAGCCGGCGCAGCGGCTCCGGCACCCCGTCGGCGACCCGCAGCTCCCGGGCCACCGCGTCGCCGGCCGGCACGTTCGCGGTGGCCAGCAGGTTCCCGTCCGGACGTTCCCGCGCCGACGTCACCGCGTACCGCAGCCCCGCAGTGAGCCCCTCCGGTCGGATCAGCGTCCCGGTCGCCGGGTCGTACGCCGCCCGGGCGCCGGTCACCTCGCGCGGGGTGGCCACCGCCGGCAGTAGCCGCCCGGTCAGCTCCGCCACGGTGATCTCCTGCCGGACCGTGTCCACGGTGGTGCCCGGCGCGGGCTCCGACAGCGGCAGCACCCGCCCCGCGTTGCGGTACGTGGCGCCGACCCGCCAGGTCACCCCGTCGTAGTCGCTCAGCACCGCCAGCCGGATCCGGACGTCACCCCCGCCCCCTTCGGTGGTACGCACCTCCAGCAGCTTCTGGTCCGGGTTCAGCGCCCAGCCGGAGATCCGGATCAGCGGGTTCTCGTCCAGCGACTCCACCCGCGGCGGCTCCACGTAGCGGCGGGGATCCACCGGCCGCTCGTCCACCCGACCGGCCAGCGCCGGACCGAGCAGGGCGGCCAGCCCGACCACCACCGCCAGCCCGGCTGCGGTGGCCGCCGCCAGGCGCAGCCGCACCGCGGCGCGTACCGCCGGGGCGAGACCGGCCGTCGGGTCGACCGAGGCCGCGTCCTGCCGGCCCGGCACCGCCAGCCCCACCGCGGCGACCGCGGCGAAGGCCACCGCCGGCCAGACCGCCGGCTCGGCGTTCGGGCCCACCACGTAGAGCGCCCCGGCGAAGAGCAGCGCCGGCGGCAGGTAACCCAGCAGCACCCGGCCCGCCCGCAGTGCCACCTCCGCCCCGGCCAGCCCGGCCAGCCAGGCCGCCACCACCGGCACCAGCACCGTGTCCGGGGCCGGCTCGACCGGGATCATCGCGGTCAGCAGCCGGGGGACCGCGTTGCGCGCCGCGTCCCCGGCCACCCCGGCCAGGCTGCCGGGCAGCTCGGCGTGCGCGGCGGCCAGCCGCAGCGACAGCGCCGTCCACCCGGCCAGGGCGAGCACCGACAGCGGCGCGACCAGCCACGACGGCAGCCGCCGGGCGGCCACCCCGACCAGCACCGAGCCGACCGCCGCGCCGACCATCAGCCGGGTCAGCAGGTCATCGGCGTACACCCGGCCCAGCACCACGCCGGCCAGGGAGATCATCGTGACCAGGGCCAGCGGCACCGGGACCGCGCGCAGCGCGCCGAGGCCCCGCGCCCACGCCGCGCGGCCGGCGTTCGGTGCGGGCCCGGTCACCACCGGCGGATCCCGTCCCACTCGGCGGCGAACTCCGCGCCGTCGGTCGCGTCCAGCAGCACCAGACCCGCCCCGCCCGGCGGCGTCCGGTCGGTCGCGCCGAGGACCGCCACCACCACCGACGGGTACGTCCCCCGCAGCGCGCCCACGTACCCGAGGTCGGCCCGGCCACCCGGCCCGGTCAGGAAGACCAGCGTGTCGCCGAGCCGCTCCTGCCGCCATCGGTTCACCGCCGTCGGCAGCACGTCCTCGCCGCCGTCGGCGAGCCCGACCGCGGCCAGCCGGTCCAGCGGCGGGCCGCCGCCCGCCGGGTCGACCGGGTCCGGCGCCACCAGCAGCAGGGTCACCGGCAGGTCTTCCCGGACGGCGGCGGCGACCACCGAGGCGGCGGCTTCGCAGCCGGCCTCGAAGGACTCCGCCACCCCGGCCGTCCGGCCCGGGTGCGCGGCGGCGCGGTTGTCCAGCACCACCACCAGTCGGGGCAGGCTGGTGTCCACGTTCTCCCGGACCATCAGCTCACCGACGCGGGCGCTGGTCCGCCAGTGCACCCGGCGCAGCTCGTCGCCGACCACGTACTCCCGCAGCGAGTCGAAGGTGATCGACCCGTGCGGCACCGCGTCGGTGCGGCCGTCCAGGCTGCGTCCCGCGCCCGGCGGCACCGCGCCGAGCGGGTGGATGCGCGGATGCACCCAGACCGGCACGGTGTCCCCGTACGGGCGGGCCAGCGCCACCAGCCCGAGCGGGTCGCGCCGGGTGACCCGCAGCGGGCCGATCGGCACCACCCCGCGGCGGCGGGTCGGCACGTCGTAGCGGACCGTGGTGTCCCGGCCCGGCCGCAACCGCAGCAGCGGCACCGGCACGGCGACGGCGCCGCAGCGGTCCTCGGCGACCAGGTTCGCCGCCCGCAGCCGACCGGTGTTCCGCACCGTCAACGTCACCACGGCCGGCTCGCCCCGGGCCACCCGGTCCGGGTCGGCGCTGCGGGTCACCGCCAACCGGGGTCGCCAGGCGGCGGTGACCAGGGCGTATCCGACGGCGACCCCGGCCGCCGCGCCGAGCACGGTCAGCTCCGGGTACGCGAACCGGAACCCCGCGCCGAGCAGCACGACGGCGGCGACGAGCAGCCCGACGCCCCGGGCGGTGATCCTCACGGCTCAGCCGCGCACCGGGGCGGGCTGGCCGGACGGGAGCGGCACCGGCACCGACGCGATCGCCTGGCGCAGCACCTCGACGGCGGTCACCCCGCGCACCTGCGCGTCGGCGGTGAGCAGCAGCCGGTGCGCGAAGACCGGCTCGGCGAGGGCCTTCAGGTCCTCCGGCATGATCCAGCCCCGCCCGTCGATCAGCGCGTACGCGCAGGCCGCCCGGGTCAGCGCGATCACGCCGCGCGGGCTCACCCCGACCCGCACCTGCGGGTGGGTCCGGGTCGCGGCGGCCAGCCGGACCGCGTACGCGTAGAGCGGCTCGGCGATGTGCACCCGCCGGGCCATCTTCACCATCTCCCCGACGGTGGCGGTGTCGGTGACCGGGCTCAGCGAGTCGGGGGAGCGGAGCGTGGCGCCGCGCAGCACCTCCACCTCGACCGCCTCGTCAGGGTAGCCAACCGACAGCTTCACCAGGAACCGGTCGAGCTGGGCCTCCGGCAGGCGGTAGGTGCCGTCCATCTCGACCGGGTTCTGGGTGGCGACCACCAGGAACGGCTGCGGCACCGGGTGTCGTACGCCGTCCACGGTGACGGTCCGTTCCTCCATCACCTCCAGCAGCGCCGACTGGGTCTTCGGCGACGCCCGGTTGATCTCGTCGGCGATGACGATGTTGGCGAAGACCGGGCCGGGGTGAAACTCGAAGCCCCGGGTGGCCTGGTTGAAGATGGTCACCCCGGAGACGTCCGAGGGGAGCAGGTCCGGGGTGAACTGGATGCGCCGCCACTCGCCCTTCACCGTCGACGCGATGGCCCGGGCCAGGGTGGTCTTGCCGACCCCGGGCACGTCCTCCAGCAGCACGTGGCCCTGGGCGAAGAGCGCGGTCAGCGCCAGCCGGACCACCTGCGGCTTGCCCAGCACGACCGCGTTGACGTTCTCGGCCAGCCGGGCGGCGAGGGCGGTGAAGCCCTGCACCTCCGGCTGGGTGAGCGGTTCGTGGGTGTTCACGTGCTCCGGTGCTCCTCGACTGGGGTGGTGCGCCGTCAGCAGGTGGGCAGGACGGTGATGGTGTCGCCGCCCTCCAGGTTGAGCCAGGCCCAGGGGATGTAGTTCCGACCCGAGTACTCCACCCGCACCCACCAGGTGCTCTGCTTCTGATTGTTGTAGATCCAGGAGTCGACGTTCTCGCCCTGGATCCGGCAGTACGCCTTCAGCCGGGTGCCGGGCCTGGCCCAGCCCACCTGCTTCGGGTCGTCCTGCCGGGGCACCGAGAAGATCTCGTTGCCGTTGCGGCCGGAGACGTCCGCGTTGCAGTAGGTGCGCTGGTCGCCCGACGGCCCGTTGTTGCAGGTCGCGATGCCGTACAGCGGGTCGGTCGACTGGGTCCGGTCGGCGGTACCCTTGCCGGCCGCGTTCGTCGCCGTCACCGTCACCGCGTACGCCGTCCCCGGCGTCAGCCCGGTCACCCGCAGGCTCGCACAGCTGCCGGCGACGGTCTTCCCGCCGGCGGTCGCGGAGCAGGTGGCCTTCCCGCCGCCCGCGTCCACGGTGAACGTCACCGTCACCGACGTCGCGTCGGCGGACGAGCCGGTCACCGTCACCCGGGGCGCCGCCACGGTGCGGGCGGTGGTGGTGGCCTCCGGGCCGGGGCCGGCCTCGTTGACCGCCTTCACCTTCACCGCGACGCTCTGCCCGTCGCCGAGCCCGCCGACGGTGGCCCGGGTGTCGGTCACCTCGCTGGTCCGTCCGCCCACGTCGACCAGGTACTTCGTGACCGGGCGGCCGTTCTCCACCGCCGGTGCCCACTGCACCGCGCCGGTGCCCGGCCGGTCGGCCACCGTGGACGCCCGCAGCTCGGTCGGCGCGGCCGGCGGGGCGAACGGCACCACCGTGTTGCTGACCGGGGAGGCCGCCGACCCGGCGCCCTTGTCGTTGACGCTCACCACGGTGAAGGCGTACTGGGTGCCGTACTCCAGCTCGCCGGCGGCCACCACCAGCTCCGTCTTCGTGGACTCGCCGGCCGGGGCGTTGGTGCCGGCGGAGGTGGCGGTCACCGCGTACTTCGCGATGGTGTTGCCCTGGCCGTTGGCGGCCGGCCAGGTCACCCGCACCGTGCCGTCGGGGCGGGCCTCGGCGGTGACGGCGGCCGGCGGGTCGGGCACCGCCGCGGTCGGCGTGACCGGGTTGCTCCGGCGCGCCGGCCCGTCGCCCTTCGCGTTCACCGCGTGCACCGAGAACGTGTACGTTTCCCCGTTGGTCAGCCCGGTGATCTCCACCGCCCGCTGGTTGGCGCCCACCTCGTGCCGCTGGCCGGCGCCCTCCACCACGTACCGGCTGATCTCGGCACCGTTCGCGGCGGCGGGCCGCCAGCTCACCCGGGCCGAGGCGTTGCCCGCGGCGGCGGTGACCGCCCGCGGCGCGCCCGGCTTGCCCACCCGGGGCTTCTTCGGCGGGGGCGACGGGGCGACCGGCGGCGGATCGCCGCCGAGCACGTCGTTGGCGTACTTGTTGACCTCGCGGACCTGGTTGTGGTCGTCCACCACCCGGGCGGTCGCCGCGTTCGGGGCGTTGATGAACAGGTGGTTCTCCCGCACCTCCAGCTCCAGCGGGCCGGCGGAACCGGTGCCGGGGACGGTGTCCACCAGCTTCCCGTCGGCGTCGAACGAGTAGACCGTGCCGGTCGTCTCGTCCCCGCAGTAGAACCGCCCCGCCCAGGCCACCGCCGGGCTGAGCGCGGTGCCGCTGCCCGGCACGGTGAACTGCCGCACCTGGCCGTCCTCCGCGACGACGTGCACCCGCCGCTCACCGGGGACGGTGACCGGCACCCGCGGGCCGCTGGTGCGCGCCGGCAGGGTGCCGGGGCCGCTCATCGTCAGCTTCGCCCGCCGGGTCTGCCCGGCCCGCACCGTGACCAGCGAGGCCGAGGTGCGGTCGAGCACCGCCACGCCGTCGTCCATCGTGGAGAGCACCAGCTCGTGTGCGGGCTCCGCGACGTCGTACGTCTCGACCTGCTTCGGGCTCAGGCCCGCGCCGGGGGACGGCGCCGTGCCCGTCGTCCGGGCCGGGAGCGCGGCGGCGGTGATCGCGGAGACCGTCCCCTCGCTCGGCACCGCGATCCAGAGCCGACCCGCGCCGTCGAACGCGCCGCCGGTGATCCCCGGCGGGTAGCGGACCGGCTCACCCACCGGCGTCAGCGACCGGGGGTCGAGCTGCCGCACGATGCCCTGCACGGCGTCCACCACGAACGCCGTCTCCTCGTGCAGCACGACGTTGACCCCGAGACCGGGCGTGGTCGGCGTGGTCGCGGTGATCTGGAGGGTGGCCAGGTCCAGCGCGCTCACCCGACCGGTGTGCAGGTCCCGCAGGATCAGCAGCCGGTCGGTCTGGGTCACCTGCATCGGGTGCCGACGCGCGCCGGGCACCTCGACCCGGGTGTCGACCCGCGCGGTGACCCCGTTGACCCGGGCCAGCTCGCTGCGGCCGGTGCTCCACAACCAGGACGCGGCGTCGTAGTTGGCGACCGCGTTGTCGGCGGCGCCGAGGCCGAGGACGGTCAACCCCATGGCGGCCAGCAGCGCGGCGACCGTGCCGACGGTGACCATTCCGCCCCGCATCCGGGAGCGGCGGGGCGCGGCCGGCTCCGCGCCGGTGTGCGCGACGTCCTCGATGGTGGCCACAGCCGGCTGCCTCTCCGTCTCGGTGCGGGGAGACGGGCCGGGCGGCCGCGACCCTCCCCAGAGCCGGGAGACATCATATGGGCCGGTCCGGGGCGGGGGAACCCGCACCGTCCGCCTGTGGACACCCAGCGTGTCCGCTGTGGCGCAACGGTCAGCCCGGCGACCGGCGGCCCTCCCGCTGGGTGCAGACCTGTCCGGAGGTGGCGAAGCTGTCCGTGGAATAGACCGCCAGCACCGTGAAGCAGTAGTCCAGCCGGGCGTTCAGCCCGTTCACCGTGTAGCTGGTCTGCCCCGGGTCCACCGTGGCCATCACGCCCAGCCGCTGCCCGGCCCGACCGCCGGCCACCATGAACGGCACCCCGCCGCCGGTCGGGTCCGTCCAGGTGATGGTGATGGTGGTGCTGTCGTCGCGTAGCTTCACCTCGCCCGGGGGCGCGCCGGTCGCCTTCGGCGCCGCGCCGGTCGGTCCGGCCGCCGGGGCGGGCGCCGGGTCGTTCCCGCCCACCACCACCACGCCCGCGCCGACCACGGCGGCCACCGCGGCCACCGCGACACCGGCGGCGATGACCGCCCGGTTGCGGCCGCGCGGCGCGGGCTCCCCCGTCGGGTACGCCGGCTGCTGCGCGACCGTCGACCAGCCCGGGTACGTCGCCGCGCCGTCGAATGGTTCCTGCTGGTCGGACGCCGGCCAGCCGCCGTGCTGCCCGATCGGGCTCGGAGCAGCCCCGCTCCAGCCCGGCGTGGTCGAAGCCCACGACGAGGCCCCGCCGACCGGCGGCGACCCACCTGGCAGCCCGTCACCGAGGTGCGGCGGCACGCCCGGTTCGCCGCCGGGCACTCCGCTGGCCTGGTACGGCGCTGCCGGTGGTCCGCTGGTGGGGTACGGCGTCGCGGGTGGTCCGCTGACCTGGTACGGCGTCGCCGGTGGTCCGCTGGTGGGGTACGGCGTCGCGGGTGGTCCGCTGACGGACTGCGTCGCGGGTGGTCCGCTGGTCGGGTAGGGCGCTGCGGGTGGTCCGCTGGTGGGGTACGGCGTCGCGGGTGGTCCGCTGGTCGGGTAGGGCGCTGCGGGTGGTCCGCTGGTTGGGTACGGCGTCGCGGGTGGTCCGCTGGTGGGGTACGGCGTCGCGGGTGGTCCGCTGGTTGGGTACGGCGTCGCGGGTGGTCCGCTGACGGAGTGCGGCGCTGCCGGTGGTCCGCTGACGGGAGACGGGAAGGGCGGTCCGCTGGTCGGGGCTGCGCTGACGGGTGCCGCGTGTGGGAGCGGGGGCGCTGCCGGCGGCGGAGGGAGCGGCGGGTCCGGGCGTGGGCTGACCGGAGGAGGTGGGGGCAGCGGTGACGCGAGTGGGATCGCCGCCGGGGCGGTTGGTTCCGCCTCCTCCCGCAGCAGCGGGGCGATCTGCTGCACCGGGATCGTGGGCTTCGCCCAGCCCGGTGCGGGCTGACCTCCCTGCCCACCCGGCCTGCCCGGGCTCACCGGCGTCGTGGCCGGGACATCCGCCAAGGGGGCGGTCGTGGGCCCCGCCGCCGGCGGTGGAGGTGCGGTCGGCCGGACCGGCGTCGGCGCGGTGGCACCTGCGGGCGGAGGTGGGGCGGGGCTGACGGGTGGCGGTGCGGTGGGGCCTGCGGGTGACGGTGACGGGCCTGCCGGTGACGCGGATGCGGTGGGGCGGGGTGGGGGAGGGGCAGGGGTCGGCTCGGGGCTGCCGACGGTCGAGGGTGGGATCGTCGTGGCTGGCGGTGCCCAGGGCGACGGGTCGGGGACCGGCGCGGCGACCGGGGTCACCGGTGGTCGGGGCTGCGGCGGGACCGCGTACCCCGGGGGTGCCCATTCCGTGGCCGGCGGCGCGGGCCGGGGGGCGGGGACGACGGGTGAGGGTGGGGCCGGCGGGACGGTGTGCGGGGCACGGGGAGCGGGAACGGCCGGCAGGGACATGGTCGGCCCGGTCAGCTCCGCCTGCGCTCCGGGTGCGCTCTCGCCGAGGAAGTCGCGGGCGTTGCGTACGGCGGGATGCTCGGGACCGAGCACGGCGGGCCCGGCGGTGGCGACGCGGGTGTAGGCGCGGCGGGCCTCGTGCCGGTTGCCCAGTTCCTCCGCCACGACGGCCAGGTCGTAGCTGACCGCCAGCATCACCGGGTCGGCCTCGCCGCGCCGACGCTCCCCGGCGGCGTACGTCTCCTCCAGCACCCGGCGTGCGGCCGTCGGGTCGTCCGCCTCGTGGTGCAGCCGGGCCAGCAGGAGCGCGTTCTCCAACACCTCCTGGTGGTCCTCCCCGTACACCGGGCGGGCCGACTCGACCGCCGCTTCGAGCAGCTGGCGGGCGGTGGTCAGGTCACCGGCGGAGCGCAGGGCGAGCGCTTGCTGTTGGGCGACGCTCAGCGGGAAGGGGTCGGACACGTCAGCAATGCTGCCCGTAGTCGGTGGCCGGACGCTACCCACCGGCTGCGACGCTCCCGCCGGTCCATCGGTCGGTCCTGTCCATCACGCCGCTGACCTGCGGATATGCGCTGCAAGATCGACGCCGGTGCGGCGATGTGCATGATCCATCCGGGCCGTGTACAGTAATGCCCCGTGCGGCCCACCAGGGCGGCCGAGGGGCGGCGAGATCGCCTCCAGGCGACAGGGTAGGCTGGACGAGCAGGTCCGGGTGGCGGAATGGCAGACGCGCTAGCTTGAGGTGCTAGTGCCCGTATAGGGCGTGGGGGTTCAAGTCCCCCCTCGGACACCAAATTGCAGCATCCATGCTGTGTTTCGCGTACTGGTGGTCACGCACGCTTGACCACGCAACTCTCAGCTCAGCGACTCCCTCGATCGACCCTGTCTCGATCGGGGGCGATTGTCGTGGCTGATCGTTCCGTGGCTCCCGTCATCCCTCCCGTGAGACTGTCGGACCGGGAGTAGAGCCCGCATCGGCCACGTGGTGAAGGCGCCCGTCGCCCGCCATTGCCCCTGCCGGTACTACCGACGCCGCGCGCCAACACGTTGGTGTACGGGCTGGCTGCCATCGATAACAGCGGTCGAATCGCCGACCGTACGCTCATCCGGGCCCTCGGATGGGAGCCGGGCACGCGGCTGCACGTCCGCGAGGTCTCCAGCGTCATCGTCGTCCGGCTGGACCGGCAGGGCGTCTTCACCGTCACTGGACAAGGCCATCTCCACCTGCCGGCGGCTGTCCGGCACTGGTGCGGGCTGACCGCCGGTGACCGGGTGCTCCTGGCCGCCAACCCGGCTGACGGCCTACTGACGGTGCATCCTCCCGCCGCCCTGGATGCGATGGTCGTGGCGGCTCACGCAGACCTGCTGGGCGGTGGCCAGGCATGAGTGACACCACCGTTGGCCGGGCGGAACTCGATGCCGCGCGGTTGTTGCTGGCGCGGATGGGGATCTCGCCGGCTGACCTCGTTGATGCGGCGTCGGACCGTCCACCCGCGCCAACGTTCGCCGAGTACGTGCCGGTGGTAGCGGCGGCGGTCAGCGACGGTACGCGGCGGGCGTACGGCTCGTACTGGAAGCGGGTCCTGAAGCAGTGGGGGCAGCGGCGGCTTGATGAACCGACACCGTCGGAGATCGAGCAGCTCGCCGAGTACACCAAGGCGCACGTCGTGGCCCGGCGCAACGCCCGAGGCGGACGAAGCGCCGCGGAGCACCTGATCGCCGCGCTGCGGTGCCTGTGCAGGCGGGCGGTCGCCGATGTGAACGTCGCTGCGGCCGATAACCCTGCTCTCAAGGTGGCCAAGCCGCGGCGTCTGCCCAGCACCAGACGTGCCGTTGCCGACAGCAGCTTGGCGGAGATCAACGCCGTCGCTGCCAGTACGGGCGATGACCCGGCGCTGGACAGTCTGCTGCTGCGGCTGCACACCGAGACGGCGTGCCGCCGGGGCGGTGCGCTGGCTCTGCGGCCGGTCGACCTGGACCCGGACCAGTGCCTCATCCTGCTGCGGGAGAAGGGCGACACGGTGCGGTGGCAGCCGGTGTCACCGACGCTGATGAGGCATCTGCAGCAGCATGCCGAGGAACGTAAGGCGACGGGAACGGGGCAGCTGCTGCGTTACCGGAACAGGCAGCCGATCACCTACCGGCGCTACGACCACCTGTGGGTGCGCATCGGCGAACACCTGCCGTGGGTCTATGTGCAGCAGATCAGCACCCACTGGCTGCGGCACACAACGCTGACGTGGGTCGAGCGGAACTTCGGCTACGCCGTGGCACGCGCGTACGCTGGGCACTCCGACAGTGGCAGCGACGCCGGTACCACCAGTACTTACGTCCGGGCGAGTCTCCAGGAAGTCGCCGGTGCTCTAGCGGCTTTGACCCACGAGCCTCATCCCTTGGCTTGAGCTGGGCCTAGCTGGAGGGTGGGCTCCGGTCGCTGCGATGATCAGCTGCCACTTCCGTACGGCGATAGGCCACTTCGAAGCGGTGTCACGGCATGGATTGCGGAGATGATCGACCCCACCCTTGACCAGAGGTGTCGTCCCAACCCCCGCCGGGAGGCTGTGGGATGTGAGGACTGGCCTCCGCTTCGAGGGGTCGGGAAACCCAATCTCAGCCCAGAACAAGGAGCGTGGGGACGGCCGTCCGTCCCCACGCTTCAGGGTCGATACTGAGAGGCGCTACTGAATCGGCGGATCAGTGCTCGGCCATGGCGAGGTGTGCCGAGTCAGCCGCCCGAGGGCCGAGTAGTCGATTGCTGGGAGTTGACTGGTCCCTGGCCTAGCGATGCGTGGCCCACCACGCGATCGACGAGACGATGAGGCTGCCCGCTGTCGTGGCCATGCCTCTTACCAAACTGAGAGCGATAGTCCGGCCGATCAGTCGGCGAAGAGGGCCGCGTAGTGCGGCGATGGGCGACGGTCCTTGGGTCGAGGGCATCCAGTTGATCCTTCCGTGACGCGATTGCAACCAGGATGGCTTCGTAGGGGGTGCTGCATCGAGTGCAACGCGTTGCAAACTTGCGTGCAACACTATGTGCCTCAGACGAGCGTGCCGGTATAAATGACCGGTGCGTGGTGGTCACAGCAGTCTGCGATCGATCCCTTCAGAGATCGCCGGAGTCAGGCGAGAACTCGCGGAGGAGCTCCGGGTCTGGTTTGCGCTCTCGGGAGCAACCATCCGCGGCTACGCGCGCAAGCAAGGGCTGGCTGCTAGCTCGGTAACCCGCTACCTCAGGGGCCTGAACCTGCCTCCAGACCACTTCGTTGCCGACCTCATTGACGTGGTGGGTCAACTCCCAGACGTCACAGGCGCTCCAGACCCCCGAAGGCTACGGAAGCTTCACCGCGAGGCGCAGAACGCACAACCGGGAAGCTGGGGTCACACCGAGAGGTTGAACCAGCAGATTCGCGATGCCCGGAAGAAGGCACGCGATGCTCAGCTTCGCCGAGAACTTATCGAAGAGGAGTTGGGCCAGACCAGGCAAAGCCTGTCGCAGGCCGCTCGGGCTCTGGACAGCCTTACCTCCGGGTCTAGCAGCGCAGGTCACGTCCGTACTCGCAGTTGGGGCCAGCTCACCGAAGAGCTACTGCGGACGCAAGCCGAGCTCAGCGAGACCAAGCTGCTGCTGGCGCAGGCACGGACTCAGCTAGTTCTGTTGGGAGGCGAGCTGGCGCTGCTGAACGACCGTCTGACAGAGCGCGCTGGTACGGCCACCGCCGGCCAGCCCGAAAGCTGGTACAGGCCGACGGTCGCCAGTCTGCCGCATTGGAATGTGCTGCGTCAGTTGCTATGCGACCGCCAGTGGAGACCGGACCAGATCGCCCGGCTGGACAAGCTCTCCACGGATGTAGTCAGCCGGCTGTCGGACCCTAGGTCAGAAGCAACTGTTCAGCGCAGGGGGTTGATCGTAGGCTATCCCCAGGCTGGCATGACGACTGACATGACTGCCATCGTTGCCAAGGCTATCGACGCTGGCTATCGGTTTGTGATCGTCTTTAGTGGTCCGTATGAGGCAATCAGGAGGCAGCTCCAGTCCCGTTTGGACGATCATCTTGCGGCGCCGGCCGGAACATCAGACGTTTTTCGCCTGACTGATGAGCTGTTCGATTACAAGAGTTTGGCCGCTCAAGTGGGCGGGCTCCGGTTCGAAAAGTCAGTTCATAGTGCCCCACTAAACGATGACCGTAACTTGGCGCAGTCAGGGACTCGCCTCATAGTGGTTAAAAAGAACCTGGCGCTAATAAAGCGGCTGGTTAATGATCTAAAGAAGATCAGTACTCCGCTCGACGAAATTCCAGTGCTAATCGTTGACATGGATGCAGACTCGACGTCGTTCTCGGAGCGTCGAGCGCTCGGGTTGGCCTTGACGAAAATGATAGACATGCTGCCGCGCGCCCAGTATGTCGGGTTGGTCGCATCCCCTTTGAGTGTCGAGCTCTCTCAGGGGGGCAGTGCTGCGACACTCTCCCCCTATGACTTCATCTTGTCGGTGTCGCGGCCAGAAGGATATTTCGGCCTGCGTGAATTGAATAGCCCAGCTCCAATTTCTAGCGGCTTCTATTTAGCTCACGTTCGCACGGTGGATCGCGGTAGCCCCGGCCTCCGGGAGGCAATGGACATGTTCGTCCTATCCGCTGCTGTTAGGGCATACCGCGAAGGGCTGAGTGGGGGCGGGTTTAGCCCTCATAGGATGCTGATAATTGGACCTATGAGGCTAGAACTGCTGGAGGAACTGCGCGGCCAGGTCTTCAATATGTGGAAGGGTAGCAACTTCGACACTTCGGCCGGCCGTGTACGTCTAAGGAATCTTTTCGAGTCAGACATTCGTCCGGTCTCCCGCCACGAGGAGGGCCTTCTACCTGGCTCGTTCGAAGAGCTACTGCCAAGCCTTGACGGGATGCTTGACTGGTTCAGAGGATATCCAATCGAATTTGCTGCAGAAGTGGGATCTTCGCCGTTCGGAACTATCGTGGTGTCGAGCCCACAAAAGGCCGGAAGTCTCAATACGGCTGGTCTGACTGTGGTGTACCTAGATGCTCCTGCGCGATTGTCGGCTCTGCCAGTCATTGCCGCTGCCTCTGGATTCCGCACCGGTTACCAGGATTTAGTTCGTATCTACGTTCCAGACGAGAGCGACGGTGACGGCAATGGCTTCCGCGACCACCTTGCCGCCTATCGGGATGCCGATGAGAAAATAAGAGAAGATTTGGCATCTTATGCGCTGCCTTATCATGGAAATGCGTAGCTGGTAGGCCTTGGTGCTGACGTTGTTTGTCTGGTCAGGTGCCGGTATGGACCAGGCGCGAATCCGGCCGTGCCATGCGGCAAAATAGTCGTCTCCCCGCCTACCTTGAAGCAGTAAGCGATCCCGGGGCAGTGGCTGGGCTTCGGGGGCCGGTCGGGTAAGCCGCTGACCCACCGCCAAGTCGCGCATGACCTTTGATCGTCGCCCTGCCGGCAGAACACTGAGGGCCGACGTGACGGAGCAAGATATGGCCATTGCTTATCGATCTGCGACCGGGCGCGGTCACACGTCGGCAATGGAGGCGCGGCCGCGCCCGCCGCGTCGGCGTACGGGTGCACGTGACCCAGGTAGGTACGGATGAATGAGGCCACCTGAGCCTCCGCCTGGGGCAAGTCGCTGCCGTGAAGGCAGCCGGACAGCCCCTACTACCGCGCCGCTTCCGCTCCTCGCCGCTGCGCGGCTGCGGTGCGGGTCGGCTTGGTCCCGGAATCACTACCGCGGCGTTCGTCGAGAACGGCATCCACGCCGGCAGGTCGTGTGAGCGCCAGCTTGCCACGTCGGCATGTACATCGGTACCGACCGGAGCGGGCGGCAGTACCTCGTTCAAGCGCCCAAGACCGGCGACGTCGTGAAGGTCGTCGCCGTCAACAACTGGAGCCGGACGGTGGCTGCCATCCGCAGGCCGCTGCGGCAATGAGGTGCAGGCGTTATCCGCGATGACGCTCTCCCAGGATGTCGCCGCCTACATTCGCGCGCGAAAGCGTCGGCGCTTCAGCTCCGTGTTGTCTACGCCGCCTCAACCTTTCAGGCCGAGCCGACACGTGTCCTACCTACGAAGCAAGCAGCGCCTTCCTTCGCGTGCTCAGGGCGAGGGCGGCGACGTGGTGTCAACTACCATGCGTGGCAGCATGTGATCCGATCGCATCCGGATCTGCCGATGACAGTGCGCGTAATTGTCGCCTCACTCACCTGTTTCAGCTCCCGTTGTCGCCCTTAGGCCGGATTCGTTGGGACCGGCAGCTCGAGGAGGCTTTGAGCTGCGGGGGTGTGTTGCGGGCAAGGGGCGGACGGTGTCGGCGATGAGTGTGGCCACGCCGAGGAGTGCGGCGACGACGATCAGGGCGCGTAGCACGGTGAGATGGTCGCCGAGGAAGCCGATGGTGGGCGGGCCGGCGAGGAAGGCGCAGTAGCCGATTGACGCGATGACGCTGACGCGGGCGGCGGCGCGGCGTGGGTCGTCGCCGCCGGCACTCATGCCGACGGGGAAACCGAGGGAGGCGCCGAGGCCCCAGAGCAGGGTTCCGGCGAAGGTGTAGATCGGCGTGGGTGCGAAGACGAACAGCGCGACTCCGGCGATGCCGATCAGGGCCAGGATGCGTACGACGGTGGTGCGGCCGTAGCGGCCTAGGAGTGCGGGTCCGAACCAGCGGCCTATGGTCATGGCGGTGAGGAACGCCGCGAAGGCCAGGGTGCCGAGCGCGGCCGGAAGGTGGTGCCCGTCGATCGCGGCGACGCTGATCCAGTCGTTGCCGACGCCCTCGGTGAACGCGAATGCGAGCACGAACACCCCGATGAGCAGGGTGCGCGGTTCCCGCCAGGCGGTCAGCGCGCTGATCCGTGGCACCTCCCTCGCTTCGTCCGGCTCCGTCTCGTCATTGTCGGCGAGGAACCGCCGCGCCTGCCACACCACGCCGGCCACGACGAGCACGGCGGCGGCGGTCAGGTGCACGGCGACCGACACGTGGAGGGCCACCATGGCCGCACCGAGGAGCGCGCCGGCGACGGTGCCGAGGCTGAACCCGGCGTGGAAGCGGGACATGATCGACCGGCCGAGGTGCCGTTCCACGACGGTGCCCTGCACGTTCATCCCCACGTCCCAGGCGCCGTTGGCGAAGCCCAGCACGAACAGGCCGACCACCACCGGTACGACGCCGGCGAGCGAGCCGAGGGCGGCGGTGGTCAGTCCGACGCCGAGCAGGACAGCCATCGCGATGACCGTGCGGGACGAGCCGATCCGGGTCACCACTGGGCCGGACAGCGGGAGCGCCAGCAGGGAACCGGCGGAGATCGCTAGCAGCACCAGGCCGAGTGCTGCCGGGTCGAGGTCGAGGCGGGCGCGGACCTGGGGGATCCGGGAGGCCCAGCTCGCGAACGCGAAGCCTGCGCCGATGAAGGCGGCGTAGGTGGCCGTGGTGGCGGCACGGCGCGCTGTCGGCGTGACGGGCGTGGCGGTGGTCGAGGTCATGGTGTCCTTCAAGCCGAAAGGGGGGATGGGGCCTGGGCCCCGTAAGGATATGAACACCGATCCGAACATAGCAAACAGACCGTGCGTTCGAAACGTTGTGTTGGCGGCGGGCGGCGATGTCTAATGGCGGCATGACGATCGGCGACCGCCACCGGCGGATCCTTGACGCGGTGCGGCAGGCCGGACAGCTCGGCGTCACCCAGCTGGCGGAGCTGACCGGCACCTCCGAGATGACCGTGCGCCGGGACCTGGAGCAGCTGGCCGATCAGGGGATGCTTGAGCGCTACCGCGGCGGCGCGCGCAGCCTGACCCTGCGCGGCGAGGAGCCACCCTTCGGCGTGCGCACGCACGAGGGCCGCGACGCAAAGCGCCGTATCGCCGAAGCGGTTACCGACCTGATCGTCGACGGTGAGTCCATCGTCCTCGACAGCGGCACCACCTGCCTGGAGGTCGCCCGTCTGCTCACCCCGCGCCGGCTCACGGTCATGCCGCTGTCGATGCACGCGGCCAACGCCCTCACCGGCGCTCCCCAGCTTCGGCTGCTGTTGCCCGGCGGTGAAACCCGCCCCGGCGAGCTCGCGTTGACCGGGCCGCTCACCGAGGCGTCGCTGGCCGCCCTCCGCTTCGACACCGCGATCCTCGGCTGCTGCGGGCTGACCGCCGCCGGGCTGACCGCCTACGACCTCGCCGACGCGGCGATCAAGCGCGCGATGATTTCCTCCGCCCACCGAGTCATCGCTGTCGCCGACCCGGCCAAGTTCTCCCGCACGGCCCTGGCGTTCGTGGCGCCCGTCTCCGCGCTCGGCATGGTGATCACTACTGACGACGCCTCCGAGGAAGATACGAGCGCCCTCGCCGCCGCCGGCACCATCGTCCACAAGGTGTGATCGAGATGCCCGATGTCGTCCTGTTCGATCTGTTCGGTGTCATCGCCCGCCCGCAGTCCGCGGCGGCCAAGCACACACTGACCGCGATCGCCGATGCCCCGGCGCCCGCGTTCGGGGACGTCTACTGGCGGCTACGCGCCCCCTACGACCGGGGGCAGGTCACCGGCACCGAGTACTGGCATCAGGTCGCAGGGGAACTGGGAACCGTCTTCGACGAGGACCGGGTCACCGCGCTCATCGCCGCAGACGTCGCGAGCTGGACCGCCGTCGATGACGACATGGTCGCCATGATCGAACAGGCCGCGGCCTCGGGCGTTCGCCTGGCCCTTCTGTCGAACATTCCCGAGGACCTGGCGGCGTACTACGAACGGCAGCACCGGCGATGGCTGCGGCACTTCCAGCTCATCGCCTTCTCCTGCCGCACCGGCCTGGCCAAGCCGGACGCCGAGGCATACCTCTGGTGCTGCCGCCAGCTGGACTTGACACCCGATCGCGTTTTGTTCATCGACGACCGCGCCGAGAACGTGCACGCCGCTGAACACCTCGGGTTGCACACCCACCTGTTCACCGGCCCCGCCGGGACGGCCCAGGCTATCGACGCCGCGCGGCCGCTACCCGAGCCCGGCGCCCGAATCGCCGCGCCCGCGGCAAGACCGTGTCCAACCGACCTGACGCCGGGGCCCAACCAGACCGTCCCAGGGCCATCGAAGCCAGCGCCGGCAGCCCTCCGAAAATGAGCCGATCCCGGCCGAGCCTGGGCACCCTGCTCAAGCACGTGCATCGCAGCGGTCCGATGTCCCGCACCGCCCTGGCGCACCGCATGGGCGTCAATCGCAGCACAATCATGGCCCTGACCAGGGAACTCACCCAGGCGGGCCTACTCGAACAACAGCATGTGGCCACCCACTCGGGGGCTGGACGCCCGTCATTGGTCGTACGCCCGCGAACGGAGCGGGCATACGTCCTCGCCTTCGACGCCGGAGCGGACCGGCCGGCAGCCGCCCGAGTCGGCCTCGGCGGGCACCTGCTGGATCGCCGCGAGGCCGACCGTCCCACGCACGTCTCCGGCCCGGACGTGTGCGAAGTCCTCGCGATGCTCGGCCGACAGGTCCAGCAGTCCGCCGCGCCGGGCTCCGCGTGCGTAGGAGCGGCAGCCGCGCTCGGCGCCCAACCCACGGCCGTCGGCACCGACCTGCAACAAATGCTGGGACGACCGGTCGCCGTCGGCCGCCGGGCCCAGCTGGCCGCCATCGCCGAACGGGAACGAGGCGCCGGTTCGGGTGCCCGCGACGTGGTCTACCTGCAGGGCGGCGACAGTGTGGACGGCGGCATCGTCGTCGACGGCACAATACTCGGACGCCACGACGCACACGCCGTGGCCATCGGGCACATGCTGGTCGACCCACAGCACGGAGGACCATGCCCGTGCGGCTCAAGCGGCTGCCTCGACACCAAACTCGGACGCAACGCCCTGCTCGCCACGGCGGGACGAGACCCCGAGGCCAGCCCTCGCGTCGCCGTCCGGGCGATGCTGTGCGACGCCGTGGCAGGCGACCCCACGGCCGCGAAAGCCATCGCCACCGCCGGCGACTGGCTCGGCATCGCCGTCGTCAACCTGATCACCCTCATCCGCCCACAGGTCGTCATCCTCGACGGCACGCTGCGCGACCTGTACCAGGTCGCCGCAGAACAGGTGCACGCGAGGATCGCCCAGCACACCACGCCTGACAGTCGACGGCTGACCGATCTGCGGCCCGGTGTCCTCGGCCGGAACGCGGCCCTGCTGGGAGCCGCAGAGCTCGGCTTCGCCGCCTTCCTCGACAACCCGTTGCCCTGCCGTGGACGGGCAGCCACACCTAGCGCGCGGTGATGAAGAACCACACGAACGCACTATCCAAGGCGAACTACCCGTCACGCCACAAGATCGCTTGTGCGGATCTGCCGCGTAGCGCGCGCCTGCCGGCCAAGGCGGGCGACGATTGGGCAGACCTGGTTGCCATCGCACGCTGCAGCCAAGAGGCGCGCGCTATGCGGCGTTGGCTACTTTCTCCGCCAGCGGCTCGAAGCCCGACTGAGGAGGTCATACGCGAAGTTGCCTACCACGCCAGCGGCGGCGCTTAGGGCAACCCACAGCAAGATCTCACGTAGGTCCACGGCATACGCACCTTTCGTCGAGTTACGTATGCCTCCGCACCTCGAGCATGTGTCTACCGCAGTGGACGCTCCCAACGTCCGGCGACCATATTAGCCTGCTACATCAAGTCGCCAGCCCCGTTGTGTCGGCGACCGCTGCACGGGTGCACTGATCTGCCGCCGGTCGTGCCCGGCGCTGAGGCTTGGCCTTCATGCTGCGTACGGTCCGCCACGGGTCGCTACGCGCACGTGCCAAGTTGTGTAGGGCTTGGCGCCTTGACTGCCTCACGCGATCGATCGACTGCCACTGCACAGAGGCGATCCGACGCCCGGACTTGCTTGACCGAGTAGAGGATGGAGCTTGCAGTAAATGACTGTAAGTTACAGTAAGTGGACGAAAGGGTTCAAATGAAGGTAGGTGGCCGGGACTTCGACCTTACGAAGCAGGAGGTGGAGGCCCGCATGATGGATGAGGATCCTGAACTAATTCAGAAGCACATGGTCGAGGTCAACGGGCAGATGTTCCCGCCCAAGCAGGTCCTCGGGCACGTCACTGGATGGGACCTCACAACGTTCACAACCATGGAGGCGCAACGCGTACTGACCCGGATCGGGTTCGTGTGCGCGGAGGCACGTGCAGGGCGGATCCGGCAAGCAGGCCAGTTCATCATGGACACCGTCCGCGACTCAGTTCAAGAGACGATGAGCGACCACGGTGACTCAAATTTTGAGCGCGGATTCAGTGCGGCCGCGGGCATCGCGCTGCGGCCAATTCAGAAGAGGCTCGATGACCTGAGGGAGCAGATGAAGGGCAAAGGCCTCAGTCAGGCTGAGCAAGCGTTCTACGCCCACCTTGACGAGCTCAAGTCCGAGATCGAAGCCGACTGCGACCGCTTCTGGCGAGGTAGTGGCGTGGACTGGCGTCCACTCAAGCCCGTGGTCAAGGCTGCCATCCGGCGGACCGACCAGACGGGGTCATAGGTCCGAGGCGCTAGGCTCGCGAGCGATAAGCCCCGCCGGAACGTGGCGATCATCTCGGCGTTGGCACCGTAGTCGACTGGTTGGTGTCCACTTCGCTTCAGGACACGAGCAGGAAAGTCGGCACAGCGACGAGGGTGCCGGCGAGCGAACCTGCGACAACCTGGCCGATCGTGTGATCACGCAACCGTACGCGGGACCAACACACCAGGGCGACTATCGCCAGCGATGGACTCAGCGCCGGCCCGAACACGATGATAAGAACGGACACCGAGCCGGCGGCGACCGCAGAGTGGGCGCTGAGCTTCCACGCCTGGTTGATCGCGGTGACGACGAGCAGAACGGCGAGCATCACCACGACCATTGCGATGAGCGGCTGTGGTGCGCCGGCGAGAATGAGCACGGAGAGACCAACAAGGACGGACAACAGCCCGTAGACCAAAGGCATGCGGCGCTGCTCGCGTACGCCGATGTGGTGGTCGGTGAGGCGTCCCCGTCGTACTCCGACCCAGATGACGGCGTACGGGACGACGGAGCAGAACAGTATGGCGAGCAGTGCCCAGCCGAGGCCGGTCACTACGGCGGGGGCGGTGCTGTGCAGGGCGATGATCAGCGGCATCATGGCCGCGAAGACGGCCGGCGCGCATATCTCGGTGACGACCCGCGCCACTCGGGAGGTGGTGGGGGCAGGCAGATCGACGAGTGCGGGCACGATGACCTTCTACCTCTCGGACTTCTGCGGGGTGGTGGGCAGAGCTTCGGGTGTGGCGTGCGCGATGATCATTGCAGCCATCGGGGATGAGATCGCTCGGGCCACCTGGGCAAGCCATGTCACCTGGTCGGCGGCGCCGAGGTCGCCCGTGGCCGAATCGCGGGGCGGACCCAACGGTAGGGCTGGAGCTTCGGTGGACTCGTCATCGTGGATCTGCGGATCACCCCCGCGTGCGCGGGGAGCAGTTCGTCGTGCCGGACCTCTCCGCGTTCCACCAGGGATCACCCCCGCGTGCGCGGGGAGCAGAGCCGGCGAACGCCGGCGCCGCCGAGCGCCGTGGGATCACCCCCGCGTGCGCGGGGAGCAGGTGGACCTGGATGTCACGAATGGCCATCGGTCCGGATCACCCCCCGCGTGCGCGGGGAGCAGGAGACGGGTACCGCCGGCACCGGCCAGTACCGGGGATCACCCCCGCGTGCGCGGGGAGCAGTTCGGCGCGGCTGGAAGCGGCGCCGGGCGTCGGGATCACCCGCGTGCGCGGGGAGCAGGGCTCGCGCGCGGGGGGGTCTACGGACGGGGATCACCCCCGCGTGCGCGGGGAGCAGGTCCTCCAACCGGCGTTCACGGCGTGGTGGGGCGGATCACCCCCGCGTGCGCGGGGAGCGGGGCACGGTCACGGCCAGCGCCGGCCAGTCCCGCGGATCACCCCCGCGTGCGCGGGGAGCGGGGCACGGTCACGGCCAGCGCCGGCCAGTCCCGCGGATCACCCCCGCGTGCGCGGGGAGCAGTGCAGGGTGGGCAGCCACGCCGTGGCCAGCTCCGGATCACCCCCGCGTGCGCGGGACGCCTGGTGTGGCTTCCGCCTGGTTGTGGAGAAGCTCATGGAGACGCATGCCCTCGACCGGGGATTCGCCCGCGCCTTCATCGCTGAGCTACCCGAGGAAGCCGGCTTCACCGCCGATCGCGTCCGAACGCTGCGCATGCTGGCCGAACTCGTCGGCCGCGCGCGCACGACCGGGGAGCTTCGGGACGACTTCGTGCTGGAGGACCTCATCCTGGCGCTGATGGCGAACGAAGGAATACGAGCCGAGTCGCCCGACAGACGTGTGGCCGCCGCCCGCCGCTTCGCGGCACTCATGATCCAGTCGTTCCAGACGAGCCCGACCCGGTCCCCGCTTCCGCCAGCCGTCCGGCTGCCGTTGTCCCCGACGTAAGCCACCCACATCGTGCGAGTCCACGCACGGCAGTGGTCCGGCGACGGGGCTGCCGCACACTGCGGCGTCCCACTCCGGGGGCCCGCTCGGTCCGCATGGCAGTCCACCTCGGCCCCCCGGGTGAGCGGTGCGTGGTGACCCGCCAGGACCGACCGGCACCACGAACAGCTGGGAACGGGCCGCTCAGGCGGTGACGCCGGTCAGCTTCCGCCAGGTGTCGCGACGGGTGGCCTGCCGTACCGGATCAGCCACCGGCGCCGCCGCCAGCAGCCGCCGGGTGTACGGGTGCTGAGGTGCCCCGAGCACCTGCGCCGCCGGACCCTGCTCCACGACCAGACCGCCGCGCATCACCGCCACCCGGTCGGCGAGTTGCTCCACGACGGCGAGGTCGTGGCTGATGAACAGGCAGGCGAAGCCGAACTCGCCGCGCAGCTCCTGGAGCAGCTCCAGCACCCTGGCCTGTACCGACACGTCCAGGGCACTGGTCGGCTCGTCGGCGACCAGCAGCACCGGGTCGAGTGCCAGAGCCCGGGCGATGCCCACCCGCTGCCGCTGCCCGCCGGACATCTCGTGTGGATACCGGTCCCGCAGCCCGGCTGGCAGTCGCACCGCGTCCAGCAACTCGTCCACCCGGCGCCGCCGCTGCGTGGCGTCGCCGCCGCCGTGCAGCCGCAGCGGCTCCGCGACGCTCTGACCCACCGTCCACCGCGGGTTGAGTGACGAGGCCGGGTCCTGGAACACGAAACCGGTGCGCGAGCGGACCGCCCGCAGTTCCCGGGTGCTGCGGCGACCCGGCCTGCCGGCCCGGGCGACGTCGACCCCGGCCACGACGACCTCACCGGCGACCACCGGGGCGAGGCCGATGAGCGCCCGGCCGACCGTGGACTTGCCGGACCCGGACTCGCCGACCAGGCCGAGCAGCTCACCGGCCTCGATGTGCAGCGACACATGGTTGACGGCCCGGACCGGGTCGACACCGCGGCGGGCGGGATACTCGACGACCACGTCCCGCAGTCGGACTGTCGGCTCCGAGGTCGGTGCCTCGCCGGCCGGACCTGCCCCCGGCTCGACTGGATCCGGCCGGTCCGCGGGCCGGGGCACGGCGTCGAGCAGCACCCGCGTGTACTCGTGCGTCGGCGACCCGAACAGCTCATCGACCGGTGCGTGCTCGACCACCAGTCCGTCGCGCAGGACCACCACCTCGTCGGCGATGTCCGCGACCACGCCCATGTCGTGGGTGATCAGCAGGATCGCCATGTCGAGCCGGTCCCGCAGTTCCCGCAGCAGGTCGAGGATCCCGGCCTGCACCGTGACGTCCAACGCGGTGGTCGGCTCGTCGGCGATCAGCAACGGGGGGTCGCAGCTGATCGCCATCGCGATCATCGCCCGCTGCAACTGGCCGCCGGACAACTCGTGCGGGTACGACCGGATGATCCGCCGTGGATCGTCGAGCCCGACCGACGCGAGCAGCTCGTGCACCCGCTGGTCGGCGGCCCGCCGGCCGACCGGGCGGTGGGTGCGGATCGCCTCGGTGATCTGGTGACCGACGGTCAGCACCGGGTTCAACGCGGTCATCGGCTCCTGGAAGACGGTGCCGATGCGGCCGCCGCGCACCTGCCGCAACAGCTCGGGATCGGCGTCGACGAGCTCGACACCGTCGAGTCGGATGCTGCCCTCGACCCGGGCCGTCGCGGGCAGCAGGCCGAGCGCCGCCATGGCTGTGACGCTCTTGCCGGAGCCGGACTCGCCGACCAGGGCGAGGACGCGCCCGCGACGCAGCTCGAAGGCCACGTCGCGGGTCGCGTCGACGCTCACCCCGTCCGCCGGGAACGAGATGGACAGGCCGTCCACCGCGAGCAGCGGTGTCGAGGTGTGCTCTGTCATCACTGCTTCAGCGAGACCTTCAGGTAGTTGGGGTAGGCGGGGAACGACGCCACGAAGAAGTTGGTCACGTTCGAGCCGTGCAGGAACGAGTTCTTCGTGTAGGTCAGCGGGACGACTGGCGCGTCGGTGAGGATCCGCTTGTCGGCCTGCGCCCAGAGGGCCTGCGCCTTCGCCGGGTCGGTCTCCGCGGTCGCCTGGGCGATCAGCGCGTCCACCTCCGGCTGCGAGTAGCGGGAGAGGTTGTAGCCGCCCCCACCGATCTCGCTGGAGGCGAAGAGCGGCTGGATGTTGCCGTTCGCGCTCGGGAAGTCCGGCTGCCAGCTGCTCAGGGTCAGGTCGTAGTCGCCGGCGTCACCGGTGACCGCGGCGGTCCAAGTCTCCTCGTCCAGCGGCTTGATGGTGACGGTGATGCCGGCCCGCTGCAGGCCCTGCTGGATCGCCTGGGCCTTGCTGAGGGTCTGCGGGTCGTTCTTCACCACGAGGCTCAGCGCAAGGCTGGTCTTGCCGGCCTCGGCCAGCAGCTGCTTGGCCTTGGCCACGTCACCCGACGGGTCGGCCTGGTAGAGGTTGTAGTCGACCCGGCCGGGGATGCCCGGGGTGATCAGCGTGCTGGCGAGGTCCCCGCCGATGGCGCCGCCGGACGCGACCTGGTAGGCCCGCTTGTCCACCGCGTATTGAATCGCCTGGCGCACCTTGACGTCGGTGAGCGGGGCGCGGCGGTTGTTCAGCGCCAGGTACGACAGGGCACCCGCGTCGGAGGTGACCAGCCGCTGCTTGGCGCTCGGGTTCTGCTGGACCTGCGCGAGCTGGGCCGGCGGGACGAAGCCGGCCCCGAAGGCGCTGCGGTCGTCGCCGGAGTCGGCGATCAGCCGCTGCGCCGCAACGGTGTTCTCCTGGCCCAGCTGGAACACGACCTGGTCCGGGCCGGCGGTACGTACCTCGTCGGTCTTGGCGTCCCAGTTAGGGTTGCGGGCCAGCCGCACTGCGCTGCCCTGCTGGTAGGACTGGACCTGGTACGGCCCGGACGCCACCGGGTTGCGGGTGTAGGTCTTCGGGTCGTCCTTCGCCTTCGGCACCGGTGCGAACGCCGGCATGGACGCGATCCAGGGCCAGTCGCCGTACGCCGTCTTCAGCCGGAACACGACTGTCTTCGCGTCCGGGACCTGGACCGAGTCGAGCTGCCCGCCCGCGTACGGGCCCTTGTAGGTGTCACCGCCGGTCAGCAGGCTCTTGTGGTATCCGAGCCCACCGGACAGTTCCGGCGCGAAGGACCGCTCGACGCCGTACTTGACGTCGGCGGCGGTGATCTGCGTGCCGTCGGCGTACTTCAGGCCGTCCTTGAGGTGGTAGGTCCAGGTGCGGCCGCCGTCGCTGCTGGTGCCGGTGTCGGTGGCGAGGTCCGGCACCACCCGGGCCGGCTTGCCCGGCTGGATGTCCCAGGTGGTGAGCCGCCGCAGGACCAGGCCCAGGCTGGTGATGGCCAGGCCCTGGCTCTTCGCCGGATCGAAGTTCATCTCGGTGGCGGAGGTGGGGATGGTCAGCGTGCCGCCCCGGTGGGTGCCTTCGGTGGACGACCCGGCCGTCGGGCTCGTCGGGTTGGCGTTGCAGGCGGTCAGGGTGAGCGCTGCGGCAAGCGCCGCGGCACCGAACGCAAGGGATTTCTTCACGGTGTTCCTTTCCGGATCCACCGGACGCGTCAGCGCCCGATGCGGGGGTCGAGCACCCCGTAGACGAGGTCCACGAGGAAGTTGGCCAGGACGATGAGGAAGGCGGCGAACAGGGTCACGCCGACGATCAGCGGCAGATCGACGTTGCCCACCGCGTCGAGCAGCAGGGAGCCCAGACCGGGCATGCTGAACACCCGCTCGGTGATGACCGCGCCGCCGAGCAGTGAGCCCAGGTCGAGCCCGAAGACCGTGACCACCGGGATGAGCACGTTGCGCAGGGCGTGCCGGCCGACGACCCGCCGCTCCCGCAGACCCTTCGCCCGGGCGGTACGCACGTAGTCCTCGGCCAGCGCCTCCAGCATCTGACCCCGGGTGAGCCGGGCGTAGATCGCCGCCGTGAGCAGCGCGAGCACACACCAGGGCAGGATCAGGTGCCAGAGCCAGCCGACCGGGTCCTCGGTCAGCGGCACGTAGCCGCTGACCGGCACCACGTTCAGCGTGAAGCCGAACAGCAGGATGCCGAGCAGACCGACCAGGTAGCTCGGTGCCGACACGCCGATGGTCGCGCCGGTCATCGCCAGCCGGTCGAGGACGCCGCCGCGGCGCACGGCGGAGACGACGCCGGCGCCGACGCCGAGCAGCAGCCACAGCAGCGCGGCGCCGAGGGCGACGGAGAAGGTCACCGGGGCGCGTTCGACGATGAGCTGGGTGACCGACTCGTTGAGCCGGAACGAGTACCCGAAGCAGGGGGCGGCGCAGTGCACGGCCGCCGGGCCGGCGCCGAAGGTGCGGCCGGCGACGATGCCGGCGAGGAAGTCGAGGTACTGCCGGATCCACGACTCGTCGTAGCCCATGAACGCCCGGGCGTCGGCGAGCCGCTGCGGGGTGCAGGGCTTGCCGCAGGACAGTTGCGCCGGGTCGGCGGGCAGCAGGTAGAACACGGCGTAGGTCAGCACGCTGACGGCCAGCAGCGTCGCCACCATGGCGAGCAGGCGACCGCCGAGGTACCGCAGGTGGTTCATCGGCGTAGCCCGTCCGCACGCGGGTCCAGCGCGTCGCGCAGGCCGTCACCGAGCAGGTTGAAGCCGAGCGTCACCAGGAACAGGGCGGCGCCCGGGAAGATCAGGAACATCGGGTCGGTCTGCACCCAGGCGATTGCGTCGCCGATGGAGCGGCCCCACGCTGGAGTGGGCGGCGGTACCCCGACACCGAGGAAGGACAGCGCGGCTTCGGCCCCGATCATGCCGGGGATCGACGCGGTGGCGTAGACGATGACGGTGGCGGACAGGTTGGGCAGCAGCTGTCGGAACAGGATGTGACCGGACCCGGCCCCGAGCGCGGTGGAGGCGACCACGAAGGTGCGCCGCCGTAGGGACAGGGTCTGCCCACGCACCACCCGGGCCATCGTCGGCCAGCCGAAGAAGCCGATCACCAGGACGAGCAGCAACGGCTTCGGGAAGCCGGCCGGGACGATTGCGCCGAGCGCGATGACGAAGACGAGCCAGGGAAAGCCGATCAGCACGTCGATCGCCCGGCTGACCGCCCGGTCGTACCAACCGCCGTACCAGCCGGCCGTGATCCCGACGAGCAGGCCGAGCAGCACGGAGACCGCGGTCGCGGCCAGGCCGACCAGCAGCGACGTGCGTGCGCCGTGTACGACGATCGCGAATAGGTCCCGGCCGGTCATCGGCTCCACGCCGAACCAGTGGTCGGCGCTGATGCCACCGCCGGTGCCCAGCGGGACACCGCCGTCGGAGAGCGCGTCCAGGTGATAGGTGTACGGGTCCTCGCCGGCGAGGGAGCCGAGCAGCGGCGCGGTGAGGGCGACGGCCAGGAATAGAGCGACGAGCGCGGCGCCGGTCAGTGCCGCTCGCTCGGACAGCAGCCGGCGGGCCGGTGATCGGACGGGGCGGTCCGTGATACCTCTGGGGGCGGGGGTGGTGACGGGCACGGGGCGTTTCCTTGGCGGGGCAGGGCGTCGGGATGATGGACCGGTCAGTGCTCGACCGGGTGACATCGCCGTCGCATGACTGGCTCTCTCACGTCGACGCGCCAGGCGGCGTCCAGCCATTACCCACTAAACCTATAGGGATGGCCGGCAAAAAGGATAGGCCGGGAGAGGTGGAACACAGCGGATCCGTCGGCGCGACCGGGCCGGTCAGCCCCCCGGGTGCCAGCCGAGCAACGGGCCGAGCCGGGTCGAGATGTCGGTGAGCAGTTGCACGTAGTCGTCGTGCTCGAAGGTGAACGGCAGCGCGAAGGCCACCTCGTCGACCTCCCGGAACGCCGCGAGGGAGGTCAGTTCCTCGGCGATGCGCTCCGCCGGACCGACCAGATCGCGGGCGAACATCATCCGGGCCGGCCCCTGGGGCGTCGCCGTGCGGGGGGTGCGCCGGTCGACGTACTCCTGGTAGCGGGCGCGCTGCTCGGAGGTGGCGCTGTCGGTAGGGATGACCACCAGCCCCTGCGACACCCGGGCGGCCGGCCCCTCCGGGTGGTGGGCACGGTACGTCCGGATGTGCGAGAGCTGGATCTCGTCGAAGTCGGTGGCCTCCTCGGCCTTGACCACGCTGCTGGTGAGCAGGTTCATGCCCTGCTCGCCGGCCCACCGGGCGGAACGCAGGCTGCCAGCGCCGTACCACATCCGGGCGGCCAGGCCGGGGGAGTGCGGTTGCACCCGGCGGGAGAAGGCCTCGAAGCCCTCGACGCCGTCGACGTCGCTGGCCGGCTCGCCGCGGACGAGATCGAGAAGTCGACGGACCCGGGCGTAGCCGAAGTCCTCGGCGTCGCCGGTGTCCGGGTACAGGGCGTGCCGCACCCGGTCGTAGTGCATCGGCGGGCCCACGCTCACGCCCGGGTTGAGCCGTCCACCGGAGAGGACGTCGACCGTGGCCAGGTCCTCCGCGAGTCGTAGCGGGTTCTCCCAGCCGAGCGGGGTGACGGCCGTGCCGAGCTCGATGCGCCGGGTGCGCTGGGAGGCCGCCGCGAGGACGGCGACTGGTGAGGAGATGCCGTACTGGAGGTGCCGGTGGCGTACCCAGGCACTGTCGAAGCCGAGCTGCTCGCCCAGCTCGATGAGGGCCAGCGTCGATTCGTGGCCCGTGCGCGGGTCCGTCTCGTCGAACAGCCCGATGGTGAGGAAGCCGAGCTTGCGCAGAGGCACCGGTATCTCCGTCGCTGCTGGTAGGGGTCGGGCCAGGATAACCCTCCTAACCCATGGGAAATATATGAGAGGTGAGTGTGCGGGCCGCTAGTGTCGCCGTATGAACCGGAGCACGCGTCTCACCCGGCGCCGCTTCGTCGACTTCCTCCGGGTGTGCAGCTGCGCCTGTTGAGGCCGACGGCGCCGCTGCCCTGCGGCGCCTCAACCACCGACACCCGCTCTCGGCGACCACGCCGGCCCCCTCGCCGCCGCACCGGCCCGGGCGCCTCCCTGCGCCGACGCGCCACCCGACCGGCGTCGCGTCGGCCCGTGCCGTGCCCGGCGGGCGCCTCAACCACCGACACCCGCTCTCGGCGACCACGCCGGCCCCCTCGCCGCCGCACCGGCCCGGGCGCCTCCCTGCGCCGACGCGCCACCCGACCGGCGTCGCGTCGGCCCGTGCCGTGCCCGGCGTCGGCACCCGCCACCCCGGCACCGGGCACCGGCCCGCCACGTTCGCACGATCCGGCCCTCCTCGACAGAAGGACCCGCCATGACCATGACCCGTACCCGCCCGCAGGCGCGCCGCAGCAGCGCCGGGGCGACCCCGTGACCGCACCGCTCACCCTCGACGCCGACGTGCTCGTCCTCGGCGGCGGACCGGCCGGCACCTGGGCCGCGCTGGGCGCCGCCGCAACCGGCGCGCGGGTGGTCCTCGCCGACAAGGGCTGGTGCGGCACCAGCGGCGCCGCCGCGGCGGGCGGCAACAACCTGTGGTACCTGCCGCCGACCGGGCCCGCCCGGGATCGCGCGGTGGGCCACCGGGAGGCGGCCGGCGGGCACCTCACCGACCGCCGGTGGATGTTCCGTGTGCTGGACGAGACCTGGCAGCGGGTGGCCGATCTCGCCGACTGGGGCTACCCGTTCCCCGTCGACGACACCGGCGTACAACGACGCGGCAGCCTGCAGGGCCCGGAATACCTGCGGCTGATGCGCCGCCGGGTCCGCCGCGCCGGCGTCCGGATCCTCGACCACTGTCCCGCGCTGGAACTGGTCACCGACGGTGCCGGCCAGGTCGTCGGCGCGGCCGGGCGTAGCCGGCACGACGGGTGGCGCGAGTGGCGGACCAGCGCCGGGGCGGTCGTCCTCGCCACCGGAGGCTGCGCCTTCCTCTCCGGGGCGCTCGGCCTCAACGTCGACACCGGCGACGGTCACCTGATGGCCGCCGAAGTCGGTGCCCGACTGTCCGGCATGGAGTTCTCCGCCGCGTACGCGCTCGCGCCCGCGTTCGGCGCCCAGACCAAGGGCCTGATGATGCAGTTCGCCACCTACCTCGACGAGGACGACCGGGAGATCGACGTCGGCGACCCCCTGGCCGGGCGGGACGTGCTCGCCCGGCACGTGCTGGCCGGACGGCGCATCTCGGCCCGGCTGGACAGGGCGCCGGCGCAGTTGCGCGCCGCCGCCCGGCTGGCCCAACCCAACTACTTCCTGCCGCTGGACAAGGCCGGCATCGACCCGTTCACCACCGCGTACCCGATCCGGTTCGTGCTGGAGGGCACCGTGCGCGGCACCGGCGGCCTGCACCTGGTCGACGACGACTGCGCGACCGGAGTGCCGGGGCTCTACGCCGCCGGCGACGCCGCCACCCGCGAGTTCGTCACCGGCGCCGTCAGCGGCGGCGGCAGCCACAACGCGGCCTGGGCGATCGCCTCCGGCAGTTGGGCCGGCGCGGCCGCCGGCCGCCACGCCCGGCGTCGCCGCCCATCCGGACGCGGACTCCCGGCCGGGCGAGCCGGCCTGCGGCCCACCGGCGCCGCGACCGCACGACACCCGGCGGACATCGTCCGAGCGGTGCAGGAACAGGTGATGCCACTGGACCGCAACTACTTCCGTACCGCGGAGGGACTGCAAGACGCGCTGTCGGTGCTGGACGGGCTCTGGTACGAGGCGTCGACGCACCTCGCCGGCGCCGGCCGTGACGCGCTCACCGCCCGGCAGGCCGCCGCCATGGTGGCGCACGCCCGGTGGATGTACCGGGCGGCGCTGGCCCGGCCGGAGTCGCGCGGCCTGCACCGGCGCGACGACCGCCCCGGCCGCGAACCCTGGTGGAGCCGCCGGCTGCTGGTGCACGGTCTCGACGAGGTACGCCTCACCGTGCTGCCCCCGTCGCCGTCGGCGGCTCCGGCCCGCCCGGGCCTGTCGTTGTCGGGAGGGCAGCGGTGATCGAGGTGCTCAGCCGCGACCGGTGTGTCCGGTGCGACGTCTGCATCCGGGTCTGCCCGATGGACGTGTTCGGCGTCGGTGCCGACGGGGTTCCGGTGATCGCCCGCCAGTCCGACTGCCAGACCTGTTTCCTGTGCGAGGCGTACTGCCCGGCGGACGCGCTCTACGTCGCGCCGTTCGCCGGCCCGGCGCCCGAGGGGTCCGGGTGGACGGACGAAGCGGCGTTGGTGCGGGCCGGTGCGTTCGGGGCGTACCGGCGGCAGATCGGGTGGGGCCCCGACCGTACGCCGGGCAGCGCTCAGGACACCAACCATCTCTTCACCGCCCGGATCAACCCGCCGGAAAGGCGATGACGCTCTTGAAATCCTACTTAGTTGGTAGGAAAATCAGCGGCATGTCGGGCGAGCCGCTGCTCACCTCCCGCCGGGTCGTCGACCTGATGCGGGTCGCCTCGCAGCTCTGTTGCGGGCCGCGCTGACCATCCCTGCCGCGCACCCACCCGTCGCCTCCCCGTCTGCCTGCGGCCCCTGGCCGCCCAGGGCGGGGACGACCACCCCCCGAGGAACCCCATGAGCACCGAACCGTCACCCACGGCCGGCGCGGCTTCGCCGTCCGGGCAGGGAGGACCCGAATGACCACCGACACCGACTCCTTCGTCCGGCAGTGGCGGGACTGGCACGACCGACACGAGGAGGCTCGGGCCGACCCGCAGGGCTTCCTCGCCGTCACCGGGCTGCACTGGCTCGGCCCCGCACCACAGCGGTTCCCCGACGCCCCCGGCGCGTGGCACACCGACGTCGACGGCGTGGTCGTCACGCTCGCCCCAGGGGAGGAGATCACCGTCGACGGGCGGCGGGTGACCGGCCGGCACGCGTTCGGGCCGATCGCCGAGCGCGCCTCCGTCGTGGTCGGCGTCGACGGCGGTCTGGTGGAGGTCGCCCGTCGAGGTGGACACGACATCCTGCGACCTCGCCGCCCCGATCACCCGTTGCGCACCGCCTACCGCGGCACCCCGACCTACCCGCCGACGTCGCGGTGGGTGCTCACCGGCCGGTACGTCCCCTTCGACGCGCCCCGAGCCACCACCGTGGGCGCCGCCGTCGAGGGACTCGAGCACGTCTACGACGCACCCGGCCGCATCGAGTTCGAGGTCGACGGGCTGCCGGTGAGCCTCACCGCCTTCGGCGGCGCGACACCGGGTGCGCTGTCGGTACTGTTCACCGACACCACCGCCGGAGTGACCACCTACCCGGCGGTCCGCTCCCTCGCCGTGGAAGCACCCGACGAGCAGGGTCGGGTGCGGCTCGACTTCAACCGGGCCTGCAACCTGCCCTGCGCCTACACCGACTTCGCGACCTGCCCGCTGCCGCCCGCCGAGAACCGGTTGCCGGTGGCCGTCGAGGCCGGCGAGAAGATCCCGTACGAGCGGCTCGCGGCCGTCCGGCCGTAGCCTGCGCTCCGCTGCCCTCGGGGAGGACCGCCATGACCCAGCCCGCCGACAGTTCCTCACCGGCCGACGCCGACGCCCTGCGGACGTTGCTGCGCCACCAGGCCAGCACCGTCACCGTGGTCACCGCGCCCGGCGCGCCGGCGGTCGGCTTCACCGCCACGTCGTTCACCTCGGTGTCGCTGGAGCCACCGATCGTCTCGTTCTGCCTGAACCTCGGCTCGTCGAGCTGGCCCACCGTGTCCCGCAGCCGGTACGTGGGGGTGCACCTGCTCGCCCGCCAGCAGCAGGAGCTGGCCCGGACGTTCGCGACCAGCGGGATCGACCGGTTCGCCGCGCCGACCCGATGGCGGACCGGCCCCGAGCAGGTGCCTCTGCTGGAGGACACTCTGGCCTTCCTGCTGTGTCGGGTGGTCGACCGGGTCACCGTCGGCGACCATGCCATCGTCCTCGCCGAGCCGGAGCTGCTGCGGCACGCCGACGTCGGCTCGCCGCTGCTCTACCACCGGGGCCGGTACGCGGGCCTGGCCGAGCACGTCGAGCCACCCGCCCGGCGCGCGGCCTGACCGGTTGCCGCCGTGGTCGTGGACCGTCCTTCCGCGACCACGGCGGCCGCGTGGCGCCGGTCCGGCACCGCCCGGCGCCCGTCAGATCGTGGTCGGCGTCGCCGCCGCCACCCGGTCATAAGACCCACAAACTCTATAGGTCTAGTAGGTATTAGGTCAACGATGTGGAGGCCCGGCGTGCGAAAGACGACAGCCGTCGGCGTATTCGTTGACATCACCGCGGCCGACGGGTGGACTCGGTCCATGTCCAGCGAGCTGCGGTTGACCACCCGCGGCCACATCGACTTCGGTCGGGTGTGGTCCAGCTCCTGTATGCGCTGACCGGCACCCACACCCGCTGCGCCGTACCGGCCCACCGAGGTGGGGCTCACCGTCGAGCCGACCGCCATCCCCCGCACCGAGCGCCTCTGACCGACCCGCGCCACCGGCCCGGGCGGGGCCTCGGCGTACCCCCTTCCGCCTGTCTGGACAGGAGACCCCCTCATGCCCGCGCACCGCCTGCGCTCCCTGACCGCCGTCGCCCTCACCGCCCTGCTCACCGCCACCGCCGGCTGCTCCACCCGCAGTGCTCCCGCCGCCGAGGCGGCCGGCCAACCCCGCTCCGGGGGCTCGCTCACCTGGGCCGTCGAGACCGAACCGATCACCCTCAACCCGCACCAGTACGCCCAGGCGAAGGCCCGCCTGCTGGTCTGGAACACGTTCGAGTCGCTGCTCACCTACGACAAGCAGGGAAAGCTGGCGCCCTGGCTGGCCACCGGCTGGCAGGCCGCGCCGGACGGCCGTTCCTACACCCTCACCCTGCGGGACAAGGTCACCTTCTCCGACGGCACCCCGTTCGACGCGACCGCCGTCAAGGCCAACATCGACAAGCTCCGCGAGCCCGGGTACGCCCCGGCGGTCGCCGCCGTGCAGCTACGCAACCTCGCCACCGTGCAGGTGCTCGACCCGCGTACGGTCCGACTCACCCTCACCCGCCCCGACGTGCTCATCCTCGACTTCCTGGCCTCCCCGCAGGGCGCGCAGGTCTCCCCGAGGTCGCTGCGCGAGGCGAAGAACCTCAAGGCCGGTGGGGTGGACCTCGCCGGCACCGGCCCGTTCGTCCTGGACCGCTACGTGCCCGGCCAGGAACTGCACTACAAGCGCAACCCCGCCTACGACTGGGCGCCGCCCACCGCCACCCACACCGGACCCGCCCACCTCGACGGCATCACCTACCGGTTTCTCAAGGAGTCCGCCGTGCGCGTCGGTGCCCTCACCTCCGGCCAGGTCCAACTCGTCGAGGGTGTGCCGGCCACCGACCAGCCCCTGGTCACCGGCAACCCGAAGCTGCGGCTAAGCCGGCAGCTCAACTCCGGATCGGCGTACTCATACTACTTCAACACCTCCCACGCCCCCTTCGACGACCTGCGGGTACGCCAGGCCTTCCGGGAGGCCGTCGACGTCGACACCGTGCTCAGGTCCGTCTACCGGGACACCGCCACCCGCGCGTGGAGTGTCGTCAGCCCGTCCAGCCCGCTGTACGACAAGCGCCTCGAGGGCGGCTACGGCGGCGACGCCGCCAAGGCCAACGCCCTGCTCGACCAGGCCGGCTGGACCGGGCGCGACCCCGAGGGCTACCGGGTCAAGGACGGTAAGCGGCTCGCCGTCCGGCTGGTGCAGGCCGCCCCGTTCGTCCGGGACCGCCGCGACGTCCTCGCCCAGGCCGTGCAGGCCGCCGTCAAGCAGAGCGCCGGCATCGACCTCAAGATCTCGCTGGTCGACCAGGGCACCGCCCAGCAGGCCTTCGACACCAACCAGTACGAGGTCTTCGACAACTCCCGCGCCGACACCGACGCCGGCGCCGCCCTGAACCTGCTGCTGCACAGCAAGGGCGGCATCAACCGGACCAAGGTCGACGACCCGCGTGTCGACCAGCTCTTGGACGCCGGCCAGGCCACCGCCGACCCGACCAGGCGGGCCGCGATCTACGCCGAGCTGCAACAGCGCGTCGTCGCCGACCAGGCCCTGCTGCTGCCCCTCTACGCCCCCGCCGACCAGATCGCCGCCAGCACCACCGTCGGCGGGGTCCGCTTCGAACCCACGGCCGGGGTCCCCGCCAGCGCCTACGACCTGTGGATCGGCAACTGACATGAGCCGACCACGCCTACGCGCCGTGACCCGCCGGATCGGCACCGGACTCGTCGTCCTCTGGGCCGCGTCCACCGCCGCCTACCTCGCGCTGCTGGCCGCGCCCGGCGACACCGTCGACGCCATCGTCGGCGACGGCGCCGACACCCCGCAGATCCGCGCCGAGATCACCGCCGAGTGGGGCCTGGACCGCCCCCCGCTCGTGCAGTACCTCGACTACCTGCGCCGCCTCGCCGAAGGCGACCTGGGCCGCTCCTACCTGCTGCACCGTCCCGTGGCAGAGGTGATCGGCGAGCAGCTCGCCCCCACCCTCACCCTCGCCGCGGCGGCCGCCGGGCTCGGCGTGCTGCTGGCCCTCGCACTCGCCACCGCGACCGCCGGAGACCGCCGGCCCTGGCTGCGGCGGGCCAGCTCCGGCACCGAACTGCTGCTGGTCTCCACGCCGACGTTCCTCATCGGCATCGTTCTGCTCACCGTCTTCTCGTTCCGGCTCGGCCTCTTCCCGGTCGCCGGCGACCAGGGCCTCGCGGCCCTGGTGCTCCCCGCGATCACCCTCGCCCTGCCCATCGCCGGACTGCTCGCCCAGGTGCTGCGCGACGCGCTCGACCGGGCCCTGGACGAACCGTTCGTGCTCACCGCCCGCTCGCGCGGGCTGCGGGAGCGGGCCGTGCTGCTGCGGCACGCCCTGCGCCACGCCCTGCTGCCCGCCGTCACCCTCGCCGGCTGGCTCTTCGGCATCCTGCTCGGCGGGGCCGTCATCGTCGAGCAGGTCTTCGGCCGGCCCGGCCTCGGCCAGGTCACGCTGGCCGCCGTGACCGGCAAGGACATACCGACCGTGCTGGCCGTGGTGACCCTCTCCGCCGCCGTCTACGTGGTGGTCAACACCGCCGCCGACCTGGCGTACCTGCTCATCGACCCGCGACTGCGCAGGAGCTGACGATGACCGTGACCCTCGCCGGCGCACCCGCCGGCACCACCGCATCCCTCGACGGTGAGGCCGACCGACAGGTCGTCCGCCCGTGGCGGCGACTCCGCCCGGCCCCTGTGGCCGCCGGGGCGTACCTGCTCCTGCTGCTCGTCGCCGCCGTCCGGCCACGGCTGCTCGCCCCCGGTGACCCCCTCGCCGCCGACCCGCTCACCGTGCTCGCCCCGCCCGGTGCGACGCACTGGTTCGGCACCGACCACCTCGGCCGCGATGTGTGGACCCGGGTGGTGCACGGCGCCGGGCACTCGCTCACCATCGGCGTCGCCGCCACCGCCATCGCGGTCACCGTGGGCGTGCTGCTCGGCCTGCTCGCCGGCCTCGCGCACCGGATCGCCGACGAGACGCTCAGCCGCGCCTTCGACGCGCTGTCCGCGTTCCCCATGCTGCTACTGGCGCTGCTGTTCATCGCCATCGCCGGCCCCGGCACCACCAGCCTGATCGTCGCCATCGGCGTCGCCACCCTGCCCCACCACGCCCGGGTGGTCCGCGCACAGACCCTGCTCGTCCGCCGCGCCGGGTACGTCGAGCACGCCGTCACCTTCGGCCTGACCCGGACCCGGCTGGTGGCCCGCCACGTCCTGCCCAACGTGCTCGGCCCGATCCCGGTGCTCGCCGTGATCGGGCTCGGCGAGGCGGTGCTCGCCGCCTCCGGACTCAGCTTCCTCGGCATGGGACCCCAACCACCGTCACCCGAGTGGGGGGCGATGCTCTCCGAGGGCCGCAACTACCTGCAGGTGGGCTGGTGGATCAGCATCCTGCCGGGTGTCGCGATCACCCTCACCGTGGTGGCGCTGACCGTCCTCGGCCGGCACTGGCAGGCCCGCTTCGACGGGCGGCAGCCCCGATGACCCCGTTGGTCGCCGTCGAGGACCTGCACGTCACCTTCACCACCCCGACCGGTGAGGTGCGGGCCGTGCGAGGTGTCGACCTCACCGTCGAACGTGGCGAGTGCGTCGCCGTCGTCGGCGAGTCCGGCTCGGGCAAGAGCGTCACCGCCCGTACCCTCGTCGGGCTCCCCGGACCCGGTGCCCGCGTGCGGGCCGCCCGCCTCGACCTGGCCGGCCAGGACGTGCGCGGCCACCGGCCCCGCGACTGGCGGCGCATCCGCGGCCGGCTCGCCGGCCTCGTGCTGCAGGACGCGCTGGTCTCGCTGGATCCGCTGCGCACGGTGGGTGCGGAGATCGCCGAGGTCCTCGCCACCCACGGTGTCGTCAACCGCCGGGAACGCGCCGGCCGCGCCGTCCATCTGCTCGACCAGGTGCACGTGCCGGAGCCGGAGCGGCGCGCCCGCCAGTATTCCCACCAGCTCTCCGGTGGCCTGCGGCAACGAGCCCTGATCGCCTCGGCGATCGCAGGGGAACCCGCGCTGCTGATCGCCGACGAGCCCACCACCGCGCTGGACGTCACGGTGCAGGCGCAGATCCTCGAGCTGCTCGCCGAGCGCCTGGCCGCCGGCCTGAGCCTGCTGTTGATCAGCCACGACCTCGCCGTCGTCGGGCAGATCGCCGACCGGATCCTGGTCATGCGCGACGGCGAGATCGTCGAACAGGGACCCGCCGACCGGCTGCTGCGCGCCCCGACCCACCCGTACACCCGGCAGTTGCTCGACGCGGTGCCGTCGGCCTCGTCCCGCGGACGCCGGCTCACCGCGCCCATTCGGCGCGGGGCGGGCGCGGCGCCGGTCCGCGCCGCGCTGCCGGCCCGCCCGCCGGTCCGCGCCGCGCTGCCGGCCCGCCCGCCGGTCCGCGCCGACGACACCGTGCTCGCCGCCGCCGGCCTCACCAAACGGTACGGCGCGCACACCGTCGTGAAGGACGTCTCGTTCACCATCGCCCGCGGTGAGACGCTCGGGCTGGTGGGGGAGTCCGGCTCCGGCAAGAGCACGGTGGCACGGATCGTCGCCGCGCTGCTCGAACCCGGGGCCGGTGACGTCACCTTCGAGCGCGGCCCCTGGTCCACGCTGGCGGAACGGCATCGCCGGCCGCTGCGCCGCCGTCTCCAGGTGATCTCCCAGGATCCGGTCGGCTCCTTCGACCCCCGCTACACCGTCGGCGAGGTGATCGCCGAGAACCTGGATCCCGGGCTGACCCGCGGCGAACGCGCCGACCACGTCGTGGACCTGCTGCGCCGCGTCGACCTCGACCCGCGGCTGCGTGACCGGCACCCCCGGGCACTCTCCGGCGGGCAGCGCCAACGCGTCGCCATCGCCCGCGCCGTCGCCCCCCGCCCCAGCCTCATCGTCTGCGACGAACCGGTCTCCGCCCTCGACGTCTCCGTCCAGGCGCAGGTTCTCGACCTGCTGGCCGACCTGCGGGCCGCCGACGGCACCGCGCTGCTGTTCATCTCCCACGACCTGGGCGTCGTGCACCACCTCGCCGACCGGGTGCTGGTCATGCAGGACGGCGCGGTGGTCGAGCAGGGCCCGGTCGGTGACGTCTTCACCTATCCGCGGCACGACTACACCCGATCGCTGCTCGACGCCCTGCCCACCCTCGTCACCGCCGGCCGACCGTAGGAGGAACCACCGATGCCCGACACCACCCTGCACCTTGCCGCGGCACTCGACGGCCTGGGCTGGCACCCGGCCGCCTGGCGACTCTCCCGCGCCGACCCCACCGCACCACTGTCGTCCCGATGGTGGGCGGCCCTGGCCGGCGAGGCCGAACGCGCCGCGCTGGACCTGGTCACCCTGGAGGACAGCCTTGACCTGCAGTCCACCGCCCCGGACGGCCCGGACGGCCACACGGACCAGCTCCGGGGACGGCTGGACGCGCTGCTGGTCGCCGCCCGCATCGCCCCGCTGACCCAGCACATCGGACTGGTGCCGACCACCAGCGTCACGCACACCGAACCGTTCCACGTCTCCACCGCCGTGGCCACCCTCGACCACGTCAGCGGCGGGCGGGCCGGCTGGCGACCCCGGGTCTCCGCCCGGCGGTCCGAGGCGCGGCACTTCGGCCGCCGGAACCTGCCCGCCCTGGATCCGGCGCACCTCGACGCTCCGGAGACGGTCCGTCTCGTCGGTGACCTGTTCACCGAGGCGGGCGACGCGGTGGAGGTCGTCCGGCGGCTCTGGGACAGCTGGCAGGACGACGCCGAGATCCGCGACGTCGCCACCGGCCGGTTCGTCGACCGGGACCGGTTGCACTACATCGACTTCGCCGGGCGGTGGTTCTCCGTCAAGGGACCGTCCATCGTGCCCCGGCCGCCGCAGGGTCAGCCGGTCGTCGCCGCGCTCGCCCACTCCGCGGTGCCGTACGCGTTCGCCGCCCGGCACGCCGACGTCGTCTTCGTCACCCCCGCCGACGCCGGCCACGCCGCCGCCGTCGTCGCCGAGGTCCGCGCGGTCGAGGAGACCGTCGGCCGGACCGGGCCGCCGCTGCGCATCCTCGCCGACCTGCTCGTCCTGCTCGACGAGACACCGACGCTGGCCCGCCGGCGCCGGGGCCGCCTCGACGACCTGGCGACCACCGACGTCGGCTCCGACGCGGCCGCGTTCACCGGCACCCCCGGGCAGCTCGCCGACCTGATCCAGGAATGGCACCGGGCCGGGGTGGACGGGTTCCGGCTGCGTCCCGCGGTGCTGCCCGACGACCTCACCGCCGTCACCCGGGCGCTGGTGCCGACCCTGCGCGACCGGGGCCTGTTCCGTGCCGGCTACCCCGACGGGACGCTGCGCGCCCTGCTCGGACTGTCCCGCCCGGCCAACCGGTACGCCGCCGCGACCGCCTGACCCTGGAGAACGCCGTGCCCAAGCAGATCATCCTCGCCGCGCACTTCCCCGGCGTGAACAACACGACCGTGTGGAGCGACCCCGCCTCCGGCAGCCAGATCGACTTCGCGTCCTTCGTCCACCTGGCCCGTACCGCCGAGCGGGGTTTGTTCGACTTCTTCTTCCTCGCCGAAGGACTCCGGCTGCGCGAGCAGCGTGGCCGCATCCACGACCTGGACGTGGTGGGCCGCCCCGACACCCTGACCGTGCTGGCCGCCCTGGCCGCCGTCACCACCCACCTCGGCCTGGCCGGCACCCTCAACGCGACCTTCCGGGAGCCGTACGAGCTGGCCCGGCAACTCGCCACCCTGGACCACCTCTCCGGCGGGCGGGCCGCCTGGAACGTGGTCACCACCTCCGACTCGTTCACCGGGGAGAACTTCCGCCGGGGCGGCTTCATGGACCGTTCGCTGCGCTACGAGCGGGCCGCCGAGTTCGTGCGTACGGCCCGCGAGCTGTGGGAGTCCTGGGCAGCCGACGCCCTGGCCGGCGACCGCGACAGCGGCCGCTATCTCACCGCCCCCGACCCCGGCGCGTTCATCCACCACGGCGACCAGTTCGACATCGCCGGCCACTTCACCGTGCCGCGCAGTCCGCAACTGCATCCGGTGATCCTGCAGGCCGGCGACTCGCCCGACGGGCGGGAGTTCGCCGCCTCCAGCGCCGACGCCATCTTCTCCCGCCACGGGACCCTCGAGGCGGGGCAGGAGTTCTACCGGGACGTGAAGTCCCGGCTGGCCCGCCACGGCCGCGAGCCGGACGACCTGAAGATCATCCCAGGGGTGACCGTCGTGCTCGGCGACACCGACGCCGAGGCTCAGGAGAAGGCCCACCACATCCGGCGCCAGCAGGTCAGCCCACAGACCGCGATCCTGCTGCTCGAACAACTGTGGAACCGGGACCTGTCCGGACACGACCCGGAGGGACCCCTGCCCGCCACCGACCCGGACGTCTCCGCCGACGCGATCAGCCGGGGCCGCGCCGGCATGTATCCCGACCCGGTCGCCACGGCCCGCCAGTGGCGCGCCCTGGCCGAGGAGAAGGGGCTCGGCATCCGTGACCTGATCATCGAGGTGACCGGTCGGCAGTCCTTCATCGGCACCCCGCGGCAGGTCGCCGAGCGGATGAACCACTTCGTGCAGGCCGACGCCGCCGACGGCTTCATCCTCGTGCCCCACCTGACCCCCGGCGGCCTCGACGAGTTCGTCGACCGGGTGGTCCCCCTGCTGCAGGAACGCGGCGTCTTCCGCACCCGCTACGCCGGCACCACCCTGCGGGAGCACCTCGGCCTCGGCGCCGCCCGTCCGGTCTCGGCTGTGGCGGCCCCGCGATGAGCACGCCCACCCGGACGCGGCTCGCCCAGGTGGTGGTCTGCCGGCGACGCTGGCAGGACCCGGACGCCGTACGGCTGCGCGCGGCCCTGACGAGCGAACTGCGCAACCGCTACGCCGACCGGCCCACCGACCCGATCCACCTGCCACCGGACGAGGCGGTCGCCGCGGCCTCCGTCGCCTGGACCGGCGTCGCCTACACCCCGGCCGCCAACCCGGTCGGGCACGCCGCGCTGCGCTGGCACGGCGACGACCTGGAACTCAAACGGATGTACGTCGTGCCGGAGCACCGGGGCCACGGCGTGGCCGACGCGCTGCTCACGGCCGCCGAGGACGCCGCGGCGCGACTCGGCGCCGCGCGGATCGTGCTGCAGACCGGCGACCGCCAACCCGACGCCGTCCGCCGCTACGAGCAGGCCGGCTACCACCGGCTCCCGGTCTTCCCGCCGTACGACGGGTTGCCCTGGTCGCTCTGCTTCGCCCGGACGCTCACCCCGCCGCAGGCGGCCACGAACCGGCCAGGAAGGACGGCCCCGGCATGAAATTCCTGCTCATCACCCTCATCACCCATCTGCCCGACCCGGTCACCGGGCGGCGCAGGAGCACCACCGAACGGTTCCGCGAGGTCGTCGACACCGCGGTGCTCGCCGAGGAACTCGGCTTCGACGGGTACGGCGTGGGCGAACGCCACGAGCGGCCCTTCATCTCCTCCGCACCACCGGTGGTGCTCAGCCACATCGCCGCCCGCACCTCCACCATCCGGCTGTTCACCGCGGTCACCACGCTGAGCCTGCTCGACCCGGTACGCGCCTACGAGGACTACGCCACCCTGGACCACCTCTCCTGCGGGCGGCTGGAGCTGATCATCGGCAAGGGCAACGGCGCCGCCCAGGCACAGCTGTTCCACGTCACCCCCGAGGACCAGTGGGAACGCAACCGGGAGGGCTACGAGCTGTTCCGCCGGCTCTGGCGCGAGGACAAGGTCACCTGGTCGGGCCGGTTCCGGCCACCACTGGTCGACGCCGAGACCTGGCCCCGGCCCCTGCAACAGCCCATCCGGGTCTGGCATGGCAGCGCCACCAGCCGCGACTCGGTGGACCTGGCCGCCCGCCACGGCGATCCACTCTTCTCGGCCAACGTCACCAACCCCATCGAGCCGTACGCGGAGCTGATCCGCTACTACCGCGAACGCTGGCTGCACTACGGTCACGACCCGGCCGACGCGCTGGTGGGCGCCGGGACCGCCGGCTTCTACGCGGCACGGACCTCGCAGGAAGCGGTCGAGACGTACCGACCGACCTTCGACGCGCGGATCGCGGCGTTTCGGAAGGTCGGCGTGCAGCCGGTCTTCGAGACGATCGAGGACGCCATCGAGCGCAGCTCGATCCTGGTTGGCAGCCCCCAGCAGATCGTCGACAAGGTGCTGCGCTACCACGAGCGGTTCGGCCACGAGGTGATGCACCTGTCGGCCGACTCCGACGGCCTCACCGACAAGCAGCACCGGCAGAGCCTCGAACTGTTCCAGAGCGAGATCGCCCCCGCGCTGCGTCGGGCCATCCCCAGCCGTCCCCTGCACCGACCGTCGTCCGCCGTCACCACCTGAGCCGAAATCGGGGAACAACACCATGCCATCGACCCCACTGTCCGTGCTCGACCTGTCCCCGGTGCCCGCCGGTGGCACCGTGGGCGACGCCCTACGGAACACCATCGACCTCGCCCGCCACGTCGAGCAGTTCGGCTACCGGCGGTACTGGCTCGCCGAACACCACTTCGCCCCCGGCGTCGCCAGCGCCGCCCCGGCGGTGCTCATCGGGCAGGTCGCCGCCGCCACCAGCCACATCCGGGTCGGCTCGGGCGCCGTGCAGCTCGGTCACCAGACCGCGCTGTCCGTGCTGGAGCAGTTCGGCACCCTGGCCGCCCTCCACCCGGACCGGATCGACCTCGGCCTCGGCCGCTCCGGTCAACGCCGCGCCGAGGCCGCGAAGGAACTCGCCACCGCACCGCCCCCGCCTGGCGAAGCTCGGGTGGTCGACGGACTCCTCATCCCGCCGCCCTTCTCGTTCGCGAAGATCCTCACCTCACCGCGCGCCGCGCTGCACACCGCGCTGCTGCACCAGCCCGGTGCCCAGCCGCCGGACTTCGCCGAGCAGCTCGACGACCTCCTCGCCCTGCTGCGCGGCGACTACCGCGACACCACCGGCCTCGACGCGCACGCGACCCCCGGGGAGGGCGCCGACCTTCAGGTCTGGCTGCTCGGCAGCAGCGGGGGAGAGAGTGCCCGACTCGCCGGTGCGCTCGGCCTGCCGTTCGCCGCCAACTACCACGTCAGCCCGGCCACCGTGCTCGACGCCGTCGCGGCGTACCGGGCGGCTTTCCGGCCCTCGGCGACGCTCGCCGAGCCGTACGTCGTGGTCTCCGCCGACGTGGTCGTCGCACCCGACGACGCGACCGCCCGCCGCCTCGCTGCCCCCTACGGCCTGTGGGTACGCAGCATCCGCAGTGGACAGGGTGCGATCCCGTTCCCAAGCCCCGAGCAGGCCGCCGCACACCGCTGGACGCAGGAGGACCGGGACCTGGTGGCGGACCGGCTCGACACCCAGTTCGTCGGCTCGCCCGAGACGGTGGCGGCCCTGTTGCGGACCCTGCGGGACGTGACGGCCGCCGACGAGCTGCTCGTCACCACCATCACGCACGCTCACGCCGACCGGGTCCGCTCGTTCGAGCTGCTCGCCAAGGAATGGCATGGCTGACCCGCGCCGCCTTGGCCGTCGGCGACCCGTGAGCGTCCGGAGGTTGCGATGAGTCTGCTGTTCACGCCGGCCGCGACGCCCGGCACGGCCGATTCGCCCACCCTGACGGTGGTGCCCGCCCGGCATCCGTGGCGGTGGGTGCTCTCCGTCGCCGCGCTGGTGCTCGCGGCGCAGTTCGTCCACGGTCTCGTCACCAACCCGGGTTGGGACTGGCCGACGTTCGTCGGCTACTTTCTCGAACGCTCGGTGCTCCTGGCGCTGCTGACCACCTTGCAGCTCACCCTCGCCGGCGCGGTGCTGGGGTTCCTCGGCGGGGTGGCGCTGGCCGCCATGCGCCTGTCGCACAGCCCCGTCCTGCAGGCACTCAGCTGGACCTACATCTGGGTGTTCCGCTCGGTGCCCCTCATCGTGCAACTGCTCTTCTGGGCCAACCTCGGCTACCTCTACGACACCCTGCAACTCGGTGTGCCGTTCGGACCGGGCTTCGTCGAGGTGTCGACGGCGAACCTGATCGGGCCGTTCGGGGCCGCGCTGCTGGGACTCACCCTGCACCAGGCGGCGTATGCGGCGGAGATCGTCCGCTCCGGCATCCTCTCGGTCGACCAAGGGCAGCTGGAAGCCGCCGCCGCGCTGGGCATTCCCCGGCCCCGCCAGTTCCGCCGGATCGTGCTGCCGCAGGCCATGCGCGCGATCCTGCCCAGCGCCGCCAACGAGCTGATCAACCTGCTCAAGAGCACCTCGGTGGTCTACGTGCTGGCCATCGGGGAGCTGTTCTACCAGGTGCAGGTGGTCTACGGACGCAACGGCCGGGTGGTCCCGCTGCTCATGGTCGCCACGGTCTGGTACGTGGTGCTCACCGCGCTGCTGTCGATCCTGCAGTTCTACGTCGAACGGCGCTTCGCCCGGGGAGCGGTACGCACCCTGCCCCCGACCCCGTGGCAACGCCTCCGGGCCGGCCTGGGCCGGGCGGTGGCGCGGTGACGGCCATGCTCGAGGTGCGCGGCGTGCACAAGACGTACGGCACCCACGAGGTGCTGCACGGCGTCGACCTGACCGTGCCGGCGGGCAGCGTGACCGTCGTCCTTGGACCCTCCGGCTCGGGCAAGTCGACGCTGCTGCGGGCGATCAACCACCTGGAGAAGGTGGACCGGGGCACCATCACGGTCGACGGCGAACTCATCGGCTACCGCCGGGTCGGCGACCGGCTGCACGAGCTGGGCGAACGGCAGATCCTGCGGCAACGAGCCGACATCGGCTTCGTGTTCCAGAGCTTCAACCTCTTCCCCCACCTGACCGCGCTCGACAACGTCGCGGAGGCGCCGATCGCCACCGGGCGCCGACGGCGCGCCGAGGCACTGGCGTACGCCCGGCAGCTGCTCGAGCGGGTCGGCCTGGCCGACAAGGCGGACGCCTACCCGCGGCAGCTCTCCGGCGGCCAGCAGCAGCGGGTCGCGATCGCCCGCGCCCTGGCCCTCGATCCGAAGCTCGTCCTCTTCGACGAACCCACCTCCGCGCTCGATCCCGAGCTGGTCGGTGAGGTGCTCGACGTGCTGCGGGCGCTGGCCCGCGCTGGCACCACGATGATCGTGGTCACCCACGAGATCGGGTTCGCCCGGGAGGCCGCCGACACAATCGTGTTCCTCGACGCCGGACGCGTCGTCGAACAGGGTCCGCCGGCGCAGGTACTGGACCACCCCACCCACGAACGCACCAGGGCATTCCTGTCCGCGGTCCTGATCTGAGGAGACACCCGATGCACACCCGCCCCCTCCTGCTCGCCGTCGTGCTGGCCCTGGGCCTGACCGCCTGCGCCGCCCCCGAGGAGAGCCCCCGCGCCGCGGCCGCCACCCCCGGTGCCAGCCCGTTCACCGTCAACGACGGCCCCGACCAGAAACGGATCGTCCCGGCGAAGGTCGACGCCGTCGCCGCGCTCCTGCCGCCGGAGATCCGCGACGGTGGCACCCTCACCATCGGCGTGGGCGCGGCCGGCGCCGGCTTTCCGCCGCTGGCCTTCACCGCCACCGACAACAAGACTTTGATCGGCAGCGAGCCCGACATCGCGGTGGCCGTGGCCGGGATCCTCGGCCTGGAACCGAAGCTGGAGAACACCTCCTGGGAGAACCTCTTCGTCGGTCTGGACAGCGGCAAGTACGCCGTCGGCGCCTCCAACATCACCGTGACCGAGGAACGCAAGCAGAAGTACGACTTCGCCACGTACCGGCTGGACAACCTGGCCTTCGAGGCGAAGAAGGGGGCGGCCTGGAAGGTGACCGGCCCGAAGGACGTCGCGGGCAAGCGGATCGCGGTAGGTTCCGGCACCAACCAGGAGAAGATCCTGGTCGAGTGGAGCGCGGAGGCGAAGCGGCAGGGCCTGGCGCCGGTGGACATCAAGTACTACCAGACGAACCAGGCCACCTACCTGGCGTTGGGCTCCGGTCAGATCGACGCGTACCTCGGGCCCAATCCCAGTGTCGCCTACCACGTCGCCGTCGCCGGGCAGACCGGGATCATCGGTACCTACTCCGGCGCCGGGGGCGCCCTGCAGGGCAAGATCGCACTGACCACCAAGAAGGACAGCGGCCTGGTCCGGGCCCTCGCGGCGGCCATCGACGAGCTGATCCGCTCCGGTGACTACGGCAGGATCCTCGCCCGCTGGAACCTCGGCAACGAGGCGACCGGGAAGTCGGAGATCAACCCGCCGGGTCTGCCGATCGAGGGCAAGTGACCGACACCGCCACCGACGCGGTCCTGGACAACCCGGTGTGGGCCGCGCTGACCGGCCCGCACCGGGGGTTCGCCGAGACGCACGGACTGGCCGCCCGCTACCAGCCGGACGTCGCCCCGTTCACCTGCGTACGCGGCGGTGACGACCCGGGCGTCTGGCACGACCTGGCCGCGCTGGTGGGACCCGGCGTCACGGTCGCCGTGACCGGGACGGCCGCGCCGCTGCCGACCGGCTGGACCGTCGAGGGGGAGGTGGCCGGGGTGCAGCTCGTCGACGTCGGCGTCGGCGCGGCCAGCGACCCGGAGGCGGTGCGCCTGACCGGCGCCGACGTGCCCGAGATGCTCTCCCTGGTCGCCCGTACCCGGCCCGGACCGTTCCTGCCCCGGACCGTGGAACTCGGCACCTACCTGGGCATCCGGCGCCGGGGCGAGCTGGTGGCCATGGCCGGCGAGCGGCTGCACCCGCCGGGGTGGACCGAGATCAGCGCGGTGTGCACCGCCCCCGAGGCGCGCGGCCAGGGCCTGGCGACCCGGCTGGTACGCGCCGTGGCAGCCGGCATCCGCGCCCGTGGTGAGCGGCCGTTCCTGCACGCCGCGGCCAGCAACGTCACGGCGATCCGGCTGTACGAGTCGATCGGCTTCACCCTGCGCCGGCACACCCTGTTCCGGGCGGTCCGGACACCCGCGTTCGCGAAGCCCGAGCAGTCTGCGTGAAGCCGTCGCGGCGGACCCGCGTCACGGTCGAGCCGGGTCGGTCATCCCTTGACGGCTCCCGCGGTGATGCCGGCGATGAAGTGGCGCTGTAGGAGGGCGTACGCGACGACCATGGGGGTGGAGGCGACGACCACGCCGGTGAAGAGCAGCGGGTAGTCGGTGAGGTATTCGCCGGTGAAGTCCAGCAGTGCCAGCGGCAGGGTGCGTTTGGCCGGGTCGTCGATGAACAGCAGGGGGTAGAGCAGGTCGTTCCAGTGCATGACGAACAGGTAGATCGCGGTGGCGGCGAGCGACGGGGCGGGCAGTGGCACCGCGACCCGGCGGAATGCGGTCCAGGGGCCGGCGCCGTCGAGTTCGGCGGCCTCGTACAGCTCGGTGGGGAGGGTGCGCAGGAAGCCGGCGAGGATGAACACCGCCACGGGCAGGGTGACCACCACGTTGACGAGCATCAGCCCGGCCAGGCTGTCGCGGAGGCCGAGCCGGTCGAACTGCACGTACTGCGGGATCATCACCGCCTGCGCGGGCACCGCCAGCCCGGCCGCGAACACCGCGAACAGCACCCGGCCGGGCCAGCCCGGCAGGCGGGCGATCGCGTAGGCGACCAGGCTGGCGAGCACCAGCGTGGTGGGCACGGAGACCGCCACGACGAACGCGCTGTTGCCGAGCACCCGCAACAGGTTCTGCGTGGTGAGCACCTCGACGTAGTTCTGGAGTCGGGGGTTCGTGGGCGGTCCGAACGGCGAGTCGAACAGTTCGGCGGTGGTCTTGAGGCTGCCGCCGAGGACGACGAGCAGCGGCACCGTCACCAGTAGCGCGTAGACCGCGAGCACGGCGCGGCGGCCCAGTCTGGCGAGCACGGGTGGCTCCTATCCGTGGGTGAGCCGGGCGGCCCGGTTCTGCAACCAGGTGACCAGCGCGATGGCCAGCATGAACACGATCGACTCGGCGGCGGCGTAGCCGAGTTGGGAGTTGGCGAAGGTGGTGTAGATCCGGGTGGAGAGGATGTCCAGCGAGGCTCGGGGCGGATTGCCCGCCAGGCCGAGGATCAGGTCGAACGCCTTGAACGACTGGATCGTGGTGTAGGCGACGACCAGGGCCGTGGCGGGGGCGACCATCGGCCAGGTGACGTGCCGGAAGAGCTGCCCCGGCCGGCGCCGTCCGTCCTGGCCGCCTCGTACAGCTCGGCGGGGATCTGGTTGAGTCCGGCGATGTAGATGACCATCATCTGCCCGGCGTGGAACCAGATCTGAGCGATCGCGACCCAGCCGACGCCCTAGCATTGCCGCCGTCCGAGTGCCTGCTGAAACGAGGCGAGATGCGTTGGCTGCGGCGGTTGCTGGGTGGCAACCCGGTCCAGCTCGATTCGGCGCGGCAGCAGGCGCTGCTGCGGGAGCTCCGGCAGCGCTACGGCGCGCACGCGCAGGTCCGCTTCTCCGACCAGGTCGACGCGGCGGCCCGGCTGCTCGACGGGGACGACGGCCTGGTGGTGGCCGTCCGGGTCGTGAGCGAGGCCGCCGACGAGGCGTACGCGGATCTGCGGGCCCAGGCCCACGACGTGCAGCTGCGGACCGGTCGGCGACTGGTGGTGCACCGGCGCAACTACCGGCCGCTGTGGAAGGAGGCCGGCCCGGCACTGCGGTGGCCGCTGTTCACGCTGCCGGGCGGCTTCCATCCGTACGTGCAGGTCGCCGCCGCGGTCGTGGTGGTCGGCGGCGGTGCCTCGCGGCTCGATAAGGTGACCGATCCGAGGCCGCTGGTGACCCGTCTGTTCGAGCTGCTCGACCTGACCACCGCCGGCTGGGAGTACGGCCGGGTGCGGGTCGACACCGACGCTGCCGCCCTGGTCGAGCGGCTGAACACGACCGTCGGGCGGGTCCTCGCGGCGATGGACGACCCGCCTCGGCTGCCCCCGCCGGTCCGCGAGCTGATGCGCCGCAACAATGCCCTCGACGTGCACGACCCGAGTCGTCCCCGGGTGGTCGGCACGATCAACCTCGGGGCGCGCATGCGGGAGGTCCTGCTGGCCTGAGTCACCGTGACGGGTGGGCAGCGGAGGCCGGACAGGGACAGTGCGCGGTCGGCGGGGCGTTCGCCAACCTAGGGGTGAGCGTGAACTGGGCCGCTCACCTGGGGGCGTGCGCGAAGCGGTCACGGCTGGCCAGTACCTCGGTCAGGTGCTGTCGGCTCCAGTCGCACAGTTGGTAGACCGTGTGGCGGGCGGCCCGGCCGGCGTCGGTGAGCGCGTAGTCGACCTGCGGCGGCACGGTCGGATGCACGTGCCGGGTGAGCAGTCCTTCCCGTTCCAGGGCGCGCAGCGTCTGCGCCAGTACTTTGTGGCTGACGCCCGGCACGGCGGTCTGGACGGCCGTGAAGCGCAGGGTGCGCTCGCCCAGCGCGTCGAGCACCGGCAGTACCCACTTGCCGCCGAGCGTGGTGAACACCTCACGGGCCACCGCGTGTACGCGGGCCATCGCGTCGGGCTGCTCGGTCACCTTGAGGTACCTCCCGATCCTTCAAGTGCGTTCTTACGCTAGCCCGAGACGCTGGCTAACGTCGTCGGGCGTGACCATTCTCAAGACCTACGCTCGGCTCTGGGCCGACGACCTCGACGCCACCCTTCCGCTCCTGCGCCGGCTGACCGGCACCGAACCGGACCTGCTTTTCGCGTTCGCGTCGCTCGAGCTGGCCGCGATCGGCGACTTCTTGGTGATCGCCGGGCCGCTGGCCGCCCGGGAACCGTTCACCCACGCCTCGACGACCGTGGTGGTCGACGATCTGGACGAGACCCGCCGGCTGGTGCTGGCCGACGGCGGCACGATCACCACGCCGGAGGCGACCAGCGAGACCGGCCGGTTCCTCTACGCCAGGCACGCCGGCGGCGCCGAGGTGGAGTACGTCGAGTGGCGCCCGGAGGTACGCATCCGGGTGCTCGGCCGTCGAGCGCGAGAGGTGTAAGAGACGGCCATCGCGGGATCCGGTTTGATGTTAGGCGGCGATCGGGTTCGGGTCGGACTGCTGGGTGTCGTGTTGGGCGGTGTCGACGGTGATCAGGCGGGCTTTGGCCAGTAGCTCCAGGCTCATGTAGCGGCGTCCTTCGGTCCACTCGTCGGTTTGCTCGGCGAGGACCGCGCCGACGAGGCGGATGATCGCGGCTCGGTTGGGGAAGATCCCGACGACGTCGGTGCGGCGGCGGATCTCCTTGTTCAGCCGCTCCTGCGGGTTGTTCGACCAGATCTGACGCCAGATCTCGCGGGGGAAGCCGGTGAAGGCGAGGAGGTCGTCGCGGGCGGCGTCGAGGTGTTGCGCGGCGGCGGGGAACTTGGCTTCGATCGTGGTCACGACGCGCTGGAATTGGGCGTGGACGGCGTCGGTGTCGGGCTGGTCGAAGATCGTTCGCACCAGGGTGGCTATCCACGGCTGCGCAGACTTCGGCACCTTCGTCAGCAGGTTGCGCAGGTAGTGGGTCCGGCACCGTTGCCAGGAGGCTCCCGGCAGAGCCGCCCCGATGGCCTGCACGAGTCTGGCGTGGGCGTCGGAGATGACCAGGCGGACACCGGTCAGGCCGCGGGCGGTCAGCGACCGTAGAAACGCCAGCCAGCCGGCGCCGTCTTCGTCGGAGGCGACGTCGAGGCCGAGGACTTCGCGTTGGCCGTCGGCGTTGACGCCGACCGCGATCAGGGCGTGGACGTTGACGGTGCGGCCGTGTTCGCGGACCTTCATCGTCAGGGCGTCCATCCACACGAACGTGTAGTGCCCTGAGTCGAGGGGCCGGTTGCGGAACGCCTCGACCTGGGCGTCGAGGTGGGCGGCCATCTCCAGACCTGCGACTTGGACAGCTGCCGGATCCCGAGCTGCTCGACGAGCTTCTCCACCCGCCGGGTCGACACCCCGAGCAGATACGACGTCGCCACCACTGACACCAGAGCCTGCTCCGCCCGCCGGCGGTGCGTCGGCAGCCAGTCGGGAAAGTAGCTGCCCTGGCGCAGCTTGGGGATCGCCAGGTCGATCGTGCCGGCCCGGGTGTCCCACTCCCGCTGCCGGTAGCCGTTGCGGGAGTTGACCCGATCGTCGCTGCGCTGCCCGTAGCCGGCGCCGCAGATCGCGTCGGCCTCGGCGGACATCACCGCCTGCGCGAACGTTTTGATCATCGCCTGCAACATGTCCGGCGACGCGCCCTCGATCTGCTCGCGCAGCAGGTCAACAGGGTTCACACTCTCTGAAGCGGCCATCGCGTCCTCTCTTCCTTCTCTGACTTGGTCGTCTTGAAGGATCGACGCGATGGCCGTCTCTTATCTACGTAACACGCCCATCACGGGCAAGTCGTACACCACACCCGTGGACGCAACTCGGCGGCACAACCTGAGGCAGTGGCAGATCGGCCGTCCGCTACAAATCCTGCCAGACAAGGATCACCCTGGGGTTATCACCGTCAACCTGGTCAACGAACGCGGCACCTCGTCCAGCTGTCCCGCCTATTTGCGGCGGGTACCGAAATCCCGCGGCCGGACCCTGTCCTGCCCGTACTGCCAGCATGTCGGGCACCGCGACCTGGTCACGGCCCTCACCATCGCCACCTGCACCCCGGGCGGTGGACCCACCACCCCGGTAGCCGTTGTGCTGCCGGAGGCGGTCACGCACCGCCGAGCCGGCCGGCACCTGCCCGGTGCCGGCCAGTCCCGGCGTGACCCCGCCGCCCATCACAGGCGGCGAGAGGATCAGTTGGCCCGCGGAGGCCCGCTGCACCACCAAGTGGGAGTCGCTCGCCTACACGGCGAGGATCCACAACAGCCCACCGGAAACCCGGTAAACGTGAAGTCGACACCGCACTAGCTGGCAGGGTACGGACGCTCGACCAGAAGGGATGCGATATGAGCAGCATTGGCGGCGAGGGTCTTGGTGGCTGCGCCGGTGGTGTCCGGCTTCGGTCCGGCGTCGCTGTAGTCGGTCTTACCCATCGCTTCGCCGACCCAGTACGTCGAGGCGGACGCGGAGGCGGTGAAGCCGACGTCGTTGAGCGCTTGAAGCACCTCGGCGGTGACGTGGTGAGCGCCGTCCTCGTTGCCCACGACCGCGACCGCGGCGACCTTGCCGAACGTGAGCAGCCTGCCCTCCTCGTCAGTCTCGGATAGCTCGGCGTCGAGACGCTCAAGCACCATCTTGCAGACGCTCGACGGCTGTCCGAGCCAGATCGGCGTCGCGATGATCACGATCTGAGAGTTCAGCAGCTTCGCGCGGATGCTCGGCCACTCGTCCCCTTGGCCTTCGTCGGTCGACACCCCGAAGCGGATGTGCTGATCGACGACGCGGATGAGCTCACCGCTGACGTTGTGCTCGCCGAGCGCGGCCAGCACCTCACGGCCCAACTGTTCGGCGCTGGACGGGGCGGGAGACGGTTTGAGAGTGCAGCACAAGACGAGCGCGCGTATGGAGGTCACAGACGTTCTCCTCACAGGGACCGGGGTGATCCGATTTCCGTACCCCGCCGCTGATTCTCCAACCCGAATGGGCTCGACCGGCAGGTCGCCCAGCACGCCCTGCGGATCACTCCGGACGGACCGGCCGCCGGCCAGGCGAACCGGGCCTTCCTGCGCCGGGTGGTCCGGTTCCTCGCCATCGAGGCCGGTATCGACCAGTTCCTCGACATCGGGTCGGGGCTGCCCACCCAGGGCAACGTGCACGAGGTCGCCACCGAGCACAACCCGAGCGCCCGGGTGGTGTACGTCGACAACTACCCGATCGTCCTGACGCACGGACGGGCCCTGCTCGCCGCGGAGGGCACCGCCACGGTGATCCAGGCCGACATTCGGCGACCGCAGGAGATCCTCGCCGACCCGGACGTCCGCCAGTTCCTCGACTTCGACCGGCCGGTCGGATTGTTGCTCTTCGCGATCCTGCACCACCTCGGCGACGAGGAGGAGCCGCGAGCAGTGTCGGCAGAGTTGATCGACGCGCTGCCGTCGGGTAGTTACGTGGCAATCTCGCACTTCCGCGATCCGGGTGAGCGGGACCCGGAAGGCTCCCGTAAGGCCCGCGAGGTCGAGCGGATCTTCAACGAGTCGCTGGGCACCGGTCGCTGGCGTACCGACGAGGAGATCCTCTCCTTCGCCGTCGGGCTGACGCTGCTGGAGCCGGGGTTGGTGCCGCTGGCCGAGTGGCGCCCGGACCCCGGCACACCCGCACCGAAGCAGACCGACACCTACCACACCTTCGTCGGGCTACTTGCCCGTAAACCGTAGGCCGTCGCGACGTAGTCGCCGATCGTCATCGTCGCCAACGACGCCGGATGGTCTGTCGTGCCAGGCACGTCCACCGACCGGCGGCAGCAGACCGTGACGGTCAGGTGGTCCCCACGCGCTTCCGGGCGCCTAGCCGGCCGGGGGCGGTAGCCGGCGTGCGGAACGGCGGCCCACCGGGGATCTCCCGGTGGGCCGCCCGAATCCCCGTCACCGAATCCGTGTGTGACGCAAGGTCAGTCGACGTCGGTGCCGGGCAGGGCTTCCCCCGGCACCTCCTTCGGCAGGTAGATCCTGGCGTCACCCGGGTAGGGCAGGTCCCAGTTGTGGGCGCCGTACCACGTGTACCGGTTCATCAGCTCCGGGTTCGCGTAGTCGGCCTGCGCCCCCTTGCCGGTGAGGCGCTGCTTCGACGCCCACTGGTCCCACTCCTCCGAGTAGGAGACGAAACCCGCCGGGACGGGACCCTGGAGGGCGGCCGCCTTCGCGCCGGTCGGCGTGTCGAGGCCGCACGCGGGTGCGGTCTTGATGTTCTCGGTCAGCGAGATGTTGTTGGCCTTCGCCGTGTACGGCGTGAACACGGGCTTGGGCTGGAAGGCGTCGTACATCGGGGTGGCCGCGGCGACCTTCTGGTTGAGCGGCTCCGCACCGAGGATCTGCTCGATGGTGCGGACCATGTTGATCTGGGAGTAGTAGGTCGAGACCGTCTTGCCGTGGACGGCGTACGGGCTGATGACCTGGATCGGGGCCCGGTGGCCGTCGACGTGGTCAGGGCCGGCCTGGCTGTCGTCCTCGACCACGAAGATCGCGGAGTCCTTCCAGTACGGGCTGTGCGAGATCGTCTCGACGATCTTGCCCAGCGCGAGGTCGCCACCGGCGACGTTCGACCGCTGGGACACCGGACCACCGGTGTGGTCGTCGGAGAGCCACACCATGTTGAACTCGGCCGGACCGTTCTTCTGGAAGTCGTCCTTCCAGATCTGGTAGCGGTACAGGTCGGGGATCTGCATCTCGAACGGGGGTGCGGTCGGCACAGTGATCTTGTTGAGCGAGGGAATCGGCGAGCCGTAGTCGCCCTTGAGCGCGGGGCTGGTCAGCTGCGCCGGGTCGCCGCCCTGGTCGACGCTCTGCGCGGCGCAGTAGTACTGCTGCCACGTCGAGCCGGCCGGCTTGCCGCTGGAGGAGTAGACGAACTCGCCGAAGTTCTTGGCGGTGTGGCCCGCGGCCATGACGGCGGTCCACAGGAAGCCCGAGCGCTGGTGGCCCAGCACGTCCTCCTCGGTGTCGTAGCTGCGGACGTACTCGCCGGCGCTGGACTCGGTGTACTCCGGGTTGTCACCCTGCATGATCCAATTGTGGCCCTCGGCGGAGTTGGTGCCGATGTCGTAGGTGTTGTCGTAGAGACCGAACTGTCGCGAGAGCGCGTGGATGTTGGGCGTGACCTGCTCGCCGAACTGGGCCAGCGACGGGTCGCCGTTGCCCTCGGGCATGTCGCCGTGGATCTGGTCGTAGGTGCGGTTCTCCTTGACCAGCATGAAGACGTGCTTGATGGGCGAGGGGTCGCCGATGCGCCGGGGCACGGGCAGGGGCGCCACGTCGCTGCCGCGGACGGCGCGCTTGACGTCGCTGTCCGCGCCGCCCCAGCCGTTCTGCTTGAAGACCTGCGGGGTGTAGGTGTCCCTGATCTCGCTGTCGGAGGGGAGGGCGAAGCGGGTCAGCGAGGCGGTCGTGGCGTGGGTGCCGTGGCCGGTCGCCGGGGTGGTGCCGAAGCCCTGGTTGTAGGTGATGGCCGGGCCCCGGGCGTCGATGCCGCGGCGGTTGGCCACGACGATCCGGTCGCCGACCGCGAAGACGTCCTCGGGGTAGTAGTCGGTCGGGACGAGGCCGACGTAACTGACCGGGTCGAGCGCGCTCTCGCCGAGCCTGTAGACGGCGATCGCGTTGACGCGGCCGAGGCTGACGAGCAGACGGCCGTTGTACACGGCGATCGCGTCGGGCCCGTAGCCGACCTCCGAGCTCTGCCAGGGCTTGGTCTCGATCGTCTGGACGACCTTGTCCATGCCGGTGTCGACCACCGAGATGGTGTCGTCGTTGGTGTTGGTCACGTAGAGCGCGCCGCCCTCGAGGTGCATGTCGGTCGGGTGGCGACCGACCTCGATCTGGCCGATGGGCGCCGCGGCGTTGGCCGTGTCGATGACGCTGAGGACACCGGTGGTCGAGGTGCCGAGCACCGGGTCCGCCGGGACGTTGGAGCCGTAGGAGTCGATGGTGTCCTCACCCGGCTGGGCCGGGCGGCCGCCCTCGTCGCTGACGTAGAGCTTGGTGCCGACGAACCTCAGCTGACGCGGCGCGATGCCGACGGGGTAGGTCGCCTTGACGGCGCCGGCAACCGGGTCGATCGCGACGACGGTGTTCTGACCGTTGACGGCGGCGTACAGCGTGCTGCCATCGGGCGAGAACGTCATGCCGGCGGTGAGCGCCTGACGGGTGGGGCCGGTCAGGTCGGGGATGGCGATCTTGGTGCCGGCCGCCAGGGTGCCGTCGGCCTTGACCGGGAACCGGGTGAGGCCGGTCGCGTTCGGCATGAAGAGGAACTTGCCGTCGGGGGAGTAGAGGGGGCTCTCCTGGCCGACGCTGTTGTCGGAGGGGCGCAGGTTGGCGCCGGAGGCGGTGCCCGCCCGGAAGATCAGCTGGTAGGTCTCCAGGTCGAAGATCTGCAGCGAGATCGACCGGTCGTTGGCGGTCGCGGCCAGGAAGCGGCCGTCGGGGCTGATCGTGGAGCCCATGAACTTGCCGTAGTTGGTCACGAGCCGTTCGCCGAGCGGCTTGATGATCTGGTTGGCGGAGATCTGCAGACCGTCGGTGTACTCCTCGCCGACCAGGTTCTCGCCGAAACCCCTGGTGGAACCGGCGGCGACACCACCCGTCACCGCGACCGCGAGGGCCACGCCGCCGGCCACCAGGCCGGTGGGCAACGAGCGCAGGAAGCGACGACGAGGCGGCCTCACGACGCGGTTGCGCCTTACATTCATCTGGTTTCCCTTCACTTCGTAGTTGCCAGCAGGTCGACGACTCCGTCGAACTGCCACAGCGGGTTAGGCCGGTCGCCCAGGGGGGTGGCGACCTGGAAGAACCCGTTGACCTCCTTCGGCCCGTCGCCGTCGGCGACGTACCGCCCGTCCGCGGTCACGTCGAGCTGGTAGATCGCGTTGCCGGTCGCGGTCGCACCAGGCAGGGTCCACGTCACGACGCACCGCCAGTCGGCGCCCGGACCCTGGTCCTCGACGCGCTCCCCGGCTTTGTCGCGCGTGGCCGTGGCGTGGAGCTGCTCCTCGGTGACCGCCTGCCGGTTGAGCTGCGCGGTCTGCAGGACGTACAGGTGCGAGAACGACGTCGCCAGCGACGCCTCGAGTTTGGGCCGTTCGATACCCGTGCCGTCGACGCCGGTGGTCACGGCGACGACCATGGTCGTGACCGCGGCCAGGCCCGCCAGCGGGGCCAGACCCGCGACCAGGAAGCGGCGGCCCATGCCGTCGTAGCCCAGATCGGTGAAGTCGCGACGCACGAAGAGCCGATAGGTCAGGTAGGTGGCCAGCGCCGTCCAGGCCAGGCTGACGGCGAGCCCGATCCACAGCGACCCGAGCTGCCCCGGGGCCGTGAAGAGGCCGCGGTAGGTGATGAAGGCGTTCATCGGCGTCGCCATCCGCAGCGCCACCGGGACCGGCATCAGCTGGACACCTTCGAGGATGAGCGCGATGACCACCGGCATCAGGAGGCCCAGCGGGGAGCGCCCCAGCGCGACCGACCCGAGCAGCCCGACCCCGGAGAAGGCGAGCGTGGGCGGGACGATGGTCAGCCAGGCGAGGAGGACCGTCCGGGCGAGCTCACCGGAGTCCATGAGGTGCCCGTCCAGTCCCGGCATCGGCTGGGAGCCGAGCGCCAGCAGGCCGCCGGCCAGCGACGACACGAGGAGTGCGGCGAGAAGCGCCACGGTGACGGTGAGCGCGGCCATCGCCTTGGCCACGAAGATCCGGCGCGGCGAGCGCACCGCGACCATCAGGTGCCGCCACGTGCCGAGCCGCTCCTCGACGGCGAAGACGTCGCCGGCCACCAGACAGGTGAGCAGGGGCAGCACCAACGTGCCCATGAATTCGAGGATGACCAGGGAGCCCGCCCAGCCGGACTGGTTCATCCAGCGGCCGTAGACCGCGTCGGCGGGAAGGGAGGTCTGCTGGCTGATCACCGCCGTGTAGACGGCCGGGGCAAGCAGGCAGGCCAGGAAGACCAGCCGGACGCGCCACTGCGACACCAGCTTGACCAGCTCGAACGGGTAGCAGCGGCTCAGCGCCACGGGCTGTGGCTGCGTGCGGACGGGGGCATCGACGATGGCCGCGGTCATCGGGAGGTCTCCTGGAGAGCAGGGGTCGAGCCAGGGCGGATGTCGGCGTCTCGGCCGGGGCCGGTGCCGGCGTCGGCGCCGGTGAGCGCCAGGAAAGCGGCCTCCAGCGGGGGCACGACGGGGCCGAGCTCGCGGATCGCGATGCCCGCGCCGACGAGCCGGGCAATCAGGTCGTCGAGGGCCGGCTCCGGGCCCCGTACGACGACCGACTGGTCGTCGTACTGCGACTGCGACTTTCGGCCCGCGACCCGGCTCAGGCCCGGGACGTCGTCGGCGAACCGGCGTGCGCCCTCGGCGTCGGTCGTGACGAGCCGGTAGTCGAGCTCGCCGCTCTCCGAGGCCAGCTTGTGCACCGGGCCCGAGAAGACAACCCGGCCGGTGGACAGCAGGGTGACGTCGTCACAGAGCGCTGCGAGGTCGTCCATGCGGTGGCTGGAAAGGACCACGGTGCCGCCGGCCTCGGCGAGGTCGGTGAGGACCCGGTGGACCTGTCGCTTGCCGCCGGGGTCGAGGCCGTTGGCCGGCTCGTCGAGGACCAGCAGACGCGGCTCGCCGAGCAGGGCGGCGGCCAGCCCGAGGCGCTGCCGCATACCGAGCGAGAAGCCGCGGACGCGGTCACCCGCCACCTCGATGAGCCCGACCCGGTCGAGCAGCTCGTCAACCTCGGCGGAGCGGCCGGCGCCGCCCCGCAGGGAGACCAGGGCCGCAAGGTTCTGGCGCGCCGTGAGCTCCGGATACAGACCGGGACCGTCCACGAAGCCCGTGACGCCGTCGGGCACCGACAGGATGCGCCCGACCGGTGAGCCGAGGATCTCCAGAGAGCCGCCGTCGGCCACCGACAGGCCCAGCAGCATGCCCAGGAGAGTGGTCTTGCCGGCGCCGTTGGGTCCGACGAGGCCGTGGATCTGCCCCTCGGCGAGGTCGAGATCGACCCCGTCGAGGGCGATGACGTCGCCGAAGGTCTTGGTGATGCCGCACGCACGAACGGCAGCAGCTGGTTGCATCCGGGTCTCGTCCCATCTGGCCGCGAGCAGCCGAAAGCCATCGCCAACTCCAACTTCCTTCGACGGCGAAGCTAAGGAGCCCAGATGACCTGACCCGATCGATTTGCTGAACGTATTGCCAACGTTCCAAACAAATGGCTCATGCCCCGCGTGTACCGCAAAGGACTCGAACGTCTCTGCGGCGCCATTGTGGCCAGTGCGCGGCGTGGCGTATCACGGCGTGTCCGCCTCGGGCGAGGCGGGCCAGGCGGCGGATCTCGTTGCTGCTGACCAGCGGACCGCGTCAAGCTGCTGCTGAGCGTGGTGTGGGTGCCCGACGGCCATGGCCGTCGGGCACCCACACCTGAACGGCGCACTCGTGGCGGAGGCGACGGACCTGCCCCCGGGCTGCCGCTCGACGTCGGCGCGAGGGAGGAAGCCGTCGCGCTCTGGCTGACCGAACGAGGCTGGCAGGTGACCGCCTCCGACGCCGACGACCCGGCCGCGTACGCGCGGGCTGCGCAACCTGCTCGACGCCGTGGGCCGTAGGTGGAACGCTGCTAATCGTCGGCCACGACCCGACCTGGCTTCAGCAGCCGGTGGCCGACCCGTTGTCACGACCGCGTCGCCCCGGCTCGTCGAGAGGTCGAGAGAACTCGATCGCGGCGGGTAGGGCGAAGAAGAAGCTGCCGAGTATCGCCAGGGTCAGTAGAGCGGGCGTCCGCTGTTCTTGGCGGCCACGTACGCCTGCCAGTCGAGGGCGACCTGGTCGGCGAAGCTGGTGGCGAATGCCCGGGTCTCGGCCTGCAGTCCCGACACCGACGTGATGGCGTTGTCGATCGCCGCGTCGGCCGAGTACGCCAGCCCGGTGCCGGACAGGTCCTGGTCGGCGCGCGAGTGCGCGGCGGCGAGCAGCCTGCCGATGTCGCGCACCGAGTCGTCCCAGGTCGTCGAGCTGCTCAGGTCGGCGATGGTCAGGTCCTCGGCGAACGGCGACTTCTCCCGCACCGACACCGGTACCGTGCCGACGCTTGCCCAGCCGGTGAGCGGGTCGGATTCGTTGACCAGCCAGCGCAGCGCCAGCGCGGGTCGCTGCCCGCCGGTGAGGGTCGTCGCGGTGGGGGCGAGTTGCTTGGGGGCCGGGTCGACGGCCTGCTTCAGTTCGAGGATGCGGTCGTCGCCGGTGGCGGTGGTGTCGCCCTCGACGAGGACGTACCAGCGCCAGCGGCCGAGGCTGCCGGTGCCCGCGTTCAGACGTCGGCGTACGTCCTTGACCACGGCCTCGGAGCTGCTCAGCGGGCCGCTGGCGGTGGTCCGGTACGCCGCGATGGCGCTGATCAGGTTGGTCCGGGTCGCCGCCGGGACGGTCTGCAGGGTGGGGTCGGCCTTGAACACCCGGCCGGACGTGCCGACCACGGTCCGCCGGTCGAGCAGCCCCTTGCGGCTGTCGGCCGCGGAGTCGGCGATGAGGGCGGCGCTGAGGTCGGAGGTGTTGCTCGCGGTCAGCCGCCAGTCGAGTTCGTTGTCGGTGCCGTGGAACTTGTCGATCCACTGGGCGTACTCGGCGACGAAGGTGTCGACGTCGGCGTTGATGCTGCTCGCGCTACGGCCGTTGGCGCGCCCGGCGAGCACGATCGAGACGGCTTCGCGGCGTAGCTCCCACGTCCAGGAGCCGCGCCAGGCGTCGTCGGTGTCGGTGAGCTGGTACTGCTCGGTGTTGTCGGCGCCCCGGTCGGCGCCGGTGTTCTCCAGGTGCGCGTCGCCGGTGATCCACACGTCGCCGCCGCCGCCGGCGTACGCGGACGGCGAGAGTTCGCCGAGGTCGCGGTAGTACAGCGAGGAGGTGCCGCGGAAGAAGGCCCAGGCGTTGGAGGCGAGCTTGGTGGTGCGCGCTGCCAGTTCGTCGTCGGTGGCCCCACCGTTGAGCAGGTGCAGCGCGTGGTCCTGGTTGTAGACCACGGCGACGGGGTCGCGGGTGAGCGCGGCGACGGCCGGGGTGGCCGGGACGGTGAGCGCTGTGGCGGCGAGCAGCACGGCGGCGGTGTAGGCAACGGGACGCATGCATTGATTGATATCGAACGAAGGTGACGGGAGGGCGGCCGGTAGGTGACCGGCTGCCACCTCCGCGGGGCCAGCAGGTGGCCCGGCGTCGCGGAAAGACGGTACGACCGACAGGTTGAGTGATAGTGCAACCGACAGCGGCAGGTAGGGCCGGATCACCAACGCGTGGACGGCGATGGGTGAGCAGGTGACCGAGCGACGCGGCGTGCTCAGGACCGCCCCCGGGGCCTCGGCGGACCGGGGCACCTGACTCGGGCGTAACCAAGACCCCGACTCGACCTGCCCGGCGAACCTGCCACGCACGGAACCGGATTGCCCGCTATCCGCAGTGCGTCGCCGCCCCGCTTGGCACAGTGGCCCTGATGGGCGGGCTCGGTCGTATCCAGCTGGCCGGCGACGCGGGCGGCGTGAGCCGGCTGGTGCTGTTCGTCGACCTGATCTTCGTGTTCGCCTTTCTCAACGTGACCGCGGTGAGTGATTTTCGATCTGCGAGGACTTCGTCTTTCGATTTGCGGCATCAGTCGTGTTCGTTATGCGGCTATCTGGTGTTAGATCTGCGGCCATTGGTCGTGACGTTCGGGGGTCCCCCAGCTATGCCGCGTTGCTGCGGGTCGCACCGAGTTCAGGGAAGGCGTCCTCCCAGCGTTGGCGGAGCTGGGGTGGCAGCCAGAGGGTGGGCCAGAGTCGCCGGAGGAGGTCGGCGTCGAGCCAGGTGTTCAGGTCCTCAACCTTGCTGGCTTCGGTGAGTACCACCTTGTACATGATGGCCAGGCGTGCGGCCCGGTTCAGGTCGTACTCGGCGTGCCCGGACCAGTCGAGATGACGCGAAAGCGTCACCGTCCCTTCGGTCGGGCCGTGCAGTTCGGCAAGGGCTTCGGCCACAACGCGGCTCCATCGTGACCGAAAAGAACTGGGAGATTGGCTGGGACGTTTGGCAGTTTCGAGGGTCCGGACCGTGCCTTGCTTCTTCGGATGTCGACCGACGTGCGGGCCCATGCCGACCGTTGGTTGCTCTCCGCCGTCCGAGCCGTGACGGGCGTTGGCGGAGTGCTACCGGGTCCGTTGAGCCGCGCGACGCTGCAGGCAGGCAAGGGGTGGGACCCGTCGCCCGGATCCCACCCCTTGGAGGTCGGTCAGCGGTAGCTGCGGCCGCTGCCGTCGGGGATGACCATGGTGGCCTCGTTGTCGGCGCTCCGCCCGCCGGGCTGAGCGGGCGCCGGCATGGTCGGCATGGCGGTGTCAGCGTCGCGGCGTCCGGCCTGGTAGGCGCGGGCGTGCGCGGCGATGGCCTGCGACTCTTCCTGGGCGCGGGTCAGCCAGGTCTCCCACCGGTTCTGCATGGGGCGGACGAGGCCGCCGCCGACGCCGACGATGAGCACACCGGCGATGGTCGCCAGGACGGCGACCAGGACGGGCGTGGTGACGGTGGTGGCCACGCCGATCTGGTTGAGCGCGGCGATCACGCCGAGGGCGAGGATGAACACCGAGGCGATGTTCGCCAGGACCCGGCCGTAGGACAGGCCGCCCAGCGCGGAGGAGATGAGGTCCTTGACGGCCTTGGCGATGGCGGCGGCGACCACGACGATGATGATGGCGACGAACGCCTTCGGCAGCCAGGCCACGACGCCCCGGATCAGGTCCGAGATCGGGTTGGGGCCCCAGATCCCGAAGGCCAGCTGCAGGGTCACCAGCAGCACCGCGTAGTAGGCCAGCTTCGCGACGATGTCACTGGCGTCGTACTTCGACCGGGCCAGCGCGGTGCGGATGCCACCGCGCTCGACGGCGCGGTCGAAGTGCACCCGCTCCAGCACCTTGTCGACGATCTTCAGCACGGCCTTGGCGATCAGCCACCCCACCAGCAGGATGGCCAGGAACGCTACGGCTTTGGGCAGGAACAGCATCACCGCACGAAGGGCGTCACCCACCGCGTCCGTGACGTTACTTTTCATAGTGACCAACTCCAAGGAATACGGGAACAGTTCTGCACCGCCCTGTACCCCGTGAGTGACAGCGTAAAACGAGCGTCGATTCGACACCCTTCAATCAGAATGAGGCGCCGCCCGAGTTGCCTCGGACCGCGCCCTCATCGCAACTGCTCGTCAGTTCAGGTCGCGGCGGCCTTCGTCGGGCAGGTCCGCCTCGATGCGTTCCTTGCGGACCTCACCGCCGACGGTCTCGGTGTCGGTGACGGTCTCCTTGCCCAGGCGCACCCGCTCCACCGGAACCGTCTCGGTGTCCACGACGGGACGTTCGGCGTGCAGGGTGACCTCGTGCTCCTCCTCGCTGATCGCCGGCCCATCGAGGGCCTTGCCGATGTTGGCGTCGGTGATCGGCTCCCGCTCCAGGCGCACCTCTTCGCGCTGCACGGGGACCGTCACCTGCTCGTGCTCGGTGACCACATATTTGCGCAGCCGCGCCGTGCCCGCCTGCTGGCGTTCCGTGCCCACGTTGAGCCGCTCCTCCGAGCGGGTCATCGCGTCGTCGGTGTTCGGACCGGACGTATCGTGTCCAGCGCTGGCCTGGTAGGCCGTGTCGCCGTACGAAGCAGTGGCGTCGCCGTAGCCCCCGTGCTGACCGCGCTCGGTGTCCTCCCAGCTCAGCCCGTAGTGCCGGTAGAGGTCCGCAACCTCGGCGCTGCTCAACGGCTCGTCAACGTCTGCGTCCACGTTCGGGGCGTCCTTCACCGTGCCCTTGTCGAACGGCACCGTCAGCCGGTCACCCTGCATCCGCGCCACCTGCAATGGCACCAGCGACTCGTTCACCCCGAAGAAGCCCGTACGGACGCTTGCCCACGCCGGGCGGCCCGCCGCGTCAGCCCACACCTGACCCACCGTGCCGATCTTGTCGCCGTCGCTGTCATAGACTTCGCGGCCGATCACGCCGGTCGCCTGCTCCTGGCCAATCATGGTGTCGCCTCTCCTTTCGTCGGTGCCGGCACCAGTACCCCCGTCATCCGTCGGAAATCACCACCGCGGCAATTTCCCCTGCCTCTCGCAGAAGAAGCTGTGCAACAGCGGACACGCTTATCCATAGGTGTTCCTGGTTAAGCAGAGTCCCATGAGCGGGATCGGACATCAGTTGTAATCATCGCTCTCGGGCGTGTAGCGAAGAGGCCGCCTGGCCGGCGCTCGGATACAACCCAAGCGCCTCTCGCTCGGGCTTGCCGAGCACCGCGCCGGGCAATGTCCGCCCCACGGCACCAGGGTCGCCGCAACCACCGTCGGCGTGAGCCATTCGTGGCGGGTGTCGAGCTTGTCGAGTGCGATCGGGTCGTGAAGCTCGGGCAGGGTGCGGGCACCGACGACCAGGGTGACGTGGCGTCCGGTGGGGGATTCCCCGAGGTGTTCGACGACGGCGCGCAGGGGTGTTAGTCCGGTGCCGCCGGCGGCTAGGAGCAGCGGCGCCGAAGAGTGAGGGTCGAGGGTGAGGCCGGTGGTGGTGGGTGGGCCGAGCCACAGCAGGTCACCGGGGTGGACGTGGTTGACGAGGGTGGAGGAGAGCGGTCCGTGGGGGACAGTGCGGATGTGCAGTTCGATGGTGCCGTCGACGCGTGGTGTGTTGGCGGGGCAGTACCAGCGCCACGGCCCGGGCCGGTGGGTGGTGAAGACAGGTAGGGCTTGGCCGGGGGTGGTAGTGCAGGCGCCGCCACGGTCGGATGGTGAGGATCGTGATCGTCGGGGTGGCGTGGTCCCGGTCGATTAACTGCGCGGGTGTCCAGGGCGGCCCGTCGGCGGGGAGGGCGGTGGCGGCGGCGCAGGTAAGGTCCAGCGCCTGGTGGCATCGGTACGCCCACTCGATGGCTGCCACGTCGTCTCGTCCGGTGCTCGTGTCGTTGACGGCGGTGCGGAGTGCCGCGCTGATGGTGTCGTGGTGGTAGGTCTGCGTGCGGTGGTGGCGGTAGGCGTGGGCCAGGACGGTGAGGAGCGCGGCCCGGCCAGCGAGGTCGTCGTGGCCGCTGATCAATTGTGTGAGGGCGGCGAGGAACAGGGGTGCGTCGCGTTCTGGGATGAGGCGGGGCCACTGGTCTTCCAGCCTGCACCAGAAGCGGTCGGCGGCCGGCCGGAGTTCTTCCGGGCTGGTGTGCCACGGCGGGACGAGGTTCGACGGGGGCAGCTCGCCGGCGTGATGGGCTAGGTTCACCGCCTGTCCTGCCGTTCGGTGCCTGGTGCTTTACCGGTACGCGGGGGAGAGACCGGTGAGGTGCGGTGGTGGCGCGAGGTGGGGCGCCACTGTTGCTGGGAGTTGGTGTTCGCCGTCCCTGGGTGTGCGGCGGTCGGGGGTGGGGGAGTGTGCTGTGCCGGGTTGGGGTGCCTGAGTGGTGTGGGCGGTGCGTCGACGGCCGTGCGGTGTGCCGGTCGTGGTCTCGTGTGGTGAGGGCCGAGGTGCATGGCGGTCAGGACGGGGCCGTCGGGTAGCGGCAGGTCGACGTGTCGGGTGTAGCCGTGGTGGGTGAACAGGCGTTTGCTGTCGGCGGTGGTGACGGTCCAGCCGGGAAGGTTGAGCCGGTCGAGGCGGTGGCGGTGATGTTCCAGCATCGCGGTGGCCAGACCGGTGCGGTGCCGGGTGGGGGCGGTGGCGAGGAACGCGAGGTGGTAGTGGGGTTCGACGGGCACGTTGTCGTCGATGAACCGGTCGACGAGCAGGAACCGTTCCCGGTAGGGGCCGCTGGCCGCGATGAGTCGGGGCTGGTAGTTCGCCGGTGGTGGTAGGGGGCGGAAGCGGTGTAGGCCGACGGCTGCGGCGGTCAGGTCGTCGGTGACGCGGGTGTCGCCGTAGAAGAGGGAGTGCTCCACCCAGAGCTCGAGGACGTCTGCGAGAACCCGTTGCCGGTGCGCCTTGTGGGGGACCAGCCAGTGGCCGAGGGCGGTGGTGGCGAGGGCGTCGGCGATGAGGGTGGCGATGGGACGTCGGTCGGCCCAGCGGGCAGGCCGGATACGGGGCAGGTCGCCCATGTCAGGTTCCTTGGAATGTCAGGTTGGGGTTAGCGGTAGGTGGCGGTGGCGAGGTCACCGATGGCGGCGTCGACGGCCGTGGTGATGGCCTGCACCGTGGGGTGGTGTCGGGCGGCGACCGCGCGGAGGCGGGCGGCGAGGGTGGCGGTGTCGGCGTCGAGGTACAGGTGTGGGGTGAGGCCGAGGACGGCGACGAGCCCGGCGAGGGCCGCGGTGTGGTTGGTGGGTGGTTCGCGGCCGGCGGCGAGGTAGCAGAGGCGGGCGCGGGGGACGACCGCCCATCGGGTGTGGGTGATGAGCCAAGTGTCGATGCGGAAAAGCCCGCCGAGGCGGCGGTGGTGGTGCTGCCGCAGGATTCCGGCGGTGACGAGTCCGGCGCGGGTGCGTTCATACAGGTCGTCGGTGAATCCGCGCAGCCAGGTCTTCAGCGGTGGCGCGCCGAGTGTGTGGCGCAGTGTGGTGAGGGCGGCGTCGGCGATCAAATCGCCGACGGGTTGGTGGGTGTGGAGGTAGAGGCGCTGCTCAGGTGCGGGCAGGTCGGTGTCGGTGGGATCGAGGCGGACTCTGCCGGTGAGGAACAGGTCGATGAGGGTTGCGCCGGCCAGGCCGGCGGCGAGGGCTTGTCGGTGGAGGTGGGGGCGGCCGGTGTCGTCGTCGTGGCCGATGAGGAACAGTTCGTCGCGCAGCGGCAGGACGGGGAGGCGGGTGTTCACCACAGGGGTCTCCCTCATTCCAGCCCGGTGGCGGTGCGGCGTAGCCGTGTGTGCACGCCGGTGTAGGGGAGCGCGGCTGCCGGGAGGTGGGTTTTGTTGACGGCGGCGACGATGGTGTAGTTCGGGTCGCACACGTTCCCGACGGGTGCCCGCCCGGCCTGGGAGATCAGCTGGTAGGCGTCCAAGAGGTCGAGGCCGGTCAGGTGGCTGGTCCAGCCGACGAGGTCGTGGTGCGCGATGCGGTACGCGTCCTCCAGGGGCCGGGCGGCGCCGACCGACATGATCGTGTGATCGGTTTCCAACCGCGGCCACGGCGTGTTGACGCCCTTGATGAGCTCGACGATGAGGGTGGTGGTGGTCGCGATTTCCACGCCCGCGCCGCAGGCCTCACCGTCGCCTTGGCGGGCGTGCCCGTCACCGAGGGCGAGCATCGCGCCGTGCAGGTTCACCGGCAGGTAGACGGTGGTACCGGCCCGCATCTGTGGGCAGTCGAGGTTCCCGCCATGCGTGTCGGGCACGATCGTGGAGCGGGCTTCGAACCCGGCGGGGGCGACGCCGATCGTGCCGATCATCGGCTCCAACGGCAGGTCCACCGTGTGGTCGCTGGCGGTGGCGTGGAACCGCACCAGGCGGGCCTGCCGGTCGACCTCGTACATCCACACCCGCTCGTCGAGGGCCGGTTGGAGGGTGGCGGTGTGTGCGGTGGAGGTGAGGGCACCGAAGTGCGGGAACGTCGTCGAGACACCCCAGTCCCGCGTCGGCTCGACCGACACGAGGTGCACGGCGAGGGTGTCGCCGGGCTCGGCGTCCTCGACGAAGAACGGCCCGGACACCGGGTTCAGATACGGCATCCGACACACCCGCGACGGCAGATCCGCGGGTCCGCGGACCAGACCCCCGAAACAGTCCTCCGTGACGACCTCCAGAACGTCACCGGAGCGGATGTGCGCGACGGGCATCCGACCGCCGAAGGTGTAGGCGAACTCGTCCCGGACCGGCCGGTACACGATCTTGTCCACGGTGCTCACACCCGCTCCACGTCACGCCGCTGCGGCTCGGCGGGCGCTAGACCGGACAGCACCGGCCGGCGACCCGACAGGTAGAGGCCGGCGAGGACCAGCACACCCACCGCCAGCCACCCCATGCCGAGCCGCTGCGCCGCGATGTTCGCGTGCACCACCACGAAGGCGAGGACCACGAACCCCACCGTCGGCATCACCAGATGCGCCCACCAGTTCCGGCTACGCCGGCGAATCAGGTGATGCACCACGACGGACACGTGCAGCACCAGGAACGCCACCATCGCCCCGAAATTGATCAACGACGACAGCAGGGTGATCCCATCCGCCCGGCTCGCCATGTACAGGCCGAGCAGCAGCGACACCCCACCGGTCAACAACGTCGCGTTGATCGGCACGCTGCGCCGCACCGACACCCGCGCCAAGAAGCCGGGCAGCTGCCGGTCCCGAGCCATCGCATACAACAGACGCGACGTGGCCACCTGCGCCACCATGCTGTTCGGCAACCCCCACGCAATCGCCGTCGCCACTGCGCACAGCGTCGCCAGCCACCCGCCACCGGCCACCTGGGCGGCGTCGTAGAACGCGGTGCCGGCCGGATCCCCGTCCGTCAGCAACGATGCCGGGTTCGGCACTAGCATCGCCGCCAGCCATGTCTGCACGATGAACAACACCCCCGCCAGCACCAGCACGGCGGCCATGGCGCGGCCGATCTGCCGGGCACCGTCCCGGGTCTCCTCCGCCAGCATGCTGATCCCGTCGAAGCCCAGGAACGACAGCACCGCGATTGACACCGCCCCCGCCACCAGGGACCAGGTGAACGTGCCCGGGTTGTAGAACGCCTCCCAACCGAACCGGCCCTTCCCCGTGGCCAGGGCCCAGCCGCCGACGGCGAGGAACACCGCCAGGACGAGCAGCTCACCGACCAGCATCACCCGGGTCACGACCGCCGTCATACGGATCCCGACCGAGTTGACGACCGTGTTGACCACGACGAACCCGACCAGCCACCCCCACACCGGCACCCCGGGCACCGTCGCGTGCATCGCCACCGACGCCACCAGATACAGCAAGCCCGGCACGAGGACGTAGTCGAGGAGGATTACCCAGCCGGCGAGGAAACCGACCGGTGGGCTGATGCCCCGACCGGCGTAGTTGTAGACGCTGCCTGACATGGGAAACGCCTTCACCATCTGCGCGTAGGAGAACGCCGTGAACACCAAGGCGACCACACCGATCGCGTAGGCGAGGGCCACCATGCCACCGGAGCCGGCGTACACGCTGCCGAAGATCGCCATCGGCGCGATCGGCACCATGTACACCAGCCCATAAGCCATGAGGTCCCGGAACCGCAGTTGGCGGGCCAGCTCCTGTCGGTAGCCGTAACGCTCCAGTTCATGCTGATCCAGCATTCGGGCCCTCTCACACTTGATCATGAGTCGTCTGTACTCGCCCCGTCGGAAACGCCGCCTGTCCCGGCTTGGCCGGGACGGATTCGGGCTGGGGGATGGCACCCGCCATCGGCGACGAAAGCTAATTAAGGCGAAGGCGGTTGATGTCGGTAAGCCTTGCGGTCCACATCTGACAATCCGCCGACAAGATGCCACTTCGTCGGCGGCTGTATCGCAGAGCGAGCCGTTGAGCACCGGATCCAGCAGCACAAAGATCGCGGCTGGCGATCGTAAAAGGCTCAGCTGGGTCGATCGATGTCGGAGCTTTGTCGGAGGTCGACGCGGCAGGTTATCGACATGCACAGGCCCAACCGCTAATGGGGACATCACCGTGAGCGCCGACGGCGCGACAACAGCGGTGACGGGCGATCCGGCCGCCGGCTGGTGTCGCCCGCCTGTGCCCAACGCTCCCGTAGGAGGGATGTGCCATGGCCCCACGAACCATGCCCGAACCGGCCGCGGTCGGTCGCCGAGCCGCCGAGATCCTCGACCTGATCACGCAGCACCCGTCGTCCGAGCGGCTCCGCAGCTCGTCGATGAAGTACTCCAGTTGCTGGGCGACGTTCACCGGGTACCCGGCGATCAGCCGGTGGTCCCTGGACCGGGACTCAGGTCCGTTGCTGACCGAGGCGATGCGTGTCCTGGCGCTGAAGGCCGCGGTGTTCGAGTTCTCCGGCGGTGACGAGGAAGCCGCGGAGCTGCTGGTGCCGGCGCCGGTCGACGAGATGATCCACGCCGTGCTGGCCCAGTTCACCCTGATGTCCCGGATGCAGCGCGACCTCAGGGTCACGTTCCCGCACGCCACGGAGTTGGAGGAGTTCACCTACACCCGCGGCTGCGTGACCGACGAGTATTACGCCGCCGCCGGCTGGGGGCCGCAGCCGCTGCGGTACTGGCTGGACTCCGCCGAGGTGACCCGCCGCCTGAACCAGCTCAACGCCCACTACCAGGCCGCGGGCCTGGGACGCGACGGACGCAGCCACAACTTCGACTTCGACATGCCGGAACCGGCGACCGCGCCGGTCAGGGTCAGCGGTTAGTCAGCTCCACCGACAGCACCCGCCGCATGGCCGCCACCACCTGCTTAGGGTCGAACCTCTCCGCAGCGATGCGCTCAGCGCGGGCGACGGCACCGAAGATCTGCTCCGACGGGGCGTCGCGCAGCACAGCGACGAGCCAGCCTTCCAGATCCACCAGGTCGGCAGGCAGCACCAGAGAGGCAGGCGTCGGCGCCGGTCGTGACGCCTGGGCGGGAACAGGCTCGCCGCGCGAGGCGTAGCGGCCCGGTGGCAGTCCGACCCGGTACGGGTGCACACACACCGCGACACCTTCGACGGTGACTCGCCATCCGATGTCCGGGCTGTAGGCGAACTCGGGTCCGGGCCGGTCGACTACGTCGAACTGGCCCGGCCCGAGCTGCTGGGCGGGACACACCACGCACGTCTGCTTACACCACTGCGGTAGCGGCCCGGACATGGCGCTGATGCTACGGCAAATAGGAGGTATCAGGCTATGACCGTCTTATCCCCTCCCAGGCCGGCCATCGTCGACCGCGCCGTGCGCGACGCCCAGCGATGGTGCGCCGGCCACACGATCGACGACCACCCCGCGCTGGCTCACGCGGTCCGAGTCGCGGTGACCATCGGCGAGTATGTGCCGAACCCCTCGCCGGAGCTGATAGCGGCAGCGCTGCTGCACGACGTCCCGGACTTCGTGCCGCGCACACCGGACATCTACCAAGTCCTCGCCGACGCCTACGGCCCGCAGGTACCACGGATCATCGCCGCCCTACACGCCGAGCACCAAGCCCTCGACATGCCGAACCCGCCCATCCGTGTGAGCGACCCGCCGGTGCTGCTCGCCTCGACCGCCGACAAGATCGTCGCGCTGAGATCGCTGCTGAGGCGGGCACATGCCAGCGGCAACGTCACCAACTTCCTGAGGGCGCGCCCGGCGCTGCTCACGCTGCTGCCGCACTTCCGGGCCTTTCAGCAGGCGGCCCACCCTCGGGTGCCCGCGGGGATGTCAGCACGCCTCGACACCGCGCTGACGCTGCTCGAGCGAGCCGCCGCCAGCATCCCGACGGTGAGCGAGTGATGATCACTATCGGTGCCGCGCTGGCGGACCAACTACGCCTCGACCTGCTCACCGCCGCCGTCCATCAACAGACCGCCGCGCAGGTCATCCAGGAGTGGGAACTGTCGACGGTGCAGCGGCTGTACCTCAGCGACGGCAGCAGCGTGATCTGCAAGCTCGCCACATCGCCGTTCACCAGTGAAGCTGCCGTGCTGCGATCCCTTAACGAATACGGCGCCGCCGTGCCCCACCTGCACGGCTATACGCTGCGGCCGCATGCGCTGGGCATGCTGATGGACGACCTCGGCACCCCCATCCGACTACCCACCATCGCCGAGGCCGCAGCCGCAGCCCGCGCGGCACACACCATCCCTCCAATGCCCACCCTGCCCGTGTTCGACCAGCAGACGCTGGCGCGCCTTCCTGAGCAGGCGCTCACCGCACTGGACGCGCTACACCGCCAAAGGCGCTTCCTCAACACCGGCACTATCGAGGAACTACTGCGGCGGCTGGCAGCCGTAGCGGACAGGCGCGTCGATGGCGCCGAACGAGAACCCTTCGGGCTGTGCCACGGCGAGTTCCACCGTAGCTCGCTGCACGTCAGCAGCACCGGATGCCGCCTTGTCGACTGGGCGAAAGCTTTTACCGGACCTGGGCTGCTCGACCTCGCCACCTGGTTCGGCACCCGCAACGCCGCAGACCCCGACCAACTCACCCGCCTGATCCACGCCTACGTCGCGGCCGGCGGCAGTCCCGACGCACACTCGCAACGCGGCGGCCTACCGGCAGCCCAGTGGGCCCTGGGGTGGCACCGCGTATGGGCAGCCTGGTGGTTCCTGACCACAGCCGCCGCAGGCCACCACCAGCCCCACACAGACAGCCACCACACCCGTGTCGTACACCGTCAACTGCAGGGTGCCGCAGAACTGCTTGCGTCGGCACCGCGCGCCACAGCAGCGCGGGCTAACGGGACGGAGCATCCGAGAATCGCCGACCCCGCGGGTTGGACTCCGAGAAGGGGATGTCGGAGCTCTGTCGGAACAATGTTGGAAGAAGCCGCGGAGTAGCCGACGCATCACAGGCCTGCACTACAGTGCTCCCACGCCCACCGAGCCTCGCGCGCAAGCGTTCGTACCCATTGGGAGCTGCTATGCCGAGCTTTCCACCGCAGGACGTAGCCAACGAATGGGTCGCCCTGGGGCAGATGCTTGCCCGCAGCCGTAAGGCCGCCGGCTACACGCAAGAGACGTTCGCGCCTCGGGTGAGCTATGGAAGAAGCACGATCGCGAACGTGGAGACCGGCCGGCAGCGCGCCGGGCGTGACTTCTGGACCCGAAGCGACGACCTGCTGGGGACCGGCGGCAGACTGTCCCGAGAATACGACCGTATCCGGCTCGCTAGCACCCAGCATCTGCCCAGCGGCATGGCTGCCGCTCAGGCGTTCCAGGTCGTTGCGGAGCCGTTCTCCTCCACCGCAGTGGAGACGTTCGCCCGCGCGCCCGGGACGGACTACCTGGTGGGCGAGTGGAACAGTTTCTCTAAACTAACCAGTATGCTGGCCGAGCAGCGCCAGGCCGTGTCGCCCGACGCGCTACTGGGTCTGATCGAGGCCCACCGTGATTGCCTGTCAACGCTATACCGCAAAGCCGGTCGTGCACCCATCCGTGCTGATATCGGAACGATGCTCGCTGAAGCCTCGATCGTCGCCAGCCGGCTGTGGAGCGCGCAGGGCAACCGTGCCCTCGCGCTCGCTCACTGTGCCTACGCTCGCCAGCTCGGCGACATGCTGGGCAGCCGCAGGATCAGTGCGACGGCACGCATTTTCGAGAGCAACCTCCACTCGGAAGCCGCCACACTGATCGACGCAGATGGTGACATTATGATCGGCCTGCGGCTACTCGATGAGGCCGCCCGGGCGTCCACTGATCTCAGTGCCGCCGCACGAGCTCGAGTAGCTGCCGAGCAGGCCCAAGCCTATGCTGCTCTGCGACTTCCACGCGAGGCAACGGCGGCCCTGAAGCGGGCAGAAGAAGCGGTCAACGACTTGTCACCCGTTGACTGTGTGGGCCTCTACAGCGACTGGAGCAGCGCCCGCCTTGACGTCTATGCGGGCACATGCCATCTTCTTCTCGGTCAGCCCCGCCAGGCTGTGACCGTGCTCGAAAATGCAGTACGGATGCTGGAACGCGATCACGCCAACGTCAACGTCGCCCTGGCAGCAGCCGTAGACCTTGCCAGCGCCTACGCCGAGGCTGGTGAACTTGAGCAATCCTGCACGCTGCTTGGCGACACCTACGATCAGCTGAGAGCAGGTGGAAACCACCGAGGCATCGCTCGAGCTCAACGAGCCCGTCAGCGGCTGGTCCGGTGGCGCCACGAGTCAGTTGTGCTCGAACTTCAGGAGAAGATGGCCGCCTGACGGGTGGCTGGCTACCCGCCAGAGCTCAACAGCGAGCTGACGGCGGCCACCACCGTCGTGGGGTCGAGACTGTCGAGCACCAGATCAGGTCCGTAGGACGCCAAGTCTTGGCGTCCAATCCGGTGAGCGACGACAGCGACACGAAAGTCGGCATGACGTGCGCAAGCGATATCGTTGGGCGCATCCCCGATGACGATCACTCGCGCGGAATCGAGCGGATCGCCGTAGATCGCGGAGTAGCGCTGAGCTACAACTGCCGGAAGCTCAAAGCGATCTTGAGCGTCCGACCCGAACGCGCCAATCCGAAGATCAAGAAACTCATCCAAGCCCGCCACCTTTAGCTTCACCTCGGCGGCCACACGCAGGTTGCCAGTCAGCACGGTTTGGATGAAACCACGGTCGTGTAGCTCGGCGATGCTCGCTACAGCACCTGGATACGGCGGCTGGACTTCAGCGAACTCCTGCCGGCCCTCTTGCATGACCGCAGCAATGGCCTGCCGGAAGGCGGATAGGCCCGCCTCCGCAGCTGACGGGTCCACGCCCGAAGCAATCGCCGCGTCGACGGCGATCGACTCGTCCGTATACCCATGCACCTTCTTGTCAGGGAAAACGACCTCGGACTGCGAGATACCGTACGCACGAGCGATCGCGCGCGTCAGCCAACGCAAGTCCGCTGGGATAAGCGTCCCGTCCACGTCCCAGACGACCAAGCCGGCGCTGCTGTGGTTCATAGAAGCATCGTCGCACGGGCACAGGAACCCAACTCTGTCGAGCATGTCGCGTTTCGCGGCCGGACCGAGACGGCCCGACGGCGGACGGTCGCGCCAGCCATCGCTCTACCCAGTTGGGCGACGTGGCGGCCGAGCGCGCCATGATCTGGGCGGTGATCGGTCCGGCGACAGGATCCGGACGGCCACGGCGCGTGGGCCGGGTGCGGTTAGTGGCGAGCCGGTCCCGCGGCAGACGCAGGCTGTCTCGCTAGCCGGGGCCAGGATGTCGGCGTGCAGCTCAGCTGTCTAGGGACGCTGTCGGTCAGTCGTTCCCGGAGGTAGGGATAAGACGGGCCAGGACGCTGGGGCACGTGCTGCCTTCGGTTCGATCAATGTCTCGACTGGTTGAGTGGGCCTACTTAACGGACAGTTCCGACATTGATGCCGGAGACGGCGGCCGGTCCCATGATCGACAGCCTTTCGGGAAGCTGACGGATGCGCTGAACAGCGCCCAGCAGCGCCTAGCGGCACCCAACGACGTCCTGGTTCACACCGAAGAGGTCACTGGTTCGATCCCAGTATCGCCCACCATAGATCCATGCAGGTAGGAAGCCCGTCACCGGTTCGGTCGGTAACGGGCTTCCGCGCTGTTGCCCCTTAAATTGGGAGCAGATTGGGAGCAGGGCGTTCGGCTCTGGTGTCCGATCGCCATGGGGTCGCCCGGCAGCGGCCTCGGGTTACCGGTCCGACCGGGCTGGCCGGCTAATGGAGGACTTGGAGCTACGGGTACCAGGTCTCACGTGACGAGGGAGCCTCCCGCTATCGTTCACCTGCCTGACTTGATGGTCGTTGGTCTGGTGTGCCGCCCACTCACCGGTCCACGTCGCCAAGTCGTGTACCCAGCTTTCGGTGCTCTGCCGGGACTTGGCCGACCACTTCGATGCGTTCTATCGCATCAGGACCCGGTGACGCCGTCTTGATAACCGGTCATCCGGTCCAGGAGCTCGTCTGTGAGACGCTCGAACGTCTCGACTTCCCGCCGAGGCCGCCGCAGTGGCATTCCACGGGTGTGCAGGAATCTCTGCAGCGGCACCTCCGGGCCTTCGGAGCGCCACCGGCTTAGCAGGTCGCCCGCGTTCGCGCCGTCCTCGACGGCACGCTCCACCAAACCAAGATCGTCCACGGTGATGACGCCCAGCGGCGTGGCGCGACTGGTTTGCAGCGTCCCGGACGCTGCCAAGATCTCCTGGACCCTGCGGTGCACCGCAGGGTTCCAGGGCAGGCCATCTTCCGGGATAACGATCAGCGGCACGAATCGGGTGCCTGGTAGCAGGTTCCGTGAGGTCAGTTGCGGCAGCTGCGCGGTGAGATGTCGGATGGTAGAGGCGATTTGGGAAGCCTTGTGGTGGGCCAGAACGGCGTTGACCTCGCGGTCCAGCTCTGTGGGATCAGCCAACCCTCCGGCGACGGGCTGGGACAGGCGCCGGTTGGTCGCATCCAGGCAGAGCCACATGTGGCCGCAGTCCACGACCCAGTCACACACTTTCGGCTTACGGCTCGGGGTACCCCAGGCACTCCACATGTCGTGCTCGGTGTAGAGGCGCCCGAGCCTGCCGGTGGCGGGGAAGATGCGCCGTAGGACGTCACCGACGCTGTGCTCGAACTGCGTGTTCAGGGCCGACCGGAAGGCTTCTTCACGGCCGCCCTTAACGGTCAGGTTCGTGCCGCCGTCGAGGGTGCGCAGGTGGTCCCGTACGTCGAATTCGGGAACTTGCCCGAAGGCGCGCTCGAGCACGTAGCCAAGGCGGATGACCTGCACCGAGCCGTTCGGAAGCCGGACGATCGGCCGACGGCGCAGCTCGTTGAAGTCCCACGGATGCTGGATGGCGTCGTGTCCTGCGGCGTACTCCCGCAGGTCGTCCAACGCCACCGAGGTGGCGCTGAGGAAGCGGTCGACGGCCGCCGGCGCGATACCGATCCGACGGAAGAACTCGGGCGGGAAGGTGAGGTATCGGTGCTGCTGAGCCTGCACCCACAAATGAAGGGCCACGCCGAGGAAGTCGTCGAGGCTGCACCTGGTCGCCTGGGCAAACAGCTCGGCCGGCTGTCCACCGGCACGAGCCTGAAGCTGCGGTTTCACCGACCGCGCCCAACCGCTGCGCCACACGGCATGTGTCCGCGCGATCAGCGGCAACGGATAGGCGGTGATGTTGAAGTAGCTGTTCGCCATCAGCTCGGCGGCCAGGGATGCTTTGAGTCCACCCCACCGGGGTTCGCCCGCGTCGCGGAACTGCCCCAGCTCGTCGGCGATGCTCCACACCGCCTGTAGGACGAGGTCAAGGCCTACTAGGTCGTCGCGTGCGTTGCCGGTCGGGCAGAAACGCAGCGCTTCCTTCAGAGCGACGAGGAGCAGCTGCGGCGGCAGCAGCCGACGACCGGAGCGGATCGCGGCCCGGGCGCGAGCGCCTGCGGGTTCTGGAAGGGAGGACGCCCAGCCCGCCTCGACCGCCTCGGTCGGCGGGTCACCCAAATCCAGGTCGCGGAGCATGCCGCTGAGCAGGCCCATGGCGTGAACGACCGGGATCCGTTTCCACAGCTGTTCTCTCGATGCGCGGCCGATGACCTCAGAGAAGATATCTTTCCCGGTGCAGTAGGGGCGACCCATGCTCCTCCAGGAGTTCCCGACGGCTGCACCGCTTCCCGGGATCCATAAATCGCCCATGACGACACGCTAGGTCGAGACCTCTGGCGGCGGCAAACGTGATTGGGGAGCTGGACGTATACCGTCGCCCCTACTGCTGCGGCGACCGCCCCTGTCGGGCAGCCTCTGGACCTTGTCCGTGCCGCCTCCTATGTGGCCGGTCAGCTGTGATGCCCTCACATAGGTAATGCGGGTGGCCCGGCTTGCGCCGCTCCCATGATCGGCGGAGACAGGGTCACCATCATCAACAGTCCGCCCATCCAGCGGGAGGGTCAGTGAGCATCGCCCCGTCCGGTGAGCTACCCCCAGCCGGTCTTCCCCAAGGTCGTGGGACCGAATTCGCCGCGCGACGACGACGTCGAGTCGGCCGGCTGACGCCGGGGGCCGCTTCTGAGTCTCCGGAATCCCGGCCCTCCCCCGGTCATGCCTGCATAACTGATCTTCTTGAGGCGCGGAGGTGTTCACGCCAGTGGTGGTCAGTCACGACGGCTGCTGGCCCTGATGGGCCCGCTCGCGGCGTAGCAGGATGCGGGAGAGCCAGGGCAGCTCAGGTAGGTGAACGGTGACGCGTTGGTGGGACCAGGGGCGGCGGAGCGCGAAGAGGCTGCAGAGGGCGACGCCGGCGGTGGTGGTGCGGGCAGGGCCGGTGGTGGTGGCCCAGACCATCGCTGTGGTGGCGGCGCCGAATAGGATCCGGTCGAGGCAGGCGGCCACGGCCTGCCAGAAGTGGCGAGAAGGAACAGGGCGACGCCAGCGGCGCACAAGTCCACCACCAGGAAATGAGGAAGGCCCACCCGCGACGGGAGGGAGACCCTCCCTGATCGGCTGATCGTCTACGGCCTCCTCGTACCGGTGTAAAGCCCAACGGCAATGCTGGCCAGAACTGGCCCCGCAGGATCGCCAGGCTGCTCGTGCCGACAACCAGTTGAACAGCGTTGCCGTCGATTCCGAGCTGGAAACACGCTGGCTCCTGGAGCGACCTGCGTCCCGAACTTCGCCGCCGAGCCGCCCTTAACGCCCAGTCGCAGGCACGCCCTGCCCGAGTACACGGGCGCGCGAGACCAAGGCCTCGACCTGATGCGCGGCTGGCTCACCTACGTCGGATGGGGATGATCGACAGGAGCGCGGTGAGTGCGCGGCGGGCGTCGGCGCGACGCTCCTTGTCGGAGTGGAGCGTGGCTACCAGGGTGGTTAGCGCCAGGAGTGCGGCGTAGAGGGCCACGGCGGAGCCAACGAGGTACGCCAGGACGGGCGCCGCCACGATGAGGTCCTGCAGCGATGAGGGCATGGTGAAATCTCCCTATTTCAGGGGTTCTCCCAGCTATCGCTACGGTCGAAGAGCTTACCGTACGATGTCTGCCTCGGCGCGCGACCGCGGTAGCCAACGTGCCCGAAGGTCAAGAGCTTGACGCTCTGAGCGTGACGAGGAAGGCCGCGGGAACGACCCCGGCCTTGGGCGTGCACTCCGGGTCAGGCCTGCTGTTTGGCCTTTTCCGCCAGGAACGTCTGCACCCATGTCGGCCAGTGGAAGGCGTACCCGTCAACGGACTCCACCCACCGGGCGCCAGCGATCGGCTGACCCGAGCTCGAAACTCGCTCCACCACCTCGGCTGGCAGCGGGTCGGTGTCGATGTGCTGGATGAACAGGTCACGGTCACCCTCGGGCAGGCTCTGCCACCAGGCATTGAGGTCGGTCATGCATTCCACGGTATCCGGCACGGCGTGCCGGACCCGGACAACACCATCGGGCGCCGTGCCTCTACGGCGGTGCTCGGGCCCAGTGCCGGGCGTCGACTCGCTGCCATCCGCTGGCGCCTCACTGTTTCGGTTCGTCGCCAAGCCTCTGTCACTGAGTGGATAAGCTGCCTTATCCGTCGAGTGGTGTGACCATCTCAGCGGATAACGTGGTTTCGCCTTAGCTGAAAGTCCGGGCGAAACTCAGCGGATAAGAGGGGCGGTGGACCACAGTGGCCCGGACCGCGACCGCGAAGATCATTCCGCTACGCCCCGCCGACCCGACCGCAGCGGTCGAGTCCGCTCTCGCGGCGCTGCACCGGCACCTCGACCGGTGCGCCCTGGCAGCCAACCCCGCCAAGGCATACCGGGCCCGCGCCCGCGCGTACGCCGCCTGGCTAGCCCAGCACGTCGGCGAGCACCCGGTCGCCTTCGTCGACCAAGTCGGCGCCGAGTCCGCCGTCCCCGCCTGGCGCCGGCACCTCATCGCCACCAAGGCCAGCCCGTCCACCGTCAACAAGGCCCTCGCCGCCGTCGACCTCCTCTACGCGGTCGGCGCCGGCTTGCGGCTGAAGATCAAGCGCGCCCGAGTGCCCCGCCCCGGCGAGCCCGAGGCGCTCACACCGAAGGAGCAAGGCGCGGTGGAACGTGCCGACGACCGCCGCGTCAACCGCGACGCCGCGATCATCGCCGTGCTGCTCTGCACCGGCGCGCGGGCGGAGGAGTGCGCCCGCCTCGATGTTGACGACCTCGCCCTCACCGCCCGTACCGGCACCATCCGCCTACACGGCAAGGGCGACGAAGTACGTCAGGTCCCAGTGCCGGCCCCGGCCCGCGATCGGCTCACTGCCTGGATCCGCCACCGCGGCGGCAAGCCGGGACCGCTGTGGACCGGGCAGCGCGGCTGGCTCACCACCTCCGGCATCACTCAAGTCGTCCTGACCGTCGGTTCCGACGCCAACCTTCCCGGTCTGCGTCCGCACCGCCCTCGTCACACTTACGCCACCCCACTCCGCCAAGGCGGAGCCGACCCGCCCAGGTGCAAGCCCTGCTCGGCCACGCCTCTCTCGACACCACCGCCCGCTACTTCCGTGCCGGCGCTGCAGAGCAGGCGGCCGTGGTGGAACGAATCTTCGACTGGGCACCGGTAACCGGTGCAGAGTCGGTTGGATCCCAGAAATAGGGTGGCCGGCAGGAACACTGCGGCCTTCGGGTCGCTCCCTTTGACGAGCAAGGACACCCCCACTGATGGCAGTGACCCAGCAGGAGATCGAAAACCGGCTGTGGGACGCCGCCGACGAGCTGCGCGTGGCGATGCCGGAAGCGCAATACTCCTCGGTCGTCTTCCCGCTGATGTTCTGGAAGTACCTCTCGGACACCTGGGAGCACCACCACCAGGAGTTCCTGACCGACAATGAGGGCCTCCTGGACGGCCTCTCCGCCGAGGAGGCCCACGAGATTGAATACCGCGACTATCAGTCGTTCGAGATCCCGTGCATCCACCCTGGCACAGTCCAGCAGCGTCGCGCCTCCTGGTCATCCATCCTCGCCACCATCACCCAGCCCGGCCTCGGCCAGCGTGTCCGCGCCTCCCTGCAAGCCATCGAGACGGCCAACCCTGACAAGTTCTCCCGCCTGTTCGGGTCCATGACTTGGACCTCCGAGGAGGTGCTGTCGGGAGAGGTGCTGGCGGCGGTCATGCAAGCGATGGACCGCACCCCGAAGATGCACGAGGGCAATATGTCCCACGACGTGCTCGGTGGGGCGTACGAGTACCTGCTGAAGCGGTTCTCCGACGGGTCCGGCACCCGCGCCGGCCAGTTCTTCACCCCGCGCGAGGTCGTCGAGCTGATCGTCGAGGTCCTCGCCCCCAAGAACCGCGAGTCGGTGTACGACCCGACCTGCGGGTCGGGCGGCATGCTCATCGCCTCCGCGAACCTCCTGAAGGCCCACGGCGGGCGTGGCTACACGCTCCGCCTGTACGGGCAGGAGGCCGTAGCGGACACCGCGGGTGTGGCACGCATGAACCTCTTCATGCACAACCTCACCCAGTTCCAGATCGAGGTCGGCGACACCCTGAAGGACCCACGCTTCAAGAAGCCGGACGGGTCCCTCGCACAGTTCGATGTGATCGTCGCCAACCCGCCCTACAGCCTGAAATGGAAGCCCTGGACCAAGGACCCGCGCGCCATCGGCGGTGTCGCCCCCCAGTCGTCGGCGGACTGGGCCTTCGTGCAGCACATGATCGCGTCGATGGACCCGAGGAAGGGACGCGCTGGCGTCGTCTTACCCCACGGCGTCCTCTTTCGCGGCGGCCAGGAAGCAGTCATCCGCCAGCGCGTGCTGGATGATGACCTGCTCGAAGCGGTCATCGGCCTGCCTGCCAACCTCTTCTACAGCACCCCTATTCCCACGGCGATCCTGGTGTTCCGTGCGCTCGGCACCAAGACCCCGGAGCGGCAGGACGGCGTGCTGTTCATCGACGCCTCCAAGCGATTCGCCAAGATCAAGAACCGCAACGTCCTCACCGCGACCGACATCGCGGACACAGTGACTGCTTACCGCTCGGACTTCGACGCCGACGGCAGCCCAGTAGACCCCGACGGTGATGGCGGCCTGGCAGCGCGCTTCGTGCCCACCGCGGAGATCGTGGCGAACGGGTACGACCTCAATATCGGGCGGTACATCAAGCAGGCCGCCGCTGAGAGCGAAGACCTTGGCACCCTCATCGACGCCTACAACCTCGCCCGCGCCGAGCGGCAGAAGACCGAGGATCACATGCTCGCCGTGCTCGCCGACGCCGGAATCGAGGGCTTCGATGAGTGACCCGACGAGCAATGAATATGCCCCCCGGGTCCAGATGGCTTGGCTTCGGGCGCCTCTGGCACGGTTCCTCACGTTGAATGTGGAATCCGTGGACGTGGATCCGGGACAGATGTACCCATCCGTGGGGGTACTGAACAGGGGGCGGGGGTTGCTCTACCGCGATCCTGTCGCAGGGAGCTCGACTTCCTACAAGCAGCTTAACCGGATCCGCCCAGGCGTGCTCGTCTACAGTCGGCTCAAGGCGTTCGAGGGGGCGATTACCGTCACACCCAACGACCTGCCGGAATCGTTCGCTTCACAGGAGTTCCCCACCTTTACCTTCGCATCCGAGGCGGACCCTCACTTCTTTCGCATCCTCACCACGACACAGGGCATGTGGGATGCCCTTCAGAGGGCATCCAAGGGGATGGGTGGCAGGCGTGAGCGGGTGAAGCCCGCTGACTTCCTCAACATTGTCATGGACATTCCTCCGCTGCCGGTGCAGGAACGGATCGTCGAAGTCATTGGCGTGATCGACGACCAGATCGCGGCACTCGACAAAGAGGCCGAGACGCTGGAACGCATGTCGATGGCCATTGCCGAAGACTTGCTCTCTAACGAACGAATCGTGGCGCTCGGAACGATGCTCGATGACATTCAAGGGGGCAGGAGTCCCCAGGCGAACACGAGGCCTCCGGGCGCTGACGAGGTTGGTGTGTTGAAGGTCAGCGCGGTCACGCCCTTCCGATTCCTGCCGGAAGAGTCCAAGGCCCTTCTACCTGGCACCTCCATGCCAAAGTCTGCGCTTGTTCAGCCCGGCGACGTACTCATCACGAGAGCGAACACACCTTTGCGAGTCGGGGCCGTCGCGCGTGTCCCTGATGATGTTCGGAACGGTCTCTACCTCGCCGACAAGACTCTACGACTCGTGCCGTCGCCAAAACTGGACCCCGATTTCCTCGTGGTGGCGATGGCGCTCAAGTCGGCGCGGACGCACCTCACCAGTTCGGCTACAGGCACCAGCGCCTCAATGTTCAACGTCAGCCAGGATCGCATTCGTGAGACGCCGATCCCGCTTCCTGAGCTAGACCGGCAGCAGGAGGTTTCCTCCGCCGTGCTGTCCGTTCGTGCGAACGCCGATGCGGCACGTGCTGAGGTCGCCAGTCTTCGTCGGGTTCGAGCCGGCCTACTGTCCGGGCTGCTGAACCGCACCATCAACATCGAGTCCGCCGAGCTTGGAGGTCTGATCCGTGGCGAAGGGCATTCGGGAGCGTGAGTTCCAGAACCTGGTGATCCAGTGGTCCCTGCCGATGGGCTGGCGTTTCACGGCGGGCAGGTCGCTGCCGCGTGAGACGACGCAGACGGTGGTCGCCGGCCAGCTGCGGGACGCCATTGTCCGGCTCAACCCAGAGCTGATCGACGGGTTCGACGTGGATGCAGTGGTCGAGGAGATCATCGCCACGGTCAACGCCGTGGAAGGCGGGCTGGTGCGGGCCAACGAGCAGGTTCTACACCTGCTGCGGGGGCATAAGGAGTTCCGGGACGCCAACGGCGTGTGGTACGCCTTGAAGATCATCGACGTCGAGCACCCGACCGCCAACACGCTGGTCGTCTCGGACGAGGTGACCATCACTGTTCCCGGTAAGACCTCCCGACGCTTCGACCTCGTGTATTGGGTCAACGGGCTGCCCTTGGTGGTGGTCGAGGTGAAGTCGCCGACCGCGAAGTCCGGGTGGGTCGATGCTGCCCGCGAGATCAACGACGTGTACGCCGCTGAGTACCCGTGGTTCTTCACCCCCAACGTCTTCGCCGTCGCCTCGGACGGGATGAAGCTGCGGTTCGGTGCCGCGGGCGCGCCCATGAACCTGTGGCAGCCGTTCCGGTCCACCGCTGACGACGAGAAGCTGTCCGCACAGGCCGACGTGCAGCGCTCGGTCGAGCTGCTGCTCAACCCTGCGACCGTCCTGGACATGCTCGCCAACTTCGCTCTGTTTGATACCTCCGGTGGTGGGGTGGACAAGAAGTACCTGCCCCGCTACCCGCAGATGGAAGCCGCCCACCTGATTCACGAGCGAGTCGTAGCCGGCGGCCAGAAGGGCCTGATCTGGCACCACCAGGGCAGCGGGAAGACTCTGCTGATGGTGTTCGCCGCCTCGCTGCTGCTGGCCGACACCCGTACCGAGTCGCCCACGATCATCCTGCTCTCGGACCGTACCCAGCTCGTCCGGCAGACCTCCGGGGTGTTCACCTCGGCGATGGGGCACGCCTACTTCCACCAGCCCGCCACCGGCCAGGAGTTGCGTTCCCTGCTGGCCGACGACGTGCGTGGCGTCATCTCCACGACCGTTCACAAGTTCGCCGACGTCGGCAAGGACCTGTCGACCCGGAACAACATCATCGTGCTGGTCGACGAGGCGCACCGCACCCAAGCCGTCAGCCGGGACCGGGGGAGACTGCCCGGCAGGCCGACCCTGGCCGAGCAGATGCGCGCGGCACTGCCTAATGCGAAGTTCTTCGGGATGACCGGCACCCCTCTCAGGAACCTCGCCACCGACACCTTCGCCCTCTTCGGCGAGGAGACCGACCCGGGCAGGGTGCTGCACCGGTACTCCGTGTCGAGGTCTCTGCGTGACGAGGCGACCGTCCCGGTCATGCTGGACCCGCACCCGGTCTCGTTCGAGATGAACGACCAGGAGTTGCAGGCCGAGTTCGACCAGTTCGCCGACGACTTCGACCTCGACGACCCCGACCGTGAGGCCCTGTCCCGCAAGTTCGGGCGCCTCACCTCGGTGTTCGCCAACCCCGACCGCATCCACACGGTCTGCCAGGACATCGTGGACCACTACCTGGCCGGCGCCTACCGCAACGGCCTTAAGGCCCAGGTTGTCGCCTACAACCGTGAACTGGCCGTGGCGTACACCGACAAGATCAACGAGCTGCTGGCTGGCTTCGAGGCCTCACAGGTGCTCGCCGAGGTCGGAAAACACGACCGGATCATCGCCGAGGTGAACATCTCCGTCTCGGACTCCAAGGACGAAGATCCCTCCCTGCGGCCGTACCGCCTTTCGGAGGCCGAGGAGGAGGAACAGAAGCGGCGGTTCCTCACCCCGGACGACCCGCTGTGCTTCCTGGTGGTGACCGCGAAGCTGATGACGGGGTTCGACGCCCCCAACGAGGGCGTCCTCTACCTGGACAAGCCGCTGAAAGCCCACACCCTGTTCCAGACGATCACCCGCCCGAACCGCACCTGGGTGTCCCCGACCGGGTTCGTGAAGACCTCCGGCGTGGTCGTGGACTACATCGGCCTGGCCGAAGAGGTGCAGCGGGCCGTCGTCGACCCCACCGCGGAGGGGACCGGCAAGGGTGGCGGCTTCCTCACCGATGTTTCCGAGCTGGTCGCCGAGTTCCGCACCACCTTCGCCCGCATTGAAGACCTCCTCGCGGACGTCGACGACCTGGACCTCACGGTCCACGGATACGAGTCCGTGCGGGCCATCAACGTCTTCCTGGACACCAACCACGGTGCTGCCGAGGTGTTCTCCAAGGACTACCGGCTCCTGGCCCGCCTGTACCCGCTCATCAACACCGACAAGCGGGTCGCCAAGTACCGGGACGGCTTCGGGCTGTTCGGGTCCGTGTACACGACCCTGTTTAAAAAGTCCTCCGACGAGGAGAGGAAGGAACGGCTGGCCGAGCTGGGACCGATGGTTCTGGAGATCATCAACGCCCACGTCCACTCCTTCTCCGTGGTCGCCTCCCAGGAGGAAGCCCTCGTCCTGGACGCCCAGGGCATCACCATCCTCAAAGAGCTGATGTCCCTCGTCCGCCCCAAGCCCGGCAAGGACGACGGCGACGACAAGAAACGCCCGTCTGCGGCGGAGATCCTGGACCACATCAAGGCCGCCCTCGACAAGGGCGTCGAACCAGGGTCCGCGAAGTACACCGCCCTCGCTGAGCGGATCAGGCTGCTGCGGGACCGGATCATCCAGAACGCCCAGGACGCCCTGGAGTTTCTGGCCGAAGCGCTCCGGATCGCCCGCGCCATCGTCAACGCCGAGAAACACCCCGACGAAGCCGTCGTCGTGCTGGACGACGACCGTGTAGGCGTGCTGTCGCGGATCATCCACGACCACGCGCCGTCCGGCCTCACAGTCACGGAGAGGAACCTGGCTGAGGAGATCGACCAGGTGGTCACCCGGACCCTCGCCCAATCATGGGACAACGCGGACGCTCGCAACCGAGGCGTCCGCCGCGCTACCGCTGCGGTCTTCCGCCGGTACATGTTGAAGCCGGTGGGGGAGCCGTATGACTCCACCGTCGCCTACATCGAGGCCCACTACCTTGTTGACTGACGAATGCAGGAAGTCCCGGCAACCTGTGGCGGTCGCGGGGACTCGTTGCACTGCTCGGGCGCCGGAGCATGGCCGCGGCAAAGTCGTGAAGGCGTCCGACTTGGGGGCTTTGGGGAAGAGGCGCCTGTGCTGTTGGCAGCAGGGCGGGCACGGCTCGGTTACTTGATCACCACTGTGCTCTACACACGGTTGTTCGTCCGAAGTGGTCTCGGGCGCTACGCGCCTCGCCATCATCGCTAATTCGTCAGACAAGGCGTCAGCGGATCATCGTCAGACGCGGCACCCCGCACGGCTCCGGCCTGGCATCCGCCGCTTGGTGCAGCACAGCGCCCCACGATGACGACACTCGTGAGGCGACGGCCGGTCGCCGTTGCGACAGTGGCGTCGTCCCCTAGCTACACTACGCAGCACTGCCATCAGCACTCCATGGAGGTGAACAGTGCCTGAGGCTCCCATCCGCGGCGACGGCTTCACCGTTCAGGGGCTGTTCAGTACCTTTCAGTTCCGGCTGGACTCGTTTCAGCGGGAGTACAGCTGGGGCCGCCAGGATGTTAAGGCATTGATCGACGATCTGTCGGGCCACTTCATCCGGCAGTGGTCACCGGGGCAAGAGCGCCGGGATGTCCGGCTCTTCGAGCCGTACTTCCTGGGCCCATTTGTCTACTATCGCGACGATGAGTTCGCCGCGCTTGTGGACGGACAGCAGCGGATCACGACTCTGCATCTGCTTCTGGTGCATTTGCGTCGGCTCGCTGCCGAGGCTGATCGCCGGGAGTATGGCAACGATATAGCGGCCCTTGATCCGCTCATCGCTGGAACGTCCTATGGGGAGCGAGCGTACGCCATCGACGAGCCTGAGAGGGTTCCGCTGCTGGAGTCCCTCCTCGACGGCACGCTTTTCAGCGTTTCGGCCGAAGCCAGCCCGTCTGTGACCAACCTGTATGAGCGCAGTCAGGAGATCGACGAGCTGTTGCCGGAGACTGTCCGCGATGAGGCGCTGCCGCTATTCATCCACTGGCTTCTCAATCGGGTATGCCTAGTCGGTATCGACGCCGTCAACCGCCGTCAGGGTTGGGCGATCTTCGAGACGATGAACGACCGCGGTGTGCAGCTGGGTCCCGCCGACCTGCTCAAGAGCTTCCTCTTGCGGCGGGCCGACAACGTGCACAACCGGGCACGGCTCGGCGAGACCTGGCGCTCGATGCTGACGAGGCTGCATGCTGTCGGCACCCAGGCTACAACGCGGTTCCTCCAGGCTCTTCTCGTGGGGAAGTACGCGATCGACCAATCCGACGTGACCGACATTGCTATTTCCTTCCACGGCTGGGTCCAGTTGAACGCCGAAAAGCGGCTTGGCCTCATGCATCCTTCGGAATTCGCGCGCTTCATTGAGCGCGACCTCCCGGCCTTCTCCCGTCGCTTCGCAACTCTCGCCGCCGCCTCCAGGCGGCCCGATCAGGGTCTTGATCCGGTGTTCTACAACGCGGTCAACGAGATTGACCAGATGCCCTTCCTGCTGGCGACGCTTGGACCCGACGATACCGATGCGCAATTCCGGGACAAGGCTCGGCTTGTGGCGGCGTTCCTGGATCTAACCTACGTGCAACGGTTGATCAACAATGGGGACGACCGCCCAGACGCGGCGTTGCCTGAGTTTTTGGACCTGCTCCGTGATCTACGCGGCTGTCGCGACATCGAACAGATCAAGAAGCTGCTCGGCGACCGAACGGCAGGCCTCGACACGTCGTTCTCAGTGGTACGGCAGTACGGGCTCCGGCCAGATAACCGGGCGCAGGTCAGGTATCTGTTGGCTCGGATGACCGCGTTCGTGGAGTTGGAAAGTGGACGCCCGGACCAGATTGCCCGGTACCTGGAGAAGTCCGAACCGTATGAGATCGAGCACATTTGGGCGAACAAATTTGAGAGGTATCAGGCGGAAGTTAAGACGGAGGACAAGTTTCGGCTTCAGCGCAATCGTCTAGGGGCGCTCCTGCTGCTCCAGAAGTCGCACAATGCGAGCTATCAGGCTGCGCCGTATGAGGAAAAGGTCGAGTGGTACCGCGGGCAGAACCACCTTGCCGCGTCTCTGCACAAGGTCAACCATCAACGCAACAGGCCGTTCACCGACGGCGTCGTCAAAAAGTATGGCCTGGAGAAGCTTTTCCGATCGTTCGACAAGTTTGACATGAGCGCCATCGAGACACGACAGCTTCTCTACCAGCGGCTGTGCGAGCTGATCTGGGATCCACAACGGCTGGGCTTCGTCGTGCCGCCGAAGGCTTCGTTGCCCGAGCGGGCCACCGCCCGGGCGGTGGCCCACCGGACCCGCGCTCACTATGGTGCGATCACCGTCGCCCGCTTGGTCGGGGCGGAGGCGCTCAGCGTGGGCGAGGAGTTGACCCTGGTCTACAAGCAAGTTCGCCACACCGCTCGAATCAGTCTGGGTGGCCAGATTGAGCTGGCCACTGGCGAGCGGTTTGATTCGCCCTCGCCAGCAGGCACGGCCGTGACCGGTAAGCGGACGATGAACGGCTGGAGCTACTGGAAGGTCGACCGGGCCGGCAAGGCAGTTACCTTGTTCGACGTGCGTTCAGACGCTCTCGAGCGCGGCCTCCTCGAAACAGAGGAGCGGCATCCCGAGCAACCAAGCTCCACCGGTCTTTTCTGAACTTGGTCGTAACTTGAAGCCACGACCCGTACGTCGCTTCGCGGTCGGCGCGCGCATCGTGACGATCCAGCTCCGCCAAGGTGCGTCGGCGTCAAGCTGAGCGACCCGCTGGGCCACCGACAGCAGCGCCGGCCACCCCCATCGGCATACCTCATCAACCCCGCCTACGCCCATGCCCGTCAAGATCACGCCGACACGCAGAACCGTAGAGGACAGATCTGGCTGTTCAACATCTGTAGGGATCTCCTAGGGTGAGCTGGTCTTTGACGGTCCAGCAGGCGTCCTGGACATCGGTCGGTCACCTGTCACGAGGCGTCATCGGCGCGGCCGTGCCGCCTCAGCCACGCCCGCACCGTACCCATGAGCCGAGGGCCTTTGCCCACCACAGCACCCCCGGGATCCTGATGTTGCCGACCTGGAGCCGTTGACCCAACGGCACTGGCCGAGCGATGCCGGTCGGGGCCATCGTGAGAACGGTCCTTAGCCCACTCAATCCGGTTGCGCCGGATCCAGTAGTGCGATCGGCACGGGTAGTTCCAGTTGCCCACCGAAGGGTGCAGCGTCACGGACACCCCGTCGAAGGTGAGGCTCCACCCCTCCCTGCTGATCGGGGTGACGATCTCACTGCTGCAGCCGCACGGGCACAGGTGCAGCGCTGTGGCGTAGCGGATCGAGACGTACAGCACGCCGTCGTCGAGGACGTCGGGGGCCGAGTCGACGAAGCGGTGCTCGATGTTGGTCCGTCGGGTCATGTCTGGTCATCACCGACCAGGCAGTTGGTGGTGATCGTGTAGACGCTGTGGTGCTCGTGCTCGATATCGGCGTAGAAGCCGCACCACTTTTTCCACCTGATCACCGCGTAGGTGGCGTTCAAGGCGTTGAGCTCGGCGATCTGGATGTTGGTGCCGTAGTCGTCGTCGCCGTCGTCCTCGAACGGGATCCGCCGCTGGTCCCAGATGTGGTCCCGCTTCTGCGGGGTGCTCGTGGTGGTCCGCAGGTGCCCGGCGATCATGTCATCGACGGTGTAGAGGCCCATGCCGACGTCGACGAACGCGACCCCGGCCGCCTCCATCGCCTTGATCAGGTACTGCTTGGGTTCGCCCTGGTCCATGCAGAGGAACACGAACGACATCGACTGCAACTCGTCGGCGTTCGTCTCGTGGAGAAAGTAGGGGTGGGCGACGATGCCGCGGCGCATCGCGCCGTACATTTCGGCGTAGTGGTAAACCTTCTTGGGCCGCTGCCGCAGCTGATCGAGCGAGGGCGCGCCGGGGGCCCGGAAGGCGTTGTGCTGCAACAAATCGTCACCGTCGAACAGGTGGATCTCCCGAACTGGCGCCTTGGCGATTAGGTCCAGCACGTAGGAGCCGCTGCCGCCGAGCCCGACGACCGCAACCCGGGGCAGGGCCAGCTTCGCGTTGATGGCCGCGATCCCGGCGCGGCTGCTGGCCGTGTCGAGGTAGCGGAAGACCGACTCCGACGCGTCGGTCTCCACGACCCGGAACGTTCGGGCGGTCACCGACGGGTCGACCGCGGCCGCGTGCGTGGCCAGGAGGGCCACGTAGGTCGTGATCTTCGCGTAGTAGTCCGGGTAGCCGGCGTCGGGCTTGTTGGAGAACATGAAGTTCACCGTCAGCCCTGGGATGATCTGCTCCTGGACCGGGCTGTGGATCACCTTGCTGAGCGGCTGTCCGTTCGCGTCGCAGGGCTGCTCGCCGGCGAAGTGGACCACGTGGGTCTCCGGTGTGATCGTGGTGTCGCCGGCGAGGCTGAGCTTGGACACCAGGGTGCCGAGCTTGACCTCCCGCTGCGCGTTCAGGTACGGGACGTGGGCGACCACGAGGTGACCGTGCTCGACGGTCACCTCGTAGCCCTCGTCACGCAACCGGCGCAGGTCGGCGCTACGAGCGACGAGTGCGAGTGACATCGAAAGCGGTTCCGTCCTTGATGGTGACCGTGCCGCCCTCGCTGAGGTTGCCGTCACGCTGTGGTGCCACCGCGCGGTGGTAGGTGACCGTGAAGACCACCTCGGTGTCATGGGCGCCCGGGAACGCGAGGGCGACGACCTGGGCGAAGGTGAGCTCGCGGTCGTCGACGGTCTTCTGGCGGGTGTTGATGATGATCGTGTAGCGGCGCTGGACCCGCTGGTCCTGGTCCGCGATGCCGATGTCCGACATCATGTCCTCCTTGATGGTCTGGTGTGTCCAGGCGCCGGTGGTCCCGGCGTCCTGCTTCCGCCGATGCCTGACGGCGAACCGTCCCCGGCTGTCCGATCCCGAAAGACCGCGGAGGATGTGTCGATGATCACATTCGTCCGGACGACGGTTCGACCGGCTGGTCGCAGGGCGCGCGTCCCGAGGTGGCGGTGGGTGCCGACCCGTTCATTCCGGAGTGTCGGCGGGACCGAACGCGCCCGTGCCGGTGGCGAGGGGGGCGAGCGCGCAGCACGGTCCGTATGCTGTACGTCGCCGTTCGCCGGTTCCAGCCGAGCGGTAGGTAGGAGTAGCCCACGATGACGTGGCCCGGCCAGAGGGTGTGGCGGCCGCCTGTCGGCCTGGTCGCGGTGCTACCCCGCGACTACTACAACCCGCGCGACCCGCACGCCCGCAGACCGACGGTGGTCGTGCGGGTCCTGCCCGCGGACCGCGCGTGCCTGGTCGTGACCCGGACCAGCGACACCATGGTCGCGCACTCCAAGGACATCTGGCACGACAAAGATCCAGAGCTGCTCTGCGACCGCCAGGGCTGGTGGCAGCCCCGGCGTGTCCACCGGGTCGACTTCGGTGCCTACGACGACGAGGACACCAAACCACACGTGATCATGAGCGGGGATCTTCTCGACCGCATCCTCGCCGCCTACCAGGAGTTTTCATGAGCGCATGGGAGGAGTTGCAGCGCGACGGCGTCTTCGGCACCGAGGCGACCGCCGAGCTGTACCGGTGCGTCCGCGCGGTCGCCCGGGCCGGCAACTTCCCGCCGCCGACCGGTTACCACCAGTGGACCTTGGACGCGATCGAGGAGACCGCGCACGAAGTGTTCGCCGATGCGAAGGGCCCACAGCGTCTGGTCGAACTCGCGGTGAAGGCGCACGACGACACGAGCTTCCGCCGGCTGCTGGAGCAGGTCGTCCGCAACTTCCTGCGGGATCGGGCCCGGGCCACGACCAAGGGCCGGCTGATCCGGCGGCTGCGGGAGGTCCTAGACGGTGATTCCCGGTTCCGGTTCGTTCCCGATGGGCGGCCCGGCGCCGGCCGCAACGTGGAACTGGCCGACGGGACCACACCCGGAGTCTGGAACGGCCGACTCACCGACCTAGTCACCGCGGCCTACAAGGTGACCGACGTGACGATCGTGCGGTGGCGGCCTGATGCCCGCCGGGAGTCGCCGGTGGCCGACGCTGACAGCTTAGCCAACGTCTGCGAGGCGACGCTGCGGGCTGCAGGAGCGTCGCTCGCGCTGGCGGACCTAGCCGACGTGGTCGCCGCCCGGTTCGCCGTCGGGCCGACCCCGGTGGTGACTCCGGTCGACGACATCGACCCCTGGTTGCCCGGCGTCGACACCATCGAACTGGCCCAGGCCGAGGCCGAGATCCGCGCCGGCGCCGATCGGCTGCTCGCCCAGCTCACCAAGCGGGAGCAGTTAGTGCTCGCCTACCTGGACCAGCCTGTCCGGCAGATCGCCGATCGCACCGGCCTGGGCAAAAGCGTCGCCGCGCAGGTTGCCGCCAGGGTCAAGGAGATCGCCGGTCAGATACTCGGCGCCGAACCGCGTCGCGAGGACATGCTGAGCCTGGCGCAGTCGCTGGCCACCCCGCGTCCGCATGACGAGCATTAGCATCTCGGCGAAATCGGACGCACATCACCATGGCGCAAAGAAGCGCCGGCCGCGGCCGGACAGACCACGACGGTGCGCCGTTTCAACTACGTACACAGGTCAGATGGAGAAGGCATGAGAGTGCGGGAGATGACCTGCGGGAGGGTAGAGGCATGGTGACCCATCAGCCCATTCGCTCACGACTGCGGCGGACCGTCGCCAGCCCGACTGGTGTACGGCGATGACCGGCATTCCGTCGAACGACCACGGCCCGGTGTGGCACGTCTTCGCCGACGCCGACTTGAATCCTCCGGTGGCAGTCGCCGGAGGGCACCTGCTCGATGCAGATCTGGAAACATCTGGGCAGGGCGACCGCAAGCACTTGGCCGAATGCGGCTGGTGCCAGCAGCGCCAGCAGGCTGCACGGCGGCACGGTGAGGACCTCGATGACGAGGCGTTCCTGCGCGCGGCACGGCAGCGTGCTCTCGCTGGCGGTGCGGCCGCCCTAGCGTCGGTCACCCGGCTGTCCCCCGAGGTGCACGCCCTGACCGTCGACACCGGCGTCCGGAAGGACGTCATGGTGGGCCAGTTGTGGCGGCTGCGGTGGCAGGACGTCACCGAACTTGCGTTGGTCGTCGACGTCGATCGCTGGTGGGTGACTGTCGCTCCGGTCACCACCGATGTGAGCGCCGCCGATGAGTTCAGCCTCATCCTGCCCACGACCGCCAGCGTGCTGAATACGGAATTCGCGGTCTGCTTCAGCCTGGAAAGCACGGTTCCGCTGTTCGTGTTCGATCGCGAGATCACACCGGCGAGCCGTCCGATGCTCGATGAGGCGAAAGCCGCCGCCCAAATTCCCCCACCCGAGACCATCCGGGACGTGTGGCGGGCATGGCGCCGCGGCGTCGCCGGCCCCGCCCATCTGACCTATGGCACCTCGGTCGACGAGGCAGACCTGGATCGGCGCGAGCTGCGCAACGCCGTCGCCGCCGGATTCACCCAGCTCGCTAGCGCCGCCGCCTGCGTCCCGGGTGACCCGGTCGGGGACGTAGTGCCCCTGCTGCAACAGGTCAAGAGCCTGCGCCTGCCGCCGGACCAGCTCACCGCACGCTCCGGCCTCGACATGAACGTCTTCCTGAGGATCAAGAAAGGCGGCCGCGTCACCCGCAGCGAAGCAGCACAGCTGGCACAGCTGCTCAATACCGACACCCGCACCGTTCTGGACGCGAACCCACCGTTCGACGACGCATTGATCGCCGAGGTCAGCCGGCCCACACATCGCGCGTCCCTGCGGTTGCTGGCCGGGACACACAGCTCCGAAGACGAACAACGCTGGGAGATGGCCGAGACGGTGGCACCACAGGCTGCGCGGGCCGTCAGCACGGCGAAACCGTCCGACAGCGGTGCCGGACGCACCGACTGGGCGGCGAAGGTGTCGGTCTATCTTCAGCAGCGCCTTACCGCGCTCGGTGGCTCCCTTTCGGACCGGCCATGACACGTACCAAACAAGCCCTGATCGATGAACTGGTGCCGGCGATGCTGGCACACCTGGCCAGCCTCGGCGTCGACGGCCGCAAATTGGCCGCCGACCCGGCCGCAGTAATCGTGACCATCGACGGCATTGTCCTGGACTGGGTCGAGCCCGCCGCACTCGGCAGCGGCTGCTCGGTCGCGGCGCTCTACAGCGGAGGGGAAACCCCGCCACGAATTGCGGTGTTGCGCGACACGTCGGAAGGCCGGCGCAACTTCTCCTTAATACACGAGTTCGGCCACCACCTATGTCCGAGCGTGACAGCGGTCGCTGCCGCCCTGTGGGAGCTTCCTGACGGCGAAGAAGGACCGTTCGAGGAAGACCTGGTCGACGCATTCGCCGCAGCAGTCCTACTGCCCACCGACATTGTCAGCCGGATCTTTGCTGACGGTGTCACCGCGGCGTCGGTGATCCGCCTGTGGCAGAGCACGACAGCATCGCGGGAGGCGTGCTGCGTCGCCGCCGCACACCGCCTGCCCGCACCGGGCTACGTCATGCTGGTCGAGCCGAACAGCCGTAGCCAGTTCGCCGCCCGCCACGGCGACGTCCTGCCGATCGCCCGCGGCAGTGTCCAGTCCGCCACCCGGCTGCAATCCGCGGTGCGCGGCGGTACCGCCCGAGGCGTCGACCGGCCGACCTTCCGCAGCGGCGTCGCCGGCCCGCAGATGTACCTCGACGCCCAGGGGACCGATGGTTACACCATCGCCGTGTGGGTCACCGACTCACCGGACTGGCCCTCCCTGACCGCGCCTCTGGCCACCGGCCCGGTCGGCCACGACGGGCACTGCGCGGACTGCGGCGAGGACTTCACGTCGTGGAAGAGGCCCTGCGGTACGTGCGGCGAACCGTTGTGTCCGCAGTGTGGGGCCTGCGAATGCGCGGCCGGAGGCCAGCGCCCCATCGCCAACCGGCTGTGTACGAGCTGCTTCCTCTCCCTGCCGCTAACGGCCTTCCTCGGCGACTCGACCACCTGCAACCAGCACTAAGTGCGTCGGCCAGCGGCGGCCGCCGACCAGCGGGCGGCGTCCGGGCCGCGCGTATTCACGTAGCAGCTTGGGGGTGCGCGATTTCTGGGATCGAGTACCGCTGGCTGGTGGCCCCACGGAGCTGATGGCCGAGGGGCTGCTCCACCTCGACCTGCCCGAGGACGTGGCAGGCTTCTTCCCTAACGGCCGGCCAATGAGCGACGGAACCGGCGCCCGGAACTCGAGCTACGGATTCGGCGTGCGTTTCTGACCTGGGGGTACGGCGCGCCCCCGCTACCCACACCGGGCGGCACTGCCTCGTCAGCCAGCGCTACCCGCAGCGGCGAATGCGAAGACGATGGAGGTGAAAAAGTTGCTGCTGTGCGCTGCCACGAGCGGCTGACGGCAGGAAGCTCAGCAGGTGGCGGCGCTCAGTACCGTTCGACCCGATGGTGTACCAATAATTGTCATTATGGATGAGCCGACGCGACGACCTCCTTTGGGCACGTCGGTTTGGGTTAGCGTGGCCGCGAGGCGCTGGCCTCCAAGTTGGCGTCGGGACCGCCGGTACGAGTACGGACACTTGATGATCCGAGGTGACACACCAGGGCGGGCAGGAGCTGGGAGCACGTCTTCGCCGCGATGCGTGTGCTCGGGCAGCGTTCCGGTGATGAGCGAGGAGATGTTCTCTGCTGTGCGCCGTGACAGCACTTCGTCGAGGTGCAGACGCAGGGTCCGGCCGACACGACCGAGGTCACCCAGAAGCTTCGTTAGCACCGTTGTTTTGGGCGACAAGTTGCCGGACGGTGCTTGCGTGGGGGTCTCCGAGTGGATCGAGGATCTGGAGTGCCTGCTGCCAGCTGCGCTGCGCGTCGTCGTGTTGGCCGGTGGCGTAGAAGGTGTCGCCGAGGGCGGCGAGGGTGAGTCCTTCGCAGCGTCGGTCGTCGAATCTGCGGAAGAGTTTCAAGGCCAGCTGGTGCTGGTTGAGAGCCTCGTTGTGTTGGCCGGTCTGCTGGTAGGCCAGGCCGAGGGGGTAGGAGGCCCAGGCGACGCTCCATTGGTCGTTGATGCCGTCGAGGATGGCAACTGCTTGCTGGTAGTGGGCGATGGCGGTGTCGAGTTGTCCGCGGGCGCGGTGGCAGTTGCCGAGGCTGAGCAGGGACATGCCTTCGCCTCGGGTGATGCCGTGGTGACGGAACACCTCCCAGGCCTGACCGTACAGGTTGAGGGCTTCGTCTATGTGGCCGAGTTCTTCGTGGATGAGGCCCTGGCCTCGGAGGCTGAAGCCTTCAACCCAGTGGTCGTTGACGTCGCGGCTGGCGTTGGCGCCTTGGCGGTAGCAGTCCAGGGCGGTTTCGCGTTGTTCCATTCGCCAGTAGGCATCGCCGAGGCAGCGGAGGTTGGCGGCTTCGCCGAGGCGTGATTTGGCGGTCCGGGCGGCGCGTAGGCCGGTGAGGTGGATGTCGCGCCAGTCGGCCCAGTACGACTTGAGTTCGAAGAAGCCGTCGCTGACGACGGGTAGCTGCCAGGCGATGTCGTGGTCGCCCAGCTCGTCTGCTTGGCGGATGGTGTCGAGGAGGTTGAGTCGTTCCCGCTCGAACCATGCCATCGCCTCGGCCACCGTGCTGGGTGGGGTGAGTGGTACGACGGGTCCGGCCGGGGGAAGGGCGATGGCGTGGGAGTAGGGGAGTATGAGCTTGCGGCCTTCCTCTGCCATCCACAGGTACCAGGTGTAGACGCGGCGTCGTGATTGGTGTTGTTGTTCGGGGGTCTCTTCGGCTTGCGCGCGTTCGAGGGCGTAGGCGCGCAGGAGGTCGTGGAACAGGTATTGGTCGCGGGCGGGGTTCTACACGAGGTGCGCTGCGGTGAGTTGGTCGAGGAGGTTACGGGCGCGGGGGATGCTGACGCCGGCGATGGCTGCCGCGGCGGCGGCAGAGATGTCGGAGCCGGCGTGCAGCCCGAGGCGGCGGAAGAACCGCGCCGTGTCCCCGGGCAATGCCTGGTAGGACCAGGAGAACACGGCTCGGACGTCGGAGAGTTCGTCATCGTCGACGGTGAGGGCGTCGAGTTGATGGTCGACGAGCGCGAGGTCGGCAACGAAGTCGGCGAGGGTGGCGTAGGGGGTGCTGGCGATGCGTTCCCCGATGATCCGCAGGGCGAGCGGGAGGTAGGCGCATCGTCGGGCGAGTTCGGCGGCGGCCTGTGGTTCGGCGCTGACGCGGTCTCCGCCGATGCTGTCGCGCAGCAGCGTGATCGCTTCGTCGGGGGACAGGACGTCCAGGGTCATGCGTGACGCTCCTTCCCGCGCGACGAGGCCGGACAGCCGGCTGCGGCTGGTGATGATCGCCATGCAGGTCGGTGTGGCGGGCAGCAGCGGCCGAACCTGGCTGACGGTGGACACATTGTCCACCACGACCAGTACACGCTTGCCGGTCAGGACGGATCGGTAGAGGGCGGCGCGTCCCTCGGTGTCGGTCGGGATCTGCTCGGCCGGCACGTGCAGGGCGCGCAGGAATGTGTCCAGCGCCTGTCCGACGTCCAAGGCCGGTCCGGGCCCGTAGCCGCGCATGTCGACGTAGAGATCGCCGTCGGCGAACCATCGCCGGACCCGGTGAGCCAGTGCACGGCCAACGCTGTCTTGCCCACGCCGGGGGCGCCCGCGATGGCCGCGACGGCCATTGGCGGGCCGCCCGTAGCCGTGGCGTCATCGTGGGCGGGCAGTGCCGCGTCAAGTCGGGTGAGGGTCTGCTCGCGGTTGACGAAGCGGGTCGCGTCGAGGGGCAGCTGACGAGGCGGGGGAGAAGGCGGTCCCGCGCGCCCGAACAGGTTGATGCCGCCGTGCACCGTTCCGGCTTGAACGACAGCTTCGGCATCGCCGGACGACTCGTTGTGCGTGGTGGGCACGCTGCCTCCTCCCCGACGAGCGGCGGATCTATGGAGAGCTGGGCTGGAGCTGGCCTGCGTACGTCCGGTAGGGGATTGACGCCGAGACGGCGGCGTCACGCCAGAGGTTGGCCTGCACGATCTTCTCCGGCTCGCTGATCAACTCGCCGGAGACGAACCGTCCCTCCTCGTCGTAGTGCATCGCCACGAGCTGCGAGGAGTCGAACAACCAGTAGTCGTAGTGCGGCAACGCGGCCGGCCAATCATCGCCGGAGACCGCGATGAGACGGACGTCCTCGCCCGCCTCGACCGTGTGCTCGTAAGCCCAGCCGCATTCGAACCGGACGTAATCCGACAGCGGCTCGGCGACGACATGGACCCGGTGCATCCGCTTGCCCGCTGACACCGCTGCCCGCACCGTGTCGCACCAGGCGGCGATTCCGGGAAACTCCCCACGGGCCTCGCCCGCCAGGAACCGGGCGAACTCATCCTGCTCGTACGACACGTCATAGCGCTGAAGCGTCTCCAACCGGTAGGCCGTGTACCGGAAGTCGCGGAACAGTTGGTTGAACTCGGCGTCATCCAGCGACGTGAACGATCGGGTCAACCCTCGCTCACCGCTGCCCGGACTCGCGGTAGCGCTCGATCGCACCGAGCACCACCTCGGCAGAGATCCGCACCGCACCCTCACCGGGAAGAACGTTCTCCAACTCGCCGAAGGTGTCGCCGTCGACCAAGTGCCCCTGGACGACCAGCTCGCCACTGTCGGCGAGGTAGACCGTCGGGCAGCCGTTGCCACCGGACCCAGGGTCCTTGTAGAGCTTGGTCAACTTCACCGCGACCTCCTTCGAATCAGACGGCCAGCAAGTGCCGCCAGTGAGGACAGTAGTGCGTAGAGTAGCGGCCGAACAAGTTAATATCGTCTATCCGATCTTGGCGTCTTGGGCACGCGCATTGCCGTACACGTCCCGTCTGAAGGTCGGCCGAGTACGGGCCGGAGCGGCTGGCTGGGTCCGGTCCTCCCGACACCTCGGGCCGGCTCTGGGGCATGACCCCGATTCGTTTGGCAACCTTCAACGGCGTGTTTGCAGTTGCTGCGGTAGCTCCCGGGGAGCCGCTTCGCCGTGGAAGTGCACGCGGCCGTACACGTCGCGGGCTTGGACCAGCTCCGCCGGCCGGGCAGGTCGGACCGGTTCACCTGAGCCGGCCCGTGCCTGGTCCCGTCCGGCCCGACGCCTTCCACGTGTTACCCCGCGCGGGGAGGCTCCAACGGCGCCACCGCACGGGCGAGAACTCGTCCAGCGGCTCACCGCCTTCGTAGAGCGACTCGATGAAGGCTTGGCAGTGTGCCACCAGCTCGAGGTCATGCCAGCGACGAGCGGCCGCCAACACGCCGTCGGCGTCATAGACCGCCTCGTACATCACCTCGTTGCTGAGGGTGTAGACCTCCGGCAGCGGACCGCCCAGCTCGGCTGCCGCCACCGCGTCCGTACCAACGACCCGGGTCAACCCTCCGTGCTCGTGCCGCAGTCGCAGCACGTGCAGCTCCCACTGGGATAGGGGGTGAAAAGTTCCTCAACGACCTGCACCCGCCGGGTGGCGAAACCGTTCTCGGTGATCCGCCGATAAGTAGTTCTGGAACTCGGGGCGACGCGCCTCGAGGATCCGCAGCGAATTCTCCCACCGCCCGTCGGCGAATGCCTGCCACCCTTCGTCCCCGGGTTCCTTGAAGGTCTGCTGCCGTTCCAGCTTCCAGAAGCCAGGGGCGATGGTCTTCCAGAACCGATTCTCGAAATCGGCCCAGTAGCCTGCCAGGCTCAGTCGCTCGCCGGGGTCCCCGCGGAACAGGCCATGCATCAGGTATGTCCACCTTCGCCGCGATCATGGTCGACCGGGGAATGATGATAAGCCGCTCGCCCGGGGCCACCGAGCCCCCACCGGAAGTCGCCCCTCGTAGGTCTCGGTGAGGTCCTGCCCGATCACCGCGATGTCACCGTTGCTCAACTCCCAGACATCGGGACAGCTGCCGTCGCCGGACGTGTTACCCAACTCGTGTGAGGACTTACCCCAGCGGCGCGTGAGCTCGGCGGTAGGGTCCGCTTCGCAACGCTGTGCACTCATGCCAGCCCCGGTCTTGGTGTTCGTCCGCGCACTCCGAGTAACATCGAACTCGCTTGATAGCTGGTGAGCGATGTGGGGAGGCGGACGAATGGCAGACCCGATCATGGTCACCGCCGCGACGACGCTCGTCGCCTGGGCGACCACTGAGCTGGCTCAGAGCGGGCGCGCCGCTGTGGCCTCCCTGATCGAATTTCTGCGAACCCGCTTCCAGCACGAGCCGGCGACTCGCGCGGTCATCGAGGGTGCCTTACGGCAGCCCTCGCCGGAGGCCGTCGGCCGTCTCGCCGAGCTGCTGGACCGCGAGTCGCGCCGCGACGCGGCCTTCGGGGCCGAGCTGCGTGCCCGGTGGTCGAGGGCCGACGCCACGATCGCCGAGGTGGCTGGCGGCGTGGCGAACTCGGTCTCCGGCGATGTGCACGGCTCGGTGGTGCAGGCGCGGGACGTCCACGGCGGAATCCACCTCGGCGACGGTCCGACTCGATCCCGACGAGAAGGCAGGCGAGAATGAGAGATCCGGAGGGGCAACTGGCCAGTTTGGTTCACGAAGCGCGGCAATAGGCCCGCGGGCACCGAACCGGGCGCCTATCGCTTACAAGCTCTGTGCGTCCGCGTCCGGCGACGGCTGCACGCTCGGACGTTTGTCCGTGTCGGTGCTACTCAGCGTGCGGCCGTCCAGTCGGCTTGCTGTCAGCGTTGCTGTCGACAGCCATTCGGCGCGCTGGTCACGCGCGTCGCCACCGATTCCGTGAGTCGGTAGCCGAGGTGCGGCACCGCATGAGGGTTCCGTCACTGGTGAGTCCCATGGCGCCGGATGGTGAACAGAAGGCGCCCGGGTGCACGCCCTTGCGGGTGTACTCCGGCTGAGGGGCTTGGGTGGTGGGCCGCTTCGTCGTCGGCCTCGGTGGCGGCTTGGTGGTGGTCTTGACGGGAGTAGGCTTCTTGGATCTCGTCGGCGATGGTGCCGGCACTGACTTGGGTGAAGGGCTGATGGTTGGGGTTGGAGAAGGTGCCCCGCCGAGGACGCCACGGGTCGGAGCCGTCGCGCCGATCGCCGGGGCCGCCTTCTTGGTGCTGTCGTCGTCACCGAAGGCAGCGATGCCGCCGCAGCAGCAAAGTAGCGCCAATGTCGTGCCGATGATCGTTGCGTTGAGTTTCTTCCGGTTCACGGCGCCTCTATCGTCGTCCCTGCAGCTCCGGGGACATCGTGGTCCACCGGCGCAAGGCGTGGAGGCCCCCTATCGGTCACGATGGGATAGCGGAGCGTATTAGTTGTCATGCCGCAAGTAGGATGCTGGATCCCCGTTACGTCACGCTCGGCTCCAAGAGAGCGGCGTGCCGTGGCTCCGCATCAGCATCGTCGCTGGGGATCCTTCGCACCTAAGAGCTCCTAACTCTTTGAGCGTTGGAGTCGGCGCCAGCAGATGATGGCGCAGGCGAGGGTGAGGAACGCTTCGTGGATGTCGTCGCGGATCTCCCAGCGGATCCGCAGGCGGCGGAACCAGTGCAGCAGGGCGATGGTCTGCTCGACGACCCAGCGTCGGGTGCCGAGCCCGGAGCCGTGACCGACGCCGCGTCGGGCGATGACAGGTGTGATGCCCCGCGTGCGTAGCTCGCGGCGGTACTTGTCGAAGTCGTAGCCACGGTCGGCGTGGATCCGCTCGGGTCGTTGCCGGGGCCGGCCGCGGATGCCCTTGATTCTGGGAACCTTGTCGACCAGGGGCATGAGCTGGGTGATGTCGTGGTGGTTGCCGCCGGTCAAGGCCGTGGCGAGGGGGGTGTCGCCCGCGTCGGTGATGACGTGGTGTTTCGAGCCTGGCTTGCGGCGGTCGACCGGGCTCGGACCGGTTTTGGGCCGCCCTTGAGCGCCCGGACGTGGGAGCCGTCGATCACCGTCCGCGACATGTCCAACTGCCCGGCGGCCCGGAGTCTGCCCAGCAGGACCTCGTGCAGTCGTTGCCACACGCCGGCGTCGTTCCAGTCCCGCAACCGGCGCCAGCAGGTCATCCCCGACCCGAAGCCCAGCTCTTGGGGCAGGTACTCCCACGGGATCGCCGTGCAGAGCACGAACAGGATCCCGCACCACACCTTCCGGTCATCGAGAGGCCTACGGCCCGGGTAGCGGTGCCTGCGCGGTGGTCGGGGTGGCAGCAGCGGCACGATCTCGGCCCACACCTCGTCCGAGACGATCCACGGCGGCTGCTCACCCCTCCTCACGTTCAGACAGAACGATCCTCACGTCCCGAGGACACCCCCAACATCATTTCGTTAGGAGCTCTAACACGCTTCCGGTGCTACTCGGCTGGCATAGCCTGGCGATCGCCGCCTACGTCGTCGCCCTGAGCCACCAATCGCACGCGGGGGCGAGCTATGAATACTCGGACTGGGAGAGGCTGTGGATCTTTGGGGTCACCATCGGTGCGCCGCTACTTTTCACCGCCCTGCTCGCCGGCCTTATCCTGCTCCGAGGGCTTCCCAGAAAGGGCTGGATCAGCTCGGCGTCAGTCGCGGAACCGTCGTCGCCGCACCGATGCTCCTGCTGGTTGCGGCCTACTTCGAGTCGAGGTAGTCCCCGGCACGTGGCGACAGTCAGGCACCCGGTGCTGCTCTTGCTGACAGCCGGTTGACCAGCGTTGCCGTTGATTCGGGATGGAAGTCACGCCACGCTAATCGGGCATGCCATACCCGTCCTGCGCCACGCGATGGCCGCGGGACGAGAGATGAGACGAGATGTTGAGTAGTCACGAGGCCCGCGTTCTGGAGGCGATCGACGATGCGGAAGCCGTGAACCTGCTAGCTGAGGCCGTGAGGATCCCGAGTGTTACCGGTACGGCCGCCGAGTGCGAGATGCAGCACTGGTGCGCCCGCCTGCTCACCGAGGCCGGCCTGGATGTCGACCTCTGGGAGCTCGACCTCGCCGGGCTGCGGGACATGGCCGGTTTCCCAGGTACCGAGGCCCCGCGCACCGAGGCGTACGGGCTGGTTGGCGTCCTCGGCGGTGAGGGCACGCCGGCGCTCGTGCTGCAGGGGCACGTCGACGTCGTACCCACCGGTGACCTGGCCCGTTGGGAGGGCAACGACCCGTTCACGCCCTGGTTCACCGGCGACACCCTGCACGGCCGGGGCGCCTGCGACATGAAGGCCGGCCTGATCGCCAACCTGGCCGTGATCCGCGCCGTGAAACGATCAGGGGTGCGACTCGCCCGCCCGCTGGCCGTGCACTGCGTGGTGAGCGAGGAGGACGGCGGCCTCGGCGCCTTCGCCACCCTGGCGCGGGGCCATGGCGGCGAGGCCGCGGTGATCACCGAGCCGACCAACGGCACAGTCGTGACCGCCAATGCCGGCGCGCTGACCTTCCAGATCGAGATCGCCGGCCGGGCCGCGCACGGCGCCACCCGACGGGAGGGCGTCAGCGCCGTCGAGGTGTTCTGGCCGGTGTTCGCGGCGATCCGGCAGCTGGAGGCCAGCCGCAACAGCGCACTGCCGGCCCTGTTCGCCGGCAACACCCAGCCTTACCCCATCGAGGTCGGCACCGTACGCGCCGGCGACTGGCCCAGCAGCGTGCCCGACCTGCTCGTCGCCCAGGGCCGGATGGGAGTGCGGCTGGACGAGGACCCCGCCGACGCCCGTGCCGCCTTCGAGCAGGCAGTCCACGACATCGACCATCCCTGGTTACGCACCCACCCACCTACCATCACCTGGCCCGGCGGCCAGTTCGCCAGCGGTCGCCTCAGCCCAGGCCATCCACTGATCGACGAGATCACCAGGGCCGTCGCCGACACCACCGGCGTCACGCCCCCGGCTGCGGCCGCGCCCTACGGCAGCGATCTGCGGCTGTACAGCGCGGGCGGGATACCCTCCCTGCACTACGGGCCCGGCGACGTCCGCTTCGCGCACGCCCCCCGCGAGCAGGTGGACCTGCGCGAGCTCAGGACGGTGACCCGGGCACTCGCTCTCCTGACGGTACGGCGTTGCGGGATTCGCTGAAGGCGGGCTGCGGTACACCGGCCGCACCCATCCACTAACCGCTGCCCGGCCGGCTTGAGGCGCTGGTCGTCCCTGGAGGCGCAAGCGCATCTGCGACGTCATGATCCCCGGCCGGTTACCTCCCCGGACCGTCGGCACGGTCAGTGCTTTGCCTACTCGCCTCGGTGCGCCCGGTGGGCCTCCTGTTGGGCGTACAGCGGCCACCGGGTCGGGTCGGCCCGCATTTCGGTGAGCAGCTCCGGCCGGCACTCGGCGAGCCGCCGGACCTGTCCGTCGTGCAGCCAGCGCACCAGCCACCCGGCGGTCGCGGTGGCCGTGCTTCCGTGCCGCCAGCTCACGGTCATCCTGATGCGAACGTCTTCGGCCAGCCGGACGGTGTGCATCGCCCCTGCCGGGATCATGGTGGCGCTGGTGAGGGCCACCGCCCCGCCGTCCTCCAGGATCCGACGGCCGCTCGGCCCGTTGAGCGCGGTGAACCGGATCCGTGGTTCGAAGCCGGCTGCTCGGCACAGCGACACCACGGACTGGTGGTTGCGGGTGCCGGCCGGGCCGGTGAGCCAGTCGAGGTCGGCCAGGGGAAGGTCGGCGTACACACAGATGTGGGCGGCGAGCATCGCGGAAGCCCAGCCGGGACTGGCGATGTCGACGATGTGCTGCCGGACGTCTACCAAGGCGTCGTCGCGGAGCGCGTCGAGTAGCCCGCCGTAGCCGAACTCACTGGCCAGTTGCAAAGTTCCGGGCGGCACCGGTCGGCGTTCGCGACCGGTGACCAGGGAGACCACCGTGGCCAGGGGCACGCAGGTGCGCGAGCAGTTCGGCCAGCAGGCGAGCGGGCTGTACGCCGCCCTGGTCCGGTCGAACAGGGCGGCCCGCCACCGCCGTTCGATCCGCGCCACGCGGGCACTCACCGACGGTCGCGGCAACCCCAGCGGCCCGAGCCGGCCTGCGGGCCACGAAGGGTCCTGGTGCCCGGCTTTAGGGCTGTCCGTAGCGGTGACCGGGCAGGATCTGGGGCGCGGTCAGCAGGTAGGCGCCGCGGGAGTCCCAGTTAACCCGCCAGCCGGCGGTGAACGCATGCTGGAGCACGGCGCCCACGATGTGCTGCCAGGTGCTGGCCGCAGCCGGGTCCTCCCGGCGCAACGCGGCAATGTCGGCCGGCACTGCAACGAGCGCGGAGCGAGCGAGGGACCAGGCGTGATTGAGCACTGGCAGTCCCTCGACGGCAGCGACGGCCCACACCGGCTCGGCGTTGCCGTTGTCTGGTGTTTCGGATGCGCCAGCGAGACGCCAGGTGACGAGCAACCGGTCGTAGGGGAGTGAGGTGGGGGTGTCGGCGTCACGGAGACCTTCGTAACCGGGTACGAAACCCGCTACGGTAGCGCCGAGCCGGCGCAGGTTGAGGTTGGCGCTGACGGCGGCCATCGCGTCGAACGTCCAGCGGATCTCGGTGACGCCTCGCTCGAGAGCCCACGCTCGCTGGGCGAGCTTCAACGCTACTGCCACACCGCGGCCGCGCGCGGTGGGCAGTACCGCCATCGGGCCGGACTGTACTAGCGGCTGACCGCTGGCGGTCCACCCCGGCACGGCGAGCACCACGCCGACCGGAGCGTCACCGTCCCAGGCCAGAAGCATCGGCGCGCCGGCGGCGAGCAGGTTGCGTAGCAGGCTGGGTGGATAGAAGTGGTATCCCCGGCCCGGGGCGAAGACCCCGTCCAGGACGGTGACAGCGGCGGCGACATCGGCGTGCGTCTCGATGGGGCGGATCCCGACGCCGGCGTGGGAGGCGGCTGCTGCGGCCGGCTCGGCCGGTGCGGAGCTGGCAAGGGCTGCGATCGAAGCGGCCAATGGGTCAGGCGCGAACACCTGCTGGTTCGTCGCTTCAACCAAGTCGGTGATGGCGGCAGCAGCCCCGGCCGAATCGGTGGTGAGCGCCTGCCGGTCCTCGACGTGCCGCAGGTCGGCGATGACCTCGCCGATGACAGCTTCCGACGCGTCCGCGCACAAGACGGCGACGACGGTGCCGGCAACAGGGTCGGTGACGAGCTCAGACACGGCGGCCTGCCTTCGGCGTAACGGGAGATGTGGCAACCCCGATGGCCGCAGCCGGGGCGTTGGTCAGTCACTGTCCCGGCGTTGGTCGTCAAGCTAGTGACCATGCGGTAGCCCGCCGGTGAAAGGTTCCGGGAGGTCGTCAACGACCATGGGGCGGTCAGCGGCTGCGGGCAGTGCTTCGTCGTGATTCGTGCGCTCGTGAAGCGTTTCGGTGATGACGGTCTGTGCCTGGTCGTGTGGTTCGACCGGAGCTGGTCAACGCGTAGGGCCGGGCGGTGGCCGGCTTAGGCTGTGCGATCTTGTCACCCACAGTCATCAGGAGCTGTTTGATGGTCTTCGCGCGATGCTGGAGGCGGACACATGGCAGATCCTGCGGCTTGGGTTCACTCGGTGACAGGCGCCAGGTGTGGCGGTTCGCCGCCGGTCTTGAGGAATGTGACCGCTAGTTGGATCGCCGTCTCGGGCCGAAGTTGTAGGTGCTCCGCCGGGTATTCGGTGGGCACTCCACCGAAATCGAAGTGGAGCCCTTCGGTCGGGGCATTCGCTGTGGGGTCGTGGAGGTAGCCGCCGTCGTCGGCGATGTGTACCGCGAAGGCGTGGGTGGGGTGACCGAGCCCGATCTGGACGCCGGGCGGCAGGTCGATGACGGCACCAGTGGGTGGCTGGGGAGCGTTACCGTAGGCCCCCGGCCAGCATTTCGGACCGGCAGGGCCCGCAATGTGTGGCCAAGCTGCCACGGTGGCGGGGGCAATGGTCAGCCGTGCGAGCAACGGAGGACGCTGCTGGGCGTCCTGCTGCTCCGCTCGCGGAGGAGGTCTGCCGCGGTAGACGGTTCCTGAGGGATAGCCGTCGCCCGGAGGGCACGCTGCGGTGGCCGCGGAGCTTCTTGTGGTCTTCCTCTGCTTCGGGTGACAGCCTATGGGTGTCACCCCTCGTGGCGTCGTCTGTCACCCCGCTGCGCGGGATGTCACCCCCTGATGTGTCCGGGCGTCCGCTCAGAAGGCGGTAGATTCGGGTGGCGAGGGTGGCGACCTGGCGGACGGCCAGCCGGCCGAGGTTCACCAGCTTCGCCAGGGTCCGTTGCACGGTGCGAACCGAGACGCCGGCGTAGTCGGCGATCGTGGCGACGGACGGCCAGGCGTCTCCATCGCGGTTGGTGTGCGCGGCGATGGCGACCATGATGAGCCGTTCGGTGGGGCGCAGGTCCTTGGAAGCCAGCAGGGCTGCCTTCACAGCGGCACCGCCTCCGAGGTGGGGAGAGCTTGAGACTGTCACTGTTCACGACTCCGATGATCGATCTTGTCGAGGCGGGCGCAATGGTGCAGCCCGCGCCGACGTGATCCACGCTCATCTCTGTGGCAAGGTCAAGTCAACGCGACAGTCAGCCAGCGGGGTTCTTGCTTGCGCTGTTTCGGCGCCGCTTCTTCCGACGGTAAGTCCGGCGGTGCTCGAAGAGATCCACTGGTCGGGGTTGACGCATGCCGACGGTCCAGCGGATGACAGTCCCGTGCTGCTATGCCATGCCGCTGACTCCTGCGACGAGCTGTGGGGGCCGCCTCTTCGGTGAGGGCGTCGTCCGTCACGGCGATCCGACTGTAGGAGTCGATCGGCTTCGCGCTACGCCGCCGCACTACGTTCCGGGCGGGGCGGACGCCCGACGCTGGGGAGCTCGGTGAGCGGAGTTGACATCGGTTGCGGCGGCTCCGCTTCATGGTCACGGGCCGCCGTTACCCCTTGACGGCTCCCGCGGTGATGCCGGCGATGAAGTGGCGCTGTAGGAGCGCGTACGCGATGACCATCGGTGTGGACGCGACGACCACGCCGGTGAAGAGCAGCGGATAGTCGGTGAGGTATTCGCCGGTGAAGTCCAGCAGTGCCAGCGGCAGGGTGCGTTTGGCCGGGTCGTCGATGAACAGCAGGGGGTAGAGCAGGTCGTTCCAGTGCATGACGAACAGGTAGATCGCGGTGGCGGCGAGCGACGGGGCGGGCAGTGGCACCGCGACCCGGCGGAATGCGGTCCAGGGGCCGGCGCCGTCGAGTTCGGCGGCCTCGTACAGCTCGGTGGGGAGGGTGCGCAGGAAGCCGGCGAGGATGAACACCGCCACGGGCAGGGTGACCACCACGTTGATGAGCATCAGCCCGGTCAGGCTGTCGCGGAGGCCGAGCCGGTCGAACTGCAGGTACTGGGGAATCATCACCGCCTGCGCGGGCACCGCCAGGCCGGCCGCGAACACCGCGAACAGCACCCGGCCGGGCCAGCCCGGGAGGCGGGCGATCGCGTACGCGACGAGGCTCGCCAGCACCAGCGTGCTCGGCACCGAGACCGCCTGCCCGCCGATACAACTACTGGCTCGGCGGAAAGGACAATTTCCACGCAGACCGGGAGTCCGGCGACGTCATCGCGGCTGCCTTCCCGGGCGTCCGCCTGGGCGTGATGGAGAACCGCCGCTTCCTGAAACGGGCCGTCACCCATCTGGTGCGGGATGCAGAGATCCGCCAGTTCCTGGACATCGGTACCGGCATTCCGAGCGCCGACAACACCCATGAGATCGCTCAGGCTCTCGAGCCGGGCACCCGGGTGGTCTATGTCGACAACGATCCCATCGTCCTGGCGCACGCGCGGGCGCTGCTGGTTAGCGCGAGCGAAGGCGCGACCGCATACCTCGACGCCGACCTGCGGCAACCGGAGAACATCCTCACCCACCCGGATCTGCTCTCGGTACTCGATCTGGACCAGCCAGTCGCCTTGATGCTGGTGGCCGTGCTGCACTTTGTCCGTGACGATGAGGACCCGTACGGTCACGTGCGTCGTCTGGTTGACGCCTTGCCGTCGGGCAGCTACCTCGCCATGTCCCATGTGACGGCCGACTACTTCCCGCCCGAGGCGGCCCGCGCGGCCCGCGGCAGCCAGTCGTTCGGCCCGCACGGTGTGACGGCCTTCCGTAGCCGGGACGAGTTCGCCCGCTTCTTCGACGGGCTGGACCCCCTCGACCCGGGTATCGTCTCTGTCGTCGAGTGGCGGGTGGAGGACGAGACCGTCGAGCGTCCCACCGCGGCTGAGGTCGGCATCCACGGCGCGGTCGCCCGTAAGCCCTGAGCTGCTCAGCCGTCGGGCTGTGTCCCGGGTGGTGCCGCGGAGACGCGGCGACCTGCCCCCGGGCGTGGACATCGGCCTGGTCCACGGCATGCGGGCCGGGACGATCGTGGACCGACGCGTCCTTGGCGGCGACCCGCTCGATGCGCAGCTCGTGGAGCGGACCGGTCTGGGCGGTGACGTGCGAGCCGCCTGGTCAGAGGCTCGGCTGATGTCGACGAACGAGGAGCCAGATCCGGACAAAATGCTGCCGCCTGTGCGTGACGGAACTACTACTACCCGCTTTATCCTTGCCTGACTCGTCGCTCGTGCCGCCGCGGAGGGAGGTGCGTGATGGGCTGGTCGCAGTGGCTGATCGGGGGCGGGCTGATCCTCGTCGACGTGTGGGGCATCGCGTACTGGATCATGTTGCGCCGCGCCGGTAGCCACAAGCCGTTCTACTCAGATGGCTGCCCGAAGCCCCTAGTGGACAGTCCATTCCGCGCCGACGGATCTCGCAAGAACATCCTTCCGAAACCAGGAGACGGGGAGGTCGACGATCTGGAGCACCTTCTCGAACACGAATGGGAACACAGATAACCTGCTGAATGCTGGGTCGAGCGGACGCAACCCCGGTGATGACGGTTCACCAGACCGCCGGAGCGTCGACAGTCAGGTCACGGGTCGCTCAGTCCCGTGACCGTTACCTTCTTTAGCGCGCCTTAGCGAGCATACGATCGACAGTGCTCCTTGCGGCAGGACGATCCCGGCCTGACCGGCGAGTGCGCTGCCGAGTTCACGCTTCACGGCCACCTGCCCGCGTATGCAGGTCTTCTGGTCGGCTCCACGAGTTGCCACCGGGCCACTCCCGGCGGTGGTGGCGTCGATCAAGGTTCACCGGGAGCCGGCGTCTCGTACCCCTGAACCGCAGGCCGTCCGGATCGTCGACGAGCACCGCCCCGTCGGCGCGCTGCGCGGCCGGGTCTCCTGCCGAGCACAGCCAGGGCCGAGACGGTTGCGCCGAGGGGTCAGCACCACGCCGCGTCGGTCTGGTTGCCGACCCCGAGCGGGTACGGGGGAGCCGTCGCCACCGTGGACGCGACCGCCACCGCCGTCGGACTCGACGTGCTCAGGCGTGGCGGCAACGCGGTCGACGCGCCGGTGGCCGCGGCAGCGACCCTCGGCGTCACCGAACCCTTCTCCGCAGGCATCGACGGCGCGGATTCCTCGTCTACTAAGACGCGCGGATCGGGCAAGGCGCAGAGTGCATCCAGCATCGTGTGCCGGATCATGATCCCTCCGTTGGCCGCCTTCAGCCCGCCGCCCTCGTCGAGCCGGCCGCCGTCGATCAGCCGGGCGAGCCCGCCAGGGCCAAGGGCGGCCGGCCCTGCCAAGACTTAAACCACCCTGCAACGTGTGCTGGTCACGGTCGTGTTGTCCTGGCGAGCGCGAACGTTCATACCGCCAAGTCGCGAGAGCGCTCGCAGTTCGTCAAAGCCCGGACAAAGACATATCTAACAAACCGAATCTGTCGGATATCGTGGTCGCCCTGGGTGTCGAATGAGGAGTTCCCGGCGTGACCGTGCGTCCCCTGCATTTCAACGCGTTCATCTGGCCCAACGGCTACCACGAGTCAGCCTGGCGAGTGGTCGACGACGACGTCCATGGCGTTCTGGGCCTCGACTACTACCTCGACATCGCCCGTATCGCCGAACGCGGGTTGATGGACGCTATCTTTCTTGCTGACACCCTCGCCATTGCCGAGTACCGGGTGACGCACCTGCCCCAGACACAGTTCGATCCGGTCGTGGTGCTGTCGGCGCTCGCCGCGGCGACGAGCCGGATCGGGCTCATCGGAACCGGCTCCACCACGTACAGCAAGCCGTGGGAGCTCGCGCGCCGCTTCGCGACCCTCGATCACCTCAGCGGCGGTCGCGCCGGTTGGAACATCGTCACCACTGTCACGCCGCTGGCTGCCGCGGCCTTCGGAGAGGCCGTCCACCTCGAGCACGGTGACCGCTACGTGCGGGCCCACGAGTTCGTCGAGGTCGTCCGGCAGCTCTGGGACAGCTGGGCGGACGACGCGGTAGTCGGCGACCGTGGTCGGGGCGTGTGGGCCGAAAGGAGCAGACTCCGCGACCCACGGTTCCACGGCGAGTTCTACGACGTCGACGGGGTGCTTCCGTTCCCCCGCTCCCCGCAGGGCCATCCAGTGCTGGTGCAGGCCGGCCAGTCGACGGCCGGCATGGGGCTGGCCGCCCGGTACGCCGAGTTGGTCTTCGCCACCCCCGCCACGCTGGAGGCCTCCAAAGCGTTTCGCGACAATCTCCGCGTCCAGGTGGCGGCGAACGGCCGTGACCCCGACCAGCTGTCGGTGTTGCCGGCTCTCATGGTGACCCTCGGCGGCACCGAGGCCGAGGCACAGGCGCGGGCCCGTCATCTAGAGGAGCTGGCGAGCGCGGAGTTCCACTGGCAGAACACCCTGTACCTCGCCGGGTTCGATCCGGACGACTTCGATCCGGACGCGCCGTTTCCGTCGAACCTGACGGAGAAGCCGGCACCTTCCAGCCTCGCCGAACGCCTCATCGCCGCCGCTCGGGCACGACCGGAGGCCCCTCTGCGCGAGATCCTGCGGGACCTCGGCGGCGGGCCCGGTCAGCTGCACTTCGTCGGCACTCCGGAACAGTTGGCCGAGCACATCATCGCCTGGCAGGACGAGGGTGGCGCCGACGGATTCACCCTCATGGGCTCGACCCTGCCCTACGAGTTGGCCACCTTCACCGACCACGTGGTCCCACTGCTACAACGGCGCGGCCGCTACCGCACCGAGTATCGCGGCCGTACCCTCCGCGAGCACCTCGATCTGTCGAGACCCGCCGGATGGGGACTGTAAGACGAACAGCACGTCTCTGTGTCAAGCCGCCGGGAGGAGACGGGAGGAGAGAGGTCATCAACTTGGTGGATCGGTGGCGGAGATCAGAGTCTCGAGCCATGATCTTCGAGGTAGTGGTCGGGGCCGCTCGAGCGACACCTGCCGCCCGTGGGCTGGCGGCCGAACGGCCTGCGTCCCGGTCACGACCGCCGGCGAGAGTGGCTCGAGAGAGGCCCTGTTTGGCCCGAAGTTGGTCTGCCCTCCTCCCCGGGCCCTCGCTCCGGTCACACGAGGAGAGTCTGTGCCCTCAGCATGTGTCCAGCGCCAGCCCCGGTCGTCATCGCGATTGATCCGCACAAGGCATCTTGGACCGCCGTCGCGGTCGACGCTCGCCTCCACCCCTCGGCGCCATCCGTGTCGGGGTGAACCGTGACGGCCACCGACAGCTGCGCCGTTTCGCCGGCCGCTGGCCACACGTCACCTGGGCGGTGGACGGAGCCGCCGGGCTAGGTGCTCCGTTGACCGCTCGGCTTGTCGCTGACGCAGTCGATGTCGTCGACGTTCCCGCGAAGCTGGCACGCCGGGTCCGGATGCTTATGGCCGGGCACGGCGGCAAGACCGAGGAGGTCGACGCACTGTCGGTCAGTATCGCCGCGCACACCGCCACCCGGCTCAACACCGCCGCGATCGACGAGGCGGTCGCCGTCCTACGCGCGCTGACCGAACACCGCGACGACCTGGTTCGCTCCCGCACCCAGACCGTCAACCGGTTGCACGCCCTATTGGCGCAACTCGTCCCGGCCGGGCTGCCCCGACGGATGACCGCCGACACCGCGGCTGCCGCGTTGCGCAGCATCCGACCGCGCGGTGCTGGGCCGCACTCTGCGTCAGGTCGCCGTTGAATGCTGACGAAGGTGCGTCGCCGCGACCGGTGCATCACCGAGGCGACCGCTGTCCGCCGCGGTCGCGGCATCCGGCACCACCCTGACCGAGCTGCACGGCGTCGGCGACGTCCCCGCCTCGAAGATCTTGGCCCGCTCTGGTGCTGCCAGCGGACCACTACCAGCGCAAACGCGCCGCGGGTAAGACCCGACAAAGAAGCCCTTCGCTACCTCAAACGACGCCTCGCCGACGTGGTCCACCGAGCCATGATCAAAGACGCGGAGGTCTCTCTCCTCCCGACGGCTTGACACGGAAAGGCGCCGTTCGTCCTACGGTCCCACTCGCGGACGTCATCCACGGCGCTGCTTAGCTCAACGATTCAGTGTCCGTGTCGAGGCCGGTTCCATGGGTGGATGCCGCCTCGTAGTCCGCGAGGGTGTTCGAGCTGACTGCCTGAGTAGTTAGCCATCCTGAGAGAGTGCTGATCGCCGAAGTATGGTCGCGCGGGGCCCTGGCTCAAGGAACAGCCTCTACGCGCTCCACGCAGGTTCGCTTAATTTGGAATCAGCGTCCCAAGTACTGATAGGAGGGTTGCGCTCCGTATCTATGTGGATACGATCATGGGCGAACCCTTGGGAGGCGGAGCGGATGAGACCGTCGACCTCTTCTGGTCGCTACATCTCTATCAAGCGTGGTCCGAGTTTGACGCTCCACGTTGGAACGCGCCCCCGGCTGCGGTCGCCCTCGTGAGCGGTGCCATGACGAGGCGCGTCGGTAGAGCCGGCACGCCTAAAGCCGTCGCAGGTGGCTATCTGTCCGGCTGCCCATTTGGTGGGTGCTGGTGCTGCAGCGGCAGGCCCATGGTGGAACGCGGCATCGGCACCGGTCTTTTGGATGGCCCTGCCGTGGCCGTTCGGCAGCCACACTCCGCGGTGGTGATTGGCCTGAGGTCAGGCTAGCTGGCACAGCGCGCAGGACTTGTCCCCGTCGAGCCGCTGGCGCATCAACGGCGATCCCGAGGATGTGCGCGACGGCGACGACCAGAGCTTCGTGGCTTGGCCGGATGCATCGAATCCGCCAGGCCGGCAGGCGACCACGAGGAGGTCTGCAGATGGATAGCTACTTCGCGACAAAACGTCACGAGGGTCTACGGCAAGAGGTGCGGACGTTCGCGGAGGAACAGGTGCGACCGCGGATCCCGGAAATGGAATCTTCTCGCTCGGTCCAGTACGAGTTGTCGCGGTTGATTGCCAGTCAGGGCTGGATCGGTGTCACGATCAGCCCTGACTACGGCGGGATGGGTCTGGGACATCTCGCCAAAACCATCATCATCGAAGAGCTGTCACGGGTCAGCGGGGCGATGGGTGCCATGGTCCAGGCCAGCCAGTTGGGCGTGGCCAAAATTCTGCACTTCGGCAACGACAGCCAGAAGGAGCGGTGGCTACCAGCGATCGCCGAAGGAAGCTGCCTGCCCACCATCGCGGTGACCGAGCCCCAGTCCGGTGGTCATGTCCTCGGCATGGAAGCCACCGCCGTACGTGACGGTGACGATTATCTTTTGAACGGCCGAAAAGTGTTCGTCGGCAACAGTCACGTCGGCGACCTACATGGCGTGGTGGCTCGCACCGGGCCGGGTTCTCAAGGGCTGTCGGCCTTCTTGGTCGAGTCGCACCGTCCGGGTTTCTCGCTCGGTCCACATCGCGCCGCTATGGGCCTGCACGGCTTCAGTTTCGGCGAGCTCATCTTCGACGACTGCCGGATCCCTGCGGCAAACATGCTCGGCGTCGAGGGCGATGGCTTGGCTGTCGCCTACTCATCCAGCATCCTGTACGGCCGACCGAACCTGGCCGCGGTATCCCTCGGCATCCACCAAGCGCTACTTGAGGAGTCCTCGGCTTACGTTACTGAGCAGCACCGCTACGGCAAGCCGCTGCGCGACCTTCTCCCGGTCAAACTGAAGATCGGGCAGATGCAGTCCCGGTTGATGACTGCCCGGCTGGCCGCCTATTACGCGGTCCACCTGTTGGATCAGGGCCTGCCGTGCGACGCGGAGCTGATGAACGCCAAACTGATCAACGTCGAGTATGCCCTGGACTCGGCGCGTAACGCGATGGAGGTGCACGCCGCCTGCGGGCTTTACCCCGACCGTCCCGTAGAGCGGTACGTACGCGACGCACACCACATCTTTGCGCCAGCCGGCACCTCCGATGTCCAACTGCTCCGGCTCGGGGAGGTGGCACTGGGCATGTCCAAGGGGCAGTGGTCGGAGCGGCTCGCCGCCCCTCTACTGGAGGCGGCGGCCACCTCCTGAGTCGCCCTATTGTCAGCTGCGCTGATTGATCCGTTCCGTCAGCTCGGCGGCCAGAGACTTGATGGTCTCAAGGCCCTGCCGCCCCCACGGTCGCGGCTCGGTGTCCACCACACAGATCGTGCCAAGCGTCGTACCGGTGTGGTCGATCAGCGGCGCGCCCAGATATGAGCGGATGCCGATCTCGTCGACCACGGGATTGCCGGCAAACCGCGGGTAGTCGCACACGTCGTCGAGCACCAGCGCTTTGCGGCGGACCACGACGTGCGGGCAGTAGCCATGATCTCGTGACATCACCCGGCCTGGCTGTTCGGTCAAGGTGATCTCGGGCGTGCTGCTGGCTCGCCCGACTGGCGCCGTGTAGAGGCCAGCGAAGTACTGACGGTCCTCGCTGATGAAGTTCACCATCGCGTATGGAGCCCGGGTGATATTTGCGAGCTTTTGGGCGAACTCGTCGAACTCGGGGTCCGGGTTTTCCCCAATACCGAGATCACGCAGCCGCTGAACACGGCGCGGCGCCTCCTGATCAATCGGCGTCAGCGACTGGTAGACCGGGCTTTCATAAATCATATTTGGCTCCATATCTGGCAGATGTGACACGTATTCACGCCGGGCGAGAGGTGACGAGTAGATGCTTCAGGAGCGCGATCAGCACCGTTGCGGAGGACCGGCTTTGACGGGCATCGCACATCACGATCGGCACATCCGGTCTAAGTTCAAGAGCGGCGCGCACTTCCTCGGGTTCGTAGTGGAACGACCCGTCGAATTCGTTCACGGCGACCAGGAATCCAATGCCACGGGACTCGAAAAAATCGACGGCAGCGAAGCAGTCCTGTAGGCGGCGGGTGTCGGCGAGGACGACAGCTCCGAGGGCGCCGGCGGACAACTCGTCCCACATGAACCAGAAGCGCTCCTGCCCGGGTGTGCCGAACAGGTACAGCACGTGGCGGGAATCGATGGTAATGCGGCCGAAGTCGAGCGCCACCGTGGTGGTGGACTTGTCCTCTACTCCTGTCAGGCTGTCAGTGCCCACGCCGGCGGTGGTCAGGATCTCCTCCGTGCACAAGGGCCGGATCTCACTGACCGCGCCGACGAACGTCGTCTTTCCCACGCCGAACCCACCTGCGATAAGGATCTTGAGCGCGGTGGGGAACACCGGAGACAGTTCACAGTCGTCGCTGTAGGCCATGGAGAACCGCCTCCAATACGGATGGATCAGTGGGGTCGGCGACAGGGCTGGGGGCTCGCGTGCTCACCGCGCCACAATCCACCAGGTCCGACAGCACCACTTTCGTGATAGCGGCGGGCAGTTTGAGGTGCGCCGCGACCTCGGCCACGGTGATCGGGCCGCCGCACAGGCGAAGGGCCCGAGCATGATCTAGCGCAAGGTATCCGCGAGGCCTTCGACCCGTGGCCATCACCCACGACAGCAACTCCATCTGGATACTGGGCCGGGTCCGCCCGTTGCTGACCGTGTACGGGCGCACCAGACGCCCGGCGTCGTCGTCGAGAAAGGGTTCGTCCTCGGCGCCCATGACGGTCACCGGATCATGTCACTCGAATCGATGGTGGCATGGCGCGTCGGTGTCGCCAGGAACGGACGTACACTCTTGACCATCTGTGACATCTCGTATCCCAGTACGCCAACATCTGCGTCCTTTCCTGCGAGCACCGCCAGGACGGCATTTGCGCCCGCCGCCGTGACGAACAGCAGCACGTCATCAAGCTCGGCGACCACCTGACGGACTCCACTACCGCCACCGAGACTGCCCCCAGCGCTACGAGCGAGAGAGAACAGTCCGGAGGCGATCGCCGCGAGATGGTCCGCGCCGGCCCGATCCAGACCGTGGACAGCTTTCGGTAGGCCGTCGGACGACAACAACAGGGCACTGCGAGTGTGGGGGACGCGTTCGGCCAGCCCGGACAGCAGCCACACAAGATCCTGAGATTGTCCTACGGGCGCATCGCTCCGCATGATAGATAACCTTCCTTAAGAGTGACGCGTGATCAGCTGGTACCGCCGAGGCGGTCTGCGGAGCCGTCATTCCCGCCAGCGTCAGCGGCGCCGTGAGTGAAAGCCCGCGTGAACGTGGCCATCAGAGTGGGGTCCGGCTCAGCGCCTTCCTGCTGTTGCGAAGGTGGCCTGGGTGCGGCTTGCAGCTGCGGGGCCAGATGTGCCTGCCTTTGCCGCCGCGGTAGGCGCGGACGCGCGTTGCCGCCGGCGAACGAGGCCGTGGTCGGCTCGCCGGCCCTGTTCACCTCCGCCGACTCGGACGGGATGACTTCGGCGGCCTCTCGGACCAAGGGCGAAGTGGCAGAACCCCGTTCGGGCAACGGTGCCATCGTCGCTCGCCGGGTCCCCTGGGGTATCGAAGGAGCGCCGTCGAGAGCCCGAGGCGAAGCAGAGGTTGGTACATGCGGCGGTGGAGCGGCCGGGGCATGGCCGGCAACGGCCCGGCTGGGCGGTCGGACGATGGGCTGCGGTTGTGTGTCGTGCCAGGATTCACGCCTCTGTGACGGCGCGCCGAGTAGTCCGGGAGGAAGGATAAGTACCGCTTGGATCCCGCCGTAGATGTTGGTCTGCAGCCGTACGGTGATGCCATGTCGACGGGCGATGACCCCGACGACGAACAGGCCGATGCGACCGTCGCGCAGAAGCTCACCGACGTCGATCCTGGTTGGGTCGACCAAGAGGCGGTTCACGCGGTCCTGGTCAGTGACCGGCATACCCAAGCCTCGGTCCTCAACTTCTACGGCGATACCAGCCGTGACAGTTTGAGCGCGCAGTAGCACCTGGGTGTGCGGGCCTGAGAAATTTGTAGCATTCTCAACGAGCTCAGCGACAAGATGGATGACATCGGCGACAGCGTGGCCTCCCACCGTGCCCTCGATCGGCGGCACCAGCTTGACCCGCGAATAGTGTTGAACCTCGGCGATGGCAGACCGTAACACCTCGGTCAGAGCTACAGGCCTGCTCCACTGCCGCCGTGAAACAGCGCCGCCTAGCACCGCGAGGTTCTCCGCATGTCGGCGGATACGGGTCGCAAGGTGGTCGACCTGGAACAGGCCCTTGAGGAGATCCGGGTCCTCCACCTGGTTCTCGAGGTCGTCGAGAAGCTGGATCTCCCGATGCACCAGGGACTGCAGCCGTCGGGCGAGGTTGACGAAGACCTCCACCTGGTGGCTGGAGTTGGCCACGGGTGGCGTGGTTTGCGCGGCTGCTGCCTCTACGACGGCGGCCTGGGCAACACGGAGGATCCCATCCAGCTCGTGCCGCAAAAGCCCAAATTCGTCGCTTGCCGTCAGAGGTGCGAGCTCCGCGGGTGGATCAAGTCGGTCACCGCGGCGCAACCGCTCGATGAGATTCTGTACCTCGACTCGACGCTGCGCGGTCTCGGACCGCAGGGCACCGATCCTGGCGATGATCAGACGGTCGACTGCAACGGCTCGGTTGGCGGCGACGGCGACGACCACCACGCATGCGACCCACGCCAGGATCAGCGCCGCGCCCATCCTGCTGGTTACCGCTTCCCCGGAGGCGACGAGCACAGAGAATACGGCGGCGGCACCGATCACCGTGACGACTGCGGCCGGGAGTACAGACAGCCACATCAGACGAGGCCTGAAGTCACTCGTCACGTCCCGATCAGGTGCGGGAGATTTGCGGTGGGGGTCGCCCGCTCGATGAGCGGCACGCGTGTCAGGAGGGGGAGACTCAGGCATCAATATCCTCGGACCAAAGGGGAACCGCAGGGGCAGGTGCGGGCTACCTCAAGGGACCCGCATCGTGCGGAGACGGGTTATCGCTCAGGCGCGGGCAGCCTGGAACGCCGTCCTCTCTGCTTCGCTCGCATGGACCATCACCTTATCCTATGTGGACGATTGGTTTGATCCGGCGGCTGCCGGCAAGTCGACCCCAGGGATGAAGACCAATCAGCCACTTTCATCGTGTGTAGCGGTTGGCTTCGACTGGGTGCAGAACGACGATGACCTGAACGATTGCGGTGGCGCGGGGTAGACACCGCCGACCAGCTCGACGACCTGGTGGCAACCGTCGGCCGCCACGGCGGTGCACTGCGCAGTGCGCCACGGTGGCGGTGAACGGTCGTTACATCGGTAGCGTGACCGACGCGATGACGTGCAGCGTGGTATTGCTCAGCGCGTCATCCTCGCCAGTTCTGCTACTCCCGCTGTTATGTATTGAATGGCTTTGAAATGCTGGCGAGCTATCGCGCTGAGGCGGTGCGACACCCGCTCGGGGTCGGAGCCCAGATGCAGCGCGTCTGTCAGTTGAAGTGCTACGATGAGGCCAGCCAATGCGGCGGAGTGATTGTTTGGATGGTCGTTTCCTGCAGCCAGGTAGCGGAGACAGGAGCGTGCCGCAACAGCGCGTCTAGAATCTGTGGCCAGATGGGCATCGATTTGCACCAGTCCTGCTAGTCGGCGGATCCGGACGCGCCGCATGACACCGGCCGCGATCAGGCTGGAGAGAGCCCGTTCGTACATGTCTTCGCTGAGCTTCTTCAGCCAGATGTGCAGGCTGGTCGGTTCTGCTCGGCGAATGTCCGTCGCCACGCTGTCCGCAAGGGTGTCGCCCAGCGGCTGGCCGGTCCTTGCCTGCACTGTCCTGTCGAGCGCGTGGTCCGACCGGCCGTGCTTCACCAGGGCGATTCTCTCTGCGAGGAAGAGGTCAATCAAGCTGGCCCCGGCCACACCGAGGGAAAGAGTTCGACGGTTTGTTATGGGCAGGCCCGTGTCGTCGTAGTGACCGAGAAGGAACAGCTCATCGCGGAGAAGTCGGCGCGAAAGGGCGTCTTCCACCATCACGACAGCCGATGAGTGGGGCGGTTGACGGCGGTCATGAATCCTCCTCTTGCCGTGCCAGCAACTTTGGCATGATGCGGTACGTCGTTGAAGTGTGACAGTCGGGGTATGTAGAAGAATTGCAGCTGACATGCTAAGCGCTCCCGGCAGGCAACGCCTTCGGTGGTGCTGGTACTCAGTTCGCGAAAGCCACAGAACCGTATCAGTGGGCTGTCGCGTCGGAAGGATCCACATGCCTTGGTCCTGTAGGGCCATTCACAGTGTGTTCCGAACGGATGCGGGTTGGTTTTCTGGGGAGGCCCTTCAGTGCTGATTCGATGACTTCCTCGAGGACGTCCCGGTCTCGTCGGGTGAGGTCTCGTCGCTTCCTCAGCAGTGCGCAGATCTCTACGAGCAGATCCGGCTGACTCTGCTGGGGGCGAGGGGAGAGTAGTTCGATGAACGCCTCGGCGGGCATCCGGAGCCAGGTGGTGAAGGTGAGAAACGTCTGAGTGTCGGGGCGGTGGCCTCGGGCGAGGCGGGTGATCGTCGATTGGCCGCATCCAATCTCGGTGGCGACTTGTTGCCATGTCATGTCGCGGTGGCGCCGTGCACGGTCGAGGCTGGCGTGGAGTTCCGACAGGTCAATCCGAATCTGGATCACTAAGCTGCGCCCTCCTGGCCGGGATTGATGTGTGGTTCGGCTCGTCGACGTGGTGGGCATGGGGGTTCTCCCAGTGTGACGGTCCGGTCACACCTAAGTACGAAGCGATATTAACGAATTATGCTTCGTGTCTCAAGGGCGGCGCCCGCGTATGACCGGATGCGGAGAGTTGGGTCGCCCCCAGATGACGCCCGAGCGCCGGCGGTGACGGGCGCTGCTGAGGGCTCGGCGGATACCTCTTCGCGTGGTCGATCGCCGGCCCCGACCCGGGCGCGCACCGGCCCCGCGTGCCGGCGCGCCTGGTGGTGCTCGGCCTCGCGGTGGTGGCGCACGCCACCGTCGCCCAACTGCTCTACGCCGGCCTGCTGGTCGACGTCCCGGCGACGGTGGGTGAGCTGCGCGCCGGGGCGATGGTCATGTACTACGGCGGTGACCTCGCCGAGATCCTGCTCGCCCTGGCCCTGCTCGTCACCTGGCGCCCGGAGAGCACGCGGGTGCGGCGGGCGGCGCTCAGGGCTTGAGCAGGGCCGCCACCTCGGCGGCGAGCTCCTCCGGGGTACGCCCGTCGGTGACCACGGTCGCCGTCGCCACCTCGGCGTAGAGCGGGCGGCGCTGCTCCATCAGGTGCTTGAGGGTGGCGCGCGGGTTGATCGCCAGCAGCGGACGACCCGCGCCCAGCCCGACCCGCTTCACCGCGTCGGGCAGCTCCACCGAGAGGTGCACCACGGTGTGCCCGATCAGCGCGGCGCGGTTCTCCTCGGCGAGGATCGCGCCGCCGCCGAGGGCGAGCACCCCGCCGTGCGACGCCAGCGCCGCCGCCACCGCCGCCCGTTCGAGGGTACGGAAGTGGTCCTCCCCTCGTCCACGAAGATCTCCGGGATCGGCTTGCCGGCCAACTGCTCGATGTCGGCGTCGGTGTCCCGGAAGCCGACGCCCAGCGCGGTGGCCAGCGCCTGCCCGACGGTGGTCTTGCCGGAGCCGGGCGCCCCCACCAGCACGCAGACCGGTCGGGTCAGCGGGACGCGCGCCCCGCCGGTCACCGGATCACCAGCGCGTCGAGGTAGCCGGTCAGGTTGCGGCGCATCTCCACGACCGAGTCGCCGCCGAACTTCTCCACCGCCGCCTCGGCCAGCACCAGCGCCACCATCGCCTCGGCGACGATCGCCGCGGCGGGCACCGCGCAGACGTCGGAGCGCTGGTTGATGGCGGTGGCCGGCTCCCCGGTGGTCACGTCGACCGTCGACAGCGCCCGGTTCAGCGACGAGATGGGCTTCATGGCCGCCTTCACCCGCAGCGGCTCACCGGTGGTGATGCCACCCTCCAGGCCACCGGCCCGGTCGGTGACCCGCCGGACGCCGGTCGCGGTGGGGATGATCTCGTCGTGGGCCTCGGAGCCCCGGGAGCGGGCCTGCTGCCAGCCGTCGCCGATCTCCACACCCTTGATCGCCTGGATGGACATCAGCGCGGTCGCCAGCCGGGCGTCGAGCTTGCGGTCCCACTGCACGTGGCTGCCCAGCCCCGGCGGCACCCCGTACGCCAGCACCTCGACCACGCCGCCGAGCGTGTCGGCGGCCTTCTTCGCGGCGTCGACCTCGGCGACCATCCGGGCGCTCGCCTCCGGGTCGAGGCAGCGCAGCGGGTCGGCGTCGATCCGCGCGGCGTCCTCCGGGGTCGGGCGCAGCCCCGGCTTGGCGGCGACCGGGCCCAGCTCCACCACGTGCGAGACGATCTCGACGCCGAGGGCCTGCCGCAGCAGCGCCTTGGCGACCGTGCCGACGGCGACCCGGGCGGCGGTCTCCCGGGCGCTGGCCCGCTCCAGGATCGGGCGGGCGTCGGTGTGGCCGTACTTCTGCATGCCGGCCAGATCGGCGTGGCCGGGCCGGGGCCGGGTCAGCGGCGCGTTGCGGGCCTGCGCGGCCAGCTCCTGCGGGTCCACCGGGTCGGCGGCCATCACCGTCTGCCACTTGGGCCACTCGGAGTTGCCCACCCGGATGGCGACCGGGCTGCCCAGGGTGACGCCGTGCCGCAGGCCACCGATCAGCTCGACCTCGTCCCGCTCGAACGACATCCGAGCGCCCCGGCCATAGCCGAGCCGGCGACGGGCCAGCTCGTCGGCGATCTCGGTGGTGGTCACCTCGATCCCGGCGGGCACCCCCTCGAGCATCGCGACGAGAGCGGGTCCGTGGGATTCACCTGCAGTCAGCCAGCGCAACACAGCCGTCAGTCTGTCACTGCAAGTAGTCCGGTCGGTACAGCACGGAGACGACGCGGACAAGCTCCGGACAAGCCGCCTCGCCAGCAGGGTCGGTTCCTATGGCAGGAGGAGCGCTGTTTTGTCCGCGTCCTCCGTCACGGCCTGGTACCCGTTGCCGACTCGGGGTGAAGATGTCATGACTGTCGAGTGGCCCGCTGGTCGATGCCGCGGGTGTGTCATCGGCGCGACCCGTCACGGGTGCGCGCCTTCCGGGAGAAGCAATGACGCGTGTCGAATCCGTCCCTGCCGGCTCCATGACGGCAGTACCCCGAGGGAGGTGGCTCGCCGTCGCCGCGGTCGCCCTCGGCACCTTCATCGTGGTGACCGTCGAGAACCTCCCCATGGGACTGCTCACCGCCATCAGCGGCGGTCTGGGAGTCTCAAACGCCAAAGTCGGCCTGCTGGTCACGGTCTCCGGCCTGGTGGCCGCCGTCACCGCGCCGCTGCTGCCGGTAGCCATCCGGCGCGCCGACCGGCGCGTCGTCCTACTCAGTCTGATCCTGCTCACAGTAGCGGCCAACGCCGTGTTCGCAGTCAGCTCCAGCTACCCGGTCATCGTGGTAGCGCGGCTGCTGATCGGCGTCAGTATCGGCGGCTTCTGGGCACTCGCGGCCGGCCTCGGCGTACGGCTCGTTCCACCCGCCGCGATACCCCGCGCCACGGCGGTGATCTTCTTCGGCGCCATGGCCGCGAACGTGGTGGGAGTTCCGCTCGGCACATGGCTGGGCGAGTTGACCAGCTGGCGGGCTACCTTCGCGCTGGTCGCGGCCCTGGCGCTCCTTCTGACCATCGTGCTGGGCATCCTGTTGCCGGCCATGCCACCGGACGAGCCGGTCCTGCTGCGCACGCTCGCCGCGCAGCTGCGTACCCCCGAGGTGCGCGCCGGCGTGGTGGTCACGTTCCTGCTGGTGTCCGGGCACTATGCCGCGTTCACCTTCATCAGCCCGATTCTCCAGGACATCTCCGGAGTCACCTCAGCGTTCCTCGGTCCGTTGCTTCTGGCCTATGGGGTGTGCGGTCTGGTCGGCAACTTCGCCGGTGGCGCCTGGGCTGCCCGCAACGTCCGCGCCGCCGTCGTCGCGATCAGCCTCGCCCTCGCTGCGTCCCTCGCGCTGTTCCCAGTGGTGGGACGGACTGTCGTGGGTGGCTCCATCCTGCTGCTGATCTGGGGCTTCGCCTTCGGTGGGCTTCCGGTCAGTGTGCAGACATGGATTATCAAGGCCGCCCCACAGGGCATCGAGGCGGCCACGGGACTGAACACCTTCATGTTCAACCTGGCGATCGCCTCCGGGGCGCTGTTCGCCAGTGCCGTAGCCGGCGCCATGTCCGTGACCGGGGTGGTCCTGCTCGCGGCAGGACTGGTCGCGCTGACTCCCGTCGCGGTGGCAACGGCACGCAAGCAGTGACAGTCGCGTGGTCGCCCAGCCGGGGACAGCCGGGCGGCCACGAGGTGAAATGACTAGTCGCCGTCCCCCGCCCGATGTTCGACGAGAACACCCGCCGTGCCCGGCACCGTGTGACGAACGCTCAGGGCTGCCGGCTCAGCGGTCGTCGCCGCTTCCACCGAGCACGCCACGGACCCGGCGGCTTGCGAGCTTGGCCAGATTGGCCGTCGCGATGTCGTCCAGCGACAGGTCGAGGTAGTCGGAGAGCACGGCCAGATACCACAGCACATCGCCGAGTTCCCTCGCGATGTCGTCCCGGTCGATCCGCGACTCGTCGCTGTCGAGGTCGCGGACCCACTTCTTGAACTTCTCCGCGATCTCGCCCGACTCACCGACCAACCCGAGTACCAGGTGCAGTAGTTCGTTTCTCTTGTCACGCGGGGCGGCAGTACGGAGGGCGCCGCGCTGGTACTCGTCCAGGTCCATGGCGGACCAGTATGGCCGAGCCTCCGACGACCGGTTGGTCTTGGGCTGGTCACTGCGGCGTGCGTTGTGGCTGGAGCTGGATATGGGTGGGACAACCCCGCACGGGAAACGAGGCGACGAATCGCACGGCAGCGGCGACGTCAGCCGGAGCGAGCAGCTCGTGCGGCCGGTTCTGCCCCGCTGTGGTGGCGAGGCTGGCACCGGCGGCGACCAGGCCCGGTGAGATCAGGCTGACCTTAACGTCACGATCACGTACATCGAGGAACACCGCTTCGGCCAGGCCGGCCAGGCCGAATTTGCTGGCAACGTAGGCAGCGTTGTTGGCGAATGCGCGGTGGGCGGCGCCCGAACCGATATAGACCAGGCTGCTCGGCGCTGCCGAGATCAGGGCGGGCAGCAAGCGCGTGGTGACGGTGGCGGCAGCGGTGAGATTGACGTCGATCACCTGACGCCAGGCCGCCGGGTCAGCGCGATCTGCCGGTGCCCAGTCGAAGACACCAGCCGCATAGACCACGAGGCTCAGCCGACCACGGTCAGCCAGGCCCTCAGCCGCATCGCGGACCGCAGCGGCGTCCGTGACATCTACAACGTCCACGTAACACCGCCGACCTGCCTCACGGCAGAGCGTTGCCGTCTGCCGCAGGCGTCCCTGATCGCGGCCCCACAGGCTCACCGACATGCCCCACAAAGCCATCTCGTGGGCGATGGCGCGGCCGATCTCGCTGGACGCGCCGATCACCAGCGCGTGTGACTCACTCATCCCTCCAGCGTGCCAGCGAGTCGCCCGGACGTGTGGTCAGCCGCTGGACCGATCTGGCGCACGGTCAAGCGGCTTCACCATGACACCTTCGGGCGGAGGTTCCGCCTGAAGACGCCCTTGCCCCGCGGGCGTGCTGGTGGACGCGGGCGCTGGGTGAGTCCACTGACGCGTCCCGGGTGAGCTGTCCGGCCGCGTCCGCAGCGTCTGCGGTGCGGGTCCACGCCGGGCGCTCACGCCAGATTCGGACCCCTGGTAGCGGCCTCGACGCACGCCCTACCTAGTCTGCGCCGATGAGCTCCCGCTCAGTTGCCTTCTCGTGCCCCGGCACCGAGCAGGTCGCCTCCGGCTGACGGGTGAGCGTCCACGCCTCGGCCCACAGCGCCCGCCATCGATCAACGTCGCCCCCACACGCCCGGACGAACGCTTCGGTGACGCTGAGGGTGGGCAGCTGTGCGCCGCTGGCGGCGGCGGACAGGCACGTCCGGGAGGAGTAAGCCTGGCGGGCCATCTGCCGGTACGTGGGGTTGCCGGCCGCGCGGCGTAGCTCGCGCAGCCGCTGGGCGAAGCCGACGACGATGGGGTTGTCGCCTCTGACGGGCTGTTCATGTCGACCCATGGTCATGTCCCTTCGTTGCGGTGGCTCAGCACTGCGGACGTGAGCGCTCAACGGATGTGGTCGGCGCGGTACCGGGCGTGTGCCGCGGCGAGATGACCTGCGGTATGGGCGGTGCTGATGAGGACCGACATGTTGGCCCGGGAGGAGCGCCCCTGCGTCGCCGTGTCGACGGCCCGCATCAGGTACTTGGTGATGGCGTTGCCGCGCACCCCGTCGCGTCGGGCAGCCGCCATGGCTTCGTCGATCGCCTGGTCGACATCGGCGTCGTCCACCGCGTCCTCGGCGTTGACGGGCGTGGTGATCAGAAACGAGCTGTGGTTGCCGAGCGCCCAGTGGTTTTCCACCGCCCGGGCGATCGTGGTGGCGTCGTCGAGGCGGCAGGGACTGGGGAAGCCGCTGGAGATGCAGTAGAAGGCGGGAAAGTCGTCCGAGCGGTAGGAGACGACCGGCACCGAGAGTGTTTCGAGGTACTCCAACGTCAACCCGAGGTCAAGGATCTTCTTGGCGCCGGCGCAGACCACAGCGACCTTCGACCGGGTGAACTGGATGAGGTCCGAGGAGATGTCCATGCTGGTCTCCGCGCCTCGGTGGACACCACCGATGCCGGCTGAGGCGAAGAACGCGATACCAGCGAGGTCGGCCGCGACCAGTGAGCTGGCGACCGTCATCGCGCCCAGGCCGCCGCGGGCGAGTACGGTCGGTAGGTCGCGGGCGCTGACCTTAGGTATGCCCGGTGTGGAGGCGAAGCGTTCGATGTCGGCGGCGGTCATGCCGACCCGGATGGCACCACCGTCGACGGCGATCGTCGCCGGTACGGCACCGCCGGATCGCACCGCCTCCTCCACCTTGCAAGCGGTGGCGGCGTTGTTCGGGTAAGGCAGGCCGTGGGTGATGACGTTGGACTCGAGCGCCACCACGGGCCGGCCCTCCTTGCAGGCGTCGGCGACCTCCTCGCTCAACTGCACCGGGATGGGGGGATGGGCGTGTTGCCTCATGTTCGCTCCTCGGTCGGGGGACGCTGGCAGGGTGTCGGACGGTCGGTCCGGGGTCATTCGTCGGCGACGGCCTCCAGCGCGATGGACACCGACTCCTCGTCGCATCCGAAGGCTCGGGTCATGGCCTGGGTGACGGCGGCCACCAGGCGGCTGTGCTGCTCGTCGGTCAGGGCGACCTGCAGGTGTGTGATGCTCACGTGTGGCCGGACCTGCCGGCCGGAAGGTACGGGAAGCGCGGCGATCAGCTCGTCGGCTCCCGGCTCCCGGAGCACGGAGTAGTGGTCGGCGGTCAGGTCGACGACGGTGGGGGCGAGACTCCTGCGGGCTGCGTCGGTGTCGAGGAAGGAGTCCTCGTCGCCGCGGGTGCGTAGAACCGTCACCGGGGCGTTGATCGGCCGTCGGGCGATCTCCACGTCGGTGTGGCGCAGGCCGTACGTACGCGCGACGACACGCGTGATGCGCCGCACGAGCGGAAGGTCGAGTCCGCCGAAATGACGGTGCACGAAGCGGGTGAAGGTGTCCTCGTCCACGACGGTGGTCAGGCACTCGTCCACCAGGGGGCCGGTGGCGGTGCCCGCGAAGACGGAGAACAACACGGCCAGATATCTGCGGTTGTCAAAGCTTGCGACGTCCTCGCCCGGCTGATTCGCCACCGCGCGCAGTCGGGGTGAGCCGGGGGCGATGAGGACGAGTTGGTCGACCTGTTGACCGGCCTGCTCCAGCTGGTATGCGGCTTCGTAGGCCACCCGGGAGCCGAAGGAGTAGCCCCACAGTGTGTAGGGGCCGTGGGGTTGCCGTTCCCGGATGGCGCGCACGTCCTCGGCGGCCATGCGGGTGATGGTCCGGTAGGGGTCCTCGCCGGCGTTGACGCCGTAGGCCTGCACGCCGAGGAAGGGTCGTCCGGCCCGCGTCGCCAGTGGCCGCAGGTTCATGGGGTAGCCGCCGAGGCCCGGCCAGCAGTAGACGGGTCGGCCGGCGCCGGTGGTGGCCAGGGGCACCAGTCGTGACCTGTTCACCTGGTCCCGGTCTTCGAGGCGCGAGGCCAGTTGCGCCACGGTGGGGCACTGGAAGATGACCTGCAGGGGAAGCGACGCGGCGAATTCCCGGTTGAGCCGGTTGATCAGTGCGACGGCCATGAGGGAGTTGCCTCCGCAGGCGAAGAAGTCATCGTGGATCGACACGGCGTCCTGTCGGGTGGCTTCCCCCCACAACTGTGCGATCTGCCGCTCCATGTCGGTGCGCGGCGTCACGAACGGTGGTCCTGTCTGCGTGGCGGTGGCCGCTGCGGTGGCCGCGAGCGCGGCGAGGTCGGTCTTGCCGTTCGCCGTGAGCGGCATCCGGTCGACGATGATCACCTTGTTGGGGATCATGTAGTCAGGGAGTCGCTCGGCCAGCTCGTCTCGGATGAGTTCCGCCGGCCCCTTCATGTGGACGGCGTCCTCCTTCATCCCGCGGCTGGCCACCTGGTCCTGGCTGACGAGGCCGCCGACGGCGAAATAGGAGGGCCCGCTGGGCTGTCCGCAGCGGTGCAGGATGCTCCGGATGCGATGGGCGGACGGCAGGTCGTGGCCGCTCTCGGAGCTGTAGCCGGATGACATGAACCCGAAGCCGAGGTCGTTCATGGACAACCGCTGCAGGACGCGGCCGAGGTCGATGTAGCGCCGCCATCGCGTCGACGTGGTGCTGATCAGGCTGATGCCGATGCTGGCCCGGTCGTACACCTGTTGGTTGATGGCGATGACGTGGTGTCGGAGCACCAGGGCGTCGTCGATCCGGGTGAGCTCGTCGTCGCGGTAGGCGTACTGGCCCGGGGGCAGGTCGACGTCGTGGTCCGGGTGCACCTGGACGTAGACGTCGATCTCGTCCCGTGGTGCCGGCGCGTGGGGCGTCAGGGTGAAACTGCCCAGGTACAGGTCGTCGGTGGTGCAGTCGAGGTGCCGCATCAGCTGCGGTGTGTGCTTCGCCGCGGTGACGGCGAGCCCATACTCGGGCAGGATCTGCTCAAGCATGCCGACCATGTGGCCGGTCTCTATCTCAAGGACCTCCCGGATGTTGTTCTTGTACACCGGTTCGATGGCGTGTCGCCTGCCGACGAAGTGCAGTCCCACCTTCGGCTCGGGCCCTGCGGCGAGTTCCCGTATCAGGACCAGCTCGTGCGCGATCGGGTGGTAGTAGTAGTAGCCGGACGGCTGCCCCCACAGGTGGTGGATCTCCAGGTAGAGCTGCGTGGCGTTGAGGGCTCCGGGGGAGGCGTAGCCGAACTTGGGCAGGAGCCGTTCGTCGCTGACGAACTGCCCGAGGTAGCGCATGATCTCACCGAAGGTGGACAGCTCGATCTGGTCGAGCCGGCGCGGCGTGTGTGGCTGCTGCAGGGGGCGCAGCAGGTTCAGCAGGGCGGCCCGGGACACGGGTGGGCCCTCGTAGAATCGGTAGGTCTTGCGCGCGAAGACCCGCCGAACCTGCTCCTGCGTGGGTTCCGCCCCCGGCAGGGCGAGCACCGGGCGGCCGGCGAGCTCCTCGGGAGTGCGCACTCCGGCGTGCGACAGCTGGGCCCGTACCTGCAGTCTGCTCTCCTTCGACTGATGGTGGGCGCCGTGCCGGCCCTGGTCCATCAGCGCCGCTTCGCGGGGGTTGAGTTCGACGAAGGCGAGCAAATGGGGTTGCTGGGTGCGGGGGTCGTCGCGGACGAGCAGACCGGCGTGTCGAACCCACTGGTGGGCCTCCACCGCGAGGCGGACCTCGTCCAATTCAATGCGGAAGCCGCGCAGCTTCACCTGGTTGTCGACACGTCCGACGAATCGGGCGGTGCCGTCGTCGTTCCAGGCGGCCAGGTCGCCGGTGCGGTAGAGCCGCTCCCTGGTGGTGGGGTCGGTCACGAAACGCTGCGCGGTCAGGGCGGGCCGGTGCAGGTAGCCCCGGGCGAGTTGGACGCCGCCGATGTGCAGCTCGCCGACGGCGCCGGCGGTCACCGGCTCCTTGTCGGGGCCGATGATCACGTAGTGGGTGCCGGTGACGGGTCTGCCGATCGGCACGGACTGCGCCTCGTCGTCAAGGGCGCCTGGTTCGACGGCGAAGGAGGAGGAGTTGATCGTGCATTCGGTCGGCCCGTAAAGGTTGACGAGCCTGGCGGAGTGCGCCTTGAGACAGTCGCCGGCCAGCGAGGTGGACAGAGCCTCCCCGCCGGTGAAGATCTGTCGCAGGGAGGTGCAGGTGCCCAGTCGTTCGGTGTCGATGAGGGCGCGGAGCAGGGTGGGCACGCACTGTAGGGCCGTGACCTGGTGCCGTCGGACGGCATCGATGATCCCCTCGGCGTCGCGGTGCAGTCCCGGTGTGCCGGCGGCGACGGTGCTGCCGCAGGCGGGGGCGAGGATCTCCCACTGGGCGGCGTCGAAGCTCATGGGGGTCTTCTGGAGGATGACCGCCTCACCGATGCGGTAGGTGGCGTGGAGCCACCGCAGCTGGCTGACGATGCTCCGGTGCTCGATCATCACCCCCTTCGGCTTCCCGGTGCTTCCCGAGGTGTAGATGACGTAGGCGAGATCGCGTGGTCCGGGCCGGTGGTAGGGCCCATCGGGCGGATGCGGGTCGTTCGCTGTGCTCAGTGGGACGAGGTGCGTGCCGGGCGGCACCAGGTCCGACAGCCGGTCGATGAGTTCGTCCTGGGCGACGATGGTGCGGAGCCGGGCGTCGGTCGCCATGTAGCGCAGGCGTTCGTCGGGGTAGTCGGGCGCCAGCGGCAGATAGGCCGCTGACGCGTAGAGGATTCCCCAGGCGCCGACGACGAGGGCGGCCGACGGCTCGGCGAACAGCCCGACGCAGTCGTCGGGGCCGGTGCCGAGCGCGCGCAGGTGCGCCGCCAGAGCCTTGGCCCGGTCCGCCAACGCGCGGCGGGTGATTCGTTCCGGTCCATGGATGACGGCGACGGCGTGGGGATCGACGTGTACCTGCTCATCGAGCAGATCGGGCAGGCAGGCGGTGTCAGGGTCAGGGGCTCCGGTGGTGGCTGATGTGGTGATCATGCTTCCCCCTGTGGTGGTGATGCTTCACCGGGAGGTCAGCGCCGGGGGAACCACCGGCGCTGGCGCGGGTGGCGTCGACGGCGGGGACGACCTCAGTTGGGCGAGGGCGACGGCGGCGATGATGATCAGGGCTCCGATGAACTGGGTCAGGTTGAGCCGTTGGTCGAGGAAGATGAGGCCCAGAACGCTGGCGACGATGGGGCTGACCAGGCTGAGGAAGGAAACGGCCAGGGCGGGCAGGCGATCGATGCCGCGGAACCACACGGCGTATCCGAACAGTGAGCCGGCGACCGCAAGGTAGGACAGTCCGGTCAGATTCCGTCCCGTCAGATGGCTCGGTAGTCCCTCCACCGCGAGGGTGACGGGCAGCAGCACGAGGCCGCCGGCGGTCAGTTGCCAGCCGGTGAACTGGAGCACGCCCACTCCGGCCGGTCGCGCCCACCGTTTGGTCAGGACGATCCCGGACGCCATGCTGGCGGCGCCGGCCAGGGCCGCCGCGACCCCGATGGGATCCAGGACAGCGGTCGGACGCAGGACCAGCAGGGCGACGCCGGTGGCCCCGAGCAGGCAGGCGGCGAGGTGTAAGGGGCGGATCCGGTCGCGCAGGAGCAGGGCCGCCAGGACGAGCACGAGCATCGGCTGGAACGACATGATCAGGGCCGCCACGCCGCCGGGCAGCCGGTAAGCGGCGATGAAGAGGAGCAGGAAGAACAGCCCGATGTTGAGCGTGCCCAGCACCAGCGCCCGCCAGATCCACGCGCCTCTCGGCAGGACTCGACCGAAGGCCAGGAGGACCAGTCCGGCCGGCAGTGCGCGTGCGACGGCGGCGAGGTACGGGCGGCCTGCCGGAAGCAGTTCGGTGGTGACGAGGTAGGTGCTTCCCCAGATCGCGGGGGCTAGGGCGGTGACGCCGATGTCGCTGACGATGCCGCCGCGTCTCATCGCGGTTGGTCCGTCCCGAAGTACCGGTCACCGAAGTCTCCGATGCCGGGAATCATGTAGGCGTCCTCGTTGAGTCGTTCCTCCACGGCAGAGGTCACGATCCGCACTCGCGGGTGCTGTGCGTGGACGGCGGCGATGCCTTCGGGTGAGGACAGCAGGTTGACGAACACGATGTCGTCGTCGGCGACGCCGTGCTCGCCGAGGACGGTGATTGCCGCGAGCGCGGTGCCGCCGGTGGCGAGCATGGGGTCCAGCAGCAGGACGTGGGAGGTCGCGATGTCCGGCGGCAGGGCGGCGTAGTAGAAGCGCGGGAGTTTCGTCACCTTGTCTCGCTGCAGGAGGATCTTGCCGATGCGGGAGTGGGGGAGCATGGCGCGCAGTTCGGCTTCGATGCTCTCCCCGGCGCGGGCGACGGACACGCCGCACGTGGGTGCGGCCGGTCGTAGTCCGCGATAGGTCTGCCCGACGGGAGTGCGTACCTCTCGGGGCTCGACGGGCAGCAGGTCGAGGGCGGTCTCGAGGAGCAGGCGGAAGATCTGCGCGGAGGTTTGTACGAAGTCCGCGCGGGCGGCGTCGCGGTCCCGTATCACGGTGTGCAGCGACCGCAAACGGTTGGTCTGGGGCAGGAGGTGCAGCTGCGTGACCGGGGCGGTGGCGGTGTCGGGCATGGTTCAGTCCCGTTCGGTGAGGGCGGCGAACGCCTGACGCGCGGCGGAGACGAACTGCCGCACCTTCTGGCGGTCCTTTCGGCCGTGGGAGTCCTCGAGTCCGGTGTGCGCGTCGACGGCGGCCGGGCGGACCTCGGCGATGGCCGCGGCGACGTTGTCGGGGTTCAGGCCGCCGGCGAGCATCAGCGGCTTGGGGGCGACGCGGACCAGTTCGGCGCTGATGGACCAGTCGTGGACGAGGCCGGTGGCCCCCTTGGCGCCGGTGGCGGGGTTGAAGGTGTCGGTGATGTACATGTCGACCCACTCGGCGCTCTCATCGACGATCTTGACGAGTTCGTCGATGTTGTCCGCCTTGACCACGAGGCTCTTGAGGACGGTCAGCTCGGGGGCGATGTGGCGCAGCTGCCGCAGCTGCGTCGGAGCGACGTCGCCGTGCAGCTGCACGGCCGTGACGCCGAGCTGCGCGCAGAATTCCTTGATCTCCTCGGCCTCGGTCAGGTAGGTGATCAGGACGCCGCGGTGGCGGGGCTGGATGGCCTTGACGATGGCGGCGGCTTCGGCCTCGGACAGGTCCTCGTTCTTCGCCGGGAGCCGCAGGGCGAAGCCCAGCCACTCGGCGCCCTCCTCGCAGATCATGTCTGCCTCGTCCTGGTCGATGATCCCGGCCACCTGGATGAGTCCCTGCATCTGCTGCTCCTTCTGATGAATGCCGGCCGGATATTCATCGGCGGATCGCTCCGACACGGCGCGCCTGGAAAGTCAATCGCATCGATTTCCGCCGGCTGATGCCCAACGTTATATCGACTTATGTCAATCGAACAAGGGTTTATGTGTCCGTCTCGGTCGGCTGTCACTTATCGTGGGACGCGCCAGGGCGCGGCCGCCGTCGGGCGTTGCAGCCCGGCCGGCGCGGCATGCCCCGAGGCTGATTCCGGGAAAATCAAATGGTCTATCCGCGCTCCGTGGTGGTGAGGTGATAGCGCAGCGGGAACAGCGACAGGGTGTCCCGGCGCGAAAGTCCGCCCCACAATCCGCGGGGAACGAACAGGGTGAAGAAGATTGCCATCACTCCAAGGCCCACCAGATACCAGGCGCCCTGATCGCCGAAAGCCGACTCGACCGCGAAGAACGCGACAGCGCCCAAGACCGGCCCTTCGAGCGTGCCGATGCCACCGACCAGGACCATGAAGATCAGATAGGCCGACCAGTGAGCGCCGAAGATCGATCGTGGCTGGACAAAGAGCGTGTTTGCCAAGGTCAGCGCACCGGCGGCACCGCACCCGACAGCGGCGAGCACGTACACGCGCACGCGCGCGGACCAGGTCCGCACCCCCGCGGCAGCCGCCGCCTGCTCACTGTCCCGCGCCGCCTGCAGGGCGATCCCCGAGCGGCTCCGCAACAACAGGAACAACGCTCCGAACAGCAGCACCGCGGCGGCCAGCGCCAACCAGTAGGTGTAGGCGTGCCGAACCGGCGGGGGATAGGCGTTCAACCCGCGCAGCGACGTGCCCGTGCCGCCGCCGAGGTCATCGTCGAGCATGACGAGCAGCGCGGCGGTCTCGGCGATCACCCAGGTGCCGACCGCGAACTGGCCGCCCCGCAGGCGCAGCACGACCGGTGCCAGCACCACCGCCAGCACGCCGGCGGCCAGCGGGGCCAGCACGATCGCCGCATACGGCGCCAAACCCTGCTGCGTCAGCCAGATCGTGGCATAGGCTCCCACCCCGATGAAGCACTGCTGGCCTACCGAGACCAGGCCCGCGTAGCCGGCCAGGGCGTTCCACATCGTGGCGAGCAAGATCAGGGTCAGCAGCTCGGTGCCCTGCTCGACGACGGTGAGGCCGAAGACCTGCGGCACGGCCGCGGCCATCAGCAGCACTGCGGTCAGAAAGATTCCCCGGGCCCGCCAGGACCGGCTTGACCTGCGGACCGTCGGGGCGGGCGTGGGCATCGATGCGACGGTTGTCATGCCCGCACGCTCCTGAGGACAGTGAGCCGTCCGCGAGGACCGGTCAGGACGGCGAGGAAGACGAGATGGCCGGCGAGGATCGCGTACTGCGGATCGATCGTGGCGCCGACGGTCTGCGCCACACCGAGGACCATGCCGCCGACCAGCGTGCCCCGCAGCGACCCCAGGCCGCCGATGACCACGGCCTCGAACGCGAAGATGAGCTGGGTGGGACCGCTGGACGGATCGAAGGTGGCGTGCATCGCCAGGAACGCCCCGGCCAGGGTTGCCGTGCCCACCGCCAGCGCCGTCGCCTTGGCGTACACCGACTCCGCCGGTATCCCCACCAGCTCCGCGGTCTCCGCGTCCTGTGCGGTCGCCCGCATCTCCCTGCCGGGCCGGGTCCGGCGGAGCAGAATCTCCAGACCGCCCAGCAGGGCGACTGCCACCGCCAGGACAAGAAGTCCGAAGTACGGCACGGTCAACTGGTCGTTCACCCGCCAACTCCCCACCGAGATCTCTCCCGCCGCGGCACCGAGACTGCGCACGTCCGGGGAGAAGATCTGCAACATGAGGTTCTGCACCACGATGGCGAGGCCGAAGGTGGTCAGCAGCGGGGTGAGCTCACCCCCGCGCAGACTGGGCCCCAGCAGCACCCGGTGGAGGAGGTAACCGAGGACCAGCATCACCGGCAGGGCCACCGCGAGGGCGAGGAAGGGGGACACCTGTGCCTGCGTCGCGATCAGCCAGACCGCGAAGGCGCCGAGCACCGCGAGGTCGCCGTGGGCGAGGTTGATGATCCGCATCACCCCGAACATGAGAGACAGTCCGCAGGCGAACAGCGCGTACAAGGCGCCGAGCAGGACGCCGTTGATGACGGCGTTGGCGATGGTCATGTCCGCTCCCTCGAGGCGTCGGCCGGTACCGCCGACTCCCGGATCCCGAAGTAGGCATCGACCACCTGCTGCCGGGTCACTGCGTCCGCCGGCTGCGCGAGCACCATCTGGCCCTCGCGCAGACACACCACCCGACCAGCCGCGGACATCGCCCGGGTGAGGTCCTGCTCGACGAGGATCATGGTGACGCCCTCCGCGGCGAGGGTGGCGAGGCTGGCGTAGACGTCGGCGACGGCCGCCGGTGACAGGCCGAGCGACACCTCGTCCACCAGCAGCAGCCGCGGGCCGGTCAGGAGTGCCCGGGCGATGGCGGTGGCCTGTTGCTGACCGCCGGACAGCGACGATGCGCGCTGCCGCAGCAGTGGGCGCAGCATGGGAAAGGCCGCCAGCACCCGATCCAGGTCCCAGCGCGTCGTCCGGGAGCGGCCGGCGGCGACGAGGAGATTCTCCTCAACGGTCAGGTCCGGGAAGAGCCGGCGGCCCTCCGGAACCAGGGCGATGCCCTCCCGCACCCGCTGGTACGCGCGCATGCCGGTGACGTCCCGCCCGCCCAGGGCGATGTGTCCCGCCGTCGCCGGGTGCGCGCCGGCGATCGTCCGCAGCAGGGTCGACTTCCCGGCGCCGTTCGCGCCGACGAGACTCACCACCTCGCCGGCCCGCACCGTCAGGGACATCTCGCGCACGGCGGTGAGCAGGCCGTGCCGGGCCGTCAGGTGTGTCACGGTCAGCAGCGGCCCGTTCACGGCGTACGCTCCTTGGCGTGTACTCCCGGTTGCGGGCCCAGGTAGGCCCCGACCACCACGTCGTCGTCGAGCACGGCACGCGGCTCACCGTCGGCGATGACCCGACCTCCGTCGAGGCAGACCAGGCGGTCGACGACCCGCAGCAGGACGTGCATGACGTGCTCGATCCACACGATCGACGTGCCGCCGGCGCGGACTTCGAGGATCAGGTCGACGAGGTCCTCGGACTCGGCGTCGGTGAGCCCGGCGGCGATCTCGTCGAGCAGCAGCACGCGCGGCCCGGCGGCCAACGCGCGGGCCAGTTCCAGACGCTTACGGTGCAGCAGGCCGAGCGTGTCGGCGCGTCTGTTGGCCAGCGGCAGCAACCCGCACCGCTCCAGCACCGTCACGGCGCGCTCGTACGCGCGTGCGGTGGGCAGCTGCGCCCCGTGCATGGCGGGTACCAGGACGTTCTCCAGGACGGTCAGGACGCCGAAGGGGCGGGGGATCTGGAAGGCCCGGCCGATCCCACGCCGGCACCGGGCCGCCGGGTCGAGCCGGGTGACGTCCTCATGGGCGAGAAACACCCGGCCCTGCGCGGTGGCGACCGCCCCGGCGATCACGTTGAGCAGCGTCGTCTTCCCGGCGCCGTTGGGGCCCACGACACCGAGCGCCTCCCCGTCGGTGACCCGAAGGTCGACCCCGTCCAGAATGCGTACGCTGCCGTAGCTCACGACCGCGGTCTGCACGCGCAGGATGTCGGTCATCGCGCTCACCGCAGGGGCTGCAGCCGTGTGGTGACCGGCACCATCGGGTCCGACGAGTTCTCACAGAGGACGAAGTCGAGGGGGAACTGGCTACCGGCGGCGGACGCGCGCCACTGGCCGCCGAGAATGGGGGTCGCGACGACGTTGGCGTTGGGCCCGCTGCCCCAGTGCAACCGACCGACGGGCGTCTCCACGTCGAGGCGGGCGATCGCCTGGGCCACGGCCTGGCGATCCTGCGGGTCGCTCGCGGCGGTGAACGCCGCCGCGGCGGCGTCGAAGAGGGCCAGGCTCGGACCGAGCTGCTGGTTCCACTGTTTGCCGGCGGCCTTTTGATAGCCGTCGCCCAGCCGCTGGGATGACACCTTCGTCAGGGAGGAGGTGTACGGGAAGGCGGGCGTCCAGTAGGCGGCACCGGCGAGGCCGACCCCGATCGGGCCCAGGGACTCGACCTGTGAGGGGAACACACCGGTCTTCGCCGTCTGGGCGATCTTCGGGTGGTAGCCCTGCTGGATCGCCTGCCGCCAGAACGTGGCGAAGTCGCTCGGGATCGGGAACGTGCTGAAGATGTCGCATCGTTCGGCCTTGAAGCGGGCGATCTGCGACGAGTAGTCGTTGGTGCCGTCGGTGTAGGCGCCGGGGTCGACGACGGTGTATCCGCTCTTGGTCAGCAGCGGGCCGAGGGTCTGCCGGATGGCGTTGCCGGTGGAGTCGTTTGGCCACAGCACCCCGACCTTGCGGTTGGTGGCCACCTGCGGCCACAGATGGGTGTAGGCGTTGTGGAACTCGGCCACGCCGAAGCAGAAGTGGTAGGTGTAGGTGAAGGCCTTCTTCTGCTCCGGCTTGCCGCCCCGGCCGAAGTACCAGGACTCCCACGGCACGACCGTCGAGATGCAGGGCACCCCGGCGGCCTCGCAGGCGTCGGACACCGGGTTGACCGTCTCCGCGGTGGAGGTGGCCAGCATAAGGTCGACCTGGTCGGAGTTGATCAGGTCGTTGGCGACCCGCGCGCTGTGCTGTGGATCGGACTGGCCGTCGCGGTCGAGGATCTCGACCTGGTAGGTGTTGCCACCGACGGCCAGTCCCGACGCGAGCGCGGAGCGCGCGAGCTCCAGCACGTAGCTGTCGGACTCGCCGAAGGACGCCGCGGGTCCGGTGCGGGGACTGACGAAGCCGATCTTCAGGCTGCGTGAGCGGGCGCTGCTCTTCGCCCCCGCGCCCACCTGGCAGGCGGCCAGCGCCGGACTGGACAGGGCCATTCCGGCGGCGGCGAGGCCCGCCGTGCGGAGAAGTCGGCGGCGATCGTATGTGCCGTGGATTTCGCCACGGGGCATCTTGCTCATGTGATCTCCAGGTGGCCGGAGCAGTCGGTTCGACGAAAGAACCGTAGGAAGTGCTGACGCGGATGGACAGGCCCATGTACGCCGTCACGCAGGTGCCACTTTCACGGGTAGTCGCATCTGCGGCAGGCGCGGTGCTAACTGCGGAGGTCGGCACGTGAATCACATTCGAGATGTCACTTGTGGAATCCTCGGGAACTTTTTATTAAGAAGCGCGGGCGGCTGAGCGTGAAACGGCGTCGATCGGCGGACACGCCGTTTCTTGGATGCGCCGGAGACGGCGGTTCGAGTTGTTATCAATGCGGCGAGGAGGTCCACTGTGACGCACAGTTCCATGCCCGCCGCGGCCATTGCCGCCGTCGATCCACACCCGCGTAGCCAGATCGCCCTGCGCGGTACCCATATCGAGTACGTCGACGTGGGGAGCGGGGATCCCATCGTCTTTCTGCACGGGAACCCCACCTACTCGTATCTGTGGCGCAACATCATCCCATCCGTCACTGATCAGGGGCGGTGTCTTGCCCCCGACCTCGTCGGCATGGGCGGATCCGGCCCGGCGCCGGACGGCCTGTACCGCTTCACCGACCAGGTCGGCTACCTGGACGCCTGGTTCGACACGGTCGTCGGCGACCGGCCCGTCACGCTGGTGCTGCACGACTGGGGGTCGGCGCTGGGCTTTCACTGGGCGGCCCGCCACCCTGACCGGGTCCGGGCGATCGCCTACATGGAGGGGATCGTGCAGCCGCGGCTGTGGAGCGACTTCGAGGCCGGCCGGGACCAGCTTTTCCGCGCTATGCGCTCACCGGACGGCGAGCGCATGGTGTTGCAGGAAAACTTCTTCGTCGAGGTAGTTCTTCCCCGCAGCGTCCTGCGGTCTCTGTCCGACGTGGAGATGGACCACTACCGGCGGCCCTTCCGCGACCCGGCCTCCCGGCAGCCGACCCTCATGTTTCCCCGGGACCTGCCCATCGAGGGTGAGCCGGTGGATGTGGCCGCGATCGTCGAGGAGTACGGCGCCTGGCTGGCCACGTCGCCGGTGCCGAAACTGCTTGTGGTCGCCCACCCGGGGGCGCTGCTGACCGGACGTGCCCTGGCCTTCGCCCGCACCTTCCCCAATCAGCGCGAGGTCACCGTCGCCGGGAGTCACTACGTACAGGAGGACTCGCCCGCCGAGATCGGCCGCGCCCTGCGGGATTTCGTGATGAGCCGGTGAGACCGAGCCGGGGCGGGGCGGGCAGGGGGACCCGACCCCGCCCCGGTGGTCGCTCATGCCGACGTGGTGGCCGCGTCCCGCTCGGCGGCATCGGTCGCCGGTCGATTCGTCAGCTGTCGCAGGACCGACTGCTCGGTACGCGTGCGCGCCACGTCCAGGCCGCCGTCGTCGTCGGTCAGCAGCAGGTCGGCGAACTGCGCGCGCACCTCCCGCTTGAGCACCTTGCCGGTGACGCCGAGGGGGATCTTGTGGTCTCCCTTGGAGATCACCGCGGCGGCCAGCTCGTGCCGGCCGGCTGCCCGCAACGCGCGGTTGACGACGGTCAGTAGCTCCTCGGCCGACATGTTCGCCTGGTCGATGAGCCGCAGGGCGGCGATCGGCGCGAACGAGGTCGGCTCGATCGGGTCGATGACCCCGACGACCGCGCAGTCGACGACGAGCCGGCACGCCTTGAAGATCTCCTCTTCGAGAGTAAGGCTGTACACCGGTCCGCGCCGGGTCGTGATCACGTCCGTGGTGCGGTCGTAGTGGTAGAAGCGACCCTTGTCGTCCTTGAAGCCCACATCGCCGGTCAGCCAGTAGCCCTTGCGGATGGACTTGTGGGTCAGCTCGTGATTACCCCAGTACCCGAGGGTGACCGTCGGCGTGTGTACCGCCAGGTAGCCGACCTCGTTGGGGCCGAGTTCCCGGCCGTGCTCGTCGAAGACCACGGCGTCCTCGACGATGGGCTCCGGGTAGCCGACGCAGCGTCCGTACACGTTGGTCTTGGGACCGTGAATGTTGAGGAACAGGGCCATGCCCATCTCCGAGGCGCCCAGCCCGTCGAGGTACTGCGATCCCGGCCGCCAGCTGCCGTTCTCCCGGTGCCGGCCGAGGCGCACCAGCTCCCGCACGTGCGCTTCGTGGGAGGCGTCCGCGGTGCTGATCCACGTGGTCACGTGCGCCGCCGCCGACGGCTCCAGGCCCAAGGCGATCATCTCGCCGAACGTGATCGGGAAGCCGGTCACCACGCTGGGCTTCCACCAGCGCATCGCCTCCGCCACCGTGGCCCCGTCCTGCGACTCCATCACGAGAGTGGGCAGGCCGATGAGCGTCGCCATCATCATGTAGCTGTAGCCGGACGAGTGCGACGCCGGGAACGCCAGCAGCATCCGGTCGTCCGGGCCCGACGGCAGCGTCATGATCCGCGGCCGCTTCCCGGCGAAGAACTGACGGTGCCCGAACGTGGCGGCCTTGGGCATGCCGGTGGTGCCCGAAGAATGCGAGATGAGCACCGGGTCGCGGTCGCCATGGCGGTAGGGGTAGACACCGGGCAGCGGCCCGGCCGGTGGCGCGGCGTGCATCTCCTCCTGCGAGGCGGTGAACCGGAAGGGACGGGCCCCTTCCATACCGGTCAGCAGGGGACCCAGCTTGTCGGCGTCGACGACGACACCCACCGCGTCGAGCCGGTCGAGGTACTTCGCGGCGGTGTCCGGCACCATGTTCGGGTTGATCACGGCGGGGATCGCCCCGATGCTGTTGAGAGCCAGGAAGTGGATGAAGCTGGCCATGCCGTTGCGGGTGAACACGCCGACCCGGTCGCCGTGGGTGACGCCGGCGTTGTGGTACCACCGGGCGTAGCGTTCCGTCTCGTCCCGAAGCGTCGCGAGGCTGTAGACGATCAGGTCATCGGGTCCGCCGCCGGGCGGGAGGTGGTGGAACAGGGCGGCGTCATGATCCTGCCCGCGCTCGAGGGCGTGCCACAGGAAATCACCCGCACCCAGCTGGCGGGTGGCCAGGAGCTCCAGTCGGGCCCGCAGTCCCCGGTGCGACCGGCCGAAGTGCATGCGCGGGACCGATGCCAGATGACGCTGTAGTGACCTGAGCTTCATGGTGCCTCCTCGGTGCTTCGGTGCGGCCAGATGGCCTCGGGGTCGGGGATTGGTTCCTTCAGCGCGTCGAGGTGCGCGCGCCACTCGTGCAACCGACGCTCCTGAGGGGGAGCGGTCGGCCGGCCGTTGATGTGCGTCAGGACTCGGATGCCGTGCAGGGCGCTGGTGATCCACACCTCGCTGTCCAACAGCTCCGCCACACTGGGCAGCCGGTATCGCACCGGGATGCCGAGTTCCGCGCAGCGGGCCAGGATCAGCTCCCGGGTGACGCCGGGCAGGATGCGTCCATCGTTCGGTGGCGTGTGCAGCGCGTCCGACGCCCACCAGTAGATGCTGCTGAACGCTCCCTCCCGGACCAGACCTGTGTCGTCGAGCAGCAGCGCCTCGTCGGCGCCTTCGTCGTGGGCGGCGGCCCTCACCTTCTCCAATTCTTCGAAGTCCGGCCCCTTGATGTGGGGCAGCCGCCGGGGATCCGGGTGCGGCCACAGCCACCCCCGTGCCTGGATGCCCAGCGGTGGCGCGGGACGCAGCCGCAGGGCCAGGCGTTGAGTAGGGCCGAGATGCAGTTCGATGCGGGGAAACCACACCCCCGAGCGGGGCAGGGCGGTGGTGACGGACGCCCCGAAGCGCGCCACCCGGCGCGCCGGGACACCGAATCCCTGCACGGCGGAGCAGAAGCGCCGCCAATGCAGTCGGTAACCCCGTGTCATTCCGTGCTGCAGGAGCCAGGAGTCGGCGACGACGGGTCGGTACCGACTGTCCTCGAACCCTTCGCGGATCTCCGTTTCCCACAACAGCAGGGGGGTGACCCGAGTCGCCGGCGGCATCTGTCCCTCCGGTCCGCAGTGGATCGGCGATTGGCTGGGCCGACCATAGGACCGGCGTTCGTCGCCGTTCCAGTGCCACGTTGCGGGGCATACCCGGGCCACTTGGCCTCACGTCGCTTTGGTTCCTCGGGCACGAACGATGTGGCCCTGTACCGCTGGTAGCCGGATGCCTATCGTCGCCACTTAGCGTGACTGCTGTTCACGTTCGCCGCTATCAGCAGGTCCTTGCGGTCCTGTCCGGCCGTGCGTCGCATTCCTGCGAATCGACAGCCCGGACCGCGGCCCGAGCCGCTGCGTTTCCAGCCAGGAGAGGGGAGATCGCCGTGACCGCCGTCATCGAACCGAGCCAGGACGTCTACCGGGTGGAGGAGTTCGTCGAGGCCGCCCGACAGCGCGCCGGAGTCTCGGATTTCGAGTTCGCGCACCTGGACGCCCTCGAAAGGCTGCTGCGGGCCCTGGACACCGAGGGCGGCCTCAACCCGGCCGGCCGCAAGTCGGTCCGAGGCGCGCTCGTCGCCGCGTTGGCGACGCAGGCCGCGGCGCACCGGGCGCGGGAGAAGAACCCGGAGATCGCGTCGGCTGAGATCCACAAGCCGGTCTTCATCACGGGCATGACCCGCAGCGGGACGACGTTGATGCACAACCTGCTCGGCCAGCACCCCGACCTGCGCTATCCCGAGCTGTGGGAGCTGATGGCGCCGGCGACCGACGACCGCAGCGAGGCGACCAGGCAGGCGCTGATTCAGGCCGCCGAAAATTTCTGCGTCGACTACTACACCGTCGCTCCCCGGCTCAAGGCGGTGCACCTGTGGGAGCCGCGCCGCCCGGACGAGGACCACCGGCTGACCGCGCCGACGTTCAAGACGATGGCGTACGAGCTGCGGTACACCGTGCCCAGCTACGGCGAGTGGCTCAAGACCCAGGACCAGTACGACGCCTACGACTACCACCGCTACCTGATGCAGCACATCGTCTGGCGAGTGCCCACCGACACGCTCGTGCTGAAGGACCCCTTCCACCTGTGGCGGGCCGACGCCCTCATGGGCACCTACCCGGACGCCCGCCTGATCTACATGCACCGCGCTCCGGGAGTCACCATCCCGTCGACGTGCAGCCTGACCGAAATCATCCGACTCGCGCGTGCCGACGAGGTGGACCGTCTTGCGCTGGGTAGGCTCTGGACGCAGCGCTTCGCGGAGATGCTCGACCTGTTCACGCAGGCCGAACGGGATCACCTGAACAACACGCCGGTACTCGACATCGACTACCAGCGCCTGATGGCCTCGCCCATCGCGGTGATGGCGGACATCTGCGACTTTCTCGGCGCCCGCTGGGATGGTGAAGTCGAGAAGGCGTTCCGGGACTACCTCGCCGAGAACCGGAAGGACAAGCTCGGCAAGCACGTCTACCGGGCCGAGGACTACGGCCTCAACGCCGACGAGCTCGACGAGCGCTTCTCCGGATACCTGACCAAATACAAGATCGGAGGCCGGGCGTGAGCTCTTCCTCGGGAAACACCGCGCTGGAAATGGTCAGCGAGGAGGTCCGCTCCTTCGCCGAGTCCGTGCAGGACGCCGACAAGGTCACCGTGGGCATCGTGACGCCCCTGTCCGTGCCCGGCGATCCGACCGCCGGCACGTTGACCGTACGAGGTGCGCTGATCGGCGCCGAGTATGTACGGGACCACGGCGGCATCCGCGGCGGGCAGCAGTTCGAGTTCGTCGTGCGCGACGACCAGGAAACCGTCGCCCTCGACGGAGGGACGATGCCCCGCTCGGCGGTCGGCGCCATGGCGAAGGTGGCGATCGTCGACCGGGCGCTGGCCATCCTGGGACCCTGGCACCTGCGGTACACCGAGGAGGTCGCCGAGTTGGCCGACCGGATCGGCGTCCCCCTGTTCATCGAGAACGCCCACCCGGCCGTCACCGCGAAGAAGCACCGCGTGGTCTTCCGGACGTTCACGTCGATGGCCGAGCGGGCCCCCGTGCTCATCCGCTTCGCCGCTGACCAGGGCTTCAAACGAGTTGGCCTGATCCACGCCAACACCGTATTCGGCAAGATCGCTGCCGGTCTGCTCAAGGCGGAGGTGGAGGCTGCCCCGGAGTCCATGGAGCTGCACTCCATCGAGTTCGACCAGGAGTCGACGCACGACCTGCGGTCGGAGCTGCGGGCTATCCAGCAGTGGAAGCCCGACGTGGTGATCAACGTCGGGGTGGTGCGGACCAACCATCTCATTGTGCGGCAGGCCGCCGAGGTCGGGCTTCTGCCCGACGTGCCGATGTTGGCGCCGTTCCAGTGGCCGCTGCGCGCACCGGACTATTGGAAGGCGCTCGGCGAGCACGGCCTGCACATGGTGTGGCCGGCCACCCAGTTCAGCCCGAGCTGGTCGGGGCTCACGTCGATCGGACGATGGTTCGTGGACCGTTACCGGACCGTCTACGGCACCATGCCACCGGACACGGCGCTGAACGCCTTCACCGACATCACGATCATCGCGCAGGCCCTCGAGAAGGCGGAGCGGGTCGGTCGCGAGGAACTCATCGACGCACTGGAGAACGGGACCTTCGACACCTGGCGCGGACCGGTCTCCTTCCAGCGGGGCGAGACCCACTGGCACCACAGCCCACCGCCGGTGGTGCTGCAGCAGTACCAGGAGATGGACCAGGACATCTCCACCGTACCGATCGTCTACCCGCCCGACCTGCGTACCGCCGCATATGCGCGGCCCGGCAACCCGTCCTGACCGGCTCCATCGCCGGCACCCGTGGGGAGACACACCATGGCGTTCAGTCAGACCGGATCTCAACTGCGCATGTCCTACCTCGACGTTCTCGAGGCCGAAGCGGTGCACATTATCCGTGAGGTGATGGGAACCCTGGATCGGCCCGTGCTGCTCTTCAGCGGCGGCAAGGACTCGGCCGTCATGCTGCACCTGGCCCGCAAGGCGTTCCTGCCCGGGCTCCTGCCCTTTCCCGTGCTTCACGTGGACACCGGACACAACTTCCCGGAGGTCATCGAATACCGGGACAAGGTGGTAGCCGAGCACCAGCTCACCCTGCGGGTAGCGCACGTACAGGACTACATCGACGACGGGCGGCTCGCCGAGCGTGCCGACGGCAGCCGCAATGTGCTGCAGACCGTTCCGCTGCTCGACGCGATTCAGCATCACCGCTTCGACGCCGTGTTCGGCGGTGGACGACGCGACGAGGAGAAGGCGCGGGCCAAGGAAAGGGTGTTCTCCCTGCGTGACGAGTTCGGCCAGTGGGATCCCCGCCAGCAGCGGCCCGAGCTGTGGAACCTGTACAACGGGCGGCACGACTCCGGCGGCCATGTCCGGGTGTTCCCGCTGTCGAACTGGACGGAGCTCGACGTGTGGAACTACATCGCCCGGGAGGGCATCCCACTGCCGTCCATCTACTTCTCGCACACCCGGCAGGTCTTCCAACGCGGCGGGATGTGGCTGGCGCCGGGGGAGTGGGGTGGCCCGCGCCGGGGTGAGCAGCTGCAGGAGCGCCGTGTCCGCTACCGCACGGTGGGCGACATGTCGTGCACGGGTGCGCTGCCGTCCGAGGCGTCCACCATCGAGGCGGTGATCGCGGAGATCAGTGTCTCGCGCATCACCGAACGGGGTTCGAGTCGCGCCGACGACAAGCTGTCCGACACCGCCATGGAGGACCGCAAGAGGGAGGGGTACTTCTAGTGACCGCGACCAGCGTCGAGGCAGCCCGGGACAGTGGGCTGCTGCGACTCGCCACTGCAGGCAGCGTAGATGACGGCAAATCGACCCTGGTGGGTCGTCTTCTCTACGACTCCAAGTCGGTGCTCGCCGACCAGATCGAGGCGGTCGAGGCCGCGAGCCGTGCCCGGGGTTACGAGCAGGCCGACCTCGCTCTGTTGACCGACGGACTGAGAGCGGAACGGGAACAGGGCATCACCATCGATGTCGCCTACCGCTACTTCGCCACCGGGAGCCGCCGGTTCATCCTGGCCGACACCCCCGGGCACGTGCAGTACACCCGCAACATGGTCACGGGCGCCTCGACCGCCCACCTCGCCGTGATCCTCATCGACGCTCGCCATGGGGTGGTCGCCCAGACCCGGCAGCACACGGCGGTGGCGGCGCTGCTGCGCATCCCCCACGTTGTGCTCGCGGTCAACAAGATGGACCTGGTCGGCTTTGACCAGGACCGGTTCGCCGAGATCGACGAGGCGTTCCGCCGGCTGGCGACCTCCTTGGGGATCGCCGACGTGCTCTCCATACCCCTGTCGGCGCTGCGCGGTGACAACGTCGTCGACGCGTCGACCGAGATGCCCTGGTACACCGGTCCCACACTCTTGCAGCACCTCGAGCAAGTGGGGATCGACGACGACCTCACCGCACTGCCGGCCCGGCTGCCCGTGCAGTACGTGATGCCGGGCGACGGGTCGTTGGCCGGTCAGCTCGTCGCGGGTGAGCTCCGTGTCGGGCAGGACGTCCTCGTCATGCCCGAGGGACGACCGGCGGTGATCACGGACATCCACTGCCTCGGCACGGCGACGACCTACGCGCGGGCCGGTATGTGCGTCAGCGTCCGACTCGACGGGGCGGGCGAGGGGCGGCGCGGTGACATGATCGTCTCGACTCTGCAGCCGCCGGCGGCGACGCGACAGATGACGGCGACCGTCTGTCACGTCGCGGAGCGCCGTCTCGCGGAAGGCGCGCGGGTGCTGGTGCAGCACCAGACCAGGGTCGTGGAGGGGAAGGTGACGTCGATCGTCGACCGGCTCGACCTCGCGACGCTGGAGCACACGGCGAACTCGGAAGCCCTGCGCGTCAACGACATCGCCACGGTGGTGGTGGACCTCGACGAGCCCATCGCCGCGGATCCTTACCGGCTCATCCGCGCAACCGGGTCTCTGCTGATCATCGACCCACGTGACGGAGCGACCCTCAGCGCCGGACTTGTCGGTCCGGCGTTCCGATGAATCAACAAAAGGATGTATGTCGGTGCCCGAAGTGAACCGAATCCCGGTGGACATGTTCGTCGACCCTGTCTGCCCGTGGGCCTGGCTGGCGTCGCGCTGGCTGCTGGAGGCCGAGCAGCGGCGTCCCCTGGACGTCCGTTTCCGCATCATGAGCCTGTCGGCTCTCAACGAGGGCCGGCAGGATGTGGACAAGTTCTACCAGCGCAACATCGGGCCGTGGCGGCGGCCGGTCCGAGTGCTGATGGCAGCTAACCAGCACCACGGGCAGGACGCCGTCCGTCTTCTCTACACGGCGATGGGTACCCGTCGGCACGTCAAGGGCCAGCTATACGGACCGGGCCTGTACGAGTCGGCACTCACGGAATGCGGACTGCCTACGAAGCTGGCCGCGGCGGCCGACGACTCGAGCCTCGACGACGCGGTCCGCAAGAGCCATCAGGAAGGCATGCAGCCGGTCGGGCTGGACGTCGGCACGCCGACGATCCATGTGCACATCCCGGGCGGTGAGACCGTGGCGCTGTTCGGGCCGGTGGTCACCCCGGCACCCACGGGGGAGGAGGCCGCCCGCCTGTGGGACGGCTTCCTCCTGGTCGCCCAAACGCCCGGATTCTATGAGCTCAAGCGCAGCCGGACGAGCGGACCAGCGACCCGTTGACGGAGCGTTGAGGGCGGTGCCATCGCCGTGGTGGCACCGTCCTCGCGTCGTGGGCACGGTGACTGTCCTGGAAGGGGACATCGGGCGGTGACTCCGATTAGCGACGAGGTTCTTGCGCGCTACCTGGCCCGGCTGGGCGTGCCCGACCGGCCGGAGCCGAGTCTGACCACACTGATCCGACTCCATGAACGTCACGTTCAGCGGATCTCTTACCACAACCTGGACATCCAACTGGGCATACCCACCGGCGTGGATCCGGTTGCCAATGCTGGGCGGCTCGCGGGTGGCGAGGCCGGCTACTGCTTCCACCTCAACGGGGCCTTCGCCGCGCTGCTGTCGGCGCTGGGCTTTGAGGTGACGCTGCACCGGGGGCAGGTGAAGAAGGGCTCCGCCTTGCCCGGCGGTGTCGCCTTCTCCAACCACCTGGCCATGACCGTCAGTCTGGAGGGCCGCCGGTGGTTCGTCGATGTCGGGCTCGGCGACGGACTGCTGGTCCCCGTGCCGCTGCAACCCGGCGTCGTCAGTCAGCCGCCGTTTCGCTTCGAGTTGGCCCGCACGCCGTGGGGCTGGCGGTTCACGCACGACCCCCGGGGATCGTTCACCGTCATGGACTGGGAGGACCCGGCGGCGCAACCGCAGGACTTCGCCGAGGCCCACCACGCCTTGTCGACCGACCCGAACTCCACGTTCGTGCGCCGGTTCATCGTGATCAGACGCGAGGCGGGGCAGGTGCTGTCGCTGGTGGACTGTGTCCTGACGCACATCGACGAGACGGGCGTGCAGGAGCGGGCGCTGGCCACCTTCGAGGACTGGCGCCGGGAGTTGGAAACCACCTTCGGCATCGAAATCACCGCCAGCAGCACCGCCGCGCTGGTGAACCTCTGGCAGCGGATGCAGCACCGCGTCTCCGCTGCGAGGCAGCGATCCTGGTCCATGGGGCAGGAGTGACGATGCAGATCAGCACAGGACCCGACGGACTACGACGCTGCGGCTGGTGCACCAGCACCGCCGTGTACATGGCCTACCACGATGACGAGTGGGGTCGGCCCCTGCACGACGACGGCCAGTTGTTCGAGCACCTGGCCCTGGAGGTCTTCCAGGCGGGCCTGTCGTGGTCGACGATCCTGCACAAGCGCGACACCTTCCGCGCGTGCTTCGACGGCTTCGATCCGCAGGTGATCGCAGGGTACGACGACGAGGACGTCAGCCGGCTGCTGGCAACCGACGGCATCGTCCGGAACCGGGCCAAGATCGAGGCGACGATCAGCAACGCGCGGTTGGTCTGTGACCTGCCCCAGAGTCTCGACGCGCTGCTGTGGTCGTACCAGCCGACCGGCGGCCGGCGCCGTCGCCCTCGATCGACGTCGGAGGTGCCCGCCCGCACGGCGGAGTCCACCGCGATGGCCAAGGACTTGAAGCGGCGCGGGTTCCGGTTCATCGGGCCAGTAGGCGCGTATGCCTTCATGCAGGCGGTCGGTATGGTCGACGACCATCTGCTCGGCTGCCACCGCGCGGCGCGGGAGTGATCGCGGTCACGCCGCAACGCCGAGGAGTTTCTGCATCGTCGGCAGGTCCTGGCGAAACTCAGCGGTGGGACAACGGTGCGCGATGCGTCCGCGCACCATAACCGCCACCTCCTGCGCCGCGTCCAGCGCGAGGTGCAGGTCGTGCTCCACCAGGAGCAGCGTCAGACCCGCCTGCACCATCGCCCGCAGCGCGTCGGCCACGTGGTCGACCACCACCGGCGCCAAGCCCTCGGACGGCTCGTCCATGAGCACCACCTGCGGATCTGTGGCCAAGGCCCGGCCGATGGCCAGCATCTGCTGCTCGCCCCCGGACAGCTGTCCGGCGAAGTGGCGGCGCCGCTGACCCAGCCGGGGAAACAGCTGGAAGACGCGTTCCTGCGGCCAGATACGACCACCGTGGCGGGTAGCCAGCGCGAAATGCTCCTGAACGGTCAACGCCGGCCACACGCGCCGGCCCTGCGGCACCAAAGCGACGCCTGCGCGGGCTAGCCGGTGAGGCTGCCACCCGGTCACGTCCTGACCGTCGAGCAGCACCCGGCCACCGGTCGGCGGCAGCAGACCCGCCAGGGTCGACACCAGGGTGGTCTTGCCGACCCCGTTGCGGCCAAGCAGAGTCAGCGCGCCTCCCGCCGGTAGGTCCAGGTCCACGCCGTGCAACACGCGCCCCTGTCCGTAGCCGGCGGACAGCTCACGCACCTCGAGGAACACCTGGTACCTCCTCCCTCCGGCCGCCGAGATACGCCTCCTGCACCTCGCGGCTCCGTCTCACTTCCTGCCCTGTGCCGGTGAGCAGCACCGCGCCGAGGTGTAGGACGCTGACGCGGGTCGCGACATCGAACACCACGTCCAGGTCATGCTCGACGAAGACGACCGTCACGGTCGGCGGCACCGCGCGGAGGAGCTCCACGAGGGTGCCGCGTTCCTCCCCGGACATGCCAGCCGCGGGCTCGTCGAGGAGCAAGAGCTGCGGTCTCGCGGCGAGCGCGACGGCGATCTCCAAGCGGCGACGCTGGCTGTAGGACATCGCGGCAACCGGCACGGGCGCCATGTCGCGCAGGCCGACGGAGCCCAGCGCCACGTCCACCTCGGCGAGCCGGCGACAGTCGCCCTGCCGGGCCAGCAGGCGGCCGCCAGTCAGCGCCAGCGCGACGTTCTGTCCGGCGGAGAGCGATTCCAGAAGGGTCGAATGCTGAAAACCACGGCCGATGCCGATGCGCGCCCGCCGGTACGCCGGATAGCGGGTGATGTCCTGGCCGCGGTAGTGGATCGACCCGCCGGACGGACGCTCCTCACCGGCGATCAGTTTCAGCAGGGTGCTCTTACCGGCACCGTTCGGACCGATCAGGGCATGCCGTTCGCCGACGGTCACCGCCAGCTGCACACCTCTCAGAACCTCCAGCGCGCCGAAGCGGTGCTGCACGTCGCGACAGTGGAGCAGCGCGGTCACGACACATTCCTCCTCGCGCGGAAGCGGGCGATTCCCGCGGGCATCAGGTAGACGACGAGGACGAACATCAACCCGAGGGCGAGGGGGCCGTGTCCGTCGATGCTGGCGCCGAGCATGTCCCGGATGACGATGACGAGGGCCGCCCCGAGACAGGGACCCCACCACGAGCCGGTGCCGCCGATCACCACAGCGAGCAGCGCGAGCGCTGAGGTGGTGAATCCGACGTCCGCCGGTGTCACGAGCCTCTGCTGGGCGGCGAGGAGCCCGCCGGCGAGTCCGGCCACGGCGCCGGCGACGACGAAGGCGCCGAGCTTGACGCGCGTCGTCGGGTATCCCAGGGCCCGCATCCGGATCTCGCTGTCGCGGACCCCCCGCAGGACCATGCCCGGGGACGATGTGGAGGCGAGGCGTAGGACGACCATTCCGAGGACGAAGAACGTCAGCACATACCAGTACGTCGTCGCGGGCTGGTCGACGACGTGCCCCCACAGCGACGGCGCGGGTACGCCGTACAGCCCGTTCGACCCGCCCGTCACCGATGCCCAGCTGTCCGCCGCCTGCTGCATCAACTCGCCGACGGCGAGAGTCAGCATGAGGAAGAACACGCCGCTCGAGCGGACGGCGACCGATCCGGCCACCAGGGACACGACGGCGGCGGCGAGAACGGCGACCACGAGCGCCATCGGGGAGGCGGTGCTGTGGCCGGCTGTCCAGGCCGCGGCGTAGGCGCCGACCCCGAAGAACGCCGCGTGTCCCAGCGACGGCAGCCCGACGACGCCGACCAGCAGGTCGAGGCTGGCGGCGAGCAGCCCGAAGATGAGGATGCGGGTGAGTGTGGTCGTCGCGTACGGAGCCAGGTACAGCGGCGCAGCGGCCAGCACGAGCGAGGGGCCTGCGATCACTGTCGCCGTCCGGGCGGCGCGTCGGGTTCGCAAGTGTGTGGTGTTGTCCGTGCGAGCGGCGGCTGTCATCGTCGCGCTCCCGAGGTGAGGACGAACAGGCCGCGGGGCCGCACGGCCAGCACGGCGGCGAGCGTGCCGAAGAGCAGGAAGGATGCCAGCCCGGGCAGGACAGCCCGTCCCACGGACTCGATCTGGCCGAACAGCAGCGCCGCGACGAGCGGCCCGCGGATGGAGCCGAGTCCGCCGACCACCACGACGACCAGGGCGAGCACGAGAATCGTGGTGTCGAGGCCGGGGCGCGCGTGGTAGATGGGTGCGCCGAGCAGCCCGGCGACGGTGGCCAGCACCGAGCCGAGCACGAACACGCCGACTCGCACGAGGCGGGGGTCCACGCCGGTGGTGGCGACCATATCCCGGTCGCTGACCGTCGCCCGGAACAGGGCGCCCATGGAGGTCCGCTCGATGGTCCAGTACACCCCGACGGTGATCAGCGCGGCGACCCCGATGAGGACCAGTCGATAGCGGGGGTAGGTCCAGCCGGCGATGACCACCGTGCCCCCGAGACCCGGTGGCGGCTCGGTCGCGTGGACATCGTCGCCGAACAGCGCCGACAGGATGTCGGCGGCGACGAGGGCTATGCCGAGGGTGAGCAGTGCCTGCTCCAGATGTGAGCGGCGGGACAACGGCGCGGTCATCAGCGACAGCAGCCCACCGGCCGCCGCCCCGACGACGATCACGGCGACGACGGCTCGGGCGAGCGACGGCCAGGTCTGCTGTTCCCCGCCGAGCCACCAGGCGAGGTAGGCGCCGGTGAGGAAGAGGGACCCGTGAGCGAGGTTCAGCACGTCCATCATGCCGAAGATCAGAGACAGGCCGGCGGCGATGATGAACAGAAGGAGCCCGACGGCCAGGCCGTTCACCATCGCCGTCACGGCGATCTGCGTAGTGGGCATCGTGGATGCTCCGTCCGGCGGTACGCGTCGCTACGACTGGGGGTCGAGGGGGCCGAGGTCCTTGATCACCGCGTTGACCCGCTCACCCGCATTGGTTTGCACCCGGCGCAGGTAGAAGTTCTGCCGGGGCGACTGTTGGACGAACGACCAGGGGCCGCGAGGGCTGTCGGAAATGACACCGACTCCCTTGAGGGCCTTGGACAGGCGGTCGCCGTCGACGGCGTTCACTTGCGCGACCGCTCGGGACAGCACTGCAGCCGCGTCCCAGGCCTGCACCGCGTACACCGTGGGTGCGGCGCCGTAGGCGGATCGGAACGCTTGGGCGAACGCGGTGTTGGCGGGATTATCGAGTTCGGAGGTGTAGTGCAGGGTCGACAAGATCCCGTCCGCGGCGTCGCCCTGGGCCTTCAGCACGCCGCCTTCGACGAGGAACCCCGACGCGTACAGCGGGATGGTGCGGGACACCCCAAACTGGCTGTACTGCTTCACGAAGGCCACAGACTCAGCGCCGCCGAAGAAGCAAAAGGTGCCCTGTGCGCCGGAGGACTGGATGCGGCTGAGGAACGGCTGGTAGTCCTGGGTCTTGCCGAACGGCGGTTGGCTCTGACCGGCGATTGTGCCGCCTCCGGCCCGGTAGGCCTTGCTGAAGCCGTTGATGGCCTCGGTGCCGGCGACGTAGTCGGGCGCGATCGCGTAGGCCCGGCGGACGTCACTGCCGGCGAGGTGAGCGCCCATGGCGGCCGCGACCTGGGCGTTGGTGAACGAGGTGCGCCAGATGTAGGGGCTGCTGTTGCCGGTGGTGATGGCGCCCGCTCCGGCGTTGGCGATGAGGAGCAGCTTGCGGGCGCTGGTGACGAGGTCGCGGACGCCGAGGGCGGTCGCTGAGCTGACAATGCCGACCAGCACGTCGACCTGGTCGTTCTGGAGCAGCTTTTGGACGGCGGGGACTCCGGTCTGTGGTCCTTCGCCCTCGTCCGCCACGACTGTCGTGACCCGGCGTCCGCCCAGCTTGCCGTCGTGCTGCCGCAGCCAGAGGTCCCAGCCGCGCTGAATGTCCAAGCCCAGCGGGGTGTACACCCCGGCCTGTGGAATGACGAGACCGACCTTGATCGCGTTGTCGTCGCTGCGGGCCGCGGCGGCGTCGAGGCTGTTTCCGCAGCCCGCGATTCCCGCCGCGCCCAGGCCTGCGGCGATTCCCAGCAGGGCCCTCCGGTTGATCCCAGCCATGGCCAACTCCTCGAAACACATCGAGCAGGATTAGTGGCCTGAAGGTAGGGGCCGGGTCGAGCAGGCGGCCAGAGCCACATGGCGGGCTGGCCCGGAACCACTCGCGGAGAGGGACCTACGGCCGGCACCGCGTCACAGGGCGATGTCGGTGGCGCCAGTCACCCGGTGGGGGGTCAGGCGACACAGCAGTTCGCCAGGGACGGCGTTGCGGCGTCCGTACGACTCCTCCTGGCCGGCGGGGACGTAGCGGCTGGCGATGCGGGTGGTCCAGGCCAGCAGGTCGGGGGCGTCGGAGGAGACCTCCACCTCGCCGCGCACGGTGACGAAGTCGTACGGGTACTCCTCGGTGTCCACGCACAGCGCGGCGTGGCCACCGGTGCGCAGGTTACGCCCTTTGACAGTGTCCGCTCCGGTGGTGAACACCAGCATCCCGTCGACGACGACGAACCAGATAGGGGCGACGTGCGGGATGCCCGCCGGTGAGGTGGTGGCGAGCTTGCCGGTGCGGGTGCCGTAGGCGAGAAAGGTCATGGCTTCCTGGCGGGACATCTGTGGCATGCCTGCCAGCATGCAGTTCCGGGCGACTGTCCGCCAGACCGTTCGGCTCCTTATCGGTGACCGACCGTCAGGGCGGGCAAGTGGCCCCGTCAGGTGGGGACAAGTGGATATTCCACGAGCACGGCTCGGGCTGCGACGCTGCTCCTCGCAAGATTGACACAGACGAGGAGTGTTAGTGCGCGCGTACGGTGGGTTGGTCGGGGTAGCTCTGGCGGTGGTGCTCGCCGGTTGCGGTGGAGCGGGTTCGTCCGGAGCGAAGGCGCCAGCGTCGGCCGCGTCCGGCGCAGGCTGCGCTCCCGTCGCCGGCCAGGATTTGATTGTTCTGGCTGATGACAAGAAGCTGCAGAACACCGACAACATCATCCCGGCGATCCATGCTCCGGTGGCTTCTGCGCAGCTGGTGGCCGCGCTGGACCAGGTTTCGGCTGCGCTCGACACCAACGGGTTGATCGCGCTCAACCGCTCGGTGGATGTCGAGCGGCTGACCCCGCGGGTGGCGGCGGAGCGCTTCGCCCGCGAAAAGCAGCTTGCCACCGGCGCCGGGACGGGAGCGGCAGGCCGGGTAGTGGTCGGGGCAGCGAACTTCAGCGAGAGCCAGACGTTGGCCGAGCTGTACCGACTCGTCCTGGCCGCTGCCGGGTTCGAGGTGCGGGTGCAGCAGATTGGTAACCGGGAACTGTACGAGCCGGCACTGGAGAAGGGGCAGGTGCATGTCGTGCCGGAGTACGCGGCGACGCTTGCCGAGTTCCTCAACACCCGCATCAACGGTACGGGCGCTACCGCGGTGTCGAGTCCGGATCTGACCAGAACCTACTCGGCCCTGACCGCGTTGGGCCAGCGACGGCACCTCGTGTTCGGGAAGCCTTCCGCGGCGCAGGACCAGAACGCGTTCGCGGTCACTCGGGCTTTCGCCGACCGTTACAGGGTGCGAACCCTGTCCGATCTGGCCCGGGTCTGCTCGGGCAGCGCCACCGTGCTGGCCGGGCCGCCTGAGTGTCCGCAGCGGCCGAAGTGTCAAGCGGGTCTCGTCGCGACCTACCGCTTCTCGGCAGGCTCGTTCAGCTCGCTCGACGCGGGCGGCCCTCAGACCAAGAACGCCCTACGCAGCGGCGCGGCCAGCGTCGGGCTCGTGTTCTCCTCGGACGGCGCCCTGTCCCCGACCTCGTGAGGACAGCCATGCCGCGCGGCGACATCCCGGGTTCCCCCCCGAGGTGTCGCCGCGCTCCGTTGCCGGACCTATGACCGGCGCGTCCGTTCACGCAGTCCAGGGCATCGGTCGTCTAATGGTCGATGCCATTCCGCTGCGGCCTCCTCGGTTCGCCCACACGGAAAGAATTGACGGTGCTCACTCCTGAACAAGTGCGAGAGTTTGCCCTCGAGATGCCGGAAGCCGTGGAACAGGAGACGTGGGGACATCCTACGTTCCGCGTCCGCGACAAGATCTTCGCCAGTACATCCGCTGACGGTGTAGTCGCGATCATCAGGGCGTCTAAGGAGGACCTAGCGGAGTTGATGGCAGCCGATCCGGACGTCTACGACCCCGCGGACTACTTCGGCCGGTTCGGCTGGGTCCGCGCGCAGCTCGCTTCCGCGGACCCGCACGAGATCCGCGACCTGGTGGTGGAGGGATGGCGACGAGCGGCGCCGAAGCGGCTCGTGGCGCTCTACGACGCCGGTGTGCAAGAGCAGGGACGGTAGCCGGATGGCAGCGATCATCCTGGGTTGGAATCCGCAGCGGTGGAACGGGTGGACGCCGAGTTACGAGGAGTTGACGGGGCGGGTGTCTCCGCAGCGCACGCTGGCGGGTTCTTGGACGGTGGGTCGGCGGGTGAATATTCCGCTGGGTGCGGATGCCTGGCTGCTACTGCAGGGTCAACGGCGCGGCTTGGTCGGGCACGCGGTCGTGACTCGGGCGCCGTATTCCGGCCCGCACGACCAGGACCCCGCGCTGACCACCAACTTCGTGGATGTGGTGTGGGATGCGTTGCTGCCTGTGGAGAGCCGGATCGAGCCGTATGTGCTGAAAACGGAGGCCCCGGGTGTCGCCTGGAGTTACGTGTTCACATCCGGAACGGGGGTGCCTGCCAGCGCCGAGGAGCAGGTCCACCAGCTGTGGCGGCGGCACGCGCTCGCCTGATCCCGAGTGTCCGCTGTCGGCCCGACACCGGTGGGACGGCAGCCGGTGCCGGCTGGTGCGCCCGGCGGACCGACTGGTGTCGGCCTGTCCGCAGGGTCGGCGAAGCAGCACCCAGACCAGCAGCCCTGTGAGTGAGCCAGTGGTTTCCGGAGCTGGCGACGCGCGAACTGCTGCTGTGGATCGTCGCGACTGAAGTCCGGGCTTCGGAAAGGCGTCGATCAGTGATGGTCGGAGGTGGCGGCAGGCATGGTGAGGTGCCTTCTGACCTGACCACGTCATCGTCGGTCGCGTCGTGGTCGCGTGGCTTCGTCGGTGCTGCGGATGTGGTCGTATGGGTGAGCGGGTCACCCCGCCCTGGCCGGGCATCGGTGGTGGCCAGGGCGGGATTCGATTCGTCCGTTGTAACTCTCTCGTGCTGTTGCGGTCTTGGTGGTCGTTCACCTGCTGGTTTGTAGGGCCTCGGTGGGCATGGTCGGGGCGTCCTCGTGGGACGGCGTGTGCGACTGCAGCAGGGGGCCGGCCATGGCGGTGGTGACGAGCGCCATGATCACCATCATGGTGAACATCTGACTGTCCAACACGCTCAGGGAGACGCCGATGTTGAGCACGATCAGTTCGGTGAGTCCTCGGGTGTTCATGAGGATGCCCAGTCGGCGCGCGTCCCGCCACGGCAGCCCGAAGGCTCGGGCGGGAAGGGTGGCGCCGGCCATCTTGCCGAGGCAGGCGACGAGGATGATCGCGGCGAGCTCGAGGAAGTTGGTCACGGTGAGCGCGGCGATGTCGACACCCAGGCCGGTGACAATGAAGAAGACCGGCAGCAGGACCAGGCCGATGTTCTCGAATGGCACGCGGATGTGCTTGCTCAGCGGTTCCACGGGCTGTCGGGGCATGACGAACCCGAAGGCGAAGGCACCGAAGATGGCGTGGATGCCGACCCAGGTGGTGGCGTAGGAGGAGAGGAAGACGCCGGCGGCGGTGATAGCCGCGAGCTGGTAGGTGTTCGGGCCGATCCGACGGACGAGGGCGGCCAGCGCGGGGCGTACGACGAGAGCCATGACCGCGACGTAGCAGGCGGACATGAGCACGACCTGGATGAGGTCCGTGGTGTCGCGGGCTGTGGCCACCGCGGCGACCACGGCGAGAATGCACCATGCCAGCACGTCGTCAATGGCGGCGCTCGCCAGGGCCAGCATGCCGAGGGGGGTGTGCGACAGGCGGCGGTCGCGCAGGATCCGGGCGAGGACCGGGAAAGCGGTGATGGCCATCGCGGCGCCGAGGAACAGGGCGAAGGCGAGGAAGGGGACGTGCTTGCCGGCGACGGTCGAGTGCCGGTGGTAGATGATGCCGGCCAGCCCGATGCCGAGGGTGAAGGCGAGGGCGATGGAGGAGACCGAGACGGAGAGGGTGAGGGTTTTGCGTCGCGCGATCATGCTCCGGTCGAACTCCCACCCGATCAGGAACATGAACAGCAGGAGTCCGACCTGGGATATGGCCGAGAGGTAGGGCCGCGCCGCCGTGGGGAAAAGGACGTGGGTCAGGTCGCCGGGGAGTAGGCCGAGCAGGCTCGGGCCCAGTGCGATGCCGGCGATGATCTCGCCGATCACCACGGGTTGGCCTAGGCGTCGGGCGATACCTCCGAACAGGTGGGCCACCAGGAGGATGAAGGCGATGTCGGCCATCACGATCGCGGCAGTGAGTTCGGTCGGGGTGGCTACGGACTTCATGAGGTCTCCGGTTCGTCACGGGAGAAAGTTGCCGCCGCTGTCCCGGCGGCGCGGAGCTACAGACCGTAGCAGTGGTGTCTACGCGCCGCCATGTCCATGTTTGCCAGGAGGAGGGGGCCATTTTCGGCGAGCAGCATGGGTCTGCCAGGTTGGTTCTCGTCGATCGGAAAGCGCCCATTGCTCGCCGATTTGTCGCTTAGCATTTCTGCTGGCAGGGAGGGTCGAATGCCGACTCGTGATTGGAGGGTCGGCTTGCCGACATCTAGGCGTAAGGCTGCTGTAAGTCTTTGCGGCGTGGGCCATTGCTGTGATTGTCGCCTATGGCCCGATTTCCTAGCGCGCTGGTAGATTACGCTTAGTGCCCGATCCGCAACTTCTTGGAATCACTCCTGGCAGAGGGGCGTGTCAGTGGCACTGTGGGGGATCAAAAAATGGCTCTGGCTGCCCCGCAGCGGGTGGGTTAATCTTCCTGACGTTCCGTTCCCCCGTTGCCACGGAGAGTGCATCTATGGGAACTGTCTCGACCGTCCGCTGCCATCGGGGCCTACCGAAGGTGACTCTACGTTGCCCTGACCGGTCAGAGGGTCAGAGGTGACGCGACTGCTGTACGTCAAGGCGTCCCCGACCGGCCCTCGCAGCCGGTCGTCGTCGGTGGCCGACGCGTTTGCCGACGCATTCCGTGAGCGGTATCCCGACATGGCCTTGGACGTTCTGGACCTCTCCACGACTGCCCTGCCGCCGGTGGGCGCCCCCGCGGTGGCAGCGAAGAAGAACGCCATGTCCGGCTCGCCGAGCGTGGGTGAGGAGGCATTGGCCTGGCAGCGGACCCGCGACCTCGTGCGTCGCTTCACTGACGCCGACCACTATCTGTTCTCCGTGCCCATGTGGAATTTTGGAATTCCCTACCTGCTCAAGCACTTCATCGACATTGTGACCCAACCGGGCCTGACGTTCCGGCTCGATCGGCAGCACGGTTACCGGGGCCTACTCGCCGGTCGACGGGCCTGTGTCGTATACACCAGCGGCGTCTACACGCCAGGCTGTCCTCCGTCGTTCGGCGTCGACTTCCAAGCCGCCTACTTCAACCACTGGCTGGCATTTCTCGGCGTCGATCCCGTCATCGAGGTGCACCTGCGGCCCACCGACTTCACCCGATCGCTCGCCGCGGACCTCAACCGCGCACGCGAGGAGGCCAGGAAGGCCGCCCACACCATCTGACCGCGCGGCGACCGAGGTCGCATCGCACTCCGGCTCGCACAGAAGGGGAAAGAGCATGTCCGTCTGGTTCGTCACTGGCGCCTCTCGGGGCCTCGGCCTAGAGATCGTTCGCCAGCTGTTGGCGCAAGGCGAACAGGTCGTCGCGACGGCCCGCGACACAAGTAGCCTGGCCCATCTGCCGCAGTCCGACCGTTTGCTTGTGGTCCCGCTCGACGTTACCGACCAGTCCCAGGCCGCGCGCGCCGCGGTCGCGGCGGTGGAGAGTTTCGGTGCCATCGACGTACTGGTCAACAACGCCGGGCGAGGGCTGCTTGGCGCTGTGGAGGAGGCCACGGACGTCGAGACGCGGGCGGTGTTCGACACCAACGTGTTCGGCCTGCTGAACGTGACGCGCAACGTGCTGCCGGTGATGCGCCGGCAGCGTCGAGGCCGGATCCTGAACATCAGCTCGGTGCTCGGCTTCAGCGCCAAGATGGGCTGGGGTATCTACGCCGCTACCAAGTTTGCGGTGGAAGGCCTCAGTGAGTCCCTGCGCCTGGAGTTGGAGCCGCTTGGCATTCAGGTGTGCTTGGTGGAGCCCGGCCTGTTCCGTACCGACTTCCTCGACCCCTCGTCGCTGCGTCTGGCAAGCCGCGAGTTCGACGACTACGCCGGCACATCCGGGAAGATCCGCACCTGGTCCGCAGCGCACAATCACGCGCAGGCCGGCGATCCGGTCAAGGCCGCTGCGGCCATCATCGAGCTCGGTACCGATCCTCAGCCCTCCTTCCGCCTTCCGCTCGGCGCGGACTCGGTCGCGCGAATCGGCGAGAAGCTGGCCGAGGTGACGAGTGAGCTCGAGGCCACCCGGGAGACGGGTCTGTCGATGTCCTACCCGCAGCCGGCGGCCGCCGCCCGCTGAGGCGGCGCGACGGCTCCTGTCGCACCAGCGGATCGAGGAGGAGTAACGATGGATACGGTGACCATGGCCGACGAACGTGTCGAAACGTTCGACGAGCGGGTGCGACGTCTCTTGCGATGGCACTTCGACCCCGAAACGGGGTCCACGTTCTGGTTGCAGCAGCGAGCCAAGCTCGACTTCGATCCCCTCACGGACGTCAACGACGCGGCCGGACTGCTGCGCTTTCCCGACCTCACCGACGAGCTGCGGCATGTCCCGGTTGATGAGCTGATACCCCGAGGCCTGCGGGGCACGGGGTTCCAGGTGTACGAATCGGGCGGCACCAGCGGGGCGCCCAAGCGGATCGTCGACCGCGAATACCGGCGGCGGTTGCTGTCCTGGGCGATGGGACGGCTGCGCGCCCACCACATCCCGGAGCCAGCCAACTGGTTACACCTCGGCCCTACCGGTCCGCATGTCTTCGCCTATGACTGCTCCCGCTACGCGGCCCTGGGCAAGGGCATGTTCCACACTGTGGACTTCGACCCCCGGTGGGTGAAGAAGCTCGTGGCATCCGGTGACGTCGACATCGTCAAGCGGTATGTGCGGCACCTGCTCGACCAGGCGGCGGAGGTGTTGCGGTCACAACCGATCAAGGTTCTCAGCACCACGCCACCGCTCATCGAGGCCATCTGCGCCGACGCGGAGCTTCACGCCTTGGTCGAGCGTAACGTCGAAACGATCATCTGGGCCGGCACGTCGTTCAGCTCGGAAAGCCTTCGGCAGGTGGAGGAGCTCTTCTTCCCGGAGAAGACGATTGTGGGGATCTACGGCAACACGCTGATGGGCGTGGCACCCCAGCGACCACGACGCCACGATGACACCCATCTGTGCGTGTTCGAGCCGTACGCGGAATCGGTGCGCATTGACGTCGTCGATGACGACGGCGCGGTCGTGGAGTACGGACAGCGGGGCCGCGTCCGGCTCAGTCTCGTCAGCGAAGAGATGTTCCTCCCCAATGTCATCGAGCGCGACACCGCAGTGCGGGTGGAGCCGGCCGACCACGGCGCTGTCGACGGTCTAGCCGAGGTCGGCACCGTCGCCGCCGTCGGTGACGTGCGGGTCATCGAGGGGGTGTACTAGTGGCTGATGCCGTGGTGGAACCGATCGTGTGCGGTCGCACCGTCCGCAGTCTCGACCGCACCTGGCTCACCGACGTGCGAGGAGGCACGCTGGCCGAGGTAGGGCTTGCGCCCAGGCTGATGGCCCTGGCGGCGGTCACCCAGGCCAGGCGGGCGGCCGACGGACGGCCGATCGACCATGAACTGCTACTGCGGGCGGGGCAGCTCTTCGCTACGGCGGACCTCGATGGGGAATCGCCCCTCGAGTACGAGCGGCGGGTCGCCCTCGCCGCTGGCCTGCCCCGCGTCACGATCCGCAACGCCCGCGCCGACATCGTGCGGAGTATCACCCAGCTGCCTCTCACAGTGCGCGGCGAGCTGCCCGACCCCCGGATCGGTGACGGCTATCAAACAGCATGGGTGCCGGCCGGACGGCTCTTCACCGCGGTGATGGCCAGTAACCATCCGGCGCCCAACGACGCCTGGCTGCATGCGCTGGCGCTGGGCTACAGCGTGATCGTGCGGCCGGGCACGCGGGAGCCCTTCACCGCCCGGCGGCTCGCCGTCGCCCTGATCGAGGCCGGTCTGCCGCCGCACCGGATCTCCTTCCTGCCGTGCGAGCGCCCGGTGGGGGAGTATCTGCTGGAGGCGGCTGACCGGGGCATCGTCTATGGCGGCAGTGACGCCGTCGCACGCTGGTCCGGCAGCGCGTCGGTCACCACTCGAGGGCCCGGCCGCAGCCGGGCGTTGCTCGACCGGACGTTGACGACCGACGTGCTCGAGCACCTCACGGTCAGTGCCGCGTACGACGGAGGAACTCGGTGCAACAACATCTCCCTGGTGCTGACCTCGCAGGACCCCCGGGAGGTCGCCGACGCCCTGGCCGCTCGCTTCGACGCCCTGGACAGCCCGGAGGTCACGGCTGTCGACGCCACCCTGCCCGTCGTCGACGCCGTCCGCGCCGAGTCGTTGACCCGTCAGATGACGGGGCTGGCGGGCGAGTTGACCGTACACACGGCGGGTGGGGGCCCGGTGGTGCGGTTGGACGACGGGTCGTACCGGCCCGTCCCGACGGTCCTGTCGACCACCGACCCGCGTCATGCGGCGGTGGGGGTGGAGCTACCGTTCCCCTTCGTCGTGGTGGCTCCCTGGCAGCGCGAGGACGGCGCTGCCCCTCTCGGCGGTGCGCTGGTGGTCAACCTGTTGACCGACGACGTCGGTCTTCGGGCCGACGCGGTGGCCGATCCGACCATCCGTAAGGTCACCTGGGGGCTTACGTTGCCCTGGGATTCCGCGCCCGGTATCCCGCACGAGGGGAATCTGTCCATGTTCCTTCTCCAGGCCAAGGGCGTCGTATCGACGGGAGCGAGGGATCATGCGTTGGCTTGAGGATTTGCTCGCCGACGGGTGGTGGGCCACTGGTCGAGCCGTGCGCTTCCAGCTGCCCAATCAGAGCGAGTCGACGATCACCTACGGCGACCTGTGCCGTCAGGCGGCGACGCTGGCGGGGCGGATCGGTGAGTCTGGTGAAGGGGCGCAGATCCGTCTGGCCATCCTGACGATGGGCAGCGCGGAAGGGCTGGTTGCGCTGCTCGCCGGCCTGATCGTCGGCGCGGTGGTGATCTCCACGCCCATCCAGACCACGAGTCCATGGTCGGCGGACCTGCTGGGCGACCCTGACATCGTGTTGACCGACGCCACGGGCGCCGCGGTGCTGGAGTGCCACGAGAGGCTGATCGGCGTGCAACCCCGCTACCGGGTACTGACCGTCGACCTGGCAGAGCCGGCGACGGCGACCGTCAGGCCCAGCATCTGCTCGGATCAGGATGATGTCTGCAAGATCGCGTACTTGGACTCGGGTCGGTCACCGCTCGTGGTCGCGCTCACCGGCTTCGCCCTGGACACGGCGGTACGCCAGCAGGGCGGTCGGCGGTCAGCCGCCGGCGGTGCGCTCAGTAGTCTTACCGGGCAACTGGCCACCTACCGGACCCTGCTGGCAGGTGGTGTCGTCGATCTCACCGCTCATCGTCCGGCCGCCTCCTCGTTGCTCAGCCCGATGCCGGAAATGGGAGTCCACCGGCCGAGCGGATCTTCGGACCGATCGGCCGATCCCCTGCCGTACATCGTGGACAATTTAGCGCGACTGCATGAGCTTGTGTCGGAAACCGCTCCGCCCGAGAGGTCCGCAGTGCTCTCTTGATTAGCTATGTTGGAGGCACGGCTACTATTTTCTACAGTCGGTAGGCGCGGGGATGGATTTCCAGAGCGGGCCGGGAAACAAACGCACTGCCGAGCTCGCCCGAACGGGCAAGGGACGAATGTATGCCACGAGAGTCTCCCGCACTGCCGGGAAGCGGATTCCTCATCGACCGTCTTTCGGCAGCGCCGCTCTACCAGCAGTTGTATGAGCAGCTTAGGTGGAGTATCGAGGCGGGACAGCTCGCCCCGGGCACCCGCCTGCCTGCTACCAGGACGCTGGCGAAGGAACTGGGGGTTTCCCGCAACACGGTGCTTGTCGCATATGACCGGCTCCTCGCCGAGGGTTACCTCGACGGTCGGGTGGGATCCGGGACGCGGGTAGCGACGCGGGAGAGCGTTCAGGAGCTGGAGGCGCTGCCGGCTCGACCGGCCGCGCAGACACCCGTGCGGATCACCCGGGCGGCGCGTCGCATGGCCGAGGCTGCCGCCTTCTTCACGCCGGCGCACGATCAGCTGCGCTATCCGGATCGACCGTTCACTCTCGGAATGCCCGCCCTGGACCTCTTTCCCTCCAAGGTCTGGGGCCAAATCATGTTCAGCAAGTCCCACCAGCTGACGAGCGCCCTGTACACGCACCGCGACCCGGCCGGCTACTGGCCCCTACGGAAGGGCATCGCGGCCATGCTCGGGCTCATGCGGGGTGTGCGCTGCACTCCTGAGCAGGTGATTATCCAGCCGAGTGCGCAGATCGCCGTGCACGTGACGGCGCTGACGTTGTTGGAGCCCGGGGAGAAGGCCCTGGTGGAGGATCCGGGACTGCAGGCGATCCGCGGTGCGCTGCACGCCGCGGGCGCCGACACATGCCCGGTGCCGGTCGACGGCGAGGGGATGCGCATCGCCGTCGGTCAGGAACGATATCCCGACGCGCGGATGGCGCTGGTGACGCCTAACAACCAGTTCCCACTGTCTATCCGCATGTCCACTGCGCGTCGTCGCGAGTTGCTGGCATGGGCCAGGGACAACGACGGTTGGATCATCGAGGACGACTACGACGGCGAGTTCTGGGCGGACAACCCTGGGCCGCCGCTGCATCAGGCTGACGAGCACGGTCGGGTCATCTACGTCGGCACCTTCAGCAAGGTGCTGTTTCCAGGCCTGTGCCTGGCCTATCTGGTGGTGCCGCCCGACCTCGTGGACATCGTCACGGTGGTGCAACGGGCGACCGTCAACTCCCTCAACATTCTTACCCAGGCCGCGCTCGCCGAGTTCATCGAGGCCAACCATCTCGCCCGGCATGTACGACGCATGAGGGACGTCTATCGGGAACGCGGCAGCACTCTGGTCGATGCCCTGCGCACGAAGCTCGACGGTTTTGTCACGATCGACACCGCGCCCCGGGGTACGCACCTCGTTGCGAACCTTGCCAGCGCGGTCGATGACCAGCGCTTGGCTCGAATGAGCAGAGAATTGCGGCTGCGGGTGTATCCGCTGTCGTCGTTCGGCGACGAGATCGAAGGCGCGGGGCGGGGTCTCGTCCTCGGCTACGCTGCCACGCCACCTGAGAAAATCCTTTCCGGTGTGGATCGGTTGGCGACGGTTGTAGAGCAGTTCAACGCCCGTGCGCGCACTAGCGGTCCAACTGTATTGCGGAAGAGCATATGAGGTAGCCCGTCTAGGTCCAAAGGTCCATGTTCGCCTATTGGCAGGAGCCATTCTTAGTGGCACTTGCCGGATACCGTACATGGCCCTGTGCCAACCGTGGTGACGCCTATACGTTCCGTACCGGATCGCGGCGCCAGAGAGGCAGCCGCACCGGCCCCGCACAATGTAGGGGGAGAGACTGTATGACATCGCCACGGCTTCTCGCGCGGCGCTCCGACGCGCCCACCACCGACAGCTGGAGTCCGGCAAGCTGGCGCACGCTGCCCATCGAGCAGCAGCCACCCTGGCCGGACCGAGACGAACTCGAGGCTGTCGCCGACTATCTGCACGGCCTTCCCGCATTGACCCCCGCCGACGAGATCCTGCGACTACGCGAGGACCTGGCCAAGGCCAGTGCGGGGCAGGCGTTCCTGCTTCAGGCCGGTGACTGCGCCGAGCCGCTCGGGCTGGCGGCCACCGCGTCCGCGCGGATGAAGCACACGGTCATTGCGTCGCTCACCGCTCGCCTTGAGCGGGAGCTGCACCGGCCGGCGGTCGGCGTGGGACGCCTCGCCGGCCAGTTCGCCAAACCACGCTCTGAACCCTTCGAGTCCGTCAACGGGCAGCTGCTCCCCGCCTTCCGTGGCCTGATGGTCAACGAGCCGGACGCCAGCTCACAGGCCCGCCTACCGGACCCGTACCGACTGCTGTCCTGCTACTACACCGCACGGCAGGTCGTCGCCGAGCTGGCGGCGGCCGGCGGCGGAGTGCGGACCAGCCACGAGGTGCTGATCCTCGAGTACGAGCAGGCACTGACCCGCTACGACGAGGTCACCGACCAGTGGTTCCTGCGCTCGACTCACCTGCCCTGGGTCGGCGACCGCACCCGCCGCCTGGACGGCGCTCACCTGCACTTTCTGGCGGGCCTGGCCAATCCGGTGGCGGTCAAGGTCGGCCCCACCGCCACGCCCGAGCAGGTGGTGCAAATGTGCGACCTGCTTGACCCTCACCGTTTGCCGGGTCGGCTCACCCTGATCAGCCGGATGGGTCACCGCCACGTCACTGACCACCTGCCGCCTCTGGTGCGGGCGGTGGCCGACGCCGGACATGCGGCCGGGTGGGTGTGCGACGCGATGCACGGCAACACCGTGCGGGGGGCCGGCGGGGTGAAGACGCGCCACCTGGACGCCATCGTGACCGAGTTGACCACCTTCGTCGAGGTGTTGCACAGCCACGGCAGGGAGCCGGCCGGCCTGCACCTCGAACTGGCCGCCGACGACGTCACCGAGTGCGTCGGTGGAGTGAGCGTGGCAGACGAGAGTCACCTCAGCCGCGCCTACCGGTCGCTGTGCGACCCCCGGCTGAACAACGAGCAGGTCGAGATGGTCGTCGACGCGTTCATCGCCGCGATGCACCGCTGAGCATCTTTCCCGCAACTCAGTGACCCGAGCGGAGGAGGCATCCCCGTGCGCACCCTGCTGGTCGACAACTACGACTCCTACACCTACAACCTGTTCCAGCTCATCGCCGTCGTCAACGGCGCCGAACCGACCGTTGTGCGCCACGATGACCCGTCCGTGGAGACGCTGGACCTGCGCCAGTTCGACAACGTCGTCATCTCCCCCGGCCCGGGACGCCCCGACCGGGAAAAGGACTTCGGGTTCTCCGCGCGGGTCATCGCGGACTCGCCGGTGCCCGTGCTGGGCGTCTGTCTCGGACACCAGGGCATCGCCTCCGCGCACGGCGCGGCGGTCCTGTCCGCGCCGGCGCCGCGACACGGCCACCTGACAGCGGTCACCCACGACGGGACCGGCATCTTCGCCGGCATCCCGCAGAAGTTCACCGCCGTCCGCTACCACTCGCTGTGTGTCGAGAACCTTCCCCCTGAGCTGATCGCGACGGCCTGGGCCGAGGACGGGGTGATCATGGGACTGCGGCACGTTAGCCGCCCCATGTGGGGCGTGCAGTTCCACCCCGAGTCAATCTGCACCGAATACGGGCAGGGCCTGCTGGCGAACTTCCGCGACCTCACCCTGGCGAACCGAAGCCGGGAGACTGTCCACGCGTCCGCCCCATCCACGACCACTGGGCTCCGGCTGCACGTGCGCTCCCTGGACTGGGAGACCGACGCGGAGGAGGCCTTCGGTCGGCTTTTCCGCGACTCCTCCCACGCGTTCTGGCTCGACAGCGCCCGGGTGGAGGAGGGCCTGTCCCGGTTCTCCTATCTCGGTGACGCCTCAGGTCCGCTGTCCGAGATCGTCCGCTACGACGTCGGCGCCGGCGAGGTCGAGGTCACCGCGGCGGGCGGGCAGTCGTCGCGGGTGCCGGGGACCGTCTTTTCCTATCTGCGGCAGCGGTTGTCCGAGATGCGCGTTGACTCGGACGCGCTGCCCACTGACTTCACGTGCGGCTACGTCGGCTACTTCGGATACGAGCTGAAGGGCGACCTCGGCTCGCCCGTCCCGCACCGCGCCGACACCCCCGACGCGTACTGGATCTTCGCGGACCGTTTCCTCGCCGTCGACCACCGGGACAAGCAGACCCACCTGGTCGCGCTGTCCGACTGCAGTGAGGCCGCTGACCAGGCCGCGCAGGAGTGGCTGCGTGCCACCGCCGAGCAGCTGACGTCGATTCCCGAGGCGCGACCGACGGTGGCGCAGATCCCACCGTCGGTCGACGCAGCGGCGCTCACCCCGTCGCTGGTGCGGAATCAGCAGCAGTACCTGGCCGACATCGACTCCTGCAAGCGGGAGCTGGTGGCCGGTGAGAGCTACGAGATCTGCCTGACCAACTCTCTGCTGCTGCCCCGGCCCAAGGACGGTTTCGCCTTCTACCGGGCGATGCGCCGGTACAACTCGGCCCCCTATTCGGCCTACCTCCGTTTGGGCGACCTCGAGGTGGCCTGCTCCTCCCCGGAGCGTTTCCTGCGGCTGACTCCGGACGGGATGGTGGAGACGAAGCCGATCAAGGGGACGGCGCCCCGGCATCCCGATCCGGAGGTCGACGCGGCCCTCCGCGACGAGCTGACCACCAGCGACAAGACCCGCGCGGAGAACCTCATGATCGTCGACCTGCTCCGCAACGATCTCGGTCGTGTGTGCGAGGTCGGCACCGTCACGGTGCCCAAGTTGATGCAGACCGAGTCGTACGCGAGCGTTCATCAGCTCGTCTCGACCATCCAGGGCCGGCTGCGGGCGGGCTCCAGCGCCGTCGACTGCGTCGAGGCGTGTTTCCCCGGTGGTTCCATGACCGGAGCGCCGAAGCTGCGCACGCTGCAGATCATCGACGGGCTGGAGACCACCGCCCGGGGCATCTACTCCGGCTCGTTGGGCTTCCTCAGCTGCAACGGCACGGCGGACCTGAACATCGTGATCCGCACCGCGGTGCTGGCTGGTCAGCAGATGCACGTCGGCGCTGGGGGCGCCATCATCCTCGACTCCGACCCTCAGGGCGAGTTCGACGAGATGCTGTTGAAGGCTGCCGCGCCGCTGCGCGCACTGCTCAGCGGGGGCTACCAGGAGGACATCGATGTCTATCAGTGACCCTCTGTCTGTGTGCATCATCGGCATGGGCCCGCGCGGACTGTGTGTCCTCGAGCGTCTGGTCACCAACGCCGCCGCCACCCCGGACCGTCCTGTGCGCATCGACGTCGTGGACCCGTACCCGCCGGGGGCCGGTCGGGTCTGGCGCGCCGACCAGTCCGACCGGCTGCTGATGAACACCGTCGCATCCCAGGTGACCGTCTACACCGACGCCACGGTCGACATGGCCGGCCGGTTGGCGGAGGGCCCCAGCCTCTACGAGTGGGCCCGCTTCCAGGTGCTGATGGGCGACCTCAAGCAGTTCCCGTCCGATGTGGCCGATGAGTTGCGCGGTGTGGGGCCCGACACCTACTCCACCCGCCGGCTGTTCGGTCATTACCTCACCTGGGTCTACCGGCGGGTGGTCGCCACGGCGTCGGCGAACGTCACGGTGCGGGCGCACGACACGGTCGCGGTGGCCGTGTGGGACGAGCCCCACGGCGGGCAGTGCGTCCAGTTGCAGACCGGTGAACGCCTGCCCGGCCTGGACGCGGTGGTGTTGGCGCAGGGCCACTACCCGGTCACTCCCACCGTAGAGGAGCAGACGCTGGCGGCCTTCGCCGTCGAACACGGGCTGACGTACATCCTGCCGGCCAACCCGGCGGATGTGGACCTGACGATGGTGCGCCCCGGCGAGCCGACTGTGCTGCGTGGGCTCGGGTTGTGTTTCTTCGACTACATGGCTCTGCTCACCGAGGGACGCGCCGGTCGCTACGTCCGCGGCGATGACGGCGTCCTGACCTACCTGCCGTCCGGTCTGGAGCCGCGCCTGCTGGCCGGGTCCCGTCGGGGGATCCCCTACCGGGCGCGGGGCCGCAACGAGAAGGGCGCGCACGGGCGTCACGAACCCCGCATCCTCACCGTCGAGCTGGTCAATCAGCTCCGTGGGGCGTCGGGCGCGGCACCGATGGACTTCATGACCGACCTGTGGCCGCTGATCGCCAAGGAGGTGGAGACCGCCTTCTACGTCGCGACGCTGCGCCGCTCCGACTGCGCCTGCAACGGTCAGCGGTTCGAGGCGGAGTACCTGGAGGTGCCGTGGGCCGACGACCAGGAGGAGGAGATCCTGCGCCGGCACGGGATCACCGACCGGTGGGACTGGAACTCGGTCTTGAACCCGGGGCACGGCGACACCTTCACCGAGACAGCGGCGTTGCAGGAGTGGATGCTGCGCTATCTGCAGACGGACCTGGCCACAGCCGAGGAAGGCAATGTCAGCGGACCGGTGAAGGCGGCCATGGATGTGCTGCGTGACCTCCGTAACGAGGTGCGCCTGGCGGTCGACCATGGGGGGCTGCGCGGTGACTCGCACCGTCGGCACCTCGACAGCTGGTACACGCCCATGAACGCTTTCCTCAGCATCGGTCCGCCGGCCCAGCGGGTGGAGCAGATGGCGGCGCTCATGCGCGCCGGTGTGCTGGAGGTCATCGGCGCGGGCATGCAAGTGTCGCCCCATCCGGAGCGGGCCGCGTTCCTCGTGGAGTCCACGCAGACCCCCGGCGTCCAGCATGTGGTGACCGCGATGATCGAGGCCAGGTTGCAGGAGGTCGACCTGCGACGCACCGCAGACCCGCTGCTCGGGTGGATGCTGGCACACCGGTCCTGCACCTACCATGTGGTGTCGGATCCGGGGTCGCAGCCCCACGTGACCGGTGGAGTGGCGGTCACCGGCCGGCCGTTTCACCCGCTGTCCGCGACGGGAGATCGGCACAGCCGACGGTTCGTGTTCGGCGTGCCGACGGAGGGCGCCCACTGGGCGACGGCGGCGGGTGCGCGTCCCGGCGTCAACTCGGTGATGTTGGGTGACGCGGACGCGATCAGCTTGTCCGTGCTTGCCCTGTCCCGGGCGGCGGCGGAGACGACGGAGACGGTGACGACATGATTGGCGGGCACGGTTTCGACCGGGGACTGCTCAGCCCGAGCAGCGCGGGTCGGGCGATCGAGCACGCCGTCGGCGACGACGCCTTCCTGCAGGCGATGCTCGATGCGGAGGCCGGTCTCGTGCGGGCTCAGGCCCGGCTGGGGGTGGTGCCGCAGCAGCACGCGGACACCATCACCGCCGTCGCGGACGCCCGCCGACTCGACCTCGACGCCATCGCCCGCCGCGCGACCGAGACGGCGAATCCGGTGGTCGCTCTGGTGGCCGCGCTCACCGCGGCGGTCGCCGCGGTGGAGCCGGCCGCCGCCGAGTACGTCCACCGGGGCTCCACCAGCCAGGACATTCTCGACACGGCCCTGACGATGGTGGCCCAGCGGGCGCTGCACATCATCGACGCGGACCTGGCGGCCACCGCCGATGCGCTCGCCCGGCTCGCCGACCGGCACCGGGGCACGGCGATGGCGGGGCGAACGTTGACCCAGCATGCCGTGCCCACGACGTTCGGGCTCAAGGCCGCGACATGGCTGTCCGGGGTGTTGGACGCCCGGCAGAGCATCGCCGTGCTGCTGCGGGACGGGTTGCCGGTGCAGCTGGGTGGCGCCGCCGGCACCCTGGGCGCCTACCTGGAATTCGCGCGGCTGGCCGGCGACACCGGCGACACGTACGCGGCGAAGCTGATGCACGCCTTTGCCGATGAGCTGTCCCTGGCGGAGCCGCTAGTCCCGTGGCACACCGTCCGTACGCCGTTGCACGCGGTCGTGAGTGCGCTGAGCCTCACGACCGGTGTCCTGGGCGCTATGGCGGCCGACGTGCAGGTCATGACCAGAACCGAGATCGGGGAGCTGGCGGAGCCGACCGGGCCGGGGCGTGGGGCTTCCTCCGCGATGCCGCACAAGCGCAATCCGGTGCTGGCCACCCGGATCCGAGCGGCGGCCGCGCAGGTGCCGATGCTCGCCGCGACAGTCGGGTTGTGTCTCGTCGCGGAGGACGAACGCCCGGGCGGTGCGTGGCACGCCGAATGGCAGCCCTTTCGGGAGGCGTTACGGTTGACGGGGGGAGCGGCCGACGCGGCGTCGGAGCTGTCCGACGGCCTGACGGTGTTCCCTGACCGGATGCGGCGCAACCTGCACCTGGCCGGGGATTTCATGACCTCGGAGCGGCTCGCTGTCCGACTGACCCCGCTGCTGGGCAAGATCGAGGCGAAGGACCTGCTATCGACGTTGACCACCCGGGCGCACGAGAGCGGGCAGCCGCTGCATGCGCTGGTGGCGGCCGATGACCGGGTCGCGGCGGTCCTCGACCCGTCGGAGGTGACCGCGGCGCTGGATCCGGCCGACTATGTGGGTGCCGCCGGTCTGCTGGTGGATCGGGTGCTGCACCGCCACGAAATGTCCGCCGCGTCGCCGCCGGGCCCACGCCAGTGAGCGAGCCGGACCCGCTGACACGTCCCCTGGTGGGCGCGCCGATGGCGGGCGGTGTGAGCACTCCCGCGCTCGTCGCCGCGGTCAGCGACGCCGGGGGACTGGGGTTTCTGGCCGCCGGGTATCAGCACCCGGCCGACCTGGCCGCCGACATCACCCGGGTGCGTCGCGCTACCGACGCCCCATTCGGCGTCAACGTGTTCGTGCCGGAGTCCCGGCCAGTCGACCTGGACGCCGTGGGAGTGTTCCGGCGCGCGCTGACGGCGGAGGCCGCCCGTTGGCGGGTGACATTGCCCGAGCCGGTGGAACGGGACTCGGACTTCTTCGACGAGAAGGTCGACATCGTCGTCGCCGCTCGGGTGCCGGTGGTCAGCTTCACCTTCGGCTGCCCACCCCGCGCGGTCGTCGACCGGTTGCACTCCGTGGGGACGCGGGTTGTCGTGACCGTCACCGACGCGCAGGAGGCGATCGAGGCCGCCGCGGTTGGTGCCGACGCCCTGTGCGTGCAGAGCGCCCACGCCGGCGGGCACCGCGCCACCTTCACTTCCGCCGAACGGTGCGACACGCGGACGGGTACGCCGGAGCTGGTGGCGTCGGTCCGGCAGGCCGTCGCGGTGCCCTTGATCGCGGCCGGCGGCATCGTCCGGCCCGAGGAGGCCGCCGCGGTGGTCGAGGCCGGCGCGTCGGCGGCGCAGATCGGCACCGCCCTGCTGACCACGCCGGAAGCCGGCACCCACGCCGCGCACCGGGCCGCCCTGACCGCGTCCGACCGTGGCACCACCGTCACCCGGGCGTTCTCTGGCCGTCTGGCCCGAGGACTGCGCAACCGCTTCATCGACTCGTTCGGCGCGCTCGCGCCGGCGGCGTATCCGCAGGTGCATCACCTGACGAAGCCGCTGCGCGCGGCGGCGGCGGCGCGCGGCGACGCGGAGGGCATGGCGCTGTGGGCGGGGACGGGTCACCACCTCGTCCGGGCGGAGCCCGCGGCGGCGGTCGTCGCCCGCCTGGCCGCCGTCGTGGCCAGCCGCCGGCCGGAATCACGTTGATCAATCGAGACACGAGGAGGATCTGATGCCCCACATCAACATCAAGTTCTTTCCGGTAACCCTGCAGCAGGACACCGAACAGCAGCTGATCACCGACCTGACCGAAGCGGTCACCACCGCGTTCGGGTGCAGCGCGGATGTCGTGTCCGTCGCCTTCGAGCCGATCGAGGAGCAGCGCTGGCAGGCGCAGGTCTACCAGCCGGAAATCATCGAGCGCCGGCACCTGCTGCGAAAGCTGCCGAACTACTGAGTCGTCGCGTCGACCGACCGGCGGGCCCGGTCGCTTTCAAGGGGGGGACACCGTCATGGCGCAGCCAACCTACGCGCTCGCACCGAAACCATTGCCGAGCATCGCCGACGGGATTGACGACCTCGTCGGCAACACGCCGCTGTTGCGGTTGCCGGTCCCGCACCGCGCGCCCGGCGCCGATCTGCTGGCGAAGCTCGAGTACGCGAACCCGGCCGCCAGCGTGAAGGACCGTGCCGCGCTGTACATGCTGCGCGCTGCGGAGGCCGACGGCCGGTTGCGGCCCGGTGGTGTGGTCGTGGAGGCGACCTCCGGTAACACGGGTATCGCCTTGGCCGCGCTGTGCGCGCCGCGCGGGTACCGGTGCATTATCGTGCTGCCAGACAACGCCACGCCGGAACGGATCGGGCTGTTGCGTCGCTTCGGCGCGGACGTGGTGCTGACTCCACGGGAGGCCCGCTATCAGGGCGCCGTGGACAAGGCCGAGGAAATCTGCGCGGTGACGCCCGGCGCCTGGTTCGTCCGGCAGCACGACAACGAGGACAACCCGCGGGCGCATCTGGAGACGACCGGGCCGGAAATATGGACCGACACGGGTGGTCAGGTCGACATCCTGGTCTGCGGCGTCGGCACGGGCGGCACGTTGTGCGGCACCGCGACCTACCTGAAGCAGCTCAATCCGGGGCTGCGCGCAGTGGCGGTCGAACCGTCGGGGTCGCCTCTGCTGTCGGGGGGGCAGCCGGGCACTCACGCCATCCCGGGCTTCAACGGCGGGTTCGTCGCCCCCACCACCGACCTCAGCGTCATCGACGAGGTGATCACCGTGGCTGACAGTGAGGCGGCGGCGACGAGCCAGTGGCTGGCGCGTCGGGTGGGGGTTCTCGCCGGGTTGTCCTCAGGCGCGGCGACGCACGCGGCGTTGCGGGTCGCCCGCCGCCGTAGCAGCGCCAACCGGCGGTTGGTTGTCATCCTCCCCGACACCGGGGAGCGCTACCTCAGTATGTGGACGGAGCGTCCGTGAGACGGTCGCGAAGCGGGGAAGGTGAGCCGTTGAGGACACTGCTTCTGGTCGGCGGCGTCGACGACACGGTCGTCGCGGCGAAGGAGCTCGGCCTGCGAGTGGTGCTGCTGCAGCACCCCACCAAGATCACCGGCCGGCAGCGGGAGCTGGCCGACGTCACCGAGGTGCTGGACTACACCGACTGGGCGGCGACGGCGCCGGTGGTGACCAGCCTGCACGAGCGGTGGCGTATCGAGCGGGTCGTGTCGCTGACCGAGCCGGGCCTGGACATCGCCGCGCAGATCAGCGATCTACTCGGCTTGGGTGGTACGACGTTCCAGGTCTCCCGCCTTTTCCGGGACAAGCTGGCGATGCGCCGCCACCTGGTGCGCCGCGACGCAGAGGCGGTAGCGGCGACCCCGTTGCACGACTTCGACGACCTGCCCGCGTTCGGCGCGCGTCACGGCTACCCCTTCGTAGTGAAGCCCGCGGCGGCCACGGCCAGCATCGGGGTGTTCCGCGTCGCCGACCCGTCCGACCATGACTTCGTCTGGGAGCAGGTGCGCCGGCTGCGGGGCACCCGTACCGACCGCGTGTCGACACTGCTGATGATCGACGACTTCTTCATGGAGGAGTACGTCCACGGGCAGGAGTTCAGCGTCGAGTCGTTCAGCTTCGGTGGACGACACGTGATGGTGACGATCACCGAGAAGATGACCGTCCCGGGCCACTTCGCGGAGCTCGGTCACGCCGTGCCGGCGCGGCTGACAGAGGATGCGTGGGACCGGGTCGCCGAGTGCGTCACCACCTTCCTCGACCACATGGGATTCACCGACGGTCCCTGCCACACCGAGGTCCGCCTGTCGGGTACGAGAGCGCGCATCATCGAAAGTCACCACCGCTACGGCGGTGACGCGATCCCGGAGCTCGTGCGGGCCGTGTACGGCATTGATCTGGACACCCTGGCCGTCGGCTGGCCCTTCGGACTGGTGGACCCGCTGCCGGACGATCCGTGTCCGCGGGGTGGCGCCTGCGTGCGAGCCATCGTCGCCGCGCCCGGTCGGGTGGTGTCCATCGAGGGTGTCGAGGAGGCGCGCCGCCAGCCGGACGTCCTGGCGGTGCGGATCAGCGTCCACGCGGGTGACGAGGTGCGTCCGCTGCGGGACAACTGGGACCGGCTCGGTCTGGTCGCCGCCACGGCGGCCAGTCCGACCGCCGCAGCCGTGCGGGCCGCTCAGGTCATCGACGACTTCATTCGGATCCGGGTGCAGGACGACAGCGGGCGTGTCCATCTCGCGCGGGTCGCGGAGGTTCACCGAGTGCCGTCGGGGGTGGGCTGACATGAGTGTTCTCATCCTGCACCGCAACCCCCTGGAGCCTTTCCCGTATCGAGCCTGGCTCGCCGACTATGACGGTCCGATCGTGATGCTCGCCGCCCGCGACAAGATCGAATCCTTCGGTGAGCAGGTCCCCGACGACGCCGCCGGGCTGTCGCATCTCGGGGTGCTCGACCACTACGACCGGGACGTGGCGGCCCGCGCCACGGAACTCGCCGAGCAGTACCACCCTCGCCACGTCGTCGCGCTTCACGAGGCGGACCTGGAGCTCGCCGCGGACCTTCGCGAGCGGTGGAGGCTACCGGGCCCCCGGGCCGCTGACATCCGCCCGTTCCGGGACAAGCTGCTCATGAAGGAACGGGCGCAGGCCGCGGGCATCGAGGTGGCCCCCCACAGCTTGGCGACCACGGCGCAGCAGGTGGAGGCTTTCGCTGCCGAGCACGGCTACCCCGTCGTGCTCAAACAGCGCGCCGGCTACAACTCCATCGGCCTGCGTATCAGCCGCTCATCCGAGGCGCTGCGTGCTCATGTGGACGCCCTCTTCGCCGGCGGTGCCCGCGACGACATCATCGTGGAGCAGTTCGTCGCCGGCCGGATGTGCCACGTCGACGGGTTCGTCAGGGGCGGCCGGACCGTGCTGGCCTGGCCCTCCCAGTACCAGTACGACCTGGCGTCCTTCGGCAGCGACCCGGGCCCGCGCATCGATCTGACCCTCGACCCGCACGACCCGCTCACCACACGGCTGCTCGACCTGGTCGACGAAGTCCTCGCCGCCGTCACCCGCCGGCCCGGTCATCTCACCGACCACGCTTTCCACGCTGAGGTCTTCCACACCCCTGACGACCGGCTCGTGCTGTGCGAGATCGCTTGCCGCAGCGGCGGGGCGAAGATCCGTGAGGTCTTCGAGGTCATGTTCGGTGTCAACCTGGCCGAGCTTGAGATCCGCACCCAGCTCGGTCTGCCCGTCCCTGCACTCGACCACCTGCCGGCCGGAGTCCGCCCGCAGCCCGGCAGCATGTCCGGACAGATGCTCATGATGAAACGGCCCGGTCTCGTCCGCGCAGTGCCGGCACGGCCGACGGAGCCGTGGGTGCGCCGGTTCTGGTGCTGGGCCCGCCCCGGTCAGGTGATCCCGCCCGCCGCAGGATCCGCGGACTTCCTCACCGCCGCCATCGCCGCCGCACCGACCCGCGCCGAGTGCGAGGCGCGGCTGCGGTCGCTCGGTGCGCGTATCGCCGATCAGTTCCACATCGCGGAGGCATCGTGACGTCCAAGGGGATCCAGGCCCGGTACATGGCCGGGATGGTGATCGACGCCACCGGCAGCGGCATGTATCTGCCCCTGTCGCTGATCTACTTCCACCACACCACCGGCCTACCCGTGGGGAGGGTCGGTGCGATTGTCAGCGCCGCGGCGATCGTGGGGCTGCTGGCCAACCCCCTCACCGGGGTGCTCGTCGACCGGTTCGGCGCTCGCGCAGTGGTCGTCGCCGGTTACCTCCTCCGCGCCGCCGCGTTCGCCTGCTACCCCTTCGTCCACTCCGCGGTGCCGCTGTTCCTGGCCGTGATGGTGGTGGCCTTCGGGGACGTGTCGTTCTCCCCATCCGTGCACTCGCTCGTTGCTGACATAGCCCGCGGCACCACCCGCGACAAGCTAATCGCCGCGCAGCGCAGCCTCCGCAACGCCGGACTCGGCGCGGGTGGTCTGCTCGCTGGTGCCGCCCTGGCCGTCTCCGACGCCCGCGCGTTCACGGTGATCATTGCGACCAGCGCGGTCGCCTTCACGGTGGCGGCGGCACTGATCCGCTCTATCCCCGTCCGCCGTCGGCAGCCGGACGCCGTCGCCGACACGGCGCCCGGCGACGGGGTGGGCTACCGGCTGGTCGTCCGGAACCGGCCGTTCCTCGCTCTGGCGCTGCTGAACATGTTCACCGCGTTCGGATACATGGTGCTGTCAGTCAGCCTGCCCATCTACGTCACCATGAGCCTGGGCCAGCCCCCCTCACTGGTGGGCGCCGTCTACGCGGTGAACACCATCGGCATCGCGGTGGCGCAGATCCCGGTCACCCGCGCGCTGGCCCACGTCCGCCGATCCAGAGCTGTCGCCACCGGCGCGAGCATCTTCGGCGTGTCGTTTCTGTCATTTGCGGTACTGGGCATGACCGCCGGCGGCGCTGTCCTCATGGCCGGCATCTTCGCGGCGACAGCCATTTTCACCGTTGGAGAACTTTTGCACGGCGCGACCATGTCCGCCCTGGTCGTCAACGCCGCCCCTGAACAGACCCGGGGCCGGCACCTCGCGATCTACCAGCTGTCCTGGGCGGTGCCGAGCGCCCTGGCGCCCGCGGTCCTCACCGCGTTGCTGGCTTTCTCACCCACCGGCATGTGGTTCGTGCTCGCCGCAGGGGTGGCCGTCACCGCCGTCGGGGTGCTGCGCCTGGAACCACACCTACCGGCGGAGGCGGTACATCCGCAACCGCCTGACGCGCCGCCCCCGCCGGCCGCTCTGGAGCCGGACACCGTCCGGCCCGAGCTGCGTGAGGCGACCGCGGCGCAGCTCGTGAGAACCAGGAAGGAACACTGATGGCAGTAGCAAGCTGGGTGGTACTCACCGGCGACGACCCGCAGCACGCGCTGCCGGCGGCCGCCGGTCAGTGCGGCTGGGTCAGCCAGGTCGCGCCGCTGATCACCGAGTTCACCCGGCCCGGTGATCTCGTGTTCGATCCGTTCGCCGGGTGGGGCACCACGCTCGTCGCGGCGTCGGTCACCGGCCGGCGGGGGATCGGCCTGGAGATCTCCCCGGACCGGGTCACGCAGGCGGCACGCCGCCTGCGGGACTATCCCGGGCAGGTCATGATCTGCGGTGACGCCCGCCGCCCCCCGGTGCCTGACGGCAGTGTCGACTTCTGCATCACCGACCTGCCGTACTTCGGCACTGCCCTTGACATCGACTCCCCGGTCGACGGTCAGCTGTACGCGGTACGTGACTACTCCGCCTACCTCACGGCCCTCGACCACACCTTCCGCGCGCTCGCCCGGGTCCTGAAACGACACGCCTACGCTGTCATCGCGGTACAAAACCGGCGTGTTGACGACAAGTTCGTCCCATTGGCATGGGATGTTGGCCGGGTGCTCAGCGGACACTTCACCCTCGGCGACGAACGCATCCACCTGTATCCGCGTCCGGTCAGCGAGGGCACACCGCTCGTCAACAACCGCGCCCACGAGTACCTTCTCGTCGCTCAGAAGCGGTAGCGGGCGCAGCGGACAGACCCTCGCGGCACCCCTGCTGGGAAAGGTGAAGAATGGTCGTACCGGTCATCGCGGCGCTGGGACGCGCCCAACCCCCTTCGGCAGATCAGGGCGAGTTGTGGGAGGGCTTCTTCGCGGAGCGCTTCGCCGGACCGCAGCGGACGTTCGCACAGCGCATCTTCGCCAACTCGGGGGTGACTCGCCGCTGCGCCGCCGTCAGCCCCCTCATCGAGGACGTCTCCGACTGGCCCACCTCCCGCCGCATGCAGCGGTACATGGTGGAGGCGGTGCCGCTGGGCAAGGACGCCGTGTCCCGGGCACTCGCCTCCGCCGGTCTGCGGGCCGACGAGATCGGCATGTTCATCGTGTGCTCCTGCACCGGCTACGCCACCCCCGGACTGGACCTCATCCTCGCCCGCGACCTCGGAATGGCCCCTGACACGCAGCGCCTGTTTATCGGCCACATGGGCTGCTACGCGGCCCTGCCCGGGCTGCGCGCGGCCGCGGACTACGTCCGCGTCCATCAACGCCCCGCGGTGCTGCTCTGCGCTGAGATCACAAGTCTGCACATCCAGCCGTTCGGCGCCCGGATGACCGCCGAGCAGATCGTGTCCCATGCCCTGTTCTCCGACGCCGCCGTGGCCGTCGTCTGCACACCCGGCGGCACGGGATACGCGGTGCAGTCGGTGGAGTCACTGACCGACGCCTCCACTGCGGACTACATGACGTGGGACCTCACCGACACCGGATTCCGCATGTCTCTGTCGGTCAAGGTCCCTGATGTGCTCGCCGAGAACGTGCGACACCTAGTCATGCCGACGCTGGCCGGACACGGCATCACCGACGTGCGGCACGTCGACGGATGGGCCGTCCACCCCGGTGGGCCGCGGATCCTCACCGTGGTGGAGCAACAGCTCAGCCTGCCGCCAAACGCGCTCACACCGTCACGTCGCACGCTCGCCGATGACGGTAACTGCTCGTCGGCGACTGTCCTGCTGGTCCTGGATCGGCTCATGCGCTCCCCGCAGCCCATGCGGCAGGTGGCGATGCTGGCCTTCGGGCCCGGTCTCACGCTGTACTCGGCGAACCTGGCCTCGACCAGCTGACAGTGCGGGCCGGTTTCCGGCCTGCACCCTGCGCTACCGGCGTTGTAGCCGGGGGGTCGCATGCCGTACGAGGCGTAGCTCAACTGCTGTCTCGTCATAGTCCGCATCACCGCCGGATCACGATGACGCCTTGAAATCCTACAGTTTCGATAGGAAAGTCGATGGTATGCCGAGCGAGCCACTGCTCACCTCCTCCCGGGACGTCGACCTGAGGCGGGTCGCCTCGCAGCGCTGTTCCAGGTTGCGCCGACCATCCCCGCCGCGCATCACGCCGCCGGCTGTCTTCCGCATGCCTCCCCAGGACGGCGCGACCTCACCTTGAGAGATGCAATCCGGCCCTGCAGCTGGACCGCTCGTGCTTGACGACCTCGCCATCCTCGCCATCCGGACTCAGGAGGGCCCGGATGACCGCCGGTGTTGACTCCTTCGCCCAACAGTGGCGGGACTGGCACCGCCAACACGAGGAGACCTGGGCGGACCCGCACGGTTTCCTGGCCGTGACCGGGCTGCACCGGCTGGGCCCCCCGCGCTACAGCGTTCCCCGGCGCCTCTCCCGCCTGGCGCAGCGAGGCCGACGACGTGGTTGTCACGCTGGCATCGGAGGAAGAGATCCGGCTGCTGCCCTTTCGACCGTAGCTTTCTGCTCAGCTGCTCTTGGGGAGGAATGTCATGACCGAGCACGCCCACAATCCCTCGCCGGTTGACGCCGACGCCCTGCGGGCGTTGCTGCGCCATCAGGCCAGTACTGTCACCGTGGTCACCGCGCCCGGCGCTCCGGCGATCGGTTTCACCGCCACATCGTTCACGTCGGTGTGTTTGGAGCCACCGATCGTCTCGTTCTGCCTGAATATCGCCTCGTCGAGTTGGTCCACCGTCTCCGAGAGCCGCTACGTGGGAGTTCACCTGCTCGCCCATCACCAGCAGGATTTGGCCCGGACCTTCGCGACCAGCGGGATCGACCGGTTCGCGGCGCCGACCCGCTGGCGAGTCGGCCCGGAGGGGGTGCCACTGATCGAGGACACCCTGGCATGGCTCCTGTGCCGGGTGATCGACCGGATAAGCGCAGGCGACCATGCCATCGTTCTCGCCGAGCCCGAACTGCTGCGGCACACCGATGTCGGCTCGCCGCTGCTCTATCACCGGGGTCGGTACGCAACCCTGGCCGAGCACGTCGAATCACCGACTCGGCGCGCCGCTTGATCCTTGCCGCCGTGCTCCTCGGCGGCCGACCTGCAGCGAGGCACTCGGCCCGGTCAGGCTACGTCGTTGACGCGTGCGAGTCGGAAGGCACGGGCACCCGCGCCCACCAGTACTCCCGGGGGCCGTGCGCGCCGGCGCCGGCGGACAGCCGGCACCACGCCTGAGCAGGAAGGTTCCCGATGAGCTGGTCGGCGCGGGCCGTTCCCATCGTGGTGGTGATCATGTCGTCGTTGCGGCGGGTCGCGACCACATAACCCACATCCCGGTGTTCCAACCAGACCCGCAACGGCTTCGACTGCCCGTAGGCCTCGTCCATCGTCACCCACCCATCGGCCCGTCTACGTCGTGGTCGGTATGAGTCTCGACGGGGAACGCGAGGTCCTCGGTATGTGGGCCGGCAACGGCGGGGAAGGCGCCAAACAGCGGGCCGGCTACTGCCTGTGCGGCGACCGGTCAGACCGTAGTCAGCACGTCGAGGACTCCGGTAACGCGCATGACCCGGCGGGTGACGCCTCGTGGATTGACCACCTGAAAGGCGACCTGGCAGGCGATGGCCGCAGCCCGGGCGTCGACCAGCGCGCGGATGCCGGTGGAATCACAGAACGTCAGGGCCGCAAGATCGATGATCAGAAGCTCGGGTCTGTCGGAGGCGAGCGCTTGGTGGACCTGCTCGTGCAAGGCATCCGCGGAGGCCATGTCAAGTTCGCCGCTCAGTGCCAGCCGCGCGACCCCTTGGTCGTCGGCGCATGGAGTGATCTTCACTCAGGTATCTCCCTTGAGCTGCTCGTCTGCGCCGCGCAGACGACTGGGTGGGTGGTCAGTTCGACCCATACGCGCTTCCCACCCTCATGGTCATGGACGCCCCAGCTGGTAGAGATCGCTTCGATGACGGCCAGGCCGCAGCCCCCGATGCCATCGGGATCGCGGCGGCGGGGCACAACCGAGGAGCCATCGGCGACCGACACCACGACCCGACCGTCGTGGGACTCGACGCTGAAGTCGACGCAGCCTCCGCCGTGTCGCACCGCGTTGGTGATCAACTCGCTAGTGACCAGCGCCGCCGTCCCGAGCCAATCTTCGTCGCAGTAGCCCCAGCCTTGTAGGACGGCAACGAGAGCGCGGCGGGCCGTGCTGGGCGCGTTGACGCCTAATGGCACGTCGAGACGGGCGGTCAGTTCACTCATGGCCGGTGGATCCTGTCCTGCGGGCACAGCCAGCGTGTGCAGCGGCTCACCATAGCCGCTGCGGAACAGCGACAGACAAATTTCGACGCACGCCAACACCGGCTGGCTCCAGCCCTCACTGCGTCGTTCTCGCTCGTCAGGAAGGCCACCAGCCGTGGAGGGCAGCCCCAGTGGCTCCGCAGGTCGGTTACGTCAAGGGGAGTGGTGTGCGACTTGCCGGTGATTGACCGGTGATTGGCGTGTTGCGAAAGTAGGAGGTGGCCATGGCGTGATCCTTCGAGGCGACCAAGTCCTGAAGGAGAGGAACGCGATGGCCGCATCTGACGGCGTCAAACCTGCTGAGCTGCTGCGCGAGCAGATCGAGGTCGCGACGCTGGATGTGCTGCAGGCGATGGTCAAGGCTTTCGCGCAAGCGTTGATGTCCGCCGGGACCGATGGGATCTGCGGTGCCGCCTACGGGCAGCGCAAGCGACGAGCAAGTCAACTCCTGCAACCGATATCAAGCGGACCGCCCGCGTGCACGACGCCCATGCCGCCACAGCCGCGGCGTTGATCGGGCCGAACGCCGTCAGCCGGCCCAGCGTCCTTGCACCATGTCACTCCTACCTGTGTCAGCGACATACCGACGGCCGTATCCAGGAGTTGCATTGGTTTCGTCGCGTCATCCGCCGGGGTTGCCTGGCTCGCTGCCGCTGATCGAGAAGCGTGATCACTACCTGGGTAAGGCGGACAAGCCGATTACGCCGCCCGCACCACGGCTGTCTTCACAGGAGGTGCCGGCGACGGTCTTCGAGGGTGTCGGTCAGCGGGCCTTTGTCGTTGCTCGCTTGCGGGGTGGGGTAAGCAGGTCGGCGATCGTGGCGATGGCGGACGGCACAAGGCGGTAGTACGCCCAAACGCCGCGCTTGTCGCGTTCGAGCAGGCCGGCCTCGGTGAGGATCCGCAGGTGGTGGCTGACGGTCGGCTGGGAGAGTCCGAGCGGCGCGGTGAGGTCAGTGACGGACGCCTCGCCCTGCGGGGCGGACTGGATCAGGCTGAGCAGTCGCAGCCGGGCCGGATCGGCGAACGCCTTGAGCACTCCCGCGAGCCGTTCGGCGTCTGCGCGGTCGATCGGCTCGCCGGCGAGGGGCGAGATGGCGGACGTAGCACTCTTCACGGTTCCCACGTCATGCATCGTTGCAGGTCACACCGTCGATCGGCTGATAAACAGGGCAGGACCACCGTGAGTTCGCGTGCGGCGCACTGCTCCCGCTATCCCCGCATGATGATCTGCGGACCGAGGGAGGTGTCGTACGGGTGGGTCTGCTCGCCCGTCTTGAGCCTGGTGCCGTCGGTGGGCTACGTGATCAGGCGGCGCGACGGACCGGGCGGAGCAAGGTGAGCGCGCGAAGGGCGTCGGCGCGGGAGATGGGCTGATCGTCGTCGGACTGCATGGTCAGGACGATCTCGATGGCTTGGCGGATCCAGGCGGTTTTGGTGACGCCGGCGTCCTTGGCGGCCGCAGTGACGGCGTCATCGAGGTCGGTCGGCATGCGCAGGGACCGCACGACCATGACCTCGGCGCCTTCTGGCGGGAGGGAGGAAAGCAGCTCCGCCTCCTGTTCCGCTGTCGTCGGCGCAGGGTCGAAGGTGAGGTCGTTTATCAGTGCGGCGGCCTCTTCCGGGGTGCGCGGCAGGTGCTGGTTGTCGCTCATCGCGTCTGCTCCCATCGAGTGAAGTCGGTACGTTCGGTGTCGCTCATGTCTCGCGCACCGATGATTGTCCAGACGAAACCGTCAACGTGGTGCACCGCCACGATCAGAGGCCGACCGTTGCGCGTGCGCGCCCACACGGTCAGCACCCGCAACCCGGTGGCGTCAGCGCCGGAACGCGGCCACCGCTGCTTGGCTTCCAAGACTTTGCGGACCTAATAGGGCTGGATGCCCGCCAAGGCCTGTAACGCCCACTCTTCCCACTCGTACGGCACCAGGCAAGTGTAATACACGCGTATTCTAGCAGCTAGGCCTACGGCTTGAGCAAAGATCACAAGGGTGACGCCGTGTGGAGAGCGTAAGTGAACGGTTCGAGCGGAGGTGCAGCAAGAAATTCGGACCCGTCGCCACCTCACCTCTGCGGTGTTCGCGGGCGGCGCCGCGATAGTCTGCAACGGATGAAGCTGTCGGCTCGAAGGTGAGGCCTGCCCGATGGGTGCCAGCTACGAACCGATGAGTCTGGCCAGGTTGGCCACCCATCTGGTATCCGCGGACACCGACCAGATTCGCTGGAAGCTCGTATGGGAGTTTCTGGAGGAGTACCGCTGGGAACCCGCCGAAACCAGGGTCGCCCTGTTGAGCGACGAGCCTGGGCTGACGGAGGATCCGCGGTGGGATGCGCTGCTCGCCGCTGTTGCGGAGCATCTGCTGGCTCAGGCGGATCTTGGTCCGCCCGCGTGGGTCGACGCCCGTGTGCTGCGCCGGGCGTGGTTCCCGGCCGAACTGGCCATCCACCGGGCCGACGCCCTGGCATGGGCCCCGGCTGCATTCCGGAAGCACGGTGTGTACCTGTCCGTTCACGACCTGGCTGCGGCGTGAGCGGGTCAGGCGGCGTCCTGATGGGGCGCGCGGAACTCGAACGCGCGTTCACTCACCTGGGCGAGCGGCTTGTCCGTCGCGGGGTCGTCGCCGACATCTTCGTCGTGGGTGGTGCCGCGATGGCGCTCGCCTACGATGCGAAACGGGTCACCAGGGACGTCAACGCGATGTTCGTCCCGCACAGTGTCGTCCTTGACGAGGCGCGTGCAGTCGCCGACGAATTGGGTCTGCCGCCGTGGTGGCTCAACGAGCAGGCCAGCGTGTATGTCTCCGGCAAGGACGACCCAGGCAGGCGGCGGGTTTTCGACCACCCAGGCCTGCGCGTGATGGCGGCCTCGCCGGAGCACATCTTCGCCATGAAGGCGCTCGCGGCGCGGACCCGCGACGTGGACGACCTTCGCACCCTGGCAGCGCTGGCCGAGGTGGCGACAGTCGATGACGCCCTACGTCTGTGCGGCGACTTCTACCTTGACGAAGTCGTTTCGCCGCGGGCCATGGGAGTCATCCGCGAACTGTTCGAGTAGGTCCAGCGCTCCCGTCGAGTGCGCAAAAGACGCCGACAATGGCCGTCTGCAAGTGGTTGGCCTGCCTGGCTGATCCTCGCCGCCTACACCCAGCTCCGCCTGGCCCGCGCCCTCGCCGCCGACCTGCGCCGGCCCTGGGAGAAACCTGCCCCACCGCAGCGTCTGTCACCCGCCCGCGTCCGCCGAAGGTTTCGGCACCTCCGCGCGAGAGTCACCTGTCCGGTCGGTGCACCCAAACCCTCCCGGCCAGGACCCGGGCGGCCACCCGGCCGCCGCAACACCCACCCCACCCAGCGCTACGACGTCCACACCGCGACCACCACGAACGCCAAGACACCGGCTGCAAAGAAGACCAGGTCTGCCAATCCCCGTCCACGCCGTACGGGTTAAAGATCAAGCTGAATGAAGAGCCGGACCTGAGGATCGTCGCCGCCGGCGCTCGGACGAGGTGATGCTCGCCGCCGGCGACTGTCCTCTCACCCGCTGCGGTTGATCACCCCACCTAGTCGGTCGGGTTGCGCCGCGCCGTGGCAGCGGTGCCCGGCGTACCAGCGGCGGCATCGCCGAAGTGCAGGAGGGTGGGTTGCGGGCTAGGGTCGGATGATGATCGAGGTAGGCGATCTGGCCAAGCACTTCCGGGTGCATCGGCGTGATCCGGGTCTGCGGGCTTCGATGCGCTCCCTCATCCGCCGCGACCACGTCACCGTACGCGCGGTGGAGCAGGTCAGCTTCACCATCGGTGAGGGCGAGGTGGTCGGCTTCCTGGGCCCCAACGGCGCCGGGAAGACCACCACGCTCAAGTGCCTCACCGGCCTGCTGCATCCGACCTCCGGCGAGGTACGCGTGCTCGGACACATCCCGCAGCGCCGGGAGCCCGCCTTCCTGCGCCGGATCTCGTTGGTGATGGGGCAGCGCAACTCGCTGTTCTGGGACCTGCCCGCAGCCGACGCCTTTGAGGTCAACCGGGCCATGTACGGCCTGGCTGAAGGCCCGTACCACTCGGCGCTCGACGAGCTGGTCCATCTACTCGACCTGGAGCCGTTGCTGGCCAAACAGGTCCGCGTGCTCAGCCTCGGCGAGCGGATGCGGTGCGAGCTGGCCGCCGCGTTGCTGCACAGGCCCGACGTGCTCCTGCTCGACGAGCCGACCCTGGGGTTGGACGTCAACGGGCAGGCCGCCATCCGGGCGTTCGTCCGCGAGTACACGGACCGCAACGGTGCGACGGTGCTGCTCACCAGCCACTACATGGGTGACGTGACAGCACTGGCGAGCCGGGTCCTGGTCATCGACGGTGGAACCCTGCGCTTCGACGGTGACCTCGCGGCACTGGTCGAGGCGCACTCGCCGCACCGGTTGCTGCGGATCACCCTCCGCGAACCCGTGCCGGTGTCGACCTGGGTCGACTTCGGGACGGTGACCGAGATCGACGGCGCGATGGTGACCCTGCAGGTACCCAGGGCAGAGACGGCCGCCGTCGCCGCCCGGCTGCTCGCCGCCCTCACCGTCGACGACGTCGGCATCGAGGACCCGCCGGTCGAGGACATCATCCGAGCGGTCTTCACCCATGCGTGACGTGCTGGCCGCCTACCCACCGCTCGTGCGCAGCGCCGCCCTGGTGGCGCTGACCTACCGCACTCGACTGGCGCTCTGGGTGCTCGCCGGCTCGTTCCCGCTGCTCACCATGGCGGTCTGGCTCACCGTCGTCGCCGAGGGCGGCCCGCCGGCCGGCTGGAGCACCGGCGACTTCCTCTCCTACTACGCCGCCGCCCTGGTGCTGTGGAACCTCTCCGGCCAGCACGTCGTCTGGGAGTGGGACAGCGACCTGCGCAGCGGCGACCTGTCGGTGCGCCTGCTGCGGCCGATACACCCTTTCCACCAGTACGTCACCAGCGACCTCGGCCACCGGCTGCTGTTCCTGGTCACGCTCCTGCCCGCACTGGCACTAGCCGCGCTGCTGGTGCCCGGCCTCGACTACCCGACCAGCCCTGTCCGCCTTGTCGCGGTGGCCGCCGCCGGCGTCCTCGCCTACGCGCTCGGGATCATGATGGCCTCCACCTTCGCGCTCCTCGGCTTCTGGAGCACCCAGGTCCGCAACGTGTGGATGCTGTGGTGGGGTCTCGGCTCGTTCGCCTCCGGCTGGGTGGCGCCGCTGCCCCTGATGCCCCACTGGCTGCGCACGGCAGCCCTCATGTTGCCGTTCCGCTCGACCATGGGCTTTCCCGCCGAACTGGCCACCGGCCGCCTCGACGCGGCGCACGCCGGCTACGGCTTCGCCGTCGGCCTCACCTGGCTGCTCGCGTTCGCGCTGCTCTACCGGGTCGGCTGGCGGCGAGGCATCCGCCGCTACCAGGCGGTCGCCGGATGAACGGCCTGACGGCGCAGGCACGCATCATCGGCATCTGCTGGCGGGCCGCGATAGCCGCCGAGCTGGAATACCGGGTCAACTTCCTCGCCACCCTCGCGGTCAGCACCTTCTGGCTGCTCTGGGCAGCCGCTGGCGCGTCCGTGTACTTCCGGTTCACCGGCACGGTCGCCGGCTGGACCCACGCGGAGGTGCTCGTCGTCATCGGCCTGTTCTTCGCCCTCAACGGCCTGCGCCAGACCGTGCTGCAACCCAACCTCGACCAGATCACCGAGTACGTGCGCCGCGGCACCCTCGACTTCCTGCTCACCAAACCCTTCGACGCGCAGCTGCTGGTCAGCCTGCGACGACTGGCCGTCGGCAACCTGCTCGACCTGCTGCTCGGGCTCGGTCTGGCCGGCGTGGGCGTCGCACTCTCCGGGCACGGACCGTCGCTGGGCGCGCTGGCGGCGTTTTTGGTCCTGCTCCTCGCCGCCATGGGACTGCTCTACGCGATGACCGTCCTGCTGATGGCCCTCGCCATGGTCACCATGGCCGGCGAGGAGCTGGCCGGCATCTCGTTCGGCGTGGTGGAGCTGGCCCGCTTTCCGGTACAGCTCTACCGCAACCCGATGCAAACCGTGCTCACCGTGGTACCCGTGGCGTTCCTGACCACGTACCCCGCGCAGGCGCTTCTCGGCCGACTCGACACCCGGTCGCTGCTCGTCGCGCCGGTTCTCGCCGGCGGGGCGCTGGTGCTGGCCCGACTGGCGTGGCTGCGGGCGTTACGGGGATACACCGGCGCCAGCGCCTAGGAGCTGTTTTGATGGTCTTCGCGCGATGCTGGAGGCGGACAGATGGCAGATCCTGCGGCCTGGGTTCACTCGGTGGCAGGCGCCAGGTGTAGCGGTTCGCCGCCTGTCTTGAGGAACATGACTGCCAGTTAAATCGCCGTCTCGGGCTGAAGTTATAGGTGCTCGGCCGGGTAGTCGGTGGGCACTCCACCGAAATCGAAGTGGAGCCCTTCGGTCGGGGCATTCGCTGTGGGTCGTGGAGGTAGCCGCCGTCGTCGGCGATGTGTACCGCGAAGGCGTGGGCGGGGTGACCGAGCCCGATATGGACGCCGGGCGGCAGGTCGTCCGGGTCGTTGGCGTCGCTGAAGAAGGCAAGACGACGGGCTCGCCGGCTGCTGGATCTCGCGGAGGAGGGCTCGTGGGTCGTTAGGGTCGGTCAACTCGACCTTGTAGTTGTCGCGCTGGTCGCCTCGGTCGTAGGTCCAGGTCACCTTCATACGGACGCCTTTCCCTTGCAGATGTAGGTGCGCCAATGGCGTACCCGCCCGTCATCGTCGCGACGTATACGGCCAGCTGCGAGCCGGCCGGCAGGAGCCGGGAGAGGATTGCCCAACTGGTCGGAGATGACGGCACCAGTAGGTGGCTGCGGGAGCGTTACCGGATGTCCCCTGCCAGCAGTTCGGATCGGCAGGGCCCGCAATTGGCGGCTAGGCTGCCACGGTGGTGAGGGCACTGGTCAGCCGTGCGACCGACCAAGGGCGCCGCTGGGCGTGTTGCTGCTCGGCTCACTGAGAAGGTCTGCTGCGGTAGACGCTTTCTCCAGGGAAGCCGTTGCCCGGCCGGCACCGTGCGGTTGCTGCGGAGCTTCTTGTGGTCTTCCTCTGCTTCGGGTGACAGCCCCTGGGTGTCACCCCTGGTGGCGTCGTTTGTCACCCCGCCGCGCTGGCTGTCACCCCCTGACGTACCCGGATGCCCGCTCAGGAGACGGTAGATCCGGGTGGCTAGGGTGGCGACCTGACGGACGGCCAGCCGGCCGAGGTGCACCAGTTTTGCCAGGGTGCGTTGCACGGTGCGAACCGAGACGCCGGCGTAGTCGGCGATCGTGGCGACGGACGGCCAGGCGTCTCCATCGCGGTTGGTGTGCGCGGCGATGGCGACCATGATGAGCCGTTCGGTGGGGCGCAGGTCCTTGGAAGCCAGGAGGGCTGCCTTCACGGCGGCGCCGCCTCCGAGGTGTGGAGAACTTGAGGTCTTCACTGGTAGCGACTCCGATGATTGATGCTGTCGAGGCAGGCACATTGGAACGCGCCTGCAGACGTGATCCACGCTCATCTCTGCGGCAAGGTCAAGTCAACGCGACAGGGCAGCCGGTGACTGGTTCTGACCTGCGCTGGTTCGACGCCGTTTCTCCTGCGACGGTAAGGTCCGTCGGTGCTCGAAGAGATCGACTGGTCGGGGTTGACGCACGCCTACGGTCCCGCGGATGACGTTCCCAAGCTGCTACGCCATGCCACCGACCACCTCGACGAATTGTGGGACCGCCTCTTCGGTCAGGGCGTCGTTTATCCCGCGACCGTGGCGGCCGTGCCGTTCATTGCCGATCTCGCCCGGACGGCGCCAGCCCGGCGAGCCGAGTTCGCCTGGATGTTGGGGATGCTCGCTGATCCCCGGCACGCCTCCGGCGACTCCTTCGAAGCCGTCCGCGCGGCGGTGACGGCTCAGCCGCCGCTGCCGCTCGACGACCCGGATCCGGAGGTCCGGGCGGCCGCAGCATACGTCCTGGCCCAGACCGGAGGCCCCGCCACAGCGCTGCACGAACGCGCGGGCGTGGAGGAGGACCCGAAGGTCCGCGCATCGCTCATGCTCGCACTTGGCAAACTTGACCCCGACGGCACGGCCGGTCGCTTCGCGCACTGCAGGTCCGCCGAGGAACGGTTCGCCGCAGCGCTCGCGGCGACCCGCGCCGGCCGCCCGCTACCGGCCGGCGCGGCGGCTGCCGTGGCAACGGCGATCAGCGAGGGCATCGATGTCGACTACGCGTGGATGGACGGGGAACCAGCCGACGAGCTCATCGTTCCCGCCACCGACCCGATGGCCACCGACCTGGTCTCCGCACTGACCATCAGCCCTGATCCGGAGATCCGACAGGCTGCGGTCTTCGCCGTGTCGGAGCGAGCCTTGCGGCGGCGGTCGACGCCCGCATTGCTGGTGCCGCTGGTGGCCCCATTGCTGGCCGACCCGGATCCCCGTGTGCGCCGCGAAGTGATCAGCACTCTGCGCGGCTGCGGTGCGGCCGCCGCCCCGTACCGCGAGGAGATCGCCGCCGTCGCCGCCCGCTACCCGGAAATATCCGGATCCCGAGCGATCACCGCGGAGCGCCAAGCGCTCGAGACGTTGATCTGGCTGGGCGACCCACGCTGGGTCGACCTGGCCCCGACCGCTCGCGACACACGTCGAATGACCTTCACACCCGAAGCGCTCGACGCTGTCCGCCGTCGCCTCGTCGAGCACCCGCACCTCGCCCACGTGCTCGGCTCCTGGGGTCACCACGCCGCGGACGCCGTGCCGGAACTCCTTGCCATACTTCCCCGCGCAGGCCGAGCGGCGTCGCTGGCACTGGCGCGAATCGGCCACCACGTGGCCGAGGCGCTACCCCATCTGCGGGAACCCGCGGTCGAGGGCGACCTGGACGCGGCTGCGGCGATACGCCGACTCACCGGCGATACGCAGCCGCTGCTCGACGCACTCGACGCGGCGTTTCGCCGGCCCTCCAGTACACGCTGGCCGGCCGGCTTGGATGACGCCGGTGACGAACTCCGCCCGTTGGTTCCCGTCGCGTTCCCGCATCTCACTGGCGAAGCCGCGCAGACCCATGCTGAGCGCATGACCCAGATCCTGGCGGCCCGGCTGGCTGCGGCCACCGGAAACACCGGCGGAGCCCTACCGACCCTGCGGGCTCTCGTGACGGACGACGGGCACCATGCGATCGGCGACGCCGCCGAGCTGCTCGCCGATCTGGGCGGTCCCGACGAACGGCTCGCTGAGCGGCTCGATGAGCTCGTCACCCGAGAGCAACGACTCATCGCCTCAGGTGTTGCCGCCGATATTGTGTGGCATGACGAGGCCCTGTCAGAGCGGCTGCGCGCTGCGGCTCGGCGCGTACGGCAGGTCGGGAGCAGCTCATGACATTGGCCCGTGTTCACCCAACGATGGGGACGGCATGTCGGCGCAGCAGGCTGGCCGTCGGATAGCTCTGCGGCCGACCCGAGGCCGGTGGCTTTGTCTCAGGCGCGTGGACGATGGTTGGCTCGGATCAGCAGTTCGGAGGCTTCCAGCCGCTTCGGAATGACTTCAAGTTGCACGATCATGTTGCCGGATTCCTGCTGTCGATCAGTGAGGGGAACGCGCCACGATTCCAGCCGGATCCGCTCCCAGTGTCGGGTGACGTGGATGTGGTGTGCCTGCAGCCGGGCAAGGTCGTCGATGCCGAGCCTCAAGCAGGCGCACGAGGTGGCGATGGCGACGGCAGTTTCCTCGCTCAACTGCGACAGTCGGTCACGCTCGCGCTGTTCGATGTCGGCCTTCGCTGTGGCCAGCGTCTGTTCCAGCAGGTCTCGCGCGGCGTTACCCGCTCCGTCGTTGTGTGTGCCTGCGGCGAGGAACGTGGCGATCTTGATCCAGTCGAGATACCGCGCATGGGTCGGATCCCGGTCCTGCCGTAGCCACAATTCGGTGGTCAGCGGTTCGACAGCGTCGAACGGTTCGTCCTGGCCGGCGTGGCTCCAGCCGCCGAATTGGTCCGCCCTGGCGGTGAGGTAGACAGGGAATGCGCCGTTGACGAGTTCTGGGTGGTGCTGAGCGAGGATCACCTCGACGGTCTCCCGGGCCGTCAGGCCGCGAGGGACGCCCACGCACCGCAACAGCTCGCCCCGAGGGCCAAGAACCGTGAACTCCGGATACACCCCGCCATGGCTCATGCCAGACATCCTCGCAACACCTTGAACGCATAGTCGACCGTGTTCGCCGCGGCGAGCGACCACGGCGACCTGCATTCAGTTGCTCCGCTGCGACGGTGAGATCCGAAGGCGGTGACCCTGCTGGGCTCCCGCTTGTCAGGCGGGCGATCTCCGGACATGTAGCCGAACGCCTCCACCGCACCCCGCCTGGCCCCGACGCTCAATGCTGCGGAAGCCGTGGTCGAGCCGGCCAAGCGCACCAGGCTCCAGCGACGAAGCGGCGGGGACCCCGATCGAGGTAGGGCGCTGAGTTCAGTAGTGCGAGGCCCCGGACTCTTCTGGCAGCGAATAGCGTGCCACCGCCGCGTTCCCACGGCTGAGTAGGACCTGATCTCCCACACGGGCTGCTACGTCCGTAGAGGAGCCGGAACGAAGCGCGGCGCTGATTCGCGACGTCGACTGAGGTGTCCTGACGTCGACCGCGGACGCGCGGCATCACTGGGCCGGGGAGACGATCGCCGGCGCCTGCTCCAAGACCGCGGCCGGCAGTTGCGGTCCACCGGGCAGTGCCACCGGCTTCTTGGCCTGGGTGACCAGCTCGATCACGGTTCGGCTGAGCCGCTCGGACGATTCCGACATGGACTGGTTCGCGGTGACGATCGCGCCCACCACCTCGGCTCTCTTCTGCTGCCCGTAGCGGACGGCGTCCTCGATCCCTCGGGCCTGGGCGTCGATGGACTCGGCGACCTCGAGGATGGTATCGGGGCGGATGGTGGGGGTCTGGATCACCTTGGCGATCTGCGGCACGGCGGTCTTGGACGCCGCCGCGTACGCGGACAGCACATCGTTGGCGCCGTCAGCAACGGCCTGCTGCATGTCGGCGGCCTGATTGGCCTGCAACAGCAGGGCCCACTGGGCGATGGTTAGCTTCATGGTAGGGATGGTGAGGTTCATTAGCAGGGCCAGCCGCTGCCCGAGGCCGTAGTTGAGGGTGCGGATGTTACGTACCTGTGGGGAGGTGGACCAGGCGACGAAGAGGCGCTGCTGGAACTCGTTGATCCGCACTTCGAGGGCCTGGCTGAACTCGGTGATGAGGGAGAGCCGTTCTTGCTGGTCACGTTCGTCGGGGGCACCGGGGGTGACGGTGATCGTGCGGGCGTCGGCGAGGGCCACGTCGCGGATGAGTTCCATGACGGCGATGGCGCCGACGAGTTGGCCGATGGCGGCCTCGTTGGCCTTGTAGAGCTCGTCGCAGAGCACCACGTTACGGCGCAGTTGCAGCTGCTTGTCGCTGAGTTGCCCGGCGACCCGGTCGAGTTGCTGTTCGACGCTGCGGGCCTCCTCGAAGAGCATTTCGAGCAGGTTCCGGCCCTTGCGGAACAGGCCGCGGATGGCGTCGGAGAACTTGTTGAACGTCTCCCGGACCTTGGGGTCGCTAGGATCGAACCGGCGGCGGAAGCTGCGCATCCGGTCGTTGATTTCGTGCATGATGCCGGTCAGTTCCGGAATGTCGACCCGGCCGACCTCCCGGAAGATCCGGCTCACCTGCGCGTTGACCTGGTCGAGCGCCTGGTCGCCGAACGAGGCCAGGGCGTCGGTGTTGGTCAGCATGGTCGGGTAGAGCTGGCGGGCGGCCTGCTCGGCCTGGGTGCGCTGAGCCGGGCTGAGCAGGGCGACGCAGGTGAAGGTTTTCGGTTCGGCGGTGGCCAGGGCGGCGCTGATAGCCGAGTCGGCGGCGCCGGCGGGCGGCTCGGCGGGGCCGCCGACGATGGTGCCGAAGTCGATCTGGAGTCCCTCGGACATGGGGCGGGTCCCTTTCACTTGCAGGCGGTGGTGTCCTTCATGCAGCTGAGCAGTGCGAGGGTCACGTCCGCAGCGGGCGCGGGCGCGGCTCGCAGCTGGTCGGCCAAGCCGATGCCGGGGAAGTCGGCGACGTTGTTCGCGCCGACCTGCACGGCCGAGCGGAAGCCGTACCGCTTCCAGGCGATGGTTTGGATCTTGGGGTCCTTGAGTGCGTCGATGAGCTGGCCGGCGGCGGGGTCGAGGGCAAGCACCGGATGGTCGCTGTAGATGGTGGGGTCCGGGTAGAGCACACGGACGTTTTTCAGCAGGGTGGCGCTGGTGTCTCCGCTCTGTACGACCTGCTGGATGATCTGGTTCTCGTATCCCGCGTAGAGCGGGGCTTTGAATTCGCCGCCCTGGGTGAGCCACTCCCGGAACCCGGAGTCGGAGCTGCGGGACTGCAGGCCCTGGGCATCGTGCAGCGCACGCATGGTCGGCAGCGCTTTCCGGGCCTGGGCGAGGCTGGGGGCGGAGAAACCGTCGGAGGTGGCGACGATGTTGAGCTGCAGTTGGGTCAGCGTGAAGCCGCTGTTGGACTTGGCCGGGTCGGTGCTGGCCACGCTGATCGGCCCACGCAGGTCCGCGGCGCCCAGGGCCTCCCAGGTGTTGTGCTTGACGACGTGGTCGAGGAGCAGGCCCTTCATATCGACGACGAAGTACCGGTCGCCGCGTCGCTGCACGATGCCCTTTCGCAGGAGCGCATCCGTGCCGCGTGGCCCCGCGTAGATGACCTCCGGCGACTGCAGCAGGTTCTCCGCCCGGTAGTCGGGGAATGCCCCGGTGTGCTGGGCTTCGAAGACGCTTTGCGCGCTCGCGCTGGACGGCCAGAGGCAGTCAAGCTTACGCGCCTTAATGTCGGCGGTGCTCAGCTGCACCTGTTCGTAGGAGCCCACCGGCTGGAAGCGCACCTCCAGCCCGTGGTCCTCACGCAGGATGCGTTTCACCTCCGGATCGGCCATCAGCTCGGACTTCTCCGAGCCGCCGAGGCACGTGACGGTCGTGGGCGGCGCGGCGGTCGCCGGAGTGTCCTGCGACCGCTGCCACAGCAGCGCCGCGACGACGCAGACAGCGATCACGGTGACCAGCCCGATCAGGAACCGCGTGCTGGGCAGTCTCAACGTGACTCCTTATCGGCCCAGGTCGGGCAGGCGGGGTGGGGCGACGGTGTCGAGGTTCGCGGTGTACTGCGCGATCTCGCCCTGGTTGAGAAGCCGCACGCTGTCCAGCGCGAAGTCGGCGAAGCGGCGGAACGCGTCCTCACCGGCGCGGCGCAGCCGCTGCGGGTCGTGGTAGAGCATCGGCTGCCGCTGGATGTCCAGGTACTGGCGTACCGCGCCGTCGAGGCTGCGCAGGTGCCCGCCCATCTGTGCGGCGGTGGAGTAGAGGCTGTTCGGGGAGCGGTCGCGGACCCGGTCGAACAGCTCCGGCACGTAGCGGCAGGCGTCGGTCAGGGCGCGACGGGCGTCGGGTTGGTCGACATCGCGGGTGAGCCGCTCGATCCCGCGCAGCACCCGCAGCGCCTCCGCCACGCGGTCGCGGGCCTCGTCGGCGTACGCGTCCTGGTCGGCGTGGACTCGGGTGCGGTCGTCGAGCATCAGGTAGAGCCCGAGGCCGCTCCCGGCGGCGAGCAGCGGCGCCCAGAGCAGGCTGCTGGTCAGGGCGAAGACCAGCGTGAAGGCGGCGACCGTGGCGGCCAGGGCGACCGGCGCGGCCAAGTGGCGTCTCACTTGTACCCCGCCGCCTGCCGCAACGCCGCCACCAGGTCGTCCTGCCGGACGAAGCTGCCGCTGGTGGCATCCGCGACCTCCTTGAGTTGTCTGGGGTCGGCGTCGCTGCCGAAGGCGATGGCCACCACGGGTACCCCGGCGGCGCGCAGCGCGGCCAGGGCCCGACCACGTTCGGTGGTGTCGGACTGCCCGTCGGTCATCAGCACGACGAGGCGTTTGCGGTCACCGGGTTGGGGGCGGCCGAGTTCGTCGGCGGCGCGGAGAAGGCAGGCATACATGTTGGTTCCGCCGTCGGGCTGGTAGCCGGTGATCCGGCGCGCCAACTCGCGCAGCGCCGTCGGGTCGTTGCCGGCCACGTTCCAGGGGCTGCCGGCCGTGACGTCGTTGTTGAAGATGGTGACGGTGGTGCTGTCCTGCGGGTGGGTTTGCAGGAAGTTCAGGGCGGCCTGGTCGGGCTCGAAGATCTGCCCGGCAGCGGCCTCGATCCCGGTCCAGCCGTCGTTGTCTCGCATGGAGCCGCTGCCGTCGAGGCAGTAGTGCACGGCGACGGGCCGACGGTAACGGGTCTGGTAGCGGTCGAGCGCGGCCTGGATGACCGGCGCGGACGGGAACTGGATGGCCTGCTCGTTGATGGTGGCCTGGATGCCCCAGGCCGGGTTGAACACGGCCGCGTCCGGGTGGTCGAGGCTGAGGCCGACCCCCGTGGCGGGGCGGCGGCCCAGCTTGCGCAGGGCGGCCTGCGCACCGGGATCCTTCAGCAGGTGGTTTTGCAGTTCGGTGAAGACCCGGTGGGCACCATCGTTGCCCGGCTGGGGCAGAAAACCCAGCGGCGCGTCGCTGACCGCGAGGGAACCCTTCGGATACGCGACCAGCAGCGGCTCCCGCCCAGCCTTGACCAGCTCGGTGTTCTTCTCGATGACCAAGTCCTCATAGGTGAACATGGCCCGGCACTGGTCGGTGTGGGCCAGACAGTCGGCCATCAGGGTGCCGGTCGAGGGCGGCGTCTGCGCCATCGCCTTGACGAACCGGGTCACACCCTGCTCGACGGCCGGCGAGTCGAGCTGCTGCTGCGTGAGCGGCGTGCCCGGACCGTTGCCCGCGAAGTAGTTGAGAAAACCGAAGAGCACGGTGGCACCGGAGTTGGACTGGGTGGGGTTCGTGATCCACACCTTGGTGCGGTCCGACTCGACGGCACGCAGGATGTCCGCGATCGGCACATCGGAGCGGCCAGCGAAGCCGAGCCGGTCCATCTCGGAACGCCAGGCGGCGAAGACCACCGGGGTGAGGAACATCGGCTGTATGTCCCGCAGGGCACTGGCCCGGTCACCCAGTTGCAGGAAGACGCTGGAGGCGAACCAGTAGGCGTCGTAGTCGTGGTTGCCGGCGCCGAGGAGCCGGGCCTGGTCAACCGAACCCTTGAAGGTGACCTCGCACCGGTAGTGCCGGTCGGCGCACCACGGCTTGACGATCGTGTCGATGACGCTCTGCTGCTCGCTGCCGGCGACCAACCGCAATGTGCCGCTGGTCGGTGCGCCCGTGCGCCGCGCCTGCGGATCGCCTGCCGTGCAACCCGCGACCAGCATCAGCAGCGCCGCGGCGAATGCCACCGTTCTTTTGCTCCGCACCTGCACCCCGTTTCGGTTCACCGGACGATCAGCTTCGAAGCTGATCAAGGTCTTGGTAGCACCGGCAAACCAACGCGACGGCCAACAATGGATGAACACTGGGTGCCGTGACGCGCCGTTTCGATTGGCTGAGGAACCAGCGTCCGCGTGGAGCGACGCGATGCCTCTTCGCGTCGCGCGATGTGTTCAAAGCCGGACGGACAGCCGAGTCGGGCATCTATCGTGGCGCCCATGGAACAGCACGCGGGGTCCGGCGGCGACCGTTACCGGCGGTTGCGCCTGTTCAACGTGCTCGTCGGGCTGGTGCTGGCCGCCGAGGGATGTGGGTGGGCAGCAACGCCCTTTCCCTGCCGGTCACCGCCTCGTACCTGACGGCCGACCCGGTGACGCTGCGGGACGCCGCACTGCCGGAGGTGGCCTTCCGCGTTCCCATCGGACCGGCGGTGGCGGTATTCCTGCTTCTCGCCGCGCTCGACCGCTTCGTCACCGCTGCCCCAGGCGTGCACCGCTGGTACGAACGAAACCTCGACCGAGGCGCCAACTACGCTCGTTGGACCGAGTACTCGGTCAGCGCGTCGATCATGATCGTGCTGATCGGCCTGTTCGTCGGAATCCGCGATCTCGCGGCGGTCATCGGGATCTTCGCCGCGAACACCGCGATGATTCTGTTCGGCCTGTTGATGGAGCGGCAGCAGAGGCCCGGGAGGGCGGACTGGAGCGCCTTCTGGTTCGGCTGCCTGGTCGGGATCGGGCCCCGGATGGCGATCGGCGTGTACGTCACGCAACCGCTGCAGATCCCGGCTTCGTGTGGGCGATCATCATCGTCCAGTTCCTACTCTTCGCCAGCTGCGCGGTGAACATGGCCCTGCAGTACGGCCGGCGCGGTCGCTGGCGTGACTACCGCTACGGTGAGGTCTCGTACATCCTGCTCAGTCTCGTGGCCAAGTCCGCCCTGGCCTGGTTGATCTACGCCAACGTGCTCCGTAGTTGAGGGGCCCGATCGACATCAGAGCGCCCAGGCATTCTGATGCGGCGAGGCGCCTGCCCGGTGGTGCTGGCATCCGCGGTGGATGAGGCCGCGTTGGTGCAGTGCGCTGTACCTGGGGACGCGGGCGTGGTGGTCGTAGTCGACTCCGCGATGCCGACGCGTTGATTTATCCCTCGGCTCCTTCGAGGTTGTCGAGCAGCGACTCGGCCAGGTGGCCGCGGACATCCGCGCCCTCCTGGCGGGCTGGGCGACCACGTGCGCGGCGAGGTAGGCAAGGTCGCGGACGCTGCCGTCGGCCAGGACTGCGTGTACAACGCCGCGGCGCGGGCCGGCGGAGGGTGTCCGCCAGCCCGCGTCGCTCCAGTCAGTAGCAGCCGAGGTAAAACCAGTCGACGTAGCTGCCGTCGCTTCGGTACAGCTGCACACCTCCGCATCCGGTCCGGTACCGCATGCTGCCGAGCTGGTAGGTGTACGAGAGGCCACCGCTCGTGTACGCGGCGTAGAGGTCGGTGCCGGACTGGTTCTGCAGCCAGATCGACGGGCTGGGCCGGTAGCCGCTGTTGTAGTGCACCGTGACCCACTCGGTGTCGCAGCCGCCGTTCCAAGAGGAATAGACGATGTATGCCGTTCCCGCGACGGCCTTGTTCACCGGGTCGACCATGGTGAGGTTGTTGTGTTGACTGGTGGCCCGTGAATCGCAGCCGGTTGCTGACGGGTCACCCGCACCGGTCCCCGCGTACGCGGCGGTGGGGAAGACGAGGGCGAGGATCGCGGCGGTGGCGAGAAGCCCTCCTCGCAGCCATCGGAGACGCCGCTTCGGCGGCGCCCAGGGGATCGGCTGCTGGAGTGCTGTCCGTGAGTGGGTCATGGCAGGTTCCCTTTCGACTGGCCGTGGGTGGCGGACGCCGCCCGGAACCAGCAGAACCAATGAATCCCTCGAGCGGATAGCCCCAGGCACGCAGGCCGGACAGGTCCGGACGGGCCGGAGCGTACGGGCGTGTCCGGAGAACCGTGGTGAGCTGCGTCGATGGTCGTCGTGGGGTGGGTTCAGCAGGGCGGGCTGTACGGAACGCCGCCGGCGAACTGCGCCCATTCGTCGGTGGTGACCGGCGCGCCGACCGTGGCGCAGATGTCGTCGCGGAGCCGCTCCGTGTCGAGCTCCCAGAACTGGACGGTGTTCTCGGCGCCGCCGGCGGCGAGGGTGTGGCCGTCGGGGCTGAAGTTGACGACGTAGAAGGCCTCGTCGGCGTGGGCGAGAGCCGCCACGACTGCGGGTCGCCTGGGGTCGGTGACGTTCCACAGCCAGATGGTGCCGTCGGTGGAGGCAGCCGCGATCGACCGGCCGTCGGGGCTGAAGGCTATCCAGTACACGTAGCTGGTTGGGCCGAGGAGTGGCTGCGGGAGCGGTGTGGGGTGATCAGGTTCTGTCACTGTCCACAGCCGCACCGTCTTGTCCGCGCTGCCGGCGGCGAGAAGGGTGCCGTCCGGGCTGAATGCGACGCTGTAGGCGTACCCGGAGAAGGGGGTCAAGGGATTGCCCAGCTGGATCGGTCGGCTCGGTGTGGTCACGTCGAACAGCCGTACGCGTCCTTCGGTGTCGGCGACGGCGAGTAGCGGCTGGCGTCGGTTGAACGCCACGGACAGGACGAGGGCTTCACCGCTCGGGATGGTGGCGGTCAGCCGTGGATTGTCCCGGTCGGTGAGAGTCCAGAGATGGACCTGGCTGTCGTCGCCACCGGCGGCGAGAAGGGTGCTGTCTGCGCTGAATGCGAGGGTTTCGATCAGGGCGCCGGCCGCCAGCAGCGGCGGTCCCAGGCGCGTCGGTCTGCGGGGTTGGCTGACGTCCCACAGTTCCACGGCCCCGGTACGGCTCCCGACCGCGATTGTGCGCCCGTCGGGGCTGATCACGGCGGTGCCCGCATACCCGTCGCTGCCCGCCGGTCGTCGTAGTGGCCCAGTCAACGGGGCCGGCCGTCGAGGGTCGCCGGTGTTCCACAGTTGCAGGGTTTCGTCGCGGCCGGCCGAGACGAGCATCGAGCCGTCCGGGCTGAAGCTGGCCGAGAAGACAGCCCCGGTAGCTCCGGTGAGTACGGGTCCCGGCAGTGCCCAGTACCTGATGTAGCCGTCGGTGCTGCTGCTGGCCAGGGCCGATCCGTCGGCGCCGAACGCGAGTGCCGTCACCGGCGCCGGGTGTGGAAGGTTCTGCAGGATACGTGCGGTGGCGACCTGCACCAGCGTGATGGTCTTGTCGGAGGAGCCGATGGCCAGTATGCGCCCGTCCGGGCTGAAGGTGATCGTGTTCACCCAGCTCGACGGCCCGGTGAGCGGACTCCCGCGCAACACCGGCCGGTGAGGGTCCGCGAGGTCCCAAAGGCGGATGCTCTGGTCGCCGCTGCCGCTGGCCAGGAGCTTTCCGTCCGGGCTGAAGGCGACGGCGAGAACCTTGCCGCCGTGCCCGCTCAACGTGGTGAGGACAGTCGGTCGATGGTCCTCGGCGATCGTCCAGAGGTGCACCCGACGATCGGCGCTGCCCGCCGCGAGCAGGGCGCCGTCGGGGCTGAAGGCCACGGCTTGGATGGCATCGTCCGCCCCGTCGAGCGGCGGCAACGGGCGTGCCACACCTGACTCGTTGATGTCCCACAGCCAGAGCCTGTGGTCCGCGCTCCCGGCGGCCAGGAAGCGACCGTCGGGGCTGAAAGCGAGAGCGTAGATGGTTGATGCCGGGCCACTGAGCGGTGCGAGCGGACGTGGGTGTGTGGCATCGTCGAGGCCCCAGAGATGGACGGTCCGGTCGGCTCCCGCGGCGGCGAGGATCCGGCCGCCGGGATGGAACGCCACCGCGTAGAGGGTGCCGGAGAAGCCGGTGAGCGGTGAGCCGACCGCCGTCGGGGCGGGCGCAGTGGACACGTCCCAGAGCTGCACCGCGCGGTCGGCTCCGCCGGCCGCCAGAAGTCGCCGGGCCGGGCTGTACGAGACGGCCTGCGCGGCGTTGGAGAAGCCGGCGAGTCGGGTTACGGTCGGCGTGGCAGCCGCGTCCAGCAGGCTCGACCGGGCCTCCGCGGTGGGCGCTGTCTGATATGCGGCGAGGGCGAACTGTCGAGCCAACGCGACGTCTCGGCTACGCATTCGGTCGGCGCGGCCGGCGAGCTGACGGGAGACCGCCTCGTTGCGTTGGACGACGGCGAGGCGACGTTGGTTGTTCGCGGTGGCGCGTTCTTGAAAGGCATAGCCAGCCAGTACGCAGGTGGCCAGTGCCAGTACGGTCAGTGTCGCGGCGGCCTGGTAGAGCCGGCGGGTGCGGCGCCGTTCGTGGCGGGCGCCGGCGTCGAGGTACTCCCGCATGAGGGGGGAGACCTCGTCGGGATGCTGGCTCGCCCATCCTTGTGCAGCCGCCAGGCGGGGGCCCGCGTACAGCAGAGCGGGTTCGCGGTGCTCGGCGTGCCAGGTCGTCGAGGCTGCCGCCAGTTGCTGGCGCAGCAGGAGTCCTGCGCGGTCTGCGGCGAGCCAGTTCCGGAGTGTCGGCCATGCGGTGAGCAGCGCCTCGTGGCTGATCTGCACCGTCATGGTGTCGGCGGTGATCAGGCGATGTTCGATGAAGACATCGATTATCCGTTCCGCCTCGGGTGCCGTCGTCCCGAAATCGCCGAGCAGTTCGGTGGGGGAGACCACCCGGCGCGTGTCGGGGGTGTCAGCGCCGACGTGCACCAGGCTGAGGAACAGCCGACGGGCGAGCCGCTGCTGGGCAGGGTCGAGTTGGTCGTAGACGCGGGTGGCCGTAGCCGCCACGCCGCCGGCCACTCGGCCGACCTCCCTATATCCCAGACAGGTTAGCCGCCTGCCTCTGTCGTGACACCAGGTCGCGTACAGGGCGTGGGACAGCAGTGGAAGGACGCCTGTTTCTGGCTGGTCGGTCTCTGCGGTCACGGCGAGGTCGCCGAGGAGCAACTCCACCAGGCCGTCCTCGATCTCCACCCCGGCGCGGTGAGCCGGGCCGATGATGACCGCCCGGAGTTCCTCGGCCGAGAGGGGGCCGACGGTAATCTGACGGTGCTGAGCCGCCTCAAGCAGGGGTGGGAATCGCAACGCGTGCCCGTAGAAGTCAGCACGAATACCCACCACCACGACCGCACTGCTCAGTGCCGCGAGTTCGTCCACGAAAGGTCCCGGATCCGGGGCCGCGTCGGTGGTGAACAGTTCCTCCGCCTGGTCGACCACGAGCAGGGCCGGTCCTCCTCCGTTCCCGATGCGGGCCGCTCGGGGCGCCAGGTCGGCCAGGGGAGTTGGCCCCGGTGTCATCAACTCGATGGTCCACTCGTCCCGCCTGGCCGGATGGGAGGATATAGGGCCCGGGGTCGCGGTTTCGGGGTTCATCGAGCGCAGAGAAGCGATCAGGCCGGCGCGCAGGAGCGAGGACTTCCCCGATCCGGACGCGCCGACGACCAGCAGTAGGCCGCCGCCGGCCTCGTGCAGGGCAACGACGGCCTCCACGAGTTGGGCAGTGGATCGGTCGCGTCCGAAGAACCAGCGCGCATCGTCGGGTTGGAAGGACGCCAGACCTCGGTACGGCTCCATCCCCTCGGCGCGTCGACCGGGACCGCGTCGTACTCGCCGCCATGCCACCAGCCAGGCGTCGATCTCGTCCGGCCGAACTCCGCAGATGCCGAGCACCTTCACGAAGAGGTCCTGTGACGCGACGGACGGCAGACCGCGGCCTGCGAACCAGTCACCGATCGTGCTGCTCGCGCTGTGCGCGCCAGCTCTGACCGCCACCTGGCGGACCGTGAGGCCGGACCGTTCCCGTAGGCCGGTCAGTGCGGCGGCGAAATCCGCCCGTCCACCGAGCTGTGCCGGATCGACCGCGTCGCTTGACGACTGATTCACGTGGGGCATCCGCACCTCACAAGCACGCAAAGTGAAGAGAAGATTACGCATTGATTGGCGTGAGGGCTAGACCGGCAGTCTGCCGGCCGAAGCTGGGTTAGCCGTCCACTGTCTCGAGGTCAACTGCCTCCGACCCGGGTGCGTGCTGTTGCGTACGGGATGGCACCTAGAGCGCCGACAGGGTTCGCGTGTCGACGAGGACCGACAGCAGTCGCGAGCCCGGACATCGCGATCGTGGGCTACGCCGAGACGCCTCATTCGTGCCCTCAGCGATCAGCTAGCCCCGTGTCACGAACCTGCGAAGCGAGCGACGACCGGGGCGTGGTCGGGCACGATGGCGGCCTCGCGGCTGCGGGTGGACGCGCCGATGGAGGTGATGTCATCGACGAGGGAGTCGATGCTGATCAGGCGTAGCTGGAGGTCCCGGGTGGCGAGGATGTGGTCGATGAGTTCCCCGTGGCCTTGGTAGATGCGGGAGTAGGCGCGGGCGGCGGGCAGGCGGCGCCCGAGGTTGTACAGCCGGACCGAATCGCCCTTGTCGGGATGGTGAACGTCTCCGTCTGCGGGCCCTTCTAGCAGGACGGTCGTCACGGCGTCGGGCCCATCATTGAGGTCCCCGCACAGGATCGTCGGCACGCCGGGCTGCCCGTCAAGAGCGGACGCGGCAAGAACATCGTTGAGGTGCACGCGCAGGGCGACGGCTTCGGCGCCGCGTCGCAAGAGCGCGTAGCCGGCGCCCCGGGCGCGTTCGTCTTCGTTGAGCGGGTAGCGCCTCCCGCCCGGGTAGGTGAGCAGCTTGCTTTTGAGGTGAGCGGTGACCAGCCGCAGGCCTCGGTCACCGCAGTCGACGTGCACCTGCACCGCTCCGCGACCCAGCTGCGTGAGCGTCTGGCCGTCCACGTCGGGAACCGCCGGTAGGCCCGCCGGCGGCAGCGCGGTAATCTGCGCCTCCTCAGTGAGGGGGTGCCGGGCGAGGACGGCGACGCGGATCCCACGGTGGTCCGGGCGGGCCGAGAGGACCGCTTGCCACGTCTCGCCCAGGGCCGCCCGGAGATCCTCCGCGGCCTCCGGCGAGCCGATCTCTTGCAGAGCGACAACGTCAGCGCCGGTGCCGCGGATGAGCCCGGACAAGTAGGACAGCTTCGCCGAATAGGTTTCCGCCGCTGAGGTATCGGCGCTGTTAGGCCGGAACAGGTTCTCCACGTTCCAGGTCATCACGATCAGGCCGTTGGCCACCATCGATCCCGCCTCCAGGTCTGCGACCAGCCTCAACACCGCACTGTAGGCCGCAGGGGAGAACCTCCGCTCCCGCTGCGTCGCCATACCGACAACCACCGACGGACCAGCCGCCCGAGAGCGTGAGGCGCCGGCCGGCCGTGCACGGGGAGAGGTACGGAAATCAGTCTTCGTGGAAGCGCCGCCACCTCTTCACAAGGACGACCTTCGATGGACATGATCGTCCGAGATGGTCGCTGTCCACCCCCCCAGGCTGCCCAGGAGGCCCCGTATGCGCGACACCCAGCTTCCCACCCCAACCTCGCTGCGACGCCGTGTCGCCGCCACAGCCGCCGCAGCAATCGCCAGCGCGAGCCTGGTGGCCGTGACCGCGCAACCGGCGATGGCCACGCCCCCGGGAATCCCTTCCAAGGCGACGGCCCAGTCGCAGCTCAACGCCCTGACCGTCGCGGCGCAGGGCTCGACCAGCGGCTACTCCCGCGACCTGTTCCCACACTGGATCACCATCAGCGGCACCTGCAACACCCGCGAGCAGGTCCTCAAGCGTGACGGCACCTCCGTCGTGGTCGACAGCTCCTGCGCCGCCATCTCGGGCCGCTGGTACAGCCCCTACGACGGCGCCACCTGGACGGCCGCCTCCGACCTCGACATCGACCACGTCGTACCCCTCGCCGAGGCGTGGCGCTCCGGCGCCAGCTCCTGGACCACCAGCCGCCGGCAAAGCTTCGCCAACGACCTGACCCACCCACAGCTGATCGCCGTCACCGACAACGTCAACCAGGCCAAGGGCGACCAGGACCCCTCCACCTGGCAACCGCCCCTGTCGTCGTACCGGTGCACCTACAGCAAAATGTGGATCACCGTGAAATACACCTGGGGCCTGACCCTGCAGTCGACGGAGAAGTCCGCGCTGCAGACCATGCTCAACACCTGCAGCTCCTGACCGCGGTCCCGGCCGGCGGCGCCGCCCTGCGCGGGTGCGACCGCCGGCCGCCGCCGAAGGGATCACTGGGGCGGTGACGAGGCCCTGTCGCCGTCCTGCTTGCGCCAGATGCCGCCTGTGTCGGCCGCGAGGAGACGCTGGACCAAGGCGAGCGCTTCCGGTTCAGTATCAAACTCCCACCGCAGCACCCGGCCCGTATCGACGTCGCCAGCGCGGGCGATGACCTTCCAGCGGACCTGGCGGGTGAGCCACACGTCCCGTCGGCCGAGGCGCCCCCAGATGCCGTTCCACCAGCGTCCTACCACCTCCTGCACCACGTCATCGTACATATGTGCGACTTGCTTCGTCGGGGCTAGTCGTCACGCCGCATCTCGACCGCCGGCCAGTGTGGCCCGGACCGCATGCCCACGCCGTCCTTCCGCGGTGCCTGATAGCGGAGTGCGGTGTCGATGCTGTTTACCTCCACTCGGCGTGGTGCGATCAAACTGGCGCACCTTCGACGACGAGAGTTGGCGCCCGGCCGGCATCACGCCGACCCGGGCCACCGGTGTGCACGCGCTCCGCCACTTTTACGCCTCGTAGCTGCTCGACGCGGGGAGAGCATCGAGGCCCCGGTGTCGTCCTCGATCACGCCGATCCTGGGTTCACACTCCAGGTGTACACGCACTTGTTGCCGGCCAGCGAGGAACGCACCTGGCGCGCGAGCGATGATCTGCTCGCGGCGTCATGGAGCCCGAAGGCGCCGTGACCCGAGGTACGCCGACAGGCAGGATGCGAACAGGTGGACGGACAAGCCCTCCGAATCGGTGATCACGTCGAGCTTGCCTGTGAAGCGATCGAGTGGGTGGACCGGACCTCCTTCCCGGCCGTGGTGCGCGTCGTGTTCACCGATGCGAAGGGCCATGCATGGTCGCTCGTCGATAAGGCGCCGATCTTCGGTAGCGACCTCGATCCCGAGTTGGCGTTGCCGAGGCCGGCTGCGGTGCGGTGCGTCGTCAAGGAGTTCCGCGACGTGCCTGACGCCTCGGTGGTGCCGCTGGCCCTGGTCTCGACCGAGCCTGAAGGCGTAGCGGCCGAGGACGGAACGGCCCTCTTCCTCGTCTCCGTGGACCTTCTGCACCCGGCGGCACCCGGATAAGTGGCGGCGCGATCCGGCTGGCTCGTGACCGGCGGAGCTGCCAATCGTCGAGGCTCCCCGCCTTTCACCAGACGCCCTGGCGACGCCTGAGGGGGGCAGAAAGGTAAACACCTGTTCAGAGTGCGTATATCTTTCATAATTCGGCGTACAGGTCGACTCGTCCGTCGCCCACAAGCTCAGAGCCGTGGTCAAGGCTCTGAGCTGGTCGTTTATCCGGCGCCGTTGGTTGACCTTGGTCATCGTTGGGTGGAATTTGACGGCCTGGCCACGGCCTGAGACGGCCTGGAGACGGCCTGAGTGTTGGCTCAGCAAGCCTCTCCCGGCTTGGCCGCTGCGGCACGCGCGGGAGCAATCCGCCATAGCCGTCACTACAACTCGCGCCACTCTCCCGCCCGACGAGGATCACCCGTGCGGACGAACCCTTCGAGAACCCGCCAGGCGCGGTCGAGGTTGAGAACGAAGTCCGCGGTGAAGTCGACCAGGTCGTCCAGCACCACCACTGCCGCATCTGCGTCCGCCGGTTCATCGGCGGCCAGGAGGGACATAGCGTCCTCGTCCGTCATCAGATGGACGACCGCCACAGAACCCGCGAATCCGAGCGTCAGCACAGGAAACGCGGCGCTGCCCCGTACTTCGAGGTAGCCGCGCCCCTGGGCACGCAGTTCGTCGAACCGCTCGACGAGGCCGGCGAAGTCCGACCGTTCCACCGGAGCGAACTTCCCTGACGTCGGAGACGTGGCGCTCCACGAAATGGTCACCCGGCAACCTCCTCGACGACCACGAGGGTACGGCTGCGGAGCGCGATTGGGGCTGGGGCGCCTCCTGACGTGCTCCCGGTGATCCGGTGGCAAGCCAGTCCTGGGGTTGGACTGGCGCGGCAGGCGGAAGCCCCGACCATCCGCGCAGAGCGGCCACGCAGGCTTCCGTCACGGCCTGGCTTGGAGCTGGTTCCTACTCCGGGTTGGGGGCGGTCTCCCGGCGGCTGTCGGTGGCTCACCGCCCCGGCGCCGTAGGCGGCCGGGGTGGCTTGCCGCCGGCCGGGTTTGCCGCCCCGCACCGCGCGGAGCGCGGTGCCTTGATCACTCTGCCGTGGGAAGACCCGTTCAGCGACGAGCGGGTGACGGTACCGCTGATCTTCACTACCGCCCGGCGAGGTGCGCTCAAGCGGGCCACCTTCGACGGCAAGAGCTGGCGCCCGGCGGTCGAAGCGGCCGGCATCGTCCCGACCCGGGCGACCGGGATGCACGCCCTGCGCCACTTCTACGCCTCGGCGCTGCTCGACGCGGGGGAGAGCATCAAGGCCCTTGCCGCGTACCTCGGGCACTCCGACCCGGGCTTCACCCTCCGGGTCTACACCCACTTGATGCCGGCCAGCGAGGAACGCACCCGGAACGCGATCGACAGCCTGTTCGATTCGGCTGCTGGGGAAACGCGTCCGTGACAGCGGCCTACCCCGGGCTCAGACTCATCCGGGTGGAACTTGTTGAATTGGGTGCTATCGCGGCCCCGTCCGGTGTGCTGGTTCTCGCGACAGTCAGTCACCTCGACTACATCTGGCCGAACATTGGAGAGCGGCTCTCCGATCGTGCGAGGGCCGTCGCTGCGGCCGGTGGTGGACACATCCACGAATGGCTGTTCGAAGCGGTCGCCGTACCTGTCGACCCCGGCCGTCGTCTCCCCGTGCTGGCGGCTACCCAGCCGTCTCCGTGGCTCGGCGTGCCGGCCATCACGATGCTTGAGGTTCGGCTCGGCGGGGACACGTCCACCCGGCTGCTCGGTGATCTTCCCGCCGATCGATGCGGCATGGTCCTGGGCGACGCCGTCGCCTTGGATTCGTGGGTCGGCCGCGACTTCGACAACTTCCATCGTTCCGCCGCCAACCATCCGCTGCGTGTCGTCCCGGTCGAGGTTTCCGGCTGCACCGTCCTCGGGGTCGGCTGGGAGGAGGGCGACCATTCGATGCGGCACCGGGGTGAGCGGGCCTACGGTCACGTCTACCCGGTAACGGTCGTCGGCGATCACCAGTCCGGCAGCGCCTTCCGGTGGGATGTCGACCCCGCCAAGGTTCGGCCGCCAGCGGCTCGATGATGGCTTCGAGGTGGCTCTGACGGCCTGGCGACGGCCTACAGCGGTCTTCGCCAGGCTCCGCCCCTGGTCAACGGGGGCGCGATGATCTTAATCCGGCGTACAGGTCGACTCGTCCGTCGCCCACCAGCTCAGAGCCGTGATCAAGGCTCTGAGCTGGTCATTCATCTGGTGACATTGGTTGGCTTTGGTCATCGTTGAGTGGCGTTGACGGCCTAGCGACGGCCTGAGTGCTGAGTCAGCTGGCCTCGCCTCGGCCTGGTGCGCACTGCCGCCGGAGGGCTCTTTCCGGCCGGCGCTTGGGGCCTGAGTCGATGGCCGGCGGCTGCAGGGGAGGCTCGCTACGTCCTGGCCGTGGAACTGGTGCCGTGACCGAGGAGGCGGTGGCAAGCCAGGCCCCACGACCAGGCCGACTCGCTGGCTTCCGTAGCGGCCTCAGTGGTCCCATCCGTGGATGGGATGAGTGCGTGCCGGAGCTGTTTGCGCACCTGGGTGAGATGGGCTTGGTCGGGCTCGTCAAGATTGACAGGGAACGGAAGCACAAGCCCTGGACGGTGGTGATCACGGGTCAGCGGCTCAATGCTGCGGCGATCAGGGTCGACGGCAACAGCCTTGACTACTGCTTGCGCTATGCGGTCGCCGCGCTTCGTGAGCGCTTTCCGGACGAGACCGCGCTCGGCTTTCCTCCGCTCGGCAGGGGGCGGTGTCCCGGCGGCTGTCGGTGGCTCACCGCCCCGCACCGCGCTCCGCGCGGTGCCTTGATCTACAAGAGAAGAAATCAGCAGTATGTTCTCTTGATCAGATGTCCTCCGTCGGCTGATGTGCGACACGCGTCCGCCAGCTGATCTGCGACAGTGGTCCGTTTCGGCACTCTGAGCCCGACGTCTCCGCGGGGCGTCGGGACTCGGGGAGGCCGGGATTGGCGCTGGTTGTCTTGTCGGTTGTCGAGCAGCGGTTGGACGCGGTCCGTGCGGTGCTGGCCGGGTCGGATGTGATGGAGGTGGCCGCGAGCTTCGGGGTGCATCGGTCAACGGTGCATCGGTGGATGGGCCGGTATTTGACGGAGCAGTTGGCCGGGTTGGCCGACCGGTCGCACCGGCCGCACTCATCGCCGGGTCAGGTGGCGGAGGCGGTAGAGGTCGCGGTGGCGGAGATGCGTCGGGAGCATCCTCGGTGGGGATCGCGGCGGATCCGGTTGGAGATGCTGCGCAAGGCCGGCCCGTGGCTGGTGGAGGATGTGGCGGTGCCGTCGGAGCGGACGATCGATCGGATTCTGCAGCGGCAGGGTCTGCTGCGGGTCCGGCCCCGGAAACGGCCGAAGGACTCGTATCAGCGGTGGGAACGGTCTGCCCCGATGCAGTTGTGGCAGATGGACATCGTCGGTGGAGTGCAGCTGGTCAACCCTGTCACCGGTGTGCTGCGGGAGGCGAAACTCGTCACCGCATCGCGACTACGTCTACCGCGGCACCGTCGACATCGCCGCCATCGGCATCTGGCTCCGCGACCCCACCACCTGATCTACAAGATACGCTCTAGGCGTCGGCGGGTGGCATCCCGTCGCGCCGCTTCGCAGCGGGACGGAGCGTCGGGTGGGGCTGCTGGAGTGCACTTCAGCACGCAAAGCGGACTCCGGCACGCACGGCGGCGGCGCCGGAAAAATCTTGAAGAAGATCCAGGCCTGGCTGTCGATCCGGCGGCAGGGTGTTCGTCGTCGCTGATGACGGAGCCGGACAGGTCGGCCCGCGACCCAGTGCAGGAGGCAGCTCCATGGCCAAGTACGCGATCCTCATCTACGAGGACCCGGCCTACTACGCGAACATCTCGCCCGAGGCATGGCCTGCGATGGTCGACGCGCACAACAAGTTCGTCGAGCAGATCTTCGCACTCGGTGGGTCCCTGGCGGGCGGGGAGGCGCTCGCGCCCCCGACGACGGCCACCACGGTCAAGGGTGGCGGCACGGTGACGGACGGCCCGTTCGTCGAGACCAAGGAGACCCTCAACGGCTTCTACGTCGTCGAGGCGCGTGACCTCGACCACGCTGTCGAGATCGCCAAGCTGTGCCCAGCCCCGGCCCCCGGCGGCGGCGTCGAGGTCCGCCCGGTCGTGGACCCGACGACGAACCCGTTCTGATCGCTCCCAACGACGAGCCGACCGCGTCCGCCAGGCAGGCGGACGCGGTCGCTGCCGCGCTGGCGCAGGCCCACCGCACCGAGTGGGCCTTCGTGCTGTCCGCCACGGTGCGCGTCGCGGGCGACCTGGACGTCGCGGAGGAGTGCGCGCAGGAGGCGTACGTCAGCGCGCTGCAGGCCTGGACCCGGGACGGCGTCCCGGATCGGCCCGGCGCGTGGCTGACCACGGCGGCGCGGAACCAGGCGCTGGACCGGTTGCGTCGCGAGGCCACCCTCCGGCGCAAGCTCCCGCTGCTCGTGGAGCCGGCGACCGTCGATCCGCACGACCCGGCCGACCTGGACACGCCCGACGCCGCGGTGCCGGACGACCGGCTCCGGCTGGTGTTCACCTGCTGCCACCCCACTCTCGCCCCTGAGGCCCGCGTCGCCCTCACCCTGCGCCTGGTCTGCGGCGTTCCCACGCCCGACGTCGCCCGGGCGTTCCTGGTGTCCGAGCCGACGATGGCGGCACGGATCACCCGGGCCAAGAAGAAGATCTCCGAAGCGCGGATCCCCTACCGGGTCCCGGGCCGGGCGGAGCTGCCCGAACGCCTGGACAGCGTGCTCACCGCCGTCCACCTGCTCTTCAGCACCGGCCACACGGCCGGCGAGGGGGACGCGCTCGTCCGTGAGGACCTCTGCGACCGGGCCCTGCACCTCGCGCGCACCCTCGCCGCGCTGCTCCCCGAGCAGGCCGAGACCCGCGGCCTGCTGGGCCTGCTGCTCCTCACCGACGCACGTCGGGCCGCCCGGACCGCCGAGCAGGGCCGGCTGCTCCCGCTCGCCGACCAGGACCGGACGCGGTGGAACCAGCGCGCGATCCTGGAGGGGCTCACGGCGACGGCCGGGGCGCTGGCGTCCGGCCCACCGGGGCGGTTCACCCTGCAGGCGGCGATCGCCGGCGTGCACGCGATCGCGCCGTCCCTGGAGCAGACGGACTGGCCGCGCGTCGTGCATCTCTACGACCGGCTGCTGGCGGTGTGGAACACCCCGGTGGTCGCGCTCAACCGGGCCGCCGCCGTGGCGTTCGCCGACGGTCCGGCCGCCGCCCTGCCGCTCCTCGACGAGCTGGCGACCGATCCCCGGCTCGCCGACTACCCCTACCTTCCCGCCACCCGCGCCGACCTGCTGCGCCGCCTCGGCGACGCCGCCGGCGCGGCCGAGTCGTACCGGCGCGCGATGGAGCTCACGGCGAACGCCGCGGAGCGCGCCTTCCTGGAGCAGCGCCTGGCCGAGGTCAGCCGCGCCGCCGGCGCCGAGCCCGCGCCCGGCTGAGGACGGCGGGCTCGGCGGTCACCCCGCCGAGGCCTCGCCCAGGGCTCCCGCGTCGCGCCCCTGGGCTCGGGTTCTCCCCCGCGTGCCGGTCGTCGCCCGAGGGCTCGAAGGTGCCGTGCTGGTCCGTCTCGCGGTGGCGCAGGCCCAAGCCCTCGTTGTCCTCGCCCCGGTCGGAGGCCTCCTTGGCCTCGTCGATGCGATCCTCGACGGCGTCCAGCCGCTCGTCGTCCGTGCTCATCTGCGCCTCCTGGGGTGCGTGCCCCACGTCGGCCATCTCAGATATAGGAGACTTTGCGGGGCCACTGTGACCTGGGGCGATGCCAGGGGCCGACGGCCTGCCATCCGTCCTTCCCGCCGCTTCGGCGGACCCACGCCTCGAGGTCTTCCGCGGCATGCCCTCAATGACTGCATGCGAGACGTCGTCAGCCAGGACTACGGCTGGGCGCCGAACACCACCGGCCTGGCGCTGGTGTTCACCGGGTACTACGCTTTCGCCGCCTCCTGCCCTCGTGCGGCTCAGATCGTGCTCGACATCATGGCTGACCATTCACCCAGCGCCGCCCTCGTCGGCCGCCGCCTAATCTGCCTGGTGCAAAGCAGCGACCCGCGCATCCGATTCGAGCCTGCCGGCGCGACGCCGTTGATGTGGAACGACGCTGAATGGCTCGACTCCAAGCGCCGCACTGACTGAGTCGCTCGAGTGACCGCTTCTGAAATCACGGCCTAGGCTCCGAGGTGCTGTCCTGTGTCTCTCTTGAGCGGTGCCACATGTGAGTTCACGCCGATCCGGTCGATGTTCGTCCTGCAAGATGCCGACCTGTTTGGTCCCGACCCAGACGACGGTGAGGCCAGGCGGGCGGCAAGACACGTCGTCGCGACGGCCAACGCACGTCAGGTCTTCGTCCACACTGCGCAGAGTGCTGCACGAATCGCCGTTCACATCGAGGCCTGGGGCACGCGGCCCGAGTTTCGGACAGGTTGGGACGACGCCATCGACGTGACCTTCTCCTGCCCGTCGCAGCGCCTGGTCCTCGATTCGCCAACCGCGGGAATCATGCCTCTGCGTGCGACGCTCTCAGCGTCGACTCGCTCAGGCGAGAGTGAAGGGGAGCTGCGCAGCTTGGCGTTGCCCTTCGGCTCGGACCAGCTCGCTGCGAGGGTGTACGCCAAGGGCCAGGACGACACCGCGGATGATGTGCTGAACGCTATCCAGCGGGGGAACCGAGAGGGCTCGACCAATCCTGACGAACTGATTCGGCACCTTGACCTTCAGGAACGGTACCTTGTCCAGGTATGGCCCCGCGGACGGCCATCAGCAGGCTCAATAGCTCGACCTCGTCTTGCGATGGCAGGGCTGGGGCAATCCAAGCCTCAATGCCTGTCCTTGCGTTGCAGTTCTCGAAGATTCACGGGTGACGTGAACGTGATCCTCATGTTTGACTGAGATCTATGCAAGCGGGGCAGGCGCGGCTGGCGATCGACTGGGGTAGCGCCAATACCACCGCCGTGTTGGCGTGGCCGGACGGCAGGTGGGTGCCGCTGCTGTTCGACGGTGAGCCGGAACTGCCCAGCGCAGTGCTGATTAACCCTGGCGGGGACGTGTCGACCGGCCATCAGGCATGGCAGGCGGCCGCGACCGCCCCGGACCGTTTTATTCCAGCCCCGCGCCACTCGCCAGAGCAACGCTTGAACGTTGCGGGCGCTGAGATGGACGTCCTTGACCTTGTTGCCTCGACGCTGCGGCGGGTCGCCGAGCAGGCGCAGCACACCGCGGGTCTCCGGGTGGAAGACGTGCGAATCGTGGTGCCGGCCGGGTGGGGCCCTCGCCGACGTACCTGGCTGCGCCAGGCAGCGCACCGTGCAGGTCTCGCCCAGCCGCAGCTGGTCGAGGCGCCGATCGCGGTGGCCGGGCACCTGCTCACCAGCGGGGTGAGGCTTCCGGTGGGCTCGTTCATCGTGGTCTGCGATGTCGGGGCCGGCGCGGAGGTCAGCGTTCTCCGCCGCGGTCCCGGCGGGTTCGAGGTTCTCGCTACCCTGTCCGACCCGGCCGCCGGCGGTGCGGCGATCGACGACGCCGTCGCCGCCACCGTCGCCGCCCACACCCCGCCAGCTGATGGTGGTGACCGGTGGGCGCTGATGGCCACCGTACGGGCCGCGAAGCACGCGCTGGCCGACCGCGCCGCGGTGATGGTGCCGCTGCCCGACACGTCGGCGACGGTGCTGACCGTTGGGCTGCTGGAACAGGCGGCCTATCCGGTCCTGCAGCGGGTTGCCCAGCTGACGGTGGAGGCAGTCGCCGCGGCGGAGGTCAATCCCCAGGACCTTGCCGGGGTGTACTGCGTTGGTGGCGTTGCCCGGTTGCCGCTGCTGCAGAAGGTGCTCACCGACGCTCTTCCTGTCGCCCCGACCGTGGTCGCGGACCGTGTGCTTGCGACGGTACGCGGCGCCGCGGACGCGGGCGCCGCCACCGCGGGGGAGGTGACGCCGCTGCAGGAGGTGCCGGTGCCGCCGGTGCGGCGAGCGGCCGCGATCGCGGTGCCCGGTTTCGCGTCGCTGGGCCTGGTGTCGCAGTTCCTGCTCACCGCGGAGTGGAACGGCGCTCTGATGTACCGGATGGCGCTGCTCAACTGGGGTGAACTCGCGGTCGCCGCAGTGTTCGCTCTGGTGGCCAGTCTGAGCGCCGGCACCGTGTTGGCGTCCGCGATCGCCGCCCGTACCAGCCTCACCGGCGGCACCTCGGTGACCCCTGGCGTGCAGACGGGCACCGGGATCTTGGCGTCGGCGTCACTCGGTGTCGCGGTCGCCGGCATGTACGCGGTGGTGGGCAGCCTGTACATCGGCGACCCGGTCGCCGGGTTCCTGCGGTGGACGCTGCTGCCGGTCGCCCCGATCGTCGCTGCTGCCGCGGTGATGGCCCTGGTCGCCGCCCGGCAGTGGCGTGTCCCGCCGGGCGGTTGGTCGCAGCTGCTCGCGTTTCCGACCGGTTCGGTGGTCACCGCCGGCTTGGGCATGGCGTTGATCCAGTACTCGCTGACCGCCGACCGGTGGCCGTCCCTGGCCCTGTGGATCGACATCGGCGGGCGGGTAGGTGGGTTGCTCCTCGGCGTCGGGACGGTCATGGCGGTGGTGTCCGCACCGATCCTGCGGCTGATCCTTGGGGTGCCTGTGGCGGTCATTGCTGCCGCGTTGGTGAGCTGGCCGGCGTCGGGGATCCTCGGGGTGATCTACGCGCTCGCCGTGGCGGTGTGGTGGCTGCGTCAGCTGTGGACCCGCCTGCTGCGCCCCGGCGTCGCCGGCCGGCAGGTCCGATGAGCGGATCCGCTGCCCGCGCCGACCGTTCTGCCGTGGGGGAGGGGTAGGGGGTGAGCTGGCCCAGGCGAGTGATGGGCGCCGCGCTGCTGACGGCGGTGCTGGTGCTGCCGCCCTGGCTGCTGGCCAGATACGCCGGTCCGCTGCTCCCCAGCTGGCCGACCGCCGCGCAGCTGCGCGCCTGGGTCGCGGACCCGCTGACCGCCCGCACGGTCACCGTGGGGCTCGCCGCCGGGGCGTGGCTGCTGTGGCTGGGCGTGGTCTACACGGTGGCGGTGACCGCCGCCCGGCGGCTGCGGGCGGGAGCTCGCTGGGTGCGCCGCCTGCCGCTGCCCACCCCGTGGCAGGCTGCCGCGACGAGCATGGCCGGCGCCGCCGCCCTCACCACCGCCCACACACCCGCCCCTGCCGTCGCTGCCTTGCCAGTAGCGGCGTCCACCGACGGCCTCCACCACCACCAGCCGGACACCGTGCGGGCACACACCGACACGGGGGTGACGATCGCCGGGGGCTGGCTCCCCGACGAGACGGCCCGGCAGGTCACCGCAGCGGCAGCCCTGGTGTGGCTGCGCCGCCGCCGCGCCTACCAACCCGGCCAGAAATCCCACAATGCGTCAGCGCTGACACCGCTGCCGGACACGGTCACCGCCGTGCAGGCAGCGGTCGCCGATCAACCGCCACCGCCGGCCACCCCCACCAGAGCCGCGATGCCGGACCTGCCCGCTACCGGGGTGGCTTTCACCGGCGACGGCACGACCGACGCCATCCGAGGTGTCCTCGTCACTCGACTGCTCGCCGCACTGCGTGACCCTGCAGACGGTGTGCGGGTGCTCGTCACTCGCCGCGCCTTGGCCGCCCTGCTACCCGACCTGCCCGCAGCGTCTGAAACGATCCCCGGCTTGCACGTCGTCGACACCGCCGACAAGGCCGTCGGACTGCTGGCCTCCGCAGCCCACACCCCCGCACCGTCCGATGACAGCCTCCCGCCGGCACCGGTCCTGATCACCGAAGGGAGCTCCGCCGCCGCGACTGAGCAGCTGACCGCCCTGATCGCACACCGGGTACAGGTCGTCACGCTCGACACGAGGGCCGTCGGACACACCTGGCACGTGGACCGCCACGGTCACACCCGCGACGAGCGCACGGGCCGACCCGGACCACGGCTGTGTGTCCTCAACCCCACGGCCGCGACAGACCTGCTCACCGTCCTCGTCGGCCCCACGACTACCGCGTCCACCAGCGCCGCCGCGAAACGACAGCAGTCCGCCGTCGGCACGCAGGCTCGGATTCCCCGCCAACCTGGCAGGGACACCCTGCGCACGACCACGTCACGCCCGGCGGTGTTCGAGCTGCGGGTGCTCGGTCGCCCTACCCTGCACGTCGAGGGGCAGCCGGTGACGATCCGCCGCAGCGCGGCCCTGCAGGTGCTGGTCTTCCTCGCCGTGCGGCCCGACGGCGCCACCACCACGCAACTGGTCCAGGCCATCTGGCCCGGCCTACCCGTCCACACCCTCACCAGCCGCCTCTACACCACCCTCAGCGACCTCCGCGCCAACCTTCGCGCCGTGACAGACCTGGAAGTCCTCGGAACTGTCGACGACCGCTACTGCCTAAACCCCCAGCAGGTCGACGTCGACCTGTGGCGGCTGCACACCGCCGCCCACCACGCCGCCGCCACCCTCACCGATCCGACACTCGCCTGGCAGACGGTGATCGACGCCTACACCGGTGACCTTGCCGCAGGCCACACCTGGCCGTGGATCGACCAGCCCCGCGAAGTCACCCGCCGGGTCGTCCTCGACGCCTACGCCAGCCTCGCGGCGGCGCACACCGACCCGCACGACCGGCTTCGACTCCTGCAGGCGGCGATCCGCATCGACCCCTACAACCAGGACCTGCACCAGCGCGCCGCTGACGAACTCACCGCGCTCGGCGACCCCGCCGCCGCCCACCGGCTCCTGCACACCCAGCGGAAACTCTTCCCCGACGTCGCCCCTGCCGGCAGCGACCTACCAGTCGACGTTCGCCGCTGACCGACTGACGAGAGCTCACCGTGTGACCAGCTCACCGCGCCCCTCGCGGCCCCGTAATACCGGCACCCCGCGTCACTGCAACTACTAGGAAGCCTGTGCGCGCGAAGCAGGATCAATGCCCGTCGCGGCCCTTGCGATAAGAAGCCACGAGCCATCCGAGGAGCCCGACCAGCAAGAGGACCATGACGATGACACTGACCTGCCACGGCTTCATGCGTGAGAGCGTAGGGGACTCCGGGCAGGAAGTGGTATGGATACGGTCCGGCGGGGGAGAGGCTGCTCGACGACCCCGCGGCGACTGGGAAGGCGAAGCGGAGGCACCTCTTGAACAGCAGGGGGCGCTGGGGCGTCGCACTCGTCGGCGTAGCGATGCTGATCGCGGTACTGACTGTCGATCGGGTTGGTCGCGACCAGGTCGCGATGCTTCTGTCCCTTGAACTGGCGGTCCTCGGCGCGGCGTTCGTGGCATCGTCACGGCCATAGCTACCACCCCGGCCCCAGTGCTGACGGTCCGCTCAGCACCTCACGAAGCCCGCATCACTGCGCATACCGATGCCAGCGCGGCTCCGCCAACCTCACCTCAATCACCTGACGTGTCGTTGCTCTTCCCGTAGACACTATGGACGGTCCCACCGGCCAGCTCCGCTATGAGGAAGGCGGCGCCCCGCCGAGCGCTCCAGTGGCTAGAATTACTGTGCTCGTATGGCTGCAGCGATGGACGACGCCCGCGACATCGCGACCGCACTGCGAGGATCTGTTCTGCAGGGCCACCCCGTGGAGGAGGGGCCCGGCCACACCTTCCTGGTGAGGAAGGTCGAACCTGCTCGACTACTCGATGCGTGGCATGCCGCTCACGCGGTCATGCCGGTTACAGGCCGGTGGCCCGTCTTCACGTTGCCGGACGGCCTCTACGACGAACCGGATGCTGTGTACCTCGCTGATCTGGACAGGGCGGCTCGGACGCTGGATCCGTGGTCGGTGTATCAGCGCAGCAGTGAGGTCCAGGACCACCAGAGCGTAGAGCGCTATGTGCAGACGTTTCTGGGCCCCGAGATGGTCGCCTCCGCCTTCGAGCAGCTGACCCTACCGACCACCTCGACGGCTCTGCAGCGGTGGACCTATGACACCCTCCTCGCCGACTCGAAGCTCGCCGCCCGCGCCTTCAGCGGGTCCAAATACCTCGTCGGCACCAGCAGATGGCACACCTGGCCCGAAGTGCATTTGGTGCTACTGCCCACAACGTCACAATGTCTGGCCCCTGCCTGGGTGCCCTACTTCGGCGCCACCCGCGACAACTGCATCCCGGCGTTGGCAGCGGCCCTCCGGCAGTGGGACCAGCGGTGGGGCGCCGCTCTCATCGCCGCTTGGGGAACCATGCTGCAGCTCACCGCGCAACACCGACCTCAACCGGGCTCGCAGGCGTGGGAGCTCGCCGGGCAACTCATGGCCGTCGGTGGCAGCCTGCAGTGCGAACAGTGGCAGCTCGCCATCGCGCTTACCCGGGGCGACGCCTGGTTCCTGCACGACCGTCCCTGATCGTTCCTTGCTTATCCCGCCGCCGGGCTGGCTGCAGCGCTCCCACCAGCAACTCCTCAACAACGTCGGGACGCCGACCTGCCTGTCGCTAACCGGCTGATCACCGAGGCGCGCCGCCGCGATCCTCTCGGCTGGACCCGCGCCTACCGCCACCGCTCTGACCTGCTGGTGTGAGGTCGTGTCAGGTCGTGTGAGGCGCTGTCAGGTCGCACCCCACCCCACTGGCACCTCGGCGGCCATACCGTCACGGCACTGTCCACCCCGCCCCGGCCGGCCACACCCGCCGCCGGCCGGGGCAACGAACGGAGGCCAGGTGACAATCCACGCCCGCACCCTCGCGATCGGCACGAGCGTCCTGTCCACGACCGCCGTGCCCGCCGTCCTCGCCCTCACCGGCACGTGGACACTGTCGCTGCCCGCACCGGACGCCGTCCGGCAGTGGATCGCCCAACCAGTGGGCACCGGCTTCGTCACGGCCCTCACCGCCACCGGAGCAGTGGCCATGTGGCTGCTGCTGGCCACCGCCGTGCTCACCCACGCCTACCGCGCCCTCGGCCGGAGGCTGCGCTGGATAGCCACGCTTCACCTACCGGGCCCGTTCCAAAGCCTCACGGCTGCGCTGCTCGGCGCGACCGCCGTCACCACCGCCACCGGTGCCACCGCCCACGCCGCCCCCGTCACCCACAGCAGCACCGACCTGGCCGTCTCCGAACCGGCCACCGCGGCACTCTACCCGCCGGCCACCGGCCGTACCCGCACGGATCCGCCACCGGCCAACGGGCCGGCGGCCACCTATACCGTCCGCCGCGGGGACAGCCTCTGCAGGATCGCCGAACAGGAACTCGGCGACGCTGACCGGTGGCCGGAAATCTATGCCCTCAACCGCGGTGCCCGCTTCCCGCGCACCGGCGGCACCCTGCAGGACCCGAACCTCATCTACCCCGGCTGGACCCTCGCCCTGCCCGCCGACGCCACCCCACCCACCAGGCAGAAGCCCCGCACACCCGTCACCCCGCCGCCCAGCCCAGACAAACCCGACGGGCAGGCGTCGCCGTCACCTCCCGGCACACCCCCTACCAGTCCGTCACCTCGCCCGCCGTCGCCCGCGACACCGGCCACCCCAACACGGGACAGCAGCAGCATCCCAGCGCCCGCACCGACCTCCTCCGACGAGAACCCCGCCAGCCCCGCGGCGGAGGACACCAGCGGTGCCGTTGAGCGGGCGACCCGCGGCGTGTGGTTGCCCAGCGGCAGCTGGGTCGACATCGGCCTAGCCCTCGCGATCACCGCCGCGGTCGCGCTGGTCTGGGCCCACCGCCGCCATCGCTACGTCCCCCGCAACCCCACCAGCGCAGCCGCACGGGTGGACGACCCTGACCTGGCACCCATGCCCCGAGTGGTCGGGCAGATCCGCCGCGGCCTGCGCCGCGCCGCCGCCGGCGAGCCCGACCCGTACGCACCCGCCCCCCGACGTGACACCCACGACGACGAGAACGACATCGACGACGAGCCCGCACACACCGGTGATGACGACCGGGACGCCGATGCTTCCGCAGCCCACGCACCCGCGATGTCCGACGATGCGCGCGGCGTCGATGCGGCAGTGCTGCCAGTGGTGCCGGCCCTGGACCACCCATTCGCCGCTCGGTGGCCCGCCGCCGGGCTGGGACTGACCGGTCCCGGCGCACAAGCTGCCGCCCGCGGGTTCCTCACCGCCGCCCTGGCCACCGGCGGCGTGAACCACCCGCAGGCCCGCACCGAGGTAATCATCCCGTCGCCGACCGCGGCGACACTCCTGGACGCCGCCGCAGCCGACCTGCCACGCACGCCCCGACTGACCATCACCACCACCCTCGACGACGCCCTGAACCTCCTGGAAGCCCAGACGATGCGGCGCACCCGCCTGGTGTGCCGGCACGACGTCGACAGCGTCGCCGAGCTACGCCGCACCGCGCCCCACGAAGCACCTCTACCTCCGATCATGCTGCTGGCCGAGGCCACCGACCGCCACGAGCGAGCCCGCATCGCCGCCCTCCTCGCCCAGGGACAGCACCTCGACATCCACGGGATCCTCCTCGGCGCATGGCCCGAAGGCGACACCATCACCGTCGCCGCCGACGGCACCACTGCCACCAGCGACGAGAGCCCTTTCTGCGGCGGCCACCCCGCGGATCCAGGTCGTCTCGCCGTGCTCGGCCCGACCGAAGCCGTCGACCTGCTCACCACCCTCGCCGAGTCCCACACCGGGCAACCGCCCGCTCCCACCGACCAGCAGCACCTCTCTCACGCACACCCGTCTACCCCCCACAACCCGCCGCCTCCCGCACCCCGCTCAGCGCTGACAGCCGCCGCGCAACTCGCACCCCAGGCCGATAGCGCACAGACTCCGGCTCACCGCCAAGAGGTGAAGCTGGCCGCCTCCGATGAGGCGGCTGCGGTCGACGGCCGAAATGACCGCGTCAGGCACCTCCCGGACGACGCCACGGCAGGCGCCAGCGCCGACACCCCATCCGGGCAGGTGCGCGTGCGGGTACTGGGAACCCCGGCAGTAATCGACGGCGACCCGCAGCGCACACCACGCGCCAAGTCCCTGGAACTGCTGGTGTACCTCGCGGTCCACGACGGAGCAGCCTCCACCGACGCCATCCTCGACGACCTCCTACCCGACGCCCCATCCAGCAAAGCCCACGGCCGGCTCTACACCTACGTCTCCGGCCTACGCGCGGTCCTACGACACACCGGCGGACCCCGCACCTATCTCAGCCACCCCAATCACCGCTACCTCCTGCACCCAGACACCCTCGACATCGACCTATGGCGCATGCGCGAAGCCATCCGAGAAGCCAGCCACACCACCAACCCCCACACCCGCACCGCCGCACTGCGCCGCGCGGTCGACGCCTACACCGGTCCCCTCGCGCAGGACTGCGACTACGAATGGATCGAGCCCTACCGCGAAGCGGTCCGCCAGGAAGCTATCGACGCACACCTCGCCCTCGCTGACACCCTGACCGACGACCCGGCGCAGCAGCTCGCCGTCCTCGACGCCGCCATCGCCCACCACCCCCACCACGAACCCCTGTACCAGCAGGCGATGCGCGCCCGCGCCGAACTGGGGCACCTCGACGCGATCCGCACCCTGCGCCGTCAGCTGACCCGAGCCCTCGCCGAGATCGACGCCGAACCCCGCGACGACACCCTCGCCCTCGCTGACCGGCTCATCGCCGCGGTCACACGCTCCGGCAAGCCCAGCCAGAAGCCTGAAAGCCGGACCGCATGAGCACCACGACAGCGCACGCCACCCAAGCCGGGGAGCGAGAGCGGGAGTGGCGCCATCTACGGCGGCTGCGGTGGGGGTCCGCGCCGTGCTCGCCCTCGGCATTACCGCGTCCATCGCCGCGAACGTGCTTCACGCCCGCCCCAGCCCGGTCAGCCAAGTCATCTCCGCGTGGCCGCCCCTGGCGCTGATGCTCACCGTCGAGCTGATCTCCCGCGTGCCCACCCACCAACGGCTACTGGCAGCGGTCCGGATGATCGCCGCCGCCCCGATCGCCGCCATCGCGGCCTGGGTGAGCTATTCGCACATGGCCGGCGTAGCCGCCCGCTACGGCGAGACCCAAGCCGCCGCTGCATACCTGCTGCCCCTGTCTGTCGACGGACTGGTCGTGGTCGCCAGCGTCAGTCTCGTCGAGATCACCGGCCGCCTCCGCACCGCCACCACACCCTCCCCAGATGGACTGTGGAAGCAAGATTCGGCCCTGTATCGGCAACCCGACGATCCGAGCTACATCACGGCCTTGACCGTCGCGTCCCAGGCACCGCATCCCAGCGGCCCCTGCACCGCCCGGAGATCTGAGCCGATGGAGGATACCCGGCCGGCAAGGTCGTCTGTGGCTTCAGCGCCATCCACTCCCGCCGTGCCGCCACCGTCCACGGGTTCGGAGGGCACGCCGGCCGGTGACAAGACCCGAACGCCTACCGAGCGCCGGCCAGAACCGGGATCTGGCTACCAGGGGGCCATCGCAGAAGAAGGCGATCGGACCCAGAACGGGGAGCCCGGCGTAGAGGGCCGCGCTGAAGCCACGCCGAGGGCCCGGTGCCGCATCGCAGCATCCACCGCCAGGTCCACCGAACACCCGCCATCGCCACCTCACGGCGACCCTGCCGACGGAGGACACTCGCACCGTCGTGCTGGCGGCCACGAGGAAGCCGTGCCCTCGGACACAGCCTCTGCGGTGGCGTACTGGCACCGCCGCGACCCAGGCCTGCATCCGGCGCAGATCGCCGCGCGGATCGGCAGATCCGAGCGCACCGTCCGGCGACACTGGCCGCTGCCCACCAGCGACACACCCCACGCCAACCGCAACGTGGCCAACTCCGTCCATCGCTGAGGATGCCGGCCCGAAACGTGAGAACCACCCGACATGATCCGGCAGGGGCAAGGCATTCCATCGCTGACTCGCCCGCGGGGCCAGAAGGTGGCAAGCTGCCGCATCCGCCGCGCGATCATGCGGGAACAAGAATTAGCGGGAACGCTGAGAGGGTCTGGCATGCTCGTCGTATGGAGCCAGAACAGCGAAGAAGCATAGTGGAAGCTCTGTGGAACGCGCTCTTCAACAGGCCCAATCCGTTCGCGGCGCCTCGCCACACGCCGCGTCGTACCTTTCGAGGCCATCCCGTCAGGTGGGCCCTCGTTCGTCCTCTGATCGGCTGCTGGTACGTAGTCGAGACATATCTCTTCGTCTTCGAGGAGGCGAAGGCGCCATCAGCAGGACGCCTTCCGCGTCCGGGCGGATCCATCACTGCTCAGAGCGACAAGTCCCGGTTGATAGCACCCCCGGGCCGCCTTGTCACATCCTCTGGCCGCCAGCTGCGCGGTCCCAACCTCGCAGGCCGAATTCCTGCATGTCCTTCGGCCTCCGGGGCTGCCGTCGTCTGATCGCACGACGCGCTCCCCGCCCTTCCTCGGGAGCGTCCCTTGCTCGACCTGCTCAAGCCTCTCGCCGACACCACCGGCCCAGCCGTGTGGATCATCGTCGGTGTCGTCTTCGCCTTCCTGTTCTTCGTGGGAGTCACGCTCTTCGTGGCCCTGTTCTCGCCGGACAAGGTGCGTGCGGAACGCGCACACCGCATCCTGCGCGAGTTGTTGGTGGTACTCACCCTCCGGCGGCGACAGTGAGCGCCCGCCCTTACCGAGGGCGGCCCTCCTCATGCCCTCCACAAGTGCTCCAGAAGGTGGTCACCATGCGGCGGGCCGGCAGTCGGCTGGTCGACATCTGCGCGGCGATGAACGAGGCAGAGATCCCCACCCCGGGCGGGGGACGCAAGTGGTGGCCCTCTCACGTCTCCCGGTTGCTGTACACCCGAGCAGCCCAGCGGCTCGACGGCGGCGAACCGTAGCAGTCGTGCTGGTCCGGACACCCGAAAGTGTCCGGACCGGCACGATCGCAGAGCCTCGTGCCGTTGGAATGGCTATGGGCGACCGATCACCGGTTGGACCTTCGCCCCGTAGGCGTAGTCAGCGTCCCAGGGAAAGCATCCCCGGGGATCGGGCCACACGATCTGCTGCACGCGCACCCGTTGGTGGCCGTAGCGGCCGTAGGCGGCACCCGGGTACAGCGGATCATCGGCGTCGCCGTCGACGATAACCGCGTCGTAGCCGGCGATAAGGTCGTTGATCCGCTGGCCGTGACCGAACCGTTCGACCTTGTCGTAGACGCGGCCGGCGAGGTCGTTGAGCAGTGCCTGCGAGGTTGCAGGATCGAGGCCGGCGATGAGCAGTTCCGGGTGATCGTGGGCGGTGAGGCCGACGGTGTAGGCGAACGGAACCGCGTGGCCGGGCTCGTCGTCGGCGGCGTGGACGAAGGTGACCGACCAGCCGACTCTGTCGATGATTTCGCTCTGGCGGCGCATGAAGTTCTCCATGCTGGTCATCGGTCTACTCCTTCGGGGATGCGGTGGGGGTGTGAGGTGGCTGGGGCGGGTCGATCTCGACGAAGCCGAAGAGTCGTTCGATGAGCTGTAGAGCCTGGGTGTGGTAGCGGTCGGCGAAGCCGCGGCAGATCGCCGGCTTGGCCGCGGGATGCCGGTAGTGGGGGAGTGTGTCGTGGCAGACGATGAAGGACTCCCGGCGGCGCGCTTCGGTGACGAGGTCACGCAGCCGGCCGGCCGCGAGGTGCATTCTGTTGCCGGGAGCGAAGATGCAGGTGTCGCACTGTCGTGACAGCAGCCGGGACTTGCCGAGGGCCGGGTCACCGACGCTCAGGTCGGCGCTGCCGTCCGAGCTGTCGGGGGCGGGCACGGGTTCCATGAGGGTTCCTCCTGCTGGTCGGTAGGGCTGCGCGTCGTCTCAGCGGCGGCCCTTGCTGTACGTGCCGTGAACGTGGTCCGCGGCGGGCAACGAGTCGGTGCGGGTCGCGCGGGGACACGACAACGCCGACCCCGGGGACGGGGCCGGCGCCGAGAAGAGGCATGAAGGGGCCGGTCAGGCGGACTCGGCGGCGGGTGGTTGCAGGGCGACGGTGAGGCGGTCGATGGTGGGCCATCCGTCGGTGTCGGATTGCCACGCCTGCGCGTCGCCGGAGGTGGGGAAGGGGCCGACGACGGCCAGTTGGGCGCGGTCCCGGTCGAGCAGCACCAGGCCGACGCTGGTCGTGTCCCCCGGTGGGGTGTGGGCGGCTGATGCGATGTCGGGCGGCACGGTCAGCCACTCGTCGGGGCGGATGGTGGGGGTGTCGGGGTGGTGCAGGGCGGCGGGGGTGGTGGCGGCGACGCGGGCGTCGCGCATAGCCAGGTGGGGGGCGTAGTCGGCGGCTGCGGCGCGGCCTCGGATGGGGCCGTGGAGGGACAGGGCGGCGTCGGTGGTGACGGCGAGCAGTGCGTGCGGCTGGGGGTCTTCGTCGGTGTCGAGCAGGGCGACGCTGAACGCGTCGCGGCTGCTGATGTCGATCAGGGTGAGCAGGGCCGGTCGGCCGGTGGTGGTGTCCCAGCGGACGACCTCGAAGTGTTCACCGGTGAGGGTGAGGAACCGCTGGTAGGCGTGGTTGTTCGCGTCGAACGGGTATGGGGTGTTCAGCATGATGTCGCTCTTCCGGTGGGTTGGGGATGGGCTTAGCGGGCGAGGACGGAGACGGTGTCGCCCAGGAGCAGGGGCGCTCCGTCAGGGCCCTTGATGTGGGAGTGGATCCAGATGCGGTAGGGCCGGCCGTCGGCGTCGACCAGGCGCCGCCAGTGGCCGCGCACGATGAACCGGACGCGGTAGTGCCACTTCGCCTCACCGGTGGGTTCGGCAGCGGGTTTGGTGCGGCGGAGCATGACCACGCGGGTGTCGTGGCGGATGCTGGCGCGTAGCGCCCGACGGCGCGCGGGCCGGTCCAGGGGTGGGCGAGCGACGGTGGCGATGGGTTGTTCCTGTATGCGCCAGAACGCGTACAGCACTGCCGCGACGGCCCTGACGCACAGCGTCGACTCGTCGATACATAACCGGCCGTCGGGCGCGCTCTCCCAGTCGACGTCCACGGCCTCGGTCAGGTCGTGGTGGCCGCGGATCGGGGTGCCGATGGGGAGCTCGGCGAAGGTGTTGAGCACGTAGGGGCCGAACTGCGCGGCGAGTTCCGGTGCCTCGGCGAGCTGGTCGCGGCGGCGGGCGGCGGCGGGGTCGAGGGGGTCGTCGCGGTCGGCCCACCCGGTGATCCACCAGCTGGTACGGCCGCTGTCACGGTTGTGGACCTTCGCCCAGGTGATCGCGCCGATGGACGTGACCTGGCCGCTGACGGCGCGTTCGTAGATCGGTTCGGGGAGGAAAAGCACCCCGGTGTCGCTGGGCGCGATGTCGCTGCCGATGGTGTCGCCGGTCAGGTCGAGGGCTTGGGCGGCGGCGGCGATGATCGCGGTCATGGCGGGGGCGAGGACGTAGGGTTCGCCGTCGTGCCACGGCTGGTGCGCGATGCGGCTGAACGCGTCGATGACCGTCTCGTTGCCGATCGTGTCGTCGACGCGGGCTTCCAGCCAGGCTCGCAGGTACTGCTGGGCGAACCGCCCACGGCAGTAGTCGGTCATGCGCAGACGTAGGTCGACCGCCGCGCGGGCGTAGCCAGCGAGTGTCTTCTCGGTCTGGAAACTCAAGTGATTCTCCCTTGTCAGGTGGGGTGCCGCCGGTCAGTTCGGGCCTAGGTCAGGGCTCAGCGGTTGACGGCGGCGGCTGGTCACGCGGCGCGCGGCCAGAGCGCGCGCCGCTGCCGTGGTGGTGCTGGCGGGGGCGTCATGGGGTGGAACCAGCCAGCGAATCGGGTCGCTGCGGCGGCGGCCGGTACGGCAACTCGTGCGCGGCCGCGGGCCAGGAGTGTGGGTCTGGTGGCGGCGTGGCGGGCCCGCTCGGCGTCGCGTGCCGGCGGGCACGGATACGCCTCGCCGGCGCAGCGCAAATTCCCGCAGCGGCCCGCCCTTCCCGGATGGGGTTGGTGCGCGGCGGCGACGTCGGCGGCGAGCAGCCACAGCAGGACGTCGGTGACAGTGCGCGGGACGGGGCGGCGGTGCGACATGGCGGGGCTTGTCCTCTCGGAACTGGTGTTGGCGCGGGTGGTCGCCGCCCCGGCCAGCGGTGTGGGGATACCGCTGTCGGGTCCGCCCGGGGCGGCGACCGGATGCAGTGACGCTCGACTTTCCGCATTGATCAAGTCGTCCACGGGCGGAGACGGCCGGGGCGCGGTGCGTGCCGTTGGCCGCTGCGCTGCTTGTGCTAGTCGTCGCGGTGGATGAGGCGGCAGTCGGGTACGGCGGGGTCGTCGTGGCGGTAGTCGTCGAGGCGCTGCTCGTAGTGGGCAGGCTGATCGCAATGCCGGCAGCGCAGAGGCACGGCCACGTCGAGGTCGACACCGTCGGGCCCTTGCCTGGTCGTGTGGTCATGCGCGGCGAAGCGGCAGGTGCCGTGGGTGCAGAACGTTCGGCCGGGTGCGCGCAGGCGGGCGACGACCAGGCCCTGCACCGCGACCGTGAGGCCGATGCTGTCGTCGGTGCCGTCGTAGGGGACACCGGCGGCGATGAGGTAGTCGCTGCCGTCGAGGTAGCGGTGCAGGTCGGTGGAGGAGCCGACGCCGGCCGGGACGATCCCTTCGCTGATGTCGTCGTCGATCGCGGCGACGATCCGCTCGGCGAAGCGTCGTATCGGCTCGGCCCGATCGGCGGTCGGCGGCGGTGCGGGTTGGTGGTGGGCCAGCCAGATCCGGATCAGGGCCTGCAGGTGACCGATCTGAGTGGCGCGCTGAACGGTGAGGGCGGACAAGCGTGGGCCATGGCCGTGCAGCACACCGAGCGGATCGAGAGCGGGCGCCGGCTCCCCGGGCCCGACGGCCAGCGCGCAGCGGACATCGGCGAGGTGCGCGGCGATGGTGTCCGTGTTGCGGGTGAGAGCGGCTTCGGTGCTGCTCAGGGCGTGGCAGGTGTCGTCGATCGCGGCGGCGATCACCGGCAGCGCGCCGGTTGCGTGTCGAGCGGCGGCGACCGCGTCGTCGGTGATGTCGTGGCCGGTGTACTTGCGGATGAGATCAGATGTCACGGGGTTCTCCTGGCGGCGGCCGTTCGGTACAGCCGGGTGCATGAGGGTGTCGCCGGTGCCGCGATGTCGCCGATGCGCAGGCTGGCTGCGTACCCGCGGCAGTTGTCGGCGCTGCCACGAGCCGGTCGGCGCAGCCAGTCGCACGCGGGCCGGCAGACGACGCGAGGCATCCAAGACACGGGAGATGGGGGTGAATTCACGCGGTGGGTTCACCTGTGGAGGGCCACTGCTCAAGGACGGCAGGTGGGATTCCGTCGCGTAGCGCACGGTCGAGGATGTGCGCGAGGCGGTAATGCGGGTCGGCGGTCAGGGCCCGGTCGAGGGCGACCGCAGCCAGCGCGCCGAGACCTTCACGCCAGGCGGCGAACGCGAGAAGGCTCGCCGGGGCAGCGGCCAAAGACGGGTCAGCCCGGCGGGTGAGGTCGGTCCACACGGCCATATGCCAGGGTTGGGTGCCGGTGGTGGCCTCCCAGGCGATGTCCCGCACGGCGATGTGCGTCAGCAGGACCGTCAGCCACGCCACCTCGTCGTCAGCGGCGACGTGCTCGTCGCGGTAGCGGTCGAAGGTGTCCTCGACCGCGGCGCGCCCGAGGCGGATGACCGCCGCCCGACCGCCTGCCGCCTGCACTGCGGTGAGACGCTGGCGGGCACGGCGGGTGGCGGCCGTCATGGCATCACGGGCAGGCCCGGTGACGGCAGCGACGCTGGCGACGAGGGCGGCCCGGTCGGGTAGAGCGACCTGACCGGCGGCGATGGCGCGTACAGCGGTGGCGGACGTGGTGGGGTCGAAGGGCAGGCCATCGACGGGACAGCAGCGGGGGTCACGGCACTGATAGGAGTAGAAGCGGCCGTCGGTGACGCGCAGCGTGTCCAGCAGATCGATCCCTGCCGCCAGCAGCCGCGGACGCAGCACGTCCACCACAGGAGTGACAATGGGAGCGGCCCCGTAACCGACCACAATTACGGCGGTAGCGGACACGTTGCCCAGCACCACGATCTGCTGCGGGGCAAAGGCGTTGACCCATCTGGTTACCTCCGCGGGATCGGGCAAGTCGGCTCGGCTGACCACGGTGACCTTGGTGCCGGTCAAGCCCACGGTGACGACGCTGTGGGTGGGATGGAACCCGAGCAGGTAGGGCACGGCGGCGAGCACGTCCGCAGGAGAGGCCAGGGACAGCCGAGCTGGTAGGTCGTGATGGTTCACGGTGGTGGAACTCCTTCGAGTGAGGGTGACAAGGCCCGGCAGGGGTTCGCGGGCGGCCCGCGGACCCCGGTGCGGGGGTGTGACCAGGTGCAGGGGGTGTGTTGTGCGGTGTCCGCCGCCGCGGTGGCGCCGGGCGGCGACGGGTGGGTTGTGGCCAGCCGAGACGGCGGCGGGGACGCCGGTGCCGCCGAGGCCGAGACGGGCGCCGAGGGTCCGGCCCCGGTGAACGGCGACGACGGCGGTAGACAAGCGGCGTTGTTGCCAGGCGTGCAGCGCCGCGACGAGGTCGGCGCGGTAGCGGTGGTGTTATGCGAGAGCAACGACCAGGCCAGCGGTCTGCTCGATATCGGTGTTCCCGCCGCGCGCAGTGTGGGCTTGCTAGGGCGAGGGCGTGACATGCATGGCCGACAGGAGCCGCGCAGCGTGCTGGTCGACGTGTGCACGGGTGGTGGCGCTGACGTGCTTTGGCAGGGCGCACATCCGCCGCTCGGGTAGGGTCGGGTGGGTGGCCGAGGTGCGCGACGTAGCTGGCGTAGCGCGGTTGCCGGCCGGGCCGAACAGCCGCTGGCTGCTGTCCTCGCACGGGTCAACGTGAGATGCAGGTCCAGGCGGACGGCGACAGAGTCATGCAGGTGGCATAGGCACGTCCGAGCCTTCAACCGCGGTGAAAGGGCCAGCGAGTTCAGCCGGACGGCGCAGGAACGGGCAGGGCGGCATCAATCACGTTTCTCTGCCCGTGGGTCGGGCGTCGAGGGCACTGTGTGCATCCATACCTGTCGACAAAGGTGAAGTTGTGGAGCGGGCGACATGCGATCAGCAGGTACCAGCAGTGCGATGTCTGCTCGACGAGGTGCTGGGATGACTCGTGTGACCGCCGACCGGCCGATGCTCGTCAGCGTCGTGGATCACTGGTTCTATCTGCAAAGGCCGACCTTCATCGACGTTGAGCAGACCTATTGGATTGATCATGAGACCAGCGAGTTGTGTGTGGATCGAGGCGATGACCGTGTAACCCGGCACGAACGTGCCCGACACGCCGATTGGATGGGCCGGTAGTCGAGATGTCGCTCGTCAAGGTCAGCTGTCCGATGCGGGTGCGGCGTGTAGCGTTGACCGCTTATGGCCCGGGGCCGGCCGGTTACGAGGCGGTGCGGCCGAGCGACGAGGGGCTATCGCGCGTGGGCATCGTTATGCGGATTCAGGCAGCCGTAGCGCTGTAGCAGGTCGGCGTGTCGTCAGGCGCGGTCGATCTCGCGGAGCATCAACGCGTCAATCGCTCTGTCCTGTGCTGCCGTGGTGGCCGCACGCGACGCCCGCCACCGCCGGTCCGACTGTCACGCCCGGAAGAGCCACAGCGGGGATGCTGTTTTACCCGTCGTCGTTCACGCTCTCTGGTTCGGGTACGACGAACGGGTGGAGCCGAGGGACCATCGCCATCCACGGCTACCTCTACCAGCCGTCCGGGGCCCTGGACCGGCAGTACGACAACTCCTGCGCCAACTCCACCTACTGCACGCTACCCACCTGGTCGTTCTGCCCGGCGATCCCTGGCCTTTGGCGCTACGTCGTTCGCGGCAGCGGGCCGGGCGGCACCGCGTCGGACAGCGCGACCGCTATCGTGCCGTAGGGGACACATTCAGGAGCAGACCATGACGCATCAGGCACCCCAGGTTGACTTCACGGTGTGGGACGTGGACGAACACCCGCCCATGAGCCCTCTGGAGGTTTCGACCCTTGACGCGGGGACCGGCACGCCTAACGCCGTAGGGCTGACCCGGGGTGCCAACCCTGGCGAAGGCCCTGGGGTGACGGTCTGGTCTTTCGCCCCGCAGGCCATCGAACAGTTTCCGCTCTGGCTGACGCAGCACGCGGCCATGGCCTTCGTAGCGCCCTACGCCGCTGCTGTCGGCGTCACGCACCGGGAAGCGACCGACCGTATCCGCCTTCTTCTCAAAGAGGGCGAGCCGACCACCCTTACCGTTGATGGCTCACCCGTCGCGGCCGTGGCCTACCAACTTCACGACGACTGGCAGGCAATCGCGTCCCGCGACCCGGCCGTTCCGGTGACGGTGGCATGCAGCGGACGCGACCGCCCCGCGGCGCTCTCCACCGCCTGATCCGGCCTGCTCGAACCGGTTCGCCCCGGCCCATCTCCTTCCCCCGTGGGAGACGACCCGGGGCGGCCTCTATCTGCCCTGAACACCTCCGTCCGCACCGGCCACTGGCCGGCACGGTCCGGGAAGGCCCCATGAACCCGGCTACCGCCGTCCTGGTCGAGCGCCTGTGCGAGGCGAGCGCCATCGACCATCCATTCTCCGCCGCGCCGCGCCGCGCCGCGCCGCGCCTGAGCCTGAGCCTGAAGCAGCACGACGCGGGCCCGCAGGTGCTGCTATCCCTGGGGGACCTGATCGAGTCATTCATCGACGCCTGAATGGTGCGGCCCACGTGTCCGGCCTGCTTGATGCTCTCGCCGAGTCGCGCCCGCGCCACCGTCACTGACGCCATCGAGGTGGCCGGGATGATGCAGAAGCCTCCATCGGTCATCTTCGATTACACTGACCGCAGGGCGAAGGCATGACCGTTACACGCCGCCGGGGCACGCTCCCGCGCTGGCCTTCACGATCAACGCGAACACCGATGAGGAGATCAGCACGCACGTCTTCCCCGGAGCCGTGACGCGCCTGCGCGCAGGGTGCCAGCGACCTACCAGGTCAAGTGTCACCAGTTACAGACGCGCCGTCCGTGGTCATGCGGGTAACAATCCGGCGAGATCGGCGCGGGCCTGTGCCAGGGTCTCCGTCGCCGGTTGAGACGCCCCCCACCAGGCCTGGAGGTCACGCGCGACGAGCAGATCCAGCTGGCCGACATGGTGCACAAGCCATCGATCCTGAGGGACACGCACCATCCTGGTGCGAGGGACCAGTTGCGCGCCGAAGGCGTCGAGGAGGGCGTGCTCTTCTATCTCACGGTGGCTGTCCTGGCCGGTCTTCCTCTCTGGCAGGCCCTGCTGCTCCTGTCTGAGCTTCCACTCGCTGCCGAGGCCGAGCAAGCCGCGACTACGCCGGACGAAGCCGTAGCAGGCCCATGATGCGCAGGCCTGGAGAGCGTCGAGCGCCGCGGCCACGTCGGCGTCCGAGGCCGGCCGACCGTCGGGGAGGGGCCCGACCGCGAACGCCACGTGGCCTTCGTGGGGAAGGAAGCTCACCGCACGGAACCGAGCACCCTTCACAGTGACGAGGTGGTCACCCCGGGCACCGGAGACGGCCAGACTGGCCGGGAGAAGAGCCTCGACCAGTTCCTCGTCCGCCACGGACCACCTGACGGTCCCGGTCGTCACATGCGTGTCCGCCCAGCGGGACGACGCTAACCAGGAGAGCCCGGATCGCACGGCGTCGCGCAGTGCTTCCGGAGACGTCTGCCAGTGCGGGATGTCGGCGAAGCCGTCGTGCTCCGCCGGGATCGTCACCCGGCACTCCAACAGTTCCACCTCGAGATCTGCGCGCCGCACCCGTGCCGGGCTGACCGGGTACGGGACGAAAGCGCCGCCGATGTGGGCCCGGGTCAGCTCGACCGCGACGGGTTCGAGCAGCAGGCGCAGGTTGTCCCCATCCGCCACCACCAGGCAGACCCCGTCGGGCGTGGCAACGACCTCTTCCACCACCGGGATGTCTTCTTCGCTGCCGTCGAGGTCGTCGGTCACTCGGTCGACGATCGCCTTGACCCGGGGCAGCAGTCCGACCGTCTCCGCTGCTCCCGCCAGGAGCAGAGTGACCCCCGGCTCCTCCCGTGCATCGTCGAACCAGGTGTCCCACACCGCCTGCTCAATCCTGGCCATGGTTGAGGTCGCCCCCACCCTTTCCGGTCGCTCTGGCACTGATGCCACGCGTTCCCTGCGGATCCTTTTACCCCTCCAGCGTCGGTCGGCCGAGCTAGTAGATACCAGTGGAACTGTCCTGCGCGGTGACGACAAGCCGCCAGGAACCTGCGGAGAGCCCGCCGGTGCGGTCCCGAACAGTCGCCGCTCGCAACGACTCTCCTGCCGTAATCGGCTACCTTCAGTTCAACCCCGTATAGACGCTCTGGGTAGGACAGCCCCGACGAGGGCGGTTGCCCAACGCCAACAGCGGGACGCAATCCACTCATGCAGCTGCCCGGCGAGCATCTGCGTGTTGTCAGGCGCTGTCGAGGGCGGCGACGGCGGCGTCGGCGATGACGCCCACCGCGTGCACCGGGTCGTCAACGAGCAGCGTGGTGGTGTGAGCGAACGTGTGCCCGGTCAGCTTCGCGGGACGAAGCCACAGCACGGTGCAGCCGCTGTGGTGCAGGGTGCTGATGAGCTTCTGCGCGGCATCCGGGTCGGGCAGGTCCCCGTCGGAGACGACGGCGAGCATCCGCAGCGTGGAGCGGTGCCGCAAGTTCAGGAGGGTGTCGGCGAGTTTCACCGCGTCGACGAACGCGGTCGTGCCGCCGGCGGCTGCCATTTCGAGCACCTGTGTGGGGTGGCGGCGGGGTGCGGTGAGCAGGGTGGCGGTGCTGCCGAACGCGATGGTGGTAGTGGCCGCATGGGTGGTGTGGGCGGCGTGGGCGAGGATCCACCCGGCGGAGGACATCGGCGCGGCGTAGGAGTGCATGGACCCGGAAGTGTCGACGAGGACGGCCAGGTGCAGGGTCGGCTTGTGCGGCGGCAGTGTGGTTCGCCGCTGCCATGGGGTGGCGGTGGGCATGGCTCCGGCGGCGATCTGCGCCTGAGCGGTGATCGCGTGGCGGGTGCGCAGCCGCCCCGGTGGAACGGTCGTAGGTCGGGTCGCCGGTTCCGGGTGCCGGATCCGCGCTTGCCGCAGCCGGGCGGCGAGGTGGCGGGCGGCGCCGCGTTCGGCGTCGCTGGGGTCGCGGCGTGTCCACGTGGCGGGGGCGCGGTGGTGGGATTCGATCTGGCGGGCGGTGTATTCGGCGGAGGTGAGTCCGGCGGCGTGGGCGAGGTATCCGGTCAGCGCCTGGGCGAGGTGGCCGGCGAACATCCCCGAGTCGGCCGCGGGTGGTGTGGGCTGCTGGTCGGGGTCGATGCCGAGGACGCGGCACCACCGCCACGCGAGGGTGATCATCTGTGGGGCGTCGGTGTCATCGACGGTGTGGGCATGCCGCCAGATGTCGCGCAACGCCAGGAGGCGCTTGCGGCCGAGGACGGTAGTGACGGCGGCGCGAACCCCTCGGATGTCCTTAGCGGTGATGATGCGGGCGTCGACGCGGGCGAGGAGCAGGGCAGCGAGTTGTCCGGCGTGCCACGGATCGTCTACCGGTACGCCGTCGGGGTTCAGCAGGTGGGTGACGGTGTGGCGTAGCCACCTGCGGTCGGCGCGTCGCCGGGAACGCTGGCGGTGCTCGGCGCGGGATTCTTCGAGAAGGTCGGCGACGGTGGCGACGACGGGTGGGGTGCCGGGCGGGGTGGTCCACAGGCTGTGGGTGGCGTGGGCTGCCTCGTGGACGAGCAGCCCGTAGGCGGTAGGTACGAGGCGTTTGTGGCCGGCGCGGGCGGGATTGGTGATGTCGGGGGCGCCGATGTGGATGGCGTCGACCTCGATGCGACGGGCATCGGGGTAGAAGCAGGCCGGTGCGCCGCCGCCCGCGCCCGGGGCGACGGTGACGGTCAGATCGTGCCGGCCAGTCAAGGTGGGGATGTGCCGGGTCCAGGCGTCACACCAGGCCTGCCAGTCCGGGTCGGATGCGGCCGTGGGGCTGCCGGTGCGCAGGTGGGTGGGGGAAAGGGCCATCAGGTTGTCCTTTCAGCGTTGCTTGCCGAGGGTCAGAGCGGTGATGTCGGTGCCGAACTGCTGCCGGAGGGCGGCGAGGACCTGCTCTCGGTCGTCTTCGGGGGCGCGGCCGGCGAGGTTCGCGACCGCGGCGGGAAGCCCGAGGGTTTTCCGGACGCGCGCGAAGCCGAGCAGTTCCCGCAGCTGCGGCGCCCACGACACCCGCCCCGCCGCCAGGTCGGCGTTGAGCGCGATGGCGGCCTGCACGGCCGGGGCGGGAACGCCGAGGTGGCGGGCGAGGTCCCAGTCGGTGGTGACCTCGATGTGCACGTCGAAGCGGGAGGCGAGGGCTTCGGTGAGGATCGCGCCGTGCACGCCGGGGTTGTGGCCGGCGATGACGTAGAACCCGTCGGTGGCGTCGACACGTTCGTTGCGGTAGCCGGGGATGGTGATGACACGGCGTCCGTCCATCGCCGGGTACAGCACGGCCAGGACCTTCGGGGGGATGAGGGTGGCGTCGTCGACCAGCAGCGCCCGCCCCTCGCGCATCGCGGTGACGAGAGGCCCGTACACGAACTCGTAGCCACCGTCGGGCAGTGGAATGAAGTTGCCGAGGAAGTCCTCCACGACGGTGTCGCCCGTCCCGGCGACGGTCAGCAAATCGGGGAACGCGGCTTCGACGAGGGCGGTCTTGCCGGTGCCGGGCGGCCCGTACAGCAGCACGGGGATACGCTTCTCCCGTAGCCGGCGCAGCACGTCCACATCGGTGGCGCCCGCGAGTTTGCGCGGGAAGTAGAGGTCTCCGTTGGGGCGGGTGACCGGCTGCCGCCGACTCGTCCCGCGGCCACTGCGGGGTGTACGCGGGGCGGGCGGTGGCATGCTGCCGGCGGCGTCGATACCCGCCTGGGTGATCTGGAAACGGTGCGGGCCGATGTGGTGCGTGGCGTACCCGGCGGCAGTCATCTTCTTCAACGCCTCGAACACCGCGCCGCTGGAGCGGGCGGCGATCGCGGTACTGATCTCACCAACCTTCAGCACCTTGTCGGGGTGCGCGGCGAGATAAGCGGCGACCTGCCGGTATAGGTAGCCGGGCCGGCGGGCGTCACCGGAGTCGAGCGGGACGTCGACGCTGGTGGGCGGTGGTGCGGGATTCATATCGGTGCCTCCTGTCAGGGGTGTGGCCCGCGCGCCCGTCTCCGGGTGCGCGGGCGGTGGTGCGGTGTCCGCGTGGTGGAGACGGGCGGTAGCGGGCAGCCCAGGGCAGGGACGGCCGGCAACCACCGTGTGGTGCTCACAGCAGCGGCAGCCCAAGGGGTGGGCTGCCGGTCAGGGTGTCGCCGCCACCGGGTGGCGACGACAAGGAACGCACCCGACCGCCGGCTGATCAAGTCGAGCCAGGTCGGGCCACGGGATGCTTAGCGGCGGCGGAGGGTGACCTCGTCGCGGGGCCGCCGGTTGATCTGCACGGTCAGGCCGAACACGCTGCCGTCGGACAGCTCCAGCCACACACCCCGATCGAGGGTGAGCACTCCCGCGTCGCGGTAGGTGCGGGCCGAGTCGATGGCCACGGGGGTGCCGTCGTCGTGGGTGAGCTGCGGCAGGTCGGCGTCGTCGCACAGCTGGTCCAGGTCAGCGGCGGTGAGCAGGTGCCGCATCAGGGCTTGCAGGATCTCCTCGTGGCTGTGCTCACCGAACTCGTCATCGGCGTGGGCGTCGAGCATGGTCATGGTCCTTCCACAGGTGGGATGGTTGCGGGACGCAGGTCAGGTCTGGGCTGGCGGCGGGTCGGGCAGGTCGCCGGCGATGCGGTCGCAGTCGTAGGGGTGCACGGCGGTCCAGGTCCAGGCCCGACCCATCACCGTGTACCGGCCGTCCGCGTCGGGACTGATCCGCTCGACAGCCTCGGGATCGTCGTGCACGAGGGTTTCGTCGGCGACGATGACATCGCCGTCGAAGCGCAGGCGGGCCAGGGACTCCTCCACCATCCGCTGTAGGCGTTCCCCGGTGATGCCGTCGGCGGCGAGCTGCCGGCGGTAGCGGTCGCGGGCGGCCTGATGGTCCGCGACGATCGCTTCAGCCACCTGGCGGGTGCAGGCGAACACCGCCCACCCGTTCCACGCGTCGACCAGGGTCCCGGCGAAGCCGACCGGGATCCGCAGGATCCCTTCGGCGTTGGGTGTCCACGCCCAGTCCTCGGCGAACACGCCGGGCCCGCCCAGGCATATCTGGTCGGGGTGCAGGTGCCGGACGTCCCGGTCGTCGCCACCCGGGTGCAGGACGATGCGGCACCGCCGGCCGGCTTCGGCTTCAGCGGCCTTGTCGAAGCCGTCGCACCACGCCCACCGCGTCTGCTCGCGCTGGTAGGCGGTGACCTCGTCCCACGCGGGCGCGCCGTGCGGGGCGTGCGCGGCGTACCGGTCTCGGTCCTCGGCCGCGATGTCCCGGTCGGCGAACGGAAGCCCGTCGGTGACCGCCGGGTCCCCGTCGTCGAGGCCATCGAGGACCCGCCGAGCGGTCTCGGACACGTCACCGGCGGCGCGGCCGCCGAAGGTGTACTGCGCCCACCACCGGGCCGCGTCGCGTCCGGCGACGCCACCGGCCGTGTGCAGCGCGTCGAGCACCTGCTGCCAGCCGTCATCTTTGGGGGGAGAGTCGCTCATCAGGTTGTCCTTCCATCAGTGTTCTGCGAAGTGGGAAGTTGGAGGCGGAGTCGGCCAAGCGGGATCGGCCGAAAAGGGCTGCGCCGTCGGGTCGCGTCGGCGGGTGTGGCCGCCGGACAGCGGCTGCCGTACGGGGGACAGCGGAAGGAAGCGCCGCGCGTCTGCGCCGTCGCAGACGGACGCCCTCACGGCGGGGTGACGGGGCGGCGTACGGCGGCGAGCTGACCGGACCACGCGGACAGGCGGCTGATCTTGACGACGTCGCCGCTGTGCGGGGCTTGCACAATCAGCCCCTGCCCGAGATACAGGCCGACGTGGCCGGGACGGGCGGCGCTGCCCCGGCTGCCGGGAATGAACAGCAGGTCTCCCGCCCGCAGGTCCCGGTAGTCGCCGACCGCGGTACCCGCGTGGACCTGCTCGCTGGTGGTGCGCGGAAGGGCGATACCGGCGGCCCGGTACGCCTGCTGGATGAGGGACGAGCAGTCGCACTGGCGTCGAGCGACGCCGGAGCGCGGCGCGGTGCAGTCCCCGCCGAACGTGTAGGGGGTGCCGAGCTGGGCGAGGGCCCAGCCGATCGCGGTCACGACGGGCAGCGGCGTGTCGGGCGGCAGCGCGAACCCGGCGGGCAGGGGCACCTGTTCACTGCCGGCCTGCCCGTCGCCGCCGTCGACCAGGCACAACGGGTTACTCATCGCCTGCTCCAGATCGCCGGCGACGGGGCCGGCGGGGGTGCCGCCGGCCAGGACACGGATCAGGGCGATCGCGTCGTCTTCCCACGCCGCGTACGCGCCGGGAAACGCGGAGCGCTGCACGGCCTGCGCGGCGTCGGTCAACGCCATGGCCTGCCAGCCGTCGACGGCCAGCAGCGCCGTGTAGAACTTCCCAGCCGCGTAGCGGGGGTCGCGCAACTGGGTAGGGCTGCCCCACCCCTGGGACGGGCGTTGCTGGAACAGCCCGACGGAATCGCGGTCCCCGCCGGGCAGGTTGCGCAGGCCGGACTCCTGCATCGCGGCCGCCAGGGCGATGACCCAGCCGCGCGGCGGCACCGTCAGCTCTTCGCCGACCGCGACGATCACCGCCGCATTGGCCGTCTGCTCGCTGCTCCACCCGCCGGCCGCGGTGGCGGCGGGCGGGGCGGTGAGGGTGGGCAGCAGCGGCAGCCCGTCCGGGCCGACCGTGCGGTAGCAGGCGGCGGACGCGGTGCCGCCGCCGGTGAACAGGGCACCGATGGCGGCCGCGCACAGCACCAGCACGGCGATCACCCCGACGGCGACAGCGGCCAGAGCGCGGGCGGTCACGGGAGCGCGCCTGTCGTCGGCAGACCGCAGAGCCGCGGAAGGCCGTAGCCGGGCGCGGAAGGCAGGCAACCGGCGAGCGGGTAAGCGCCGGCGCACATGCCGTCCTCGGTGTACACCCTGATCGTGTCGGTGTCCTGCTCGATGAGGTAGATCCATGCGGCGTCGAGGTGCCCGGCGTGGCACAGCGGGAACACCGAGACGGGCTCTGGCACGTCGAAGGGAAGGGGAGCCAGGGGCATGCCGACGCCGGGCACCGGCTGCTGCCCACCGACTCCGGCGGTGGGGGTGGGGTGCGGGTCGAGGTGGTGCCAGTCGCAGGCGAGGATCGCGGTCACCAGCGCCCGCGTGTCGCGGCGGGCGTGACCGGCCCAGATCGCGGCCAGCATGGGCAGCACGACGGCCGGGTGGCCCCCATCGAGCAGGAACCGGGCGTGCACGAGCTGCGCCCTGTGGGGGTTGGCGGCGCCGATGTAGCAGTGACTGTTCACGGGACAGGGCTCCTTCAACGAGAGGGGGTTGACGCGGCGGGACGGGCTGTCAGGGCTGGAGGTGCTCCGGCAGGGGCGGCCAGGTGGTGGGTGGCGCGGCAGCCGACGACCGGCTGGTCGGGCCCGGGCCGGTGGGTGGGTCACGCCGTGCCCCCGCACGTCGTGGGACGGGTGTCCTGTGCGGTGGCGGCCAGGAGTGCGGCCAGACCGGGACGGGTGCCGGGCGTGCCGGGGTCGGGGGTGTCGTCGACGAGGAGCAGCGGGTGGTCCTCGCCGCGCAGGTGAGTCAGCTGGTAGGCGCGGCCGTCGATGTCGACGGCGTCGATACGGCGCGCCGGGCCGCCGAGGGTGGGGATGTCGTCGTAGCAGGCGGCCCAGGCCAGCAGCCGTGCGTCCGGCGCACATGCCCGGATGCGGCCGCTGATGGCGGCGAGGGTGGCCCGGTAGGGGGCCGTCGCGGACGGGTAGTGCAGAGCGTCGGCGAGGCGCTGCAGCAGGGTAGGAAGCCCCGTCGCGTCCGTGGGCAGGTCTTCGCGGCGCAGCGGGAACTCCAGGCTCCGTATTTCGCGCAGCCCCGCCGGCCCGGCGGCGGGCTGGTCGTGGAGGAGCAGCAGCGTCGCGGGCTGGCCCCAGCCGAGCAGGTCGGCGTCGGCGTTCGCGGCGAGGAGGCAGGCACTGAGGGTGTGGACGACGGTGAAGGACAACACTCCGGTCCTCCTTGCGGGCGTAGGTAGGGAAAGGACCCCGCAGCCGGGTCGGCTGCGGGGTCCTCGGTGGGCCGGGGAGGGGCGGGTCAGCGGAGGTGACGGTCGCGGCTACGCGCGGTGGGAGTGCGGTGCGGCTGGTACTCGCACACGCCGCTGCCGGTGTGTTTCGCCGCGTACATGGCGGCGTCGGCCTGCGCGAGGAGCTGCCGGGGCGTGGCGGAAGGCTGGTGGAGGTGGGTGTAGCCGACCGACGCCGTGACCCGAAGGGGGCCGTTGACCACGCGGATCGGTTCCGCGGCGATCACCTGCCACACCGTGTGGGCGACGGCGGCGGTGTCGTCCCGGTCGCCCGACACGAGCAGCGCGAACTCGTCGCCGGAGAGTCGGGCCGCGATGCGGACCGGGGTGGGGATGCGGGTCAGGAGACGGCCGATCTGATCGAGCAGGTCGTTGCCGGCGTCGTGGCCGAGGGTGTCGTTGACCGTCTTGAACCGGTTGAGGTCCAGCAGCACCACCCCCACGGGCGTGGTGTCGGCGAGCGCGGCGCGCAGATGGGTGAGGAACAGCCGCCGGTTCGGCATGCCGGTGACCTCGTCGTGGGTGGCCTCGTAGCGGGCCGCGGCGAGGGCTTGCTGCTGGCGCCACAGCAGCGCGCCGGCGAGGGCGAGACCGGCGAGGATCCCGCCGACAGTGGTGACGATGACGTACAGGGTGGGACACACTGAAGTTGCTCCTTCGGTAATAAGGAGCACCGGGGGCGGGCGTGAGTCGCCAAACTTCGACGTCCGCCCCTGGGCTACCTGACAGGGGTCGGGCTATCGGCTGACGGGCGCGTACTGGAAGGTGGCCGGCTTCTCCACGGTCTGGACCGCCGTGCCGGCGGCGGCCAGCTTGACCGCCGCGTTGTACACGGCGCCGGCGCTGGCTTTCTTCGTCCCGGACCCGGCGTTCGCGGCGTCGATGAGCTTGCACAGCTCACCGGTCTTGTACTGCCGGTCGGGATGGGCTTCGAGGATGTCGAGCACCGCGCCGGACAGCGACCCCTTCGGTCGACGGCAAGATGTCGCCGAGGGGCCCTCACCGCGGGCGTCGGCGTGGCTCTCGGCGGGATCGGCTACTCGGTCGGCTGCTGAACCCTGGTCCGCGTCCGCCGAGAGTCGGGGTTCCTCGTCGTCACGACGAGGTGGTGCCGTGACCGGCGCGGTGAGCGCACTGGCATCCGGCCCCGAGGCTTCCTCGCCGATGTTCCCGTCTGCCGGAATGATCTGCTCGCCCTCCGGCCCTGGGGAGTCGGTGGTGTCCGGTGTGGCCTGCTCCGGCTCGTCATCGGGCCCGTCGGCCGATGCTTCAGGGGAGAGCGGGTCGGCTTGCGTGTGAGCGCGGCCGCTGTCGGTCAACCGCCACAGGGCGCGGTTGCCGTCGGTGGAGAACTTCTCGACCTGGCCGGTCTGCTCCCAGGCGCGCAGCTTCGCCGTCGCGGTGGAGTAGCCGAGCCCGGCGTGGGTGGCCACGGCTGCGGCGCTGGCCTCGCCGAGAGCGCCGAGCGCGGCGAGGACCTTGAACATGGCGTGCGCCGGCACCTGCTCTGGGGTATCGGTCATGGGCGTGTCCCTTCCAAGGGGTGGAGGTCAGCACTGATCCACGCTTCGAACGCGGCGCCGATCAAGTGCACGGGGATCTAGAACGGGGATTCGGCGGGAGCGGACGTCGACCGCGGCGCCTGCGGCGGGCGGCGTTCTCCCGGGTGCGGCCGGCTCAGTTGCTTAGGTGCAGCCGCAGCCGTAAACGGAGAGGCGTCGAGGTGGTGTAAGTCCCAGGACCAGTGGTAGGCGCCGATGCTGTAGTAGCCGTTTCGGTCGGGGCCACCGGAGCATGGGAAAAGGGAAAGGGCGGCCTGTTGCCGGCCAGGCGTGGGTGCGGCCCCCAGCCCGGGGCGTCCCGGCCGGCCATCGAGCTCTGTACGGGCACGTGTGGCCATACGGCGTGGTGTCGGTCAGGCCAGGTGCTGGTGGATGCCCGCGCGCGGAGCGGCAGCAGCGAGCGGTCGAAGAGGCGTTGGCGGCCGGCGGCAGCCGGGACCGCGTACCGGATCGGCCGGTGCGTCCGAGGGACCTTGCCGCGTCCCAGCCCGGGGATGGTGTAGTTCGGTCAGGCACGCGCCGCGGTGAGCAGGTGGCGCAGGCAGGCCGGGATGACGGTGGCCCGCACCCGTGCCGGCGGGTCGTCCAGCACGACGGTCGTGGTGGTGTCGAGGCCTCGGTACCGCAGGATCTGGTAGTGCCGGCCGTCGACGTCGCAGGCGGTGACCGCCCGCACCGGGATTCCCTCCTCGGGCGTCGGCAGCCCCTGGGCGGCGGCCTGGCGGCGGCCGGCGTCGCTGGTGTCCAGGCCCTCGCCGAGGAACGCCATCCCGAGCAGCCGCCGCTGCCCGGCGCGCGCCCACTCCGTCAGCAGCGGCGCCGACTCGGCGGTGGTGAGGTGGGTGGTGAGGGTCTTCAGACCGACCCAGTAGGGCAGCCGCATGCCAGGGATGGTCTGCGCGTGCAGCCACCAGAACGCCGGGTCAATCGTGAGGGCGTCGGTGTCGATGCGGGGCTGGTGACGGTGGGTGGTGGCGTCGAACAGGCCGAGCAGCGCCGGCAGGGCATCCCAGCCTCGGGTGTCCGCGTCGCGTTCGACGGCGGTGAGCGCCGCACGGATGGCGGCGGCGCGGTGTCGTGACCTCATCAGAGGAGACCTCCTTGTGTGAGGGGTGCGCAGGGTCAGGCCTGCGGTGTCGGGGTGCGGATGCGCAGCGGCCGGGCGGCGCGCCCGGCTTCCCTCGCGTCCAGGGGCCGGTGCGCGCCGTCCGGCCGGAGGGTTAGAGGGCGACCGCGAGCAGCCGCTGGTCCGGCGCGACGGAGTCGAGATGACGCAGGGCCTGCTCCAGGTAGGTCACCCGGTGGGCGAACGCGTCACTGACCGGGGCCAGCTTGCGGCCATCGGCGGTGAGCAGCGCGTCACCGACGATCGCGCTGGTGGCGTGATAGTGCTGGTACGCCATCTGGCCTGCCTGATACATCTCCAGCTCCCTCGTGTGGGGCTGGCCAGGACCGGGCGTCGCCGCGGCGTGCATGCGCATCGCGTTGACGCGCGGCTGCGCGAGGAAGTCGGCCGTGGCGGCCTCGAACGGGTATTTCTGCGGGTCGGTGAGATGGCGGCTGGCGAACACCGGCCACGGAATGGCCGGGCGGGTGCCGTGCACGACCTGCTGCCAGATCTGGTAGCGGATCCCGGCACCAACGCCAGCGGCGTGGCGCATACCCTGCAGGTCCAGCAGCCTGACCGGTCCGCCCGCGCACGGCGCGGGGCGGCCCTTGCGCAGGCCGATCATCTGCTGGCGCTGCCACAGCCGCAGCTGGGCAACTGCCCAGAACTGGGGCTTGAGGGTGCCGGCAACCCCGAACCGTGTGTGCAGCTGATGCGCGGTGAGCGCCTCGGCGGGCAGCTCGTCGGGCAGGCAGACGATCATCGTGGCGATGGTCGGCGCCGGCGTGACGGTCTTCGGGACGACAGTTGCCGGGGTGGGAGCCGGCCGGCGTAGGGGCGTGGGAGTGGCCCTTCCGGCGGCCGGTGGGGAGGGTGTGGCGGGCACGCGGCTGCCGTGACGGGTCAGCGGGGTGCCGTTCAGAGCGGACATGCGCAGGTCCTCCTTCGGTGCGTGTGGGCACGCGGGATTGACCGGCCCACCGGGTACATGGGTCGGGTCAGAGCGGAAGAGAAGAAGCGGTGCAAGTGGTTGGTGCGACCTCGAGGGCCGTCGCGCGGGGCGCGTGCCGACCGGCCGGAGCGGGTGGGCGTCGCGTACCGCGGGGTGCGGCGGAGTGTCCCTGAGGTGGGACCGAACCGGGGGTGGAGCGATCTGTGGGGTGTGGTGTTGCCGGAAACGGTAACGGTGATGTCTGTCAGGGCCTGCCGCCCACGTCGTGGATGCACACCGCCTCTGAGCAGCGCTGTCAGGCGCCGCAGCGCCAGCGTGGGCTGGTGAGGCGAAGTCACTGTCAGAACCAGCAGTTCTGACAGACGACGGTGTCGGTTGTCAGAGGGCGGAGACGCGCAGCGGGTCATCCACCACAGCAAGATCGGTGACCGCGGCCCCAGCAGCGGGTGATGCGCGACGACGGTTGACCGAGCGAGGCCATCACGGGCCGCGAGAGCGCCGTATCCTGCTGCGGTGCCGCTCCCCTGGTCGACTGCGCTCCGTCTTCTGCCATCTCCGTACGCGAACCGTGCACCGCACAGAGTGGTCGCCGGGCTCCTGGCCGGCGTGCTGCTCGCAGGCTGTGGGCTCGTCACTGGGAAGGGCCCGACCGCCTTGTTGCGGTTCGCGTTCGCGGCCACCACGGGGGACGGGTTCATGAACCAGTTGCTCACGATCTACAACGACGGCCCCACCATGCTGGCCCCGACGCTGGAGTTCACGGCGCTCGACGCCCACCGGCGTCCGCTGCCGACGGTGAGGGTGACCACCGCCTACGGCAGTGAACGTGGTGAGTTGGTCATCCCTCCGGGCTTCGGCACGGACGTGCTGATCTTCACAGGGGAGGAAGCCCAGGCGGCGGAGGATGTGACTGTCTCCGTGCGCACCGCGGAGACGGTGAACGCCCCACGGGTCGACATCGAGCCCGTCGTCACCCCGATGGACGACTCTGGTCGCGTACTCGACCGCAACAGCAGGTTCACCACTGTGTCGTTGAAAAACGATGACAGCGAACAGATGAGCGTCCGACTCGTGTACATCATCTGGACATGGCCCGAGAAAGACGAGCGTCAGCAGCCCGATCGCGTGGTACCGGTCGGTGACCTGGTAGTCATTCCACCCAAGCAGACGATGCTCGTGCCGGTGACCGGGGAGGCGCAGGCCGCCGTGGCGAGCACTGCGGGACGCATACCGGCCAGTATCAAGGCGTACCTGTCCCGGTAGGCCCCATGCCGTCGGCTCACCTCGCACCAGCGGGAGCAGTTCGGGTACCTCGACCGTCGGCGCCATCTCGAGGTGCTCCCCGGCTAATGGCTGGTGTCGGGGCGGGTGAAGCGGTGCGGGTTGGTGGCGGGGCTGTCGGGGCCATGGTCGCTGGGCAGCTCGTGCAGGCGCCGCCGCCGCCCCGGGTCGGTGGTGAGAGTCCACGCCGCTGCAGCCGGATGCTCGTCGTGCACGCCGGTGACGACCGGCATGGCGGTAGGGACGCCTGCCAGGGCATGCAAAAGGTTCGCCTCACGACGGCGGCTGCGCACGCGCAGCAAAACCGGGTAGCAGGGGCCCCCTTCGGCAAGACGCTCGTAGCCACGCAACTTCCGCAGCACCGTCGCCAAAGGCTCCGTGCCGTTGTCGTGCTCGAGGAAGAATCCCACCTCCCGTCCTTCGGCACGCCAGATGCCGTGCCCGTCCGGACGAACGCCGGCCATGGCGTAGGCGGCGGTGGCGTGCTGCTCGGACCACCACCGCGCCAACTCCACGTCGTCGCGATCGCGCGCGTAGGCGAGGAGGTCGGTGAAGAGTTGGTTGGTGCCCAGCAGGTGCGCCAGGCGACGACTCGCGACGATACGTTCCGTCCGGTCGATGCTGCTGCGCGGCGGTCGGGCATCGAGTCGGTCGGGATCGTTGTAGGCGGTGGGGTGGACCAGCATCCCCAGCGGTCCGAGGGCGTACAGGTATTGGCTGTCGCCGGTGGTGATGTCGACGAACCGGCTGACGGCGTCGATGGTGTGCAGAGTGGCCAACCGTAGGCGGGCAGAGCGGGGCGACGGGAACAGCGCCTCGGTGATCTGGTCGGTGGACAGCACGTAGTGCTCGGCGAGCCACGCCAGGAGCTGCCGGTCGCGCATCGTCAATCGGCGCAGGTTATCCAGCCGGGAGCGGCGGCTGCTGACGCTGCGGGAGGCCAGAAGGCGAGGGTGCAGGGAGGGTGGGTGGAAGACCGGACGATCGGTAGACACGATGCTTTCCCTTCAGGGGAATGGATGGTCCCCTCCTGTGGGAGGGGTGTCTGGAATCTGCACGCGCGTGACCGTGGCCGGCGGCAGGCGTTTGAGCAGCACTGACAGGCCTCTGAGCGTGGCGGTCGCGGGTGGCCGGAGCTGACGGCTGATGGAAGGAGAGGTGAAGGGCCAACGGATGGGGCGGCGTCAGCTCGCCTCGGTAGCGCGGCGAGCGCAGAACACTCGTCGCCCTTACCTCGGCCGTCTCTGTCAGGAAGTGCCTCTGCCGCCTTTGGCCTTGGCGCTCGTGTCCTTGCGGGCATGCGACCACCGGTCCACCAGGGCGTCGATGGCGCTCGTGTTCTGCGGCCGCACCGTCCGCGCGGCGATCTCCCGGATCGCGGTGGCCTCACCGACGACCGGCTGAGGTGGGCGGGTACGCAGCGTGAACGCCGGGGTCTGCCGGCCGTCCACGACGAGACGGGTCGCAGCGGTGTACGCGTCGAGATGGGTCAGGTCGTGCTCGTCCAGCTCGGGCAGCGTGTGGCGGGCCAGGACACGGGCGTCTTCGGGGGCGCACGAGAAGTAGATCTTGTTGCGGGCGTTCGCCGACGCGGCGGCGAGGAGGTCCTTCGGGAACTGAGCGAGGTCCTGATGCGACAGCACCAGTGACAGCCGGTACTTGCGGGCCTCGGCGAGCATCGTGTCCAGACTGTTGGCCAGCGTCAGGAAGTTCTGCGCCTCGTCGATGATCAACGTAGCGTCGCGCCGCTTCTCCGGGGCCGTTCTGGCGCGGGCGGTGGCGGCCTGCCACACCTGCGCCAGGATCAGGGAGCCAAGAAGCTTGCTGGTGTCCTCCCCGAGTTGGCCCTTAGGGATCCGGACGAGGAGAGCTCCACCGTCGAGGACCTTGCCCATGTCGAAACTCGACTGCGGGTAGCGCATGGTGCGTTTGACGAAGTCGCGCAGCAGGAACGCCCGCAGGCGCGCCAGGACGGGCCCGATAACCTGCGACCGTAAGGCCGGGTTGAGCTCGTCGTACCACTGCCAGAAGCCGGACAGGCCGGCCGGATCATCGAGGTCGACGGTCATCGCCGACCGAAACTGCGCGGAGTTGAGCAGCGGCGGGATGTGCTGCAGGGTGACGTTGGCGTGCCGCAGCAGAGTCAGACACGCCACCCGCATCACGTCGTCCATGCGGGGCCCCCACGCCTTCGCGAAGATGTTCCCGAAGATCGACACCAGGTTGTCGACCACGAGGTCGGGGTCGTCACCGGACAGCGGGTTGAGGGTGGGTGGATTCGGCTGGTCGGGGTCGAACAGGACGAGGCGGTCCGCGACCGAGGCGGGCAGCCGGTCCAGGATGTCCAACACCATGTCGCCGTGCGGGTCGATGACGACGGTGCCGCGGCCGGCCTTGATGTCGTCGACGGCCATGTTGACCAGCAGTGTCGTCTTTCCGCTGCCGGTGGAGCCGACGACGTGCAGGTGGTAGCGAGCGTCGGGGACGGCCAGGGCGACACCATGGCCGCCGACCTGCGCGTCACCGATCATCTTCGTGCCGCGCCCGCCCGTGGGCACCGCGACGGGGGTGGGCATGGACTTCGCCCGCGCCCGGTCCAGGCCGGGCACCGCCAGGTCGCGGGGCAGAGCGGCGAGGGCGGCCAGCTCGGGGGTCGAGGTGAGGAACCCAATGCCGAGCCGCCGCCGGGCGAGCACCGCGGCCGGATGCGGCATGCGGGTGCGGTGGGTGAGGCGGTTGCGGCCGGAGTAGACCGCGAAGGACGCGGCGACGGTGTCGGCGATACCCCGCAGCCGGGGCCGCTGGTCGGTGGCAACCCGCCGGCTGTCCTTACCGATGGCGTACCGCACGGCGGTCTCCCACAGCGGGTGGGATGTCTTGTCGAGGATCGCCCGCACGTCCCGCTCCACCCCCGGATCCCGCCTTCCCACGGCGGGGCCGGACCGGGGTCGGGCGGAAGGTCCCGGTAGGAACACCTCGATGACCGCGAGCAGCGCGGCTGCCGGGTTGATGGTGGGGATGGGGGTCTTCCCGTCGCGCAGCCGGGCGGCGGCGCGACGTGCGCGCCGCACCCGGCGGGGTGCGGCGGGGCGGGCGAGGACCTGAACGCAGGCGTGCTCGTCGGCGCGTAGCTGGGATCCTGCGGACATCAGGGCCCGCAGCGGATCGTTGTCCTGGTCGGTGTCGAAGGGCAGCCATTCGGGGGCGGTGGGCAGCAGGTGCCCGCCGACTGCCGTCGGCACGTCGATGGGTATCGGTGGTGGGGGTGTGTCGTCGGTGGTGCAGGCGGCGCCCGGCCAGGCGGCGCGGACGGCGGCTTCGACGGCGCCGGGTGGGACGGTGCCGGGCACCCACATCGAGATGAGCAGCCGCCGGCCCGTCCAGGTGTACTGCCACACCACATGGGGGCTGCCGTAGAGGAGGCGGCGACGTCGGGACGGGGTGAGGGTGCCGGTGAGGTTCGCCCACAGGGCCGGCGCGCTGTGCGGGTCGACCTCCGGTGGCGGGGCGATCGTCACCAGGCGGGCGCCGTCGGCGTGCCGCCGATGCCGCCACCCGGCGAGCAGCTGGCGTCCGGCGACGGCGGCGATCAGGGCGGCGGCGGCCACGGCCAGCAGCCAGGGCCGCTGCTGCGCCCACCCAGCGGCGTCGAGGACCCACCGGGCCGGGACGCTCGAAGGCGCGACCACGCCGACGCCCGGCCCGGGCGGACCGGGCGTCGGCGTGGCGGATGAGAGAGTGATGCTGGCGGCCGTGATCACAGGTCGTCTCCCTCGTCGTCAAGATGAGCGAGGTCTGCCGGGCGGGTGGTGCACAACTGGTGCTCGGTGTCGGAGGCGATGGTTTCGAAGCTAGTCCGGTTGGTGCCGCAGATCAGCAGCCCTCGACCGACGCGCGCGGACAGCAGGAGCCGTCGTTCGCCGGCGGTCAGGCCGAACGGGTCACCGATGGCGTCGATGGCCTGCGGGGCCTGCTTGAGCAGCACCTGCGTGGCGGAGTTCGCGACGACAGCCTGACCGAGGTCGCTGCCCAAAACGTCGGCGACGTCCTGGGTGATGACGGTCAATCCGGCGTGGCGCTTGCGGGCGGCCTTGGACATGCGGAACAGGAACCGGGCCCCTTCGCCGTCCCGCATGAGCAGCCACGCCTCGTCCACCACCACCAAACGGCGCACCAGCCGGCGGGGGGCGTCGACCTGCCGCCAGATCGCGTCCAAGGCGAGGAGGGTGCCGATAGCGCGCAGCTCGTCGGGCAGGTGCCGCAGCGACCACACCACCAGGTGCCCGTCAGGGCGGGTGGTCGTTGGTCCGTCGAACAAGTTCGAGAACGACCCGGCCACCCAGGGGGCGAGGCGCGCGGCGAGCTGCCCGGCGGCAGGATCATCGTCGGCGTGCAGACGGTCCGCGAGGTCCCGCAGCAGCGGGGCGGGCCGGTGATGGGTAGCGGGGTCGGCGGTGATGCCCGCGGCCCGGTAGACGGCGAGGATCGCCCGGTCCAGGGCGGCCCGCTCCCCGGGTGGCGGCTGCTGGCCGAGCAGCACGCTGACGAGGGTGTGCAGGAACAGGCCCCGACGGGTGAGCACGTCGGGGCGGGTGTCCCCGGCGGGCAGGTCGAACGGGTTGACCTTCACCCCGGCCGCTCCGAGGCGCACCACGGTGCCGCCGACGGCGTCGGCGAGGCGCAAGTACTCGTCCTCCGGGTCGATGACGGCGACCTGCACCTGCTGGTACAGGTTCCGCAGGATCTCCAGCTTCACGAAGTAGCTCTTGCCGGCGCCGGAGCGGGCCAGGACAACGGAGTTGTAGTTCTCCTGGGCCCAGCGGTCCCACCACACGATGCCCCCGGAGTCGGGGTTGACGCCGTAGAGGATGCCGCCCTCGGCCGGGGGATCGCCGGGCAGCGGCGCGGGCAGATCCGCGCAGGCGAGCGGAAACGCGGCGGCCAACGCGGCGGTGTCCATGGTGCGGCGCACCTGCAGCAGGTCGGTGGCCAGGGGCAGGGTGGTGGTCCAGCCGGCGAGGTGCCGCCACGTGGCGGGCTGCACCTCGATCAGCGTCGACGCGGCGGCGGCTTTCACCTGCGCGCACGCGTCGAGGAGTTCGGCTTCGGTGCGGGCGTGCACGGTCAAGTAGAGCCCGACACGGAACAGCTTCGCCACGCCGCGAGCGAGCCGCCGGGCGAGGTCCGCAGCGTCATCTGCGGCGGCCTCCATCGACGGGTCGGACAGCTTGCCGGACTCGGCATCAACCCGCCGGGAGGACTCGAAGCGGGCCCGCTGGTTCCGCAACCGGGACGCGGCGACCGGGGCGGGCAGAGGTTCGATGTGCAGGGCCAGGTCGAGGCGGCCCGGCCAGGACAGCAGCGGCTCCAACCAGGCCGGGCCGACCTCGGCCGGGTAGCCGGTGACCACGAGGGTCGCGGCGTAGCCGTCGCCGACGCGCAGCATCCGCGGTGTCACCTCGACCGAGGCGGGAGCAACGGTGGCCGCCAACGCCGACGACTGCCGGCCACCGACGGTGGACGCACGGAAACGGGTGAGGGCCTTCATCGGGGATCCTTCTTCCTGACGGTGGTCGTGTCCGGGCCGGTGATGACGGTGTCGGGGGCGGCGAGGCCACCGGGTCGCGGCGGCCGGTACGGGTCGGCGGCGGCGGCGACCGCCGCCGTCACGGCAGCGCCGTCGAGGGCGCGGGTGGTCACCCCGAGACCGGACAGGGCGCGGACGGTGTCGTCGGCGCGGCGGCGAGCGGCGTGCTCGCCCCGCTCGCCGGGGCTGGTGCGGGTGACGATGAGGACCTGCCGGCGCAGCGGGTCCCTGCGGGCGGCCAGGTCGTCGAGAAAACGGCCGTGGTCGGCCGCCGCGTCGGCCAGGGCCGGATGCGCCAGCGTGTTCGCCGCGCTGGTGAGAGCGCGGGCGGCCGAGTGCAGGTCCACCGGCTGCGCCGACACGACGACCTGCGTGGGCGTGGCCAGGCTGTTGAGCCAGCGGCCGAACGTGTCGACCAGGGCGGCCTGCTCGTCAGGAGTGCGCAGGGCCAGGTTGACGGTGGTCGCGGCGACCATCGCCGCCCGCGTCCCACCGAGCCGGATCTCCCCACCGTCGTCGATCGCGTCGGCGGGCAGCCTCAGCGGCGCCGGCAGCATCACCTGCGCCTTCGGCGCCTGCACCCAGTCGGGGGTCTTCGACGTCGTGTCGGTGGTCGACAGCGCCCGAGAGGCCCGGCGGTAGCGGACGGCGGCCAGCAGCCACACGTCCAGCGGCAGGCCGTCGCGACGGCCGACCGCGACACCGAACACCAACCCACCGACGACCACGCCGCCACCCATAAGCACCGACACCGGCACGACGGTGTGCAGGCACCGCCACACGCCGTAGAAGGCGAGGGCGGCGACGGCGACGATCGCCAACTGCCGGAACGTCAGCCCGTAGGCGACCGTGTCGGGGGCGTCAACATCAGCGGGCATCCGCGCCCGACCGACGTCACCTGCGTCGCGGGGCGTCACCGGGCCACCGCCCGCAGACCGGGAACCGCGCGGGTGACCTGCTGCACCAGGATCACCCGCACCGCGGAGCCGACCATGTTTGTCCCGCCGCCGCCCGACGTGGACACGACGCGGCGCATCAGCGCGGGAACCCGCAGCGTGGTCCACAGCATGACCATCACGACGAACAGGTTGATCACCCCACCGGGTTCGACCGGCAGGCCGAGCACCGGCAGCAGATGGTCGGGGTCGGTGAGCATCCACTGCCCGGCATACAGGGTGAAGCCCTGCACCACCGGCACCGCCAACGCGCCAATGTAGGAGCGCCACCACAGGCGGGCGACCGCATCGGTCTGCGGGAGCGCGTGACACGCCAAAGCCAGGGGAGCGAACGCGGTCAGGACGAGAACAACAGCGAAGCGAACAATCACACTGAACGCGGTCGATGCCACGAGGACGGCGATGATCGCCACGCAGACCACGAACAACAACACAACGCTCGAGTCCTGCCCGGCGGTAATGTGGGTCCTGATCGCCCGAAGGGCACTGTCGGTGTCGCCCTCGCCGGCGGTGAGGGTGGCGGTGAGGGCGTTGGCGAGGTCGATGACCATGTCGCACCACAGCTGCGAGAAGTGCGCGGCGACGAACCCCACAATCAGGCGGGGGAGAAGGTCCTTGACCGTGTAGCGGGACCGCTCGTCACCACCGGCGGTCAGGGTGAGCACCCCCACGGCGACGAACGCGAGAACGAAGACGGTGTCCACGACAAGAACCGAACGGCCGGTCAGGGCCTGCACCTGCGGCAGGCCGGTGACGTTCGGGGTGACCAGCAGGGCGCTGCTGATCACACCGAACAGCGCGTCCAGGGCCGCGAGGATTCCCGTCGCCAGCCAGTCGAGGATCTGGTCGAGCAGCCAGCCCATGGTCAGCCCCCGACGATGCCCTGAACGACCTGCAACAGCACCGGCGCCAGGACAGCCAGGCCGTAGCCGACCAGCGCGTTCTTCAACGCGCCCTTGGCCCGCTCGACCTGCGCCGGGTCACCGCCGGCCGTGGCCCAGTAGACACCCGCGAGCACGAGGAACAGGGTGGCCAACCCGGCGAGCATGCCGACCAGCCACACCTGCAGGTTATGCACGACCACCGGCAGGGAGTTCACCGCCAGCACCGGCGCGCCGGTGTCGGCGTACGCGGCGGCAGGCACGCACAGGACCAACACGCCGGGGCCGGCAACAGCGGCGACGCGGCCCGCGACACGGGTCATAGGGGAGTGGAGGAGGACACGACAACGAAGGATGCGGAACATGGGCGGGTTCACCTCCGGCTCCACCCCCGCCAGGGGTGGAGCGTCGAAACGGCGGGCATGGATGCCGCCGCCGGGCCCGGGAGACAGGGCGTCATCGAACCGCGACAGACCCCGGGAGGAGCACGTCCTCCCTGTCGGATGTACGGGTATCGGTGAGGTGTCAGCGCACCAAGACGGCGCGGCACCCGAGGTGCCCGGCTCGCGTCACCCCACCTCGGGGCCCGGCGACGGACGGAACCTCCCGAGCGGCACATCAGCACCGTAGGAAAGGTTCCGCACCCTCAAACCGGCGTTTGTCAGCTCTGGCGGACACCCCCCGACCTGACGGGCGGCTGGCAGCGGGGCGGCACGTCTGACAGCTCCACCGGATCGCATCTCCGAGACGGGTGGGTTGCGTTACGGACAGCGCGACGGTCAACTCCCGGTTCGGGTCAATCGGTATTGGTGTCCTGTGCCAGGCCCCGCCCGTCCGATCGCGCCGAGGCCCACGACACAACCCGCGATCCCGCGTCGCACCAGGTCCCACAGCGAGGCTGGCTACCAGGTCCAGCCCGGTGCGGCGCCGAGCTGGACCGCCACGCTCGCGCGTACTGCGGTAGGGAAGGGCGGCGACAGCAGAGGCGGGGTCCGAGCTCGCGCTCGGACCCCGCCTCGAGAACATCTCCCAGGTCAGGCAGCGGCGGCCGCCGGGCCGGACGTGGTGGTGGCGCGGCCCGCGCGGGTCCGCTCCCGGTGCACGGCCTGATTCTGCAGCTGCGCCCGGGCCGCCGGGGACACCACGCTCGTGAGCAGTCCCTTGGCGAGGGCATCCGCGATCCGCTCATCGATGCCGTTCATCCGTTTGCGCAGCGCGTCGACGGTGATGCCCAGACGCGCGGCGATCGGTTCGATCGCCCTACGGCCGAGCCGCAGGTCGATGTACGGGTCGAGGTCGGTGTGCTCGAGCAGCCCGAGTCGGGCGGCGCGGCGCACCAGCAGGTCGGGATGGCCGTAGGGAACGTGGGGGGTGCGGGGGCCGGTGACGTGCTCGACGTCCTCCACCGGCACGGCAGGGCCGGTGCGGCGCAGCATCTCGTGTCCGGCCCGCCACGCGGCCATGCACAGCGCCGCGTGCGGGGCAGGCTTGGCCAGGTCGACATGGTCGCGCAGCGCGGTGAGGAAACCGGTGAGGATCTCCGCGTCGAGGTCGTCGGCATCACCGGACCAACCGGCACGCAGGTGACCGGCGTGCCGGCGCAGCGCGGGCATCGCCATCGCCACCGCAGCGATCACCCACGACGGGCCGTCGAGACGGGCGCGACGGACCAGCTCCCGCCACACCGCGTCACGCGCCGCGTAGGCGTCAGGACGGCGCAGCAGCCAGTCCCGCAGCGCCGGAAGTGCCATGACACCAGCCGGTAGGCCCGTGTCATGGCCGAGGCTGTCCAGGTCGAGTGTCATCGGGGCGGGACCAGTGGTCAACGCCGTGAAGGCCGCATCGACGGCGTCAAACGGCGAGGCAGGCCAGTCCGGGTCGGACACGGTCATGTCCACACACTCCATGTCATCGATGAATAGCCGAGGAGGTGGGCCCCGGCGCCGAAGGCACTGATTGCGCCACAACGACCTCACAGGCCTCTGACAACAGGCCGAGGCGTCGAGGACGCCACGGGCCGCGCGGACCTGACAGACACCGGCGGCCACCGGCGTCGACTCTGACAACGGTCTGACAAAGTGGCCTTGACCTGCGAACTGACACTGCCAGACTGATGGTGACAGCAGCCGCGCCCATGGATTGGACAGCCGCGCCGCGCGCCCCCGCAGGGCCGGCAGCGGTCTGACAAAACTTGGCCGTGACGGCCCGGCCGCCTCTGACAAAACGCCGGCGTCAGACATCGCCGGCCTGACGGCGGCATGCCACTCCGCGGGGCGAACCGCTCGGACAGCAGCGCCGCCGGACGACATGACACCGCCGCGCTGTCATCGACGACACCATGCCGGCATGACACGGCGCGGCGCCGGCCGACAGCGCCGGCCACGCATCGGTGTCACAGGCATCCGCCGTGTCCGGGGCGGGATTGTCGGTCATCTTCTGTCAGGGCCGTGTCGTCAACTGCCGCGCCGCCGGTCCGTGCTGCACCCGAACGGCCTGCCTACGGTCCCAGCGGTGGTGCTGTCAGACCTCTGTCAGATCGAGAGGTGTCCGCCAGAGCTGACAAACGCCGGTTTGAGGATGTCAGCGCACCACGGCGCGGCGCGGAGCCCACATCCAGATGAGCGAGCACACGCCGCAGCCCCACCCCGACCCTGCCCCACCCGTCGACCCCCACCAGGTCGACCCGACCCTGATCGACCTGGTCGCCGGCGACCCGCCGGTACCCATCACCGTGTGGCGCACCGCCCGCACCGACGCCGACACCGGCCACAGCATCGGCGCCCGCCTGGCCTACCGGCTCGTCGCCGCCTACAGCCGCCCCGGCGACGCCGTCATCGACCTCACCGGCGACCACGCCCTGACCGCCGTCTGCACCACCGGCGCCCGCCGGCACCACCCGGGCTGGTTCACCGACGCATCCAGCCTGACCATCGGACCGGCCACCCCGCCCACCCGCCCCGACCCGACCACCAGACCCGATGACAGCAGCGGCGACCTGCCGGACATGAGCACCTGGTTCGGCGACGACCTCACCGACCCCGACCTGCCCACCAGCCACCCCGGTGACACGGCACTTGCCGAGGCGACCAGCCTGGTCGTTGCCTGCTGGCCCCTCGACCCCACCGACACCACCAACCGGAACCGCCTGGCCTGGCTGCTGACCGCATGCGCGCGGCTACTGCGCCCCGGCGGCTGCCTCGTCCTCGTCGTCACCGCCCCCCACGGCGGCGTCGCACCAGAGGACTTCACCCCGGTGACCACCGCCGCCGCAGCCGTCGGCCTGGGCTACCTGCAACACCTCGTCGCCGTCGCCGCGGACACCGACGGCGACACCTTCGTCTACCACGTCACCGACGAGGAACTCCTCACCCTCGCCCAGCAGGCCAGCCACCCAAGGACGGTGGCGCACCTGCGCGTCCACGCCGACCTGCTCGTGTTCAGCCCGACCACACCACCATCCCCCGCCTCGCAGAGGCAGCGCCGCCGGAAGGGCGGTGACCACCGTGGCTGACACCCCTTCCCCCGCCGACCCCAGCCAGCCGGCGATCCCGGCGCAGGACACCCAGCACCACGACGACGCCCACCGCCACACGCCCGACGGGCCGGGGGACCTGTCGGTTTGGGCGACCGCGCAGCGCACCGGGCCGGTGCAGCGCCGCGGCCGGTACGTACCCGAATCGGTGAAGCATCCCGCGCGGATGCTGCCGGCGATCGCGGCGCACGCCGTGCACGCCTACACCCGGCCCGGGGACCTGGTTCTCGACCCGATGTGTGGGATCGGCACCACCCTCGTCGAGGCGGTCCATGCGGGCCGCGACGCGATCGGTGTGGAGTACGAGCCGCGCTGGTCGAACATCGCCGACGCCAACATCACCCACGCCCACCACCAGGGTGCCACCGGCCGCGCCTCCGTGGTCCGCGGGGACGCCACCCGGCTGCGGCACCTTCTGCCCGCGGCCCTCACCGGGCAGGTGGCCCTCGTGGTCACGTCACCGCCGTACGGGCCCACCGTCCACGGCCTCGTGCGGCCCGGCGTCGACGGGGTGACGAAGTTCGACAACGCCTACAACGACGGCACCGACAAAGGCAACCTCGCCTACCGGGACCTCACCGGCCTCACCGACGGCTTCGCGCACATCCTGTCCGGCTGCGCGACCCTGCTGCGTCCGGGCGGCACGGTCGTGGTCACCGCCCGGCCCTGGCGGAAGAACGGCCACCTGGTCGACCTGCCGTCGGCGGTCATCGCCGCCGGCGTTCGCGCCGGCCTGACACCGACCGAACGGTGCGTCGCGCTCCTGGCCGCCGTCCGCGACGGGCACCTCGTCGCCCGCCCGTCGTTCTTCCAACTCCAAGCCATCCGAAAGGCCCGCACCGCCGGCACCCCCCTGCACCTCATCACCCACGAAGACGTCCTGATCTTCACCAAAACCCAGCCCGACGCGCCCGGGGCCGCCGATGACTGACGACCAGCCCCGACGCACCGACACCCGCCAGACCGCGCGGGAGGTGGCGTGAGTGACCTCCAACCCGGGCCCCGAGTCGGATCGCTGTGCACCGGCTACGGCGGACTCGACCTGGCCGTCGAACTGGTGCTCGGCGGCCGGCTCACCTGGTACGCCGAAACCGACCGACACGCCCGCACCGTCTGCGCCCACCACTGGCCCGACGTGCCGAACCTCGGCGACATCCGCACCATCGACTGGACCCACGTCGCGCCCGTCGACGTCCTCACCGCCGGGTTCCCCTGCCAAGACATCTCCAACGCCGGGAAACGCGCCGGCATCACCGGCCCCCACTCCAGCCTCTGGTTCCACATCACCGCAGCCCTTCGCGTTCTTCGACCACCGGTCGTCTTCGTGGAGAACGTCGCCGCCCTGCGCCGACGCGGACTCGACACCGTCCACACCGACCTGGCCACGCTCGGGTACGACACGAGCTGGCTATGCCTACGCGCATCCGACATCGGCGCACCCCACCGACGCGACCGGCTGTTCCTCCTCGCCACCACCGGGGGAGAAGCCCCCCACACTGCCCACACCCTGCGCCCGTGACGGCAAAGGACCCGGCCACCACCACGGGCTACCCGACCTCATCGAACCCCACGGCACCCGTCACCACCTACTCCCGACACCCCGCGCCACCGACACCGGCACCCCCGGCCGCCGCGCCGGACCCGGCTTCCGACCACCCCTGTCCCAAGTCCTACTGCCCACACCCCGCGCCACCGACGGACACAAAGGCTGCCCCGGACAACGCGGCTCCCACGGAGACCTCACCCTGCCGTCGGCCGCCGTGCACCTGCCCACGCCCCGCGCTTCCGATGCGCACGGCGCCGGACACCACGGCGACGGCGGACCCGACCTACGCACCACCATCGCCCACCTCACCCTCGGTGTCGTCGACGACGCTACGTGGGGCGCCTACGCACCCGCCATCGCCCGCTGGGAACTCCTGACCGGCCGCCCCGCCCCCGCACCCACCCAACCCGGCCAGCACGGCAAATCGGTCCTCGCCCCACCGTTCGTGGAATGGCTCCTGGGCCTGCCCGCGTACTGGGTCACCGATCCCACGCTGGCTCTGCCACGAACCGGAGCGCTGCGCGTCCTCGGTAACGGCGTCGTGCCCGCCCAGGCGGCCGCCGCCCTGAATCTTCTCCTGAACCGCCACCGCTGATCTCCACCCGCCGCCCGAGGGCTCTCGTCAGGCACGTACGACGGCCCCACGCAGATCCCTCGGGCGCGCGGTGAACCCCGGACTTCTCGTCACCTCGCACTTCCGGCTCGGCGCGAAGCACCACCTGGAAAGGCGCCTCACCGACCGCCCGGAGAAGCCGGTACGGCAGACGCCACGCTACGACTTGACCTTGGCGGGGAAGGCAGACGTCAATCAATCACCTCCCAGTCAGGACGCCACAGACGGGCTCTGCCCACCGTCCCCACACCGAGAAGATAGAGACCATCCATGACTCAGCGCCCGCCCCTCACCGCGACCCCATCACGGGGTGAAGCACTCCGGAATACGCTCACCAACTGCGTCGACCGCCACCACCACGGGCGTGCCCCGCTACCGGCACCAACAAGCCGACACGGTGGAACCATCACGCGGAACACCCACACGACACAGGCGGCCTGATGAGCATCGAGGCCGTCACCTGGGCGCTCGCCCACGCACCCAACGTCCCCCCGTCCTGTCTCGCCGTGCTCATCGGCTTGGCTAACCACGCCGACGATGCCGGCCGGGGCGCCTTCCCCCGCCAGGAACGCCTCGCCTTCTACGCCCGCAAAACCACCCGCTCCGTGCAGAACGACTTGAAAACCCTCGAAAGTCTCGGCCTGATCCGCCGCGGCGACCAGACACGCACCGCGTTCCTCCCCCCGGACCGCAGACCCGTCGTCTGGGACCTGGCACTCGAACACCGCAGGCCGCTCCCCACCCCCCACGAACCTCTCGCGCATCCCCAACCAGGCGAGTGCCAGCAACCCTGCCGACTCGACGACACCCCTACACACGACCCGACCACGCCGATCCACCCGGGCACCGCTTCCCTGCCGACGACACGAAACGCAGCTCCAGACGGCCCGAAACGCACGTCCGCACGGGGCGAAGCCCACTACCCCACGGTACGAAGCCCACTACCAGACGGCACGAACCCCACGTCCGCACGGGACGAAGCCGGCTACCTGACGGCACGACGCACGCTACCGACCGGCACGCACCGTGCTTCAGACGAACCGTCATTAACCATCAAAGAAAAACCCGCGCGTCCGCGCACGCGACCGTCGACCAGCAATCGCGCCGACAGTCCTCGCACCGACCACTGCACTCGACATCGGGGCAGTCCCGCCCGCAACTGCGGCCCCTGCCGCGCTGAGGCGCTCGGCGGAATGAACTGATCCATCGACTGGCCGCGCTTGCTATGACCCTGACGGCGAGTTCGATCGCGGCGGTCGGCTCCCGTCCACCGTTGCCTGGGCAGCATCGACCACCGCGGTCGCCCCGACGGCCAGCTCCCTGGAGGCCACAGACGAAGCGTCCGCACTGCGGTTGCTACCGCAGCCGTCAGCAGGTGTTGGTAACCGGCGCGCGACGACCATATGCAGCAAAGGTGTATATATTAGATGATCGCTTCGCTAGTCGAAGCTTCCTTGTCGATAACAGTCCTTCTGCCTACAATCCGCCGCCGGATCGGAGCTAAGTGTGAGCCAACCGGATGACACTGTAGGTCGACTAGCCGATTTGGTGGGATGGGGAGGATTCGCTCGCAGCGAGGTGGATTGGTTGAATCTCACTGAAGCGTGCGGTCACAACTTCCCACCGGACTATCGCCGATATGTCGAGCGATTCCCGCCTGGCGCCATTGGTCCCCTCACGGTTCATCATCCTCTCCGATGGCCAAGCATTCAGGACTTCGTCGATTATGCGGCAAACCATCATGATGTAATGAATGACAGAGCCGAAATGGAGGGTGGTTATCCCTATCGCTTTGGCAACTCTGTCGGCGACCTATGTATGTGGGGCATCATCCAAGCCGACTACCTACTCTGCTGGCGCATAACAGCTGATTCTCCCGCTGGCTGGCAAACCGTAGTCTGCGACATCTCGATGGACGATTCGCCGGAGTCCTACTGCGGCACCCTGACGGAATTGCTGCTGGACCTTGGCGGGCGGCGAGAACCGGTGCCTGTGATCAGCTATGTCACGGAAACAAGTTTGCCATACAAATTCCATCCCTTCAGATAACTCTACTTGGACGTTCGGATTCGTTCTCGCTGAGGCCCATCTGCCGGCTCGGTGTGCACCGAAGTGAGAAGGCTGTCGAGCGGGCGCGGCGGTGACGCGGGCAGGTCGAACCTTCGTTCCATGCCGAACCGTGGCGCCCGGTTGTCGGTGACCATGCCGGAAGCCGCGGTCGGCACGCCAGCGAGAGTCGCTACGCGGGACGCGACGGCTAGCAAGTGCAGCTTCGTGACCTGCTCGGCGGATCCGAAGGCACCCACTGTGTTGGGCTGCCGCTTGTCAGGAGGGCGCTCTCCACAGACGCCGATGACAGGACGTCGACGGGAGCAGTGAGCCCTCGATGAGACACGGGCGCGGGTTCGAATGCGGTTGGTGTGGTGGTCGTCGTGATGGATGATGCCGGTTGTGATCACCAGGGAGCGCGCTGTCGCGCTTGTCGAGGCTTTGCTGGTCAAGCAGCGACGGGAGGGCTGGCTGGCCGATGTGCCCGAGGTCGCGGTCTCCAGTGTCGAGGAGCACACGCTCGGGTGGTTGATCTCCTGGCAGTCTGTTGAGTACCTGCGTTCCGGTGATTTCGGACGGATGCTGGTGGGGCAGGGCCCCTACCTCGTAGATGGGGAAGACGGCAGCATCCACCACATCCCGGTCGCGATATGCGGCTCGGACCGGTGGGCTGAGGTATATCTGCGGCAGTACAGGGGCGTCAGGCCTGTGGATCCGTTGCTCGCCGACGTCCGTGCCCTCGTGCAGGGTGGGGACAGGATGTCGGCGCTGCGGTATGTCCGCCGGCAAGCGCCGCGGATGGGCCTACGGGATGCCAAGGCGTACGTCGACGCGGTCAGCGAGGGAATTGAGCCGTCGGAGTGCTTGGTGAGCCTCGCGCGGGTGGAACCGGAGCCGCTGCCGTTAGCGATCGAGACGCTTGCGGGCCCGTGTCGCCAGGAGGCTGAAGCGTAGGCCAACGGCTGAGGAGCCGTCCGACCGGACACGTCTAGCACCTAGCCGCAGCGATCGCCGCCAGGGCAGAGAGCGTCCGGCCGCAGTACCGGCAGCTGTCGATGAGGCACCGGATGCGTTTGAGCCTCTTGAACGAGGTGCCGGCCGCTGAAGTGCGGGGGAGCCCTCAGCGGCCGACGTGGTAGTGGACCTCGCGGATCGGGCGCCCGCGCGTCATGTGGCCGTGGGTGTGACAAGACCCGACTCGTAGGCTGCGATGACAGCCTGCACCCGGTTGCGACAGCCGAGTTTGCGCAGCACTTCAGACATGTGAGTCTTGACTGTCTCCTCACTGATCACCAGATCAGCGGCGATCTCAGCGTTGGACAAGCCTCGTGCGGCGGCGAGCAGCACCTCTTGCTCGCGTCGGGTGAGGGTGGCAATCCGCTGGGCCCTCGGCCCGGACGGGGCCCGTTCGGCGGGGCGTGATGGCACGCCGTCGGCGGGCGCGGCCGCTTCGGCGGGTTCCGCCGCTGGCGGTACGGAGATCGACGCGGCATGAGTGGCCCGCAGCCGTCGCTTCACAGCTCTGGCGAGGACGGCCGTCAGCACGACGGCTGCTACCGCGCCCAGGTACGCCGCAAGGTAGAACAGTCTGGTGCCGTCGAACCACCGACCCGGGTCTCTGGCGTACAGGTGGATCGGTCCGACGAGCGGCACGCTCCAGTACACCCCGCTTGTGCAGTAGATCAGTGCCAGGGCGATCGCCAAGGCTGCGATCCACAGCGCGCGTCGGCGGACACCGTCAAAGACCGCTACCCCGAGTACGGCCAGGTTTGCCAGCCACCAGCCCCACATCATTGTTGTCGCCAACGGTGAGAGCACCCAGGGGATTGTGGTTAGCACGGTCGCTAAGCCGAGGCGATGGCGCGACACTACGACCGCGATGGTCGCGGCGAGGTTGGCGAGCCCGAGCGCGATGCGGCCCACACTCGGCACCACGTTGGGAAGGTCGCCGACTGCCTGTGCCGACGGCAGCCGGGCCGGCGTTGCCAGCAACACGAGCCCCACGATGATCGCGAGCGTCAAAGGTGTAGCCCACTCGGCCGCGACGGTCCGCAGGACGGTCCCAGCCATGCAGAATCCGACCGAGCGCCTTGTCTGGGTCGCACCTGAGGACACATGTGGAGGGTCAGGATTGGCCATGGCGGCGAGCATGCCAGCGATCTGGTACCTCACGCCTCCCGGACAACGAGGGTTTCTCCTCCCTCGTAGGGGGGAGATCGTGCCGCTGCCCCTACTCCGCCGACTCCAGTGCGGGCCTTCCGGGTGACCGTGCTTGCTTCAGGCGATTCCAGCTTTTGTGTCACCGACCAGGCGTCGCGCCTCGGCGACTACGTCCGTGTCGATCTTCGCAGCCGCCGCGGTCGGATATTCCTGCCCGTCGTAGATGACGGCCTCGACATACTCGTATGTGTTGTCGAGGTTGATGAGTTCGTCTGCCAGGGGAGTGCCCTCCCTGGTGATGCGGAGATAAGCCCAGGACGTGAGGTCGCGGGGCGTGATGGCCTGGGCGAGCAGCCGGCGGGCCATGATTCGGACGGCTTCGTCCTCGCCCGCTCGACTGCCCTCCCGGTAGTAGGTCAGCGAGAGCTCCGAGAGAGCGTCTCCAAGCCAACGGCGCAGTTCGTCACTGTCGCTGCCCGGCGCCGAGGAGATGCCGGCCAGGATCCGAAGAGACGGACCGTCCACGCCTGCTACAAGACAGTCACAGGCCGCCTTTACCACGTCCGCAGGGGTGGCCTCTCCGACGCTCCAGAGGACGGCGGCGTCCTGAAGGCGGCTGAGCGCATCCTTGTGTAGCACCGGTACATGGTCCGCCTTCGACCTGACGTTGTCTCTGGCTTATCCGGCCCTTGAGGATCGATGTAACCCGCGTCCGCACCGTCGAATGAGCGAGGGACCTGTGGAGGATGACACGATGAATACCGAGTCGGACGAGGCGTTGGCCAGTACGGAACGCCTCGTACTACGGGAGGTCCGGTCACACGACCTGGCGGTGCTTGAGCGGATGTGGCAGGACCCGGTGATGCGCCGCTACCTCGGCGGCCCGGTGCCTGACGAGGTGGTGGCCGAACGGCGGGTGGGTGACCACACGGGCAGCCTGATGGTGACGAAGAGGTCCGGGGAGATCGTCGGCTGGTGCCGCCTGGGCCGGTACCGGACGGGAGACCTGGAACTCTCGTACGCATTCCTGCCGGAGTGGTGGGGACGGGGCTACGCCCGAGAGGGGTGTGCGGCGGCCGTCGGTCTGGCCTTCGACCGGTTCCCGGACGCAACCCGGCTGGTCGCCGTCACGCAGGAGGCGAACCGTCGATCCGTCCATCTCCTGGAAGCCCTCGGCATGGTCCGGGTCGACACCTTCGACGAGTTCGGCGCGCGCCAGGTGATGTATGCGGTCGACCGTCCGCACAGCATCGACGGGGAGACGAGATGAGCCGGAAGTTTCAGGCACAGCAGGGGAAGATGGCGGCCATGCCTGCACCCGACCGGGACCTTCCTGCCGGAGACCAGCTGATCAAAGTCTGGTTCAGGCTCGTTCCGCGGGAGGGGTGGCTTCCCTACGACACTGAGGGCTTGTGGGGTCTCGCTGTCGGTCCCGACACGGCTCGCATCTGCAACGTTCCGTTCCTTCAGGACGGCGTGCCCGAGGGAGATGTCGTCCGCTTCGCCCTCGGCCCTGACGGACTTCCCTGGGCAACCGAACGGGTCCAGCCGTCGGGCAACTGCACGGTGAGACTTCTGCCGAATCCCCGTGGCCCGCTCGGACCGAGCGCCAAAGCCGTCTACGACCGCCTGGCACCCTTCGGTCTCGGCGGCGAGACGTTCAGCGCGGACCTGCCTCTCGTTGCCTTCACCGTCCCCGCGAGCGCGAATCTCCTCGAGGCCAAGGCGACTCTGCGACGAGGCGAGGCGGAGGGCTGGTGGAGCGTCGAGGTCGGGTGCGCAACCGATCATTGGTTGGCAGCGTGAACAGCGGGCGTCGTCCCAACGCCGGTGCCCGGGGGCGCGGGCACAAGTCGGCGGCTGAGCGGCCCTCATTGGTGAGATGGCTTTGGCGGTGATGCGGTCGGCGGACATGCGATCCACCGCTTGGTACCGGCGCATGACGAATCCTCTCCCGATCAGCGTTCGGGGAAGTGGTCATGAGGGCTCCCACTCGCTCGGACGGAGCCAGGTCTGCTCATCGCCAGGCCGGACCCGCACGGAGTCGCCTACCTCCAAGGCGGCGAGTACTCCGAAGATGGCGTCCAGGACGGCCCGCCTGTCCGCTGTCGCACGGACGTCGACGTCGAGAAGAGAGCCACTCTCGCTCGTTCCGGCGCCGGTGACCTCGCCACGTCCGAGGAGAGCACGGTTGAGCTCATCTTCGATGTCGTCGCGGTCGACGGCGAGTGGACCGTCGATCATGAACTCCACGAAATCCATCACGCCACCTCGGTCGCGTGGAAGCTGAGGCGAGTCAACATTCCACCGACGGTACGGGCCACGCCAGAGATGTGAGCACATCGACTTGAGGCGGACACCGACGGTCAGGAGATGGATGGCATCGGTGTCGGCCGAGAACGTCACCCTCACACCGGAGCGGACCAGGCCTAGCGAGAACTGCTTCACGGCGACCTGAAGGCGCCGCGACGGCGGCACCACCAAATCGAACTCCACAGCCCCAGGCGTAGCCGGCAGCGGCAGCGGAACGGGCGCGTGGACGAGGACCGCCTAGTCCTGCGCATGAGTGAGTCGCGCCGGCAACTTCACCACATACCTGCTCCGCGGCGAGGGCGAGTCGCCTCACGCCCAGGGGCGAGGCAGGGCCGGCGGGGGCGGTCCTTTCGTCCCGGGAGTGTGACGTTCGGTCCGGTGCCGGACATAAGCACGTTGGAGGTGCGATGGACTCTGCGAAGGAGCAATTCACCGGGCTGTACGAGCGTCATCACGGTGACGTGTGGCGGTACGTCGCTCGGCGGGTCATCGCGTCTGACGTTGGTGATGTTGTCGCCGAGGTTTTCCTTGTGGCGTGGCGACGCTTGGGTGATGTGCCGGACGGGTCGGCGTTGCCGTGGCTGTACGGCGTGGCGCGTTTGGTGCTTGCCAACGAGTCCCGGGGCCGTCGGCGGTGGCAGGAGTTGACGCTGCGGGTGGCGTCGGAGCCGGGTCAGGTGGTCGTGGTGGATCATGCGGACGGGGTGGCAAGCCAGCGTGACGTCGCGGTGGCGTTCCACCGGTTGCCTGTGGGTGATCGGGAGATCCTGCGGCTGGTGGCGTGGGAGCGGTTGACCCTTGTCGAGGCGGCGGCCGTGCTGGGCCAGTCGCGGACGACGTTCGCGATGAGGCTGATGCGAGCCCGCCGTCGGTTACGAGCGCAGCTCGGCGCGGCGAGCGACGAGGCGGGGCGGACGCCGAGTGTGGCGCCGTCGTTGTCGAGTGGGGGTGTGAGGCATGCGGGCCGTGGATGAGGTGCGCCAGTTGTTGGGTGGCTTGGACCCGGCCCAGAACGCTGGGCCAGCCGAGGACGGTCGTCGTGAACAGGATCTGGCTCGGATTCTCGCCAGCGATCGTGGGGGAGGCGCGGCGCGAGGGGCAGTTCCACGTCGTCGTTCCGTGTTGGCCGCGGCCGGCGTGTTGGTCGTGGCGGCGGTCAGCGGTGGGGTTGCGACCGAGATGTCCCGTCGGCCGCGGCCTGCGTACGCGGTCACCCCGGCGATCCTCAGCTTCGGTTCGCCGGCGAGCGCGGAACCAGCCGGCATCCGGCTTCGGAGCCTGGCTGCCGTGGCAGCGGCGCAGACCATGCCACCTCGGCCGGCGGGCACGGTGGAGCACTTAGAGTCGGTGAACTGGTTCCTGAACTTCTCGACCTCAGGCGGCCGGACGGTCTCTGCTGTGGTGCCTCAACAGTGGCAGTCCTGGCGGACCGATGACGACGCCGGCCGCATGATCAAGAGGGATTTGTCTCCGGTCTTCCGTTCGGACGCTGACCGCAGGCAGTGGCAGAAGTGGGGTGGCCGTGTCACATCGTCGGAGGAAGTGCACGACTATCCGGCTGGCGGATTCTTCAGCAGGTTTCGGGGTGCGGTTCCGGCGGATGCCGCCGTGTTGCGCGGCTGGCTGGAAGCGGGCACGTCCGCTAATCAGGCACCGGTGCAGTACCTGGAGGACATCGCCCAGCTCGCTGGCATGCGGTTGCTGAACCCCGCTCAGCGCGCTGCGACGCTGAGACTGCTCGCGGACCTTCCGGGCATGACGGTCACCGGAACCGTCACCGACCGTGCTGGACGCATCGGGGAAGCCTTCTCAATCACGACCGACGCTCACGGCCTGCCGGCCAAACATACTGTGATCGTTGACCCGCGCTCCGGTGCCCTGCTGGGATACGAGGAGATGCTGACCACCACGGCGGGGAGCCTGAATGTGACGACCCCTGCGGTGATCAGCTACCGCTCATACCTCACGGCTGAGTACGCCGCCGTGCCACGCTAACGAAGCTGGCAGGGCGAGGTCGGTAGCTTACTCGCACTTCTTCCCACCTAGGTCACGGTTCGTCAGGAGCGAACCCACGCTTCGCCGGACGGGCCGCGCGTGGCTAAGCGATGTCTCGTACCGCGTCACCGACGGCAACCAGCTCCTCACCTAGGCCCCACCACCACCGAGACCATCGCCCGGTGCAACGTTCGTAGACCGAAACCACCGCTGAAGACGACGGCCGGTAGGAGAGGCGGACATTGCCTTTCTACTGCCAGGGCGGCCGATGCCATACTCCTCGGATGCCAGACAGAGCCGCAACGACTCGGTTGGTCGCAGCGGCGGCACGGCATCATCTGCAGCCGCTCGGACTGCATCGGCGAGGCGCTTCACGCGTTTGGCTCGACGATCGGGGATGGTGGCTGGTCATCGTTGAGTTCCAGCCTTCCCGCTCGCACGGCACCTACCTCAACGTCGGCCCGATGTGGCTGTGGCACGAACGCGACCACTGGTCATTCGACGACGGTAGCCGCGTCTACTGGCGTCATGACGCCACCTTCGTGGCACAGCCGCCGATCGGCGAAGCCGGATGGACAAGCTTTCTTGACTTCGTCAACGCCGAGCAATTCACCCGCGACATGGACACGCTTGCCGGTGTTGCTGCCCAACGGGTCGAGCAACTGCGCAGCCAGTTTCGCGACCCCGCAGCCACCGCTCATGAACTGATCTCCTGTGCGACCGGGCGCAGCGAGTCGCCCTGGTGGCAGGCCTACCACGTGGGGAGCGCAGCAGCCCTGGCCGGCGACCCCGACGCCGCACGTCACGCATTCCGGCGCATCACCGTCGGCAATCTGGACCCGAACTGGGCCCATGACCTCGCCCAGCACGCAAGCCATCTAGCTGACCTTGCCGACGACCCACATGCTCTGCAGCAGCGCGTCATCGAAGCCATCCATGCAACCCGCCAGCTGCTCGAACTACCACCGCTCCCACCCAGCCCATGCCCATACCGTGTGCCTAGCGGCGGGGGCGAGTAGGCCATCCTCGCCGGCTTGACGTTGTAGCGGCGTGCCGTACACCTGGTCTGCGACAATGGACAACATGGTCGGGGCAGACGCCATGAGAGCGGCGGCCGGCTCGCCTGGCCGGGCCAGGCCGCGGTCGTTTTGGACTACCTGCGTATCTCAGCTCTGCCCATCGGTCACCAGTCGTCCTGCCACATATTCGGCAGAAGGGCGTGGCAGTGTGGGGAGTACCCGCCGGTCATGGACCTGGTGCCAGCGTTTCACGGTCGTCCGCGCGCGGAGCCCGTCATAGATGGGTGCGTCGAGTACGCCGGCCCAGCAGGTGCTGTGCGCCTTCACCCCCTCAGGGCGGCTTCGCGGAGGTTGTGCCATAGGCGCCATCTGTCGGTGACCTGCACGCATTGGGCAGAGCGCGGCGGATGGCCTCGGTGGAGCTCCTCGCAGTCATCCATTGCCCCTGCCGGTCCTGCCGTCGTAACCACCCGTCAGTTACATCGACAACGATGCTGATCCCCACGGCTGGCGCGCGCTCGGTGGTGCGCCAGCCGGGGGTACGCGCGCCTGTCACTGAGATCTACACTCCACCCTCGTGCCGATCAAGACGACGACGCCGAGTAGGTGTCCGGTCTGTGCCGACGACCTGGTCCTGCCGGAGGCGGGGGCTCTTCCCTGGTGTCCTGCGTGCCGGTGGAACCTGGATGTGTACGACCCAGCGTTGGGCCCGTGGCGCGGCACCCGGATGATCAGCCGGTGGGGGTTCCGGCGAGGACTGGAGGTCGACCGGGCGACGCATGAGCAGCTGCTGGCCGACCCGGAGGCGCCGCCGGCCGGGACGTCGTCGGGCGAGACCTGGCTGATCGTGGTCTCCGTGGTGCTGGCCATGCTGGGGGTGGCGGCGGTGGGCTACCTGGTCTGGCTCTTCGTGGCCAGCGACCTGCCGCCGGGGATCCGGCTGGCGCTGGCGATCCCCGCTGTGCTCGTCCTGCTGTTGGTCAAGCCGTCGTTCGGGCGGGTGCCGAAGTACGGTGTGCTCACCGACCGCGAGGCACCGCAGCTGCACCGTCTGGTGCGGGAGGTCGCCGAAGCCGCCGGCACACCGGTTCCGGACGTGATCTGTGCAGATCTGAGCCTGAACGCCGGTGTCGCCCAGCTGGGCTGGCGGCAGCGCTCGGTCCTCGTCATCGGAGTTCCCCTGTGGGTGATGCTGCCGCGGCCGGCCCGGGTCTCGCTCCTCGCCCACGAGCTGGGACATCTGGCCAACGGCGATCCGCTTCGGGTGCGGAGGACCGTGCTGGCGAGGACGTTCGGCAGCCGGGCGGTGGCGGCCACCGGCGGGCGGAACCCGTGGCGACGCGCCGTTCGCTCGGCCGACGCGTTAGCCGAGCAGACGACGGGGACGGTCGTTCTCCTCGGAGTGATCGTGCACGGAATCGTTGCTCTGGCCAATGTCGCCGCCGCGACCGGGCAGCTGCTCGTCGACAGCGCGGCGATGCCCGACATCCGCCGCGCCGAGTACCGGGCGGATCTCGTCGCCCGCCGGGTCGCCGGCAGCGCGGCCTTCCTTCAGTCCTCCGAGACGGTCCTGCTCGCCGGTCGGATCTGGCAGGACCTGTGGCATCTGGCGCCGCGTATCGACGGCGAGCAGTTGGAGGCGATGGCCGCTGAAGCCCGGGAACGGCTGGCTGCTCGTCTGCCACTGGCCCGTCAGATCAGCCGGCGCACCACCGACCTGTGGAGTACCCACCCGGGCGAAGACCAGCGTATGAGGCTGGTCGAGGCCCTGCCCGGCCTCGACGGAGCTCTCCGCGTCGACGACAACCGTTGGGACGGGATCGACACCGAGCTCGCGCCATGGCGCCGCGCCGCGCACAACGCCCTTCTGGGAACCCGGGACCGATTCTGAGGAGCTCGCGCAATCCGGGCGGCCCCGTAGTGCGCGGTCCTTGCCTCGTTCGGTCACGTAGCGGTCCGTAATGTCAGTCCGCAACTAGTTCACGTCTCGTGCCGTGACAGCCCTGTGGAGCTGGTGGCAACGGTCGAACGGTTGGCCCAGGGATCGACACGACCGCGGAGCAATCTCTCGCCGAATCATTCGGTTCCGCTGGCCGGCGCGTCCGTCCGGCAGCGATCGCATGGACGACACAACGTGAACCTCCCCGGCGAAGCTCGGTACCTTCGCAAGATGCCAGCTCCCAGGGCCCGGCGCAGGCGACGCCGGGCCGGATCCACGGCTCAGGCGGGCGGCGACGCGCCCAGGACGATGCACGTCCACGCCAGCGGCGACGTGTACGTCGACAACAGTCTCAGCAACAGGACCAGTGTCAGCAGCAGTACCGTCAGCTACGCCCCGGATCAGGCGACCGTGGCCGACGACCTGATGCCGGCCGTGCTGACGGCGCTTCCGCTGCTGCTGGTACTGCTCCTGCTGTCGTTGACCGGTCAGCACGTCCTCCTCCGTTCAATCGTGCAGGAGGGAAACCCGCTCGGCCTTACGGCGCTGCTGCTGCCGCTGTTCCTGCCGACCGGCGCGGCGTCGCTCGTCTACCTCGCCCGGCAACGCGGCTGGCTGGACTGGACCCTCCGTGCCACCAACTGGGCGGCGACCGGCCTCGCCGCTGGATTCGCGATCTTCGTTCCCTTGAACTACCTGCTGTTACAGCTCATCGCGTTCCTGGCGAGCCTCGGGTGGATCTGGGGCCGGCGCCGGCTGGTGCGGCATCGCCGAGGCATCGCCATTGTCGCGATTACCGTGCTCGCGGCTCTGGTCGTCGAGGAAGGGCTCGCCGAGTCCGGTTGGCCGCGCTACAGCCTGTCCCGGATCGCCGTCGGACGTGTGGCGGACGGCCTGACGCGGATGAACCTCGGAAGTACCGACGCGAAGCCGAAGCGTTCCGTGCTCGTGGTGAGCGTCAACGACGGCTACGCGATTGTCGCCTCGACCGGCTATCCACCCAGGATGGAGAGCGTTGCCCCGAGCGAGCTGGCAGGTGGCCGGATCTGCCAGCTCAGGCCCCGGGGGATGCAACTCAGTCTCTTCCAGTGGATCGGCAGAGTGATCCCCGCGAACCTGCGGACGCGCCCGGTCGCGGAGTACTGCCTCGGCCCGTAGCCCACCGGCATGCTGCAACCGGGGATGGTGCGCAGGGACACGTCGCGGACGGTGAGGGCTCCGGCGAAGGCGGCGTACCGGTCGCTGCGGAGCAGCCATCCGCGGTAGACCGCGACGCCGCCGGCGGGCACGGCTGCGACGGCGCGGTGCGGGTCGTCGCGGTCAACGCGTCGTGGTCGACCACCGCGAAGTTGATCCCGGCTTCACAAGCAGCGTGGGCCCCTGTGCTGTGGGAAACACTGCTCTGGAGTCCGCCCTGTTCACCGCCGTACGGGTAGCCCTGGTTCCGGGATGCCTGGATGAGTTGTACCGCAGAGTCGTGAACTGTGGTTGCGTGAGGCCATGGATGCGGAGGCGGCGGTCGGAGTGGTTGGCGCATGTCTGACCACGGTCGGTGTCGTGGTCGCATACCTGCAACTGCGGCGGACGCCGCGGGCGTCGGCCCTCACCCAGCAGCCAAGCCGGTCGGGCCCCGGCGCGCAACTCGTTATCGGTGACATCCCGCGTGAGCCGCTGGCGCACATTCGCCGCGAGGGGTTGTTGGCCAGCCTCGAACGGACCGCTGCGTCGGGCAAGCTGTGCTCGCTGGTGGGCGGACGTGGGGTCGGCAAGACGCACCTCGCGGCTACGTATGCGCGCGATCGGCTGGCGCAGAATTATGCCTGCCTGGTGTGGATCGTTGCCGATGATGCCGCTGCGGTAGTCACCGCGCTGGCGGAGGTGGCCAAGCAGGCCGGGGTGACTGACGATGTTGTGGACACGGAGCCGGCGGCGAAGGCCGCCCTGCGCTGGCTTGAGCAGTTGCGCGCGCCGGCGCTGATCGTGCTGGACAACGCCGTCGCCCCGGATGTCGTCACGCCGTGGCTGCCCCAGAGAGGCAACGTCGAGGTTGTCATCACGACGACGATGCACGAATTCGCCGTGCTCGGTGCTGAGCTTCGGGTTGACGTGTTCACGCCGGAGCAAGCAGCGGCCTTCCTCTGCGCCCGCGCAGGGCGCGACGATCTTACTGGCGCCGCGCTCGTCGCCAGTAAGTTGGGACAGCTGCCGCTCGCGCTCGCCCAAGCGGGCGCGGTGATCCGCGGGCGCCGGCTGTCATTCGCGGAGTACCTGGACGGCTTCCCCTTCATGCCGTTGGGGTCTTCGCTTCCACGGGTTCCAGGAGAGGGATATCCATTCAGTCTCGAGCAGACGACGCTGCGGTCGATCGCGGAAGCTGAGAACGGCGGCTCCGGGAGCCTGGTGGCCCAGATTATTGATCTTATGGCCGTGCTGTCAGAAGTTGGCGTGTCCCGCACCCTGCTGCACCAACTGCCGGCAGAGCGAGCGGATGTGGACGCCGCCCTAGGCGCGTTGGCTAACGCTTCCCTGGTGGGGTTTGACGTTAATGGTGCGGTGGTGGCAATGCACCGGCTCACCCGCCAGGTGGCCGTCCAGCGGTTACACCGCGAGGGCCGGCTCCAACCCGTGGCCTCGCAGGCCGTGGCGATTCTCAACGCTGTCACAAATTCTGAACCGGCACCTGGTATCGACGTCATCGACCACATCACTGAGCTGTGGGCCCAGGCTCGCGTGGTCGCCGGGTCAGTAGACGAGCTTCTGCGTGACCTGCTCAGCCTGCGGCGGTGGAGCGTGCAGCGGCTATCCGATATGGGTGAGTTCGCCAAGGCGGTCGCGACCGGCCTAGCTGTGCTCGCGGACCACCAGGCCGAGCTACCGGCTGACCATGCATCGACCGTCGAGGCGCGCAGTTGTCTCATCGGTGCGTATCTCGAAGCGGAGCGGGAAGCCGAGGCGGTCCCGTTCGCCGAGCGGGCTCTCGCTGATTGCGTCCGCCGGGTCGGTCCGGACCATCCCAGCACGGTCCGGGCCCGCAACCGCCTGGGCTACTGCTGTGAGTGCGCTGGACACCTTGACCGTGCCCTGGAGATCCACCAGTTCAACTTGGAGGAGAGCCTGCGAGTATGCGGTCCTGACGCGCCGGTCACGATGGGTGCGAGGATCAACCTTGCCAGCACGTACCGGTCGGTCGGCCGGCTGGCCACCGCGGTCCCTCTGTTCGAGGAGAATCTGCAGGAGAACACCCGGGCGTTCGGGCTCGATCATCCGTCAACGATCAACGCTCGCGGTGAGCTAGCCCGCATCTACGTTCGGACGGGGCGGGCTGAGGAAGCCATAGAGCTGCACGAGATGAATGCCACATTGCTACAGGACAAGCCCGAGGACACCGGGTTTGCCTGGTGGCCGCAGTACCGGGCAGTGGCCTACTCAGCTGCGGGCCGCCACAGGGAAGCAATAGTGATGCTTCGGTCTGTCCTTCGGCGGTCAAAGCGGGTGATGCCTCGCGACAACCCACGGACCATACGCCTCCGACTATTCCTCGCTCGAGCGCTGCTGGCAGCGGGGCATCGGAGGGAGGCCCTGAGGCTGTTCGAACAAGTCGTGGCAGACCGGGAACGGGTGTTGGGTACTGACCACCCGGCGTCGTTGAACGCGCGACGCAATCTTGCGCTGGCGCTCGCTGTCTGCGGGCGCCGACGCCGAGCGCGTAGGCTCATCATCGCCGTGTTGGCCGACTACCGCCGCGTGCTCGGCACCGAACATCCTTACACCCGCACCGCGCAAGCGAACCTCGTCGAGTTGTCTTCAGCGCGAGAGTTTCCGCTCTGACCAGCGGCGCAGGGGCGGCACCAGCTATGAAATAGGCGTCCCGAGCGTCGGTCCTCGCGGTGCCCGGATGCAGTTCGGCGATGCAGCCATCGCCAGGCCGGGCAGATAGGCCACTTGATGGCCAGCAGCATGGGCCACCGCGCGCGGCTGGGCGCCGATCGCGGCCGGGTGGGAGACCGCCACCAGCACGCGGCCGTGGCGGATGCGGCCGGCGACCCGGTGGCCAGGGGGCTGACGACGGCAGCCGACAGGAAATCGTCCCCCCGTTTACGCCCCCGAAAACCCCCGCCGACGGGTGACAATCAGTGACAAGGTGCGCCCAGTGGCTGGTTGTGTCTGTGCAGCTCAACGCCCACTTTTCTGGCAATGAACGACAAGTTGGACTCGGACACGAAGGGTAACAAGGGGTTTTGACAACCAATGACAAGTCCTGAAGAGGGCTCGACAAGAAGTTGTTGTGGGTTCAATTCCCCTCGTTCTCAAGGAAGGTCGCGCGGGCCAGTGCAGCGCTGCCACAGTAGTCGATACGCATAGGAGGAGTGAATTACAGGGAGCCTGGACCCCGAATACCTCGGCAGGCTTCCAGCGGGCCCCGTAAGGCCTCCTAGCTGCTGGGGGACCTCAGCTCGCACTTTGGGCGAGAAGACGGCTGATCTCCGCAGCCAGATGCTGGGGATTCGGCGGCCTGGAGGCGTAGCTGCGCGGTCGGTGCATGGTCGATGGCTAACAGCTGGGCGGTGATGTCTCCAACCCGTCAACGCTGCCGGCTTGCCCGCCGCCCGCCGGCCTGCCGTCACAGCGATGCCGAGACTTCCTCAACCGGCCGGCTGGCCGTCATGGCAGCGAGCGCCGTATCTTGCTCCCGCCGGGTGTCCGTCCCGGCGTGAAAGGGGTCTCGCGGTGGTCGTGGTGCGTAGGCGATGGCGGCTGTTCACGGCTTGCGCGGCGGGGCTGCTGGCGGCTGCGGTGCTGATCTGGCTGTCGTGGCCTGAGCCCGCCCCGCCGCGAGAGCGGCATTACCGGGCATTCACGGCTTGCCTCCTGACCGACCAGCGAGGGCTGTCGGGCCCTGACGCCGCAGCCAGTTGGGCGGGTATGCAACGCGCGTCGCTGGCTACATCGATCAAGGTGCAGTACCTGTCGGTGGTAGGGGAGCAGACGGCGGAGAACGCTCAAGGGTTCTTCAACACTCTCGGAGTGCAGCACTGCCGTCTGGTGGTGGCAGTAGGTGCCGCGCCGATCGCGGCCCTGGTCGCGGGCTACCGACGGTTCGCCGATTCCCGTTTCCTCGTCGTCGGTGTGTCGCCGGACCCGGCCGTGCCTGCCGTGCCGGCTGGCACGGCCGCCGTCGTGACGTCCGGGGTGGAGCGGCAAGTGACTGCGGCTGCCGCCGAGTGATCTCATAAATTTAAATATTGCTTTTTCAGCGAACGTCCAGGAAGCTTCTCGCGGGTTTGATCACCAACGGGGAGGGCTGCCATGGGCGGTCAGCGTGTTCATGCCGCGCGTCGTGGGGCGACCGGGCAGAGTTCGGCCCGGTCCGGCGTCCGTCGCCTGGCCACTGTGCTGGTGGTGGTGCTGGCGCTCCTCACAGCCGCGCCCCGTCAATCGATGCCGCCCACCGTTGGTAGTGGCTGGCCGCTTAGCTGGTTGACCAGCGTGTGGTCGCTGCGTGCGTCCTGGGGCGCTGAGCCGTCCACCCCGCAGCAGAAGTCTGGTAAGGCGTCCGGCGGGCACTACGTGCCGGCGGCTCGGGTCCGCGCCCGACCGAGCGGAGAACGGGCCAAGGGCGAACTCGCCCGCTTCCAGCCGCACCGGCCGACCTCTCAGGTGCGGACGACCGGACCCGGCCGGCAGGGCTACAACGTCCGCACCAGTAAGCGGTTGATGCCGGCCTCCACCGCCACCACCGACGTCTTCCAGAATGCTGATGGCTCAGTCACCCGGCGCGTCTACCAACGGCCGGTCAACTGGCGTGACACCGACGGCACCTGGCACGCCATCGACTCGACGATCGTTCAGCGACCCGACGGCCGCTTCACCGTCAAGGCCCACCCGCTCGGCGTCACCTTCGCCGCCACCGGTACGACCGGGCAGCCCCTGGTTGATGTAGCGCTCGATAGCGACCGCAGCCTCGGCTATGACCTGGCCGGTGCGACTCTGGGCACCACCCGGGTCGACGGCACCGAACTCACCTACGAGCGGGTCCTGCCCGATGTGGACGTCCGGCTCGCAGCGGCCGGCACCGACATCAAGGAGAGCCTGGTCCTGCGCTCGGCGCAGGCGCCTACCGAGTACGTCTACCCGCTGCATCTGCGCGGGCTGACCGCCCGCATCGACGAGGACGGCAACGCCGTGTTCGTCGGGCCGGACGGTTCGGAGGCCGCCCGGATGCCGGTCGGCTACCTCGAGGACGCCAGCGTCGACGCCTCCGGCGTCGGCGCCATTTCGCACGCCGTGCGATACGACCTCGTCCCGTACGGGGCCGGGCAGGCGCTGAAGGTCACCGTCGACGGTGCTTGGTTGCGCGATCCGAAGCGGAAGTTCCCGGTGCTGCTGGATCCGTCCACCGGGACGATCAAGACGGCAACCGGCGACACCTACGTGCAGTCGGACGTCACGGAAAGCCAGCGCTACACCGAGGACAACGTGGCCGCCGGCACGTTCAACGGGACCGCCACCGGCAAGGCGCGGGCCCTGCTGCCGTTCTCCACCTTCGGTACTACGTACGCGGGCAAGAAGCTCAGCGCGGCCGACCTGAACGTGTTCATGAGCTACCAGGGAATCGGCAACGGGGTTTGCGTCGCCCGCCGTTTCGACGTCTATCGGGTGACGCAGAACTGGTGGGCCTCCAGCGTCAAGTTCAACACGTTCCCTTCACTGTCGGGCTCCATCGGCAATGCTTCGCCCTCCAGTACGGCCGCGTGCGGAAACAGCGCCAAGACCCGAAACGTGGGTACGTGGGTGTCGGTGCCGTTGACCGTCAGCGAGGTCAACGAGTGGGTGACCGGCGGTGGCACCTACGGGCTGGCAATCCAGGCCAGTGAGACAGACACCGCGGCGTGGAAGCGCTTCACCTCGGCGGACTCGCCGCTGAACTGCACGCACGCCACCTACGGCACGATCTCCTGTACGCCGTTCATCGACGTCACCTACACCGACAACGTCGCCCCGCAGGTCGACGTGCGCTACCCGGCGGACAACTACACCGTCGGCACGCTCACTCCGGAGCTGGCCGCGAGCGGTCACGACTCCGACGCCTGGCCGAATAAGGGTTTGCGCTACACGTTCGTGGTCAAGGATTCCGCGGGCACCCAGGTCGCGACCTCCGGCTGGGTGACGACCGGGGTCTGGAAGGTGCCAGCGGGCGTGCTGGCCTGGGGCAAGACCTACACCTACACGGTGCAGGTCAACGACTGGTCCACCACCGGTCCGGCCTCGCCGGTGGCATACGCCTTCACCACCGCGGTTCCGCAGCCGATGATCAGCGCGGATCTAGCGCAGAACGGCGGTAAGGGTTACGAGGCGAGCACCGGCAACTACACCACCTCGGACAGCGACGCCGAGGTCGCCACCGCCGGTCCCGCGCTGTCGATCAGCCGTGACTACAACAGCCGGGACGTTCGGGCCGACAGCGCGTTCGGCCAGGGTTGGTCGTCGCTGCTCGACATGCAGGTGCGGGAGGAGCCTGACCCGACCGGCACGGTGCAGACCGTCGCGGTGCGGTACCCCTCGGGGGAGGAGATCGCGTTCGGCCGCAACACCGACGGCACATTCACACCGCCGTCCGGCCGCTTCTCCGTATTCAAGCCGATGACCGGCGGATACTCGCTGACCGACAAGGACGCCACAGCCTACGAGTTCACCCGGTCGGTCGGCGGGGGCGTCTACCGGCTCACCCGGATCGCGGACGCGTCCGGCCGCGCCGAGAACCTGCGCTACGACACCAACGGACTGATCGACCTGATCACGTCAGCCTCATCGGGGCGAACCCTGGCCGTGACCTGGTCCACCCCCACCGGCGCCGCCGACCCCCACGTGGCGACGGTCACCACCGACCCTGTCACCCCAGGCGATTCCACCACTCGTCTGACGTGGAACTACGGGTATGACAAGGACCTGCTGACCAGGGTATGTCCCCCCGGCACGACCACCGACTGCACCCGGTACGAGTACACCAATGCATCGCAGTACGAGGCGACCACCCTCAACGCCGGTCCGTACTCGTACTGGCGGTTGACCGAACCGGCTGGTGCAACCAGCGCGATGAGCGCGGTCCTCTCCAACGACGGCGCCGACAACGCCACCTACAACAACATCACCCTCGGCACGTCCGGCCCATTGGCCAGCTCGGCGGCGACAGCGGCCACCTTTAACGGCACCAGCTCCAGCATGCAGCTCCGGCAAAAGTTGGTCACCGAGGCGTCGTACCAGTCGATGAGCCTGTGGTTCAAGACCAGCACAGCCGGCGGAGTGCTGCTGGGCTACTCAGACGATGCGGTCGCGCCGGGCGCCACGACGGCTAAGGCGTACGTGCCGGCCCTCTACGTCGGCACCGACGGCAAACTGCGCGGCGAGTACTTCGTGAACCCCACGTCGGCGATGGCCTCCAGCACCGTCGTCACCGATGACCGATGGCACCACGTGGTGCTGGCCGGTAGCGGCGGCAACCAGACCTTATACCTCGACGGCGCGGTCGCCGGCACCCTGACCGGCACCATCAACATGAACTTCACCGGCATCCCGAATGTCTACGTCGGCGCCGGCTTCCTCGGCGGCGGTTGGCCCGCCCAACCGAACACCACCGGCACCGCCTCGTTCTTCAACGGGTCGATCGCCGAGGTGGCAATGTTCAACAAGACGGTGACCGCGGACACCGTCACCGCGATGTGGAACAGCGGACGGACCGCAGCCCCCTCACTGTCACAGATCACCAGCGAAGCCGGCCGCGTCCAGGCGCAGGTGACCTACGCCCCGGTCTCCGGCCGGGTCGGCCAGATCACCGACGAGAACGGCGGCACCTGGCAGATCGGTGTACCGCAGGGCATCTCGTCCAGCCAGGGCTACGTCTCCGCCGTCCTCGGTACCCGCCCGCGCGACTACTTCCGGCTCGGCGACATCGACGCCCCGGCCGACGCGGTCAACGAGGTCGCCGGCGGCTCCATGCAGTACCACAACGTCACGTTCGACACCACGCAACCGAACACCACGAGCCCGTTCCCCGACCGCTTCGGCGCGGTGTTCAACGGCACCTCGTCGTATGTCAGTGGTACCGGGACCGCTGCGGTGGGCACCACGGACAACCCGGCCTCGGTGGAGATGTGGTTCCGCATCCCGGCCGGCACCGCGAGGAGCGGCGTGCTGTACAGCGTTAACAGCACGCCCACCAGCTCGTCGAACGTGCCCGCGCTGTACGTCGGTTCAGACGGCATCCTGCGCGGGGGCCTGGAACAGACTGGCGCTGCCATCACGATGACCTCCGGCACCACCAAGGTCAACGACGGCAAGTGGCACCACGTCGTGCTGGGCAAGAGTTGGCCCTATGCTCAGGCGCTCTACCTGGACAACAAGCTCGTCGCGAGCACGACCCAAACCTCTCAGGGCGGTGCAAAGCCGGCCTATATCGGCGCCGGCTACACCTCGGGCCTGGCCGGGTCGTCCGGCTCGACCAGTTACTTCACCGGTGACATCGCCGAGTTCGCGTTCTACGACAAGCTGCTCACCGCTGCCCAGGTCAACGCTCACTACGAGGCGTCGAAGGCGGTGGGGTCCCCCACGGCCGACACCACCGGCCCGACCCTGACCCCGGTCTCCAAGGTCACCGTCACTGACCCGGGCGGCAAGGTCGCCACCCGGTACTTCGACCTGGTCAACGGCAACCGGCTGATCGCCGACACCGATGTGCTGGGCAACACCACCAGCTACGGCTACGACGTGGGCGGCTTCGCCTCCGTCGAATACGACCCGCTGGGCCAGCTCACCGAATCCGGCAAGGACGTGCGGGGCAACACGATCCGCTCGACCACCTGCGCGCGACCGCACAACGACGAACTCAGCGAGTGCGACACCACGTACTACAGCTACTGGCCGGACGCGACGACCATCCAGCTCACGCCGGACGCCCGCAACGACCAGATCACCGACATCCGCGACCCGCGCTCACGCAACGACAAAGACGAGCGCTACCGTACGAAATTCACCTACGACACCGCCGGCAACCGCACCTCCATGGTGTCGCCGCCGGTGGCCGACTTCCCTGCCGGCCGCACCGTGTCGATGACCTACACGACGGCTACCACCGCCGCCCAGGGTGGCGGTGTCACCCCGCCGGGACTGCCGGCTACCACCACCTCGGCCGCAGGCGCGGTCCAGCGGACCGACTACAACTCCGCCGGCGATGCCGTACGGATCACCGACGCCTCCGGACTGATCACCGAGTTCACGTACGACGGTCTCGGACGTGCGATCACCCGCAAGGTCATCTCCGACACCTACCCAGCCGGGCTAGTCACAACGTTCCACTACGACGCCGACGGTCAGGTCACCGAGTCCACTGAGCCGCCGGTAACGAACCGAGTGACCGGCGCGGTGCACACGCTGCACACCGTCGACACCTTCGACGCCGACGGCAACGTACTCACCCGCACCCAGCAAGACCTCACCGGCGGCGACGCCGACCGGACCGTGACCAACAGCTACGACGAACACGGTCGGCTGGTGAAGGTCATCGACCCCGTCGGCACCGTCACGCTGCAGGACTACGACGCCTACGGCAACCAGGTCACCGAGACGACCTGCGACAGCGACCCCGTACCGTCCGCACCCTGCCCCGCCGCTGACGTCCTGCGTCAGCTCCGCAGCACCTACGACGGCGAGGGTCAGATCCTCACCGCCACCCTCACCGGCAAGGACGGCAGCACCACCCAGCTCATGTCCCGGGCCTACTACGCCAACGGAGACCTGGCGTCCGAGACCGACGCGATGAACTGGACCACCAAGTACGACTACTACAGCGACGGCAAGCTGAAGAAGGTCAGCCGGACAGACGGCGTCACCACCCAGGTCCTGGAGGAAAACACCTACGACCAGGCCGGCAACCTGGCCGTCAAGAAGGAGAACAACGGCGCCACCACCACCAGCTACCTGTACGACCCCGCAAGTCGCCTGGTCTCGTCGACCGTCAGCCCCGACGGAGTCGACCGCACCAGCACATACCTGTACGACGGCGACGACCACGTCACCGCGACCCGCACCCTGTCCGGCGCGAAACGGTCGGTGCTGACCACCACCCGCACCGGATACGACCCGATGGGCCGACCCACGTCCAGCAGCATCGGCAAGACCGCCGACAGCGGCCCGGTCGGCTGGTGGAAGCTCGACGAAACCAGCTACGACGACAACGCAGGCTTCCTCGGCGCCCGGCCATTCGTCAGCTACGACTCCTCCCCGTCGCACAACGACATGGAGTTCACCGCCTCAACGGTGTCCACCAGCGGCGGCGCGGCGACGTTCACCACCGCAGGGAACATGCAGACCCCGAACAAGGTGCTCGACACGACCGGGTCCTACTCGGTATCGGCCTGGGTGAAGGCCGGCAACCTCACCGCTACGCAGACTGCGCTCGGCCAGGGCGGCACCAACAACGCCGCGTTCTCCCTCCAGTACAACAGCAGCCTCGCCAAATGGGCGTTCAGCGCACCCGCCACGGACTCGGCGACACCCTCGACCACCTACTCGGCGACGTCAGCGACCGCTGTCGCCGCCAACACCTGGGTACACATGGTGGCCGTCTTCGACGCCGCCACCAAACGGATGTCGCTCTACGTCAACAACGTCGCCGGCACCTCGGTGACCAACCCGACGCCGTTCGCCTCCGCCACAGGGCTGACCATCGGCGGCAACTCATGGAACACCGGCGGCAGCACCTTCGTCGGCTCGGTCGACAACGTGCAGGTTTACCAGCGGGCGCTGTCCACCGCCGAGGTGTCAACCCTCTACAACGGCGGCAACGGACGCGCCGCAGCGGCGCTGTGGACCAACGAGCTGACCACCGTGAACACCGTGGACAAGCGCGGTCTCACCACCGCCGTCCAGGACCCGTTGAACAACGTCACCAACTACGACTACGACGAGGCCGACCACGCCGTACAGACCGTCGCTCCGACGGTCACCACGGAGTCGTTCGGGGCGGCGACCGTCAACGCCCGCCCGGTGAGCCGGATCGGCTACAACGCCTTCGGCGAGCAGGTCGAGGTGCAGGACGCCAACGGCAACGTCACCCAGAGCCGGGTCGACGCGCTGGGCCGCCCATACCAAATGATCATGCCGGACTACACCCCTCCTGGCGGCGGCACCCCGATCCTGGGTGCCCACACCACCACCACTTACGACAAGCTCGGTCAGGTCTCCGCCAGCACCGACCCGCTAAACAAGACCACCACCTTCGAGTACGACGCGCTCGGCAACGCCACGAAGGTGACCGGGCCGACCGGCCAATTCGCGACCGCGGCCTACGACAAAGTGGGTGACCTGCTCGAGTCCGTCGATGCGACCGGCGCGAAGACCACTGCCACCTACGACATGCTCGGCCGCACGCTGACCAGCAGCGACGTGGTGCGCCAGCCGACCCCGGTCACCAACACCACCACCTACGACTACGGCACCGGCGCGTACGGCACCGGACCGTGGCTGCAGAAAGTCACCACACCCGAGGGCGTCGCCACCTCCTACGGTTACAACTCCGTCGGCGAGACGATCAGCGTCAAGGACGGGGCGAACAACACCACCCTGATGGACCACGACGGCCTCGGCCGGGTAGCCAAGACCACCAACCCAGACTCCACCAAGCAGGTCCTCACCTACGACGCCGCTGGCCGGCAAACCCGAGCACAGCAACTCGACCCCGCCAACGCGGTTCTGATCACCCAGTCGGCCGGCTACGACGACAACGGCAACCTCACATCGACCACGGACGCCCGCAACACCACCACCACGTTCACGTACGACGCGATGGGCCGGATGACCGGCGAGAACCAGCCGACCACGGCCACCACCTCGCTCCAGACCTCCTTCGGCTACGACGCGGCCGGCAACCGCACCCGATTCACCGATGGTCGTGCCGTCAGCTTCTGGACTACGTACAACTCCTGGAGCAGGCCAGAGTCCCGGATCGAGCCGACCACCGCGGCATACCCGGACCTGACCGACCGCACATTCAGCGTGGCCTACGACGCGGCGGGACGGGTGACCGACCAGCTGGCGCCGGGCGCGGTACGCGTACACAACGACTACGACGACCTTGGCCGGTTGACCGGGCAGACCGGCACCGGCGCTGAGGCAGCGACCGAGAGCCGCAGCTTCGGCTACGACGACGCCGGCCGAGTCACCTCGCTGTCGGTGCCCTCCGGAACCAACACCATCACCTACGACGACCGAGGGCTGCCCCTGTCCATCAGCGGCCCACAGGAGAGCGTCTCCTTCGCGTACAACCGGGACGGCAACCTCAGCTCGCGGACCGACGCAGCCGGCGCCACCACCTTCGGCTATGACGGCGCCGGCCGATTGCGCACCGCCGCGAACACCACCACCGGCGTCAACCTGACCGTCGGCTACAACCCCATGTCACAAGTCGCCTCCGTGACCTACGGCTCGGGCAACGTCCGGACGCTGGGCTACGACTACCTTCACCGCCTGAAGACCGACACGCTCAAAAACGCGGCAGGCACCACCACTCTCGGCTCCATCACCTACGGCTACGACAACAACGGCAACGAGACGTCGAAGGTGACCACCGGCTTCGCCGGCTCCGGCTCGAACACCTATACCTACGACCTGGCCGACCGGCTGACGTCGTGGAACAACGGCACCACCACCCTTGGCTACGCCTACGACGGTGCCGGTAATCGCACCCAAGCCGGCTCGAAGACCTACACCTACGACGCCCGCAACCAGCTCCTGACCGGCAGCGGCGGCGTGACGTACGCCTACACCGCGCGGGGCACCCTCAAGCAGACCTCGTCCGGGACGGGTGTACTCACCACAGTCTCAGATGCGTTCGGGCAGGTGCTCTCCCAGCAGGCGCAGACTGGTACCAGTACCTATTCGTACGACGCGCTGGGCCGAGCAAGGCAGCCCAGCTTCCGATACAGCGGGCTCGGCAACGACCTCGCCCAGGACACGGGCACTACGTACACGCGAGGCCCGGGCGGAGAACTGCTGGCCGAGGGCGCCGGCAACGGAGCGAACTCGGTATACGCCTGGACCGATCAGCACGACGACGTAGTCGGGCAATTCACGGCCACCGGCACGACGCTGAGCGGCTCGCGAACCTACGACCCACTCGGGGCCGTCATCGCGACCTCCGGACTGCTCGGCAACCTCGGATACCAGTCCGAGTGGACCGACACGACCACAGGCCGGATCAACATGCTGGCCCGCTGGTATAACCCCGACACGGGACAGTTCGACATCCGCGACACCGCGAACAACGACCCCACCCCGGACTCGATCAACGCCAACCGATTCCAGTACGGCGACGGAAACCCGCTGACCACCACCGACCCCACCGGTCACTGGGGCTGGCCCAGCTGGAAGTCCGTGGTCAACGTCGTGACCCACCCGGTCGCGGCCGTGCAAGCAGTCGCGACGTACACCTACAACACGGCCGTTAGCAACTACCACGCGGCGGTCAACACCTACCACTACGTGGCATCCGGCAAGGCGTGGAAGGACGTCAAACGGGGCGCGAAAAAGCTCGGCCACAAGATGAAGCGGGCCTCCCACTTCGCATGGGAAACCACCAAACGGTGGGCGAAGAAGAAGGCCCAAAAGGTTGTCGACGCCTATCACGCTACAAAGAGCTGCCTGGCCAAGGGCGCCTCCAAATGCGTGACGACAGCCGCTAAGAAGGCCGTCAAGCAAGCCGTAACGAGCGCCAAGTCCACGGTCGCTGCGATCAAGAAGGACCCGTGGAAGTTCGTCGCCACCGCCGCGGTGGCCATCGCCGCCACGGTCGCGGTAGGCGCGCTGTGCGCCACCGGCGTCGGTTGCCTGATTCTGGCCGGTGCGGTCGCCGGAGCCGCCTCCTCCGGCGCCGGCTACATCGTGGACGTCGCCCGCGGCGACGAAGAGTTCTCCTGGAGAGGGCTGGCCGGCACCATGATCGAGGGCGGCCTGGACGGTGCCCTGTCGGCCGGCATGAGCAAGTTCACCGGCGGTGCCACCAAGCTGCTCGGCGGTGCGGCCAGCCGGGTGCCAGGCATCGGGTCCAAGCTGCCATCCCTGGGGCGCGGCAGGAACCTGCACGGCGGGGATGAGCCGAATCCTGCCGCCCGGCCCCGCTCCCGCGGGGAGGAGCGGGAGCCCTCGTCCGGCGGATCCACCAGCAGATGCCCGACGCCTCACAGCTTCGATCCGGACACCCGGGTCCTGATGGCTGATGGTTCCAGCAAGGCGATCAAGGACATCGATCTGGGCGATAAGGTTGCAGCTACCGACCCCGAAGCGAAACGAACCGAGCCGAAGCCAGTAACCGCCCTGCACCACAACCAAGACCGGGACCTGACCAACGTCACCGTCAAGGACGACGAGTCGGGCAAGACGACCGAACTGAAGACCACGCAGCATCATCCGTTCTGGGACGTCACCGATGCCACCTGGGTTGACGCGGCTGAGCTGACCGTCGGTCACCAGTTGCTCGCGCACGACGACCAGAAGCTGGAGGGTGATGGCACCGGCGCAGGCATGGGAGGCGGCGGGCCTGGAAAGCAAGTCAGCGTCGTCGCAGTGGAGAACCACACCGGCGAAGAGGACATGCGCGACCTGACGGTCGCCGACATCCACACGTACTATGTGCTAGCCGGCACCACGCCGGTGCTCGTCCATAACGTTGATCTAGGTGCCCTGAATTCCTGTCCCGTTTCATCTACAACCCACTGGGCGGACGTAACGGTAACGGATTCTAGGGGAACCATTGTCCACGATTACTCGATCCGGAGTGGAGCGCAACGCCCATCGGAGGCGGCCATCGGTCGGGGTGGGGAGACTCTGAGTCATACCGAGAACCGCGCAGCGAGAATGTCTGGCGGTGTTCCGAGCTACGGTCTCCAAATCGTTCGCGATGATGAATTCTTTATGGAGAGGCCCGCGCCGCTGGATGGCCATGTAGTGATTCAGGGGACTCGGCCGCCCTGTTCGAGTTGCCAGGGTGCAATGAATCGCGCGGCGGAGGATACCGGTGCTACCTTCACGTACTTCTGGGAGCATGAAGGTGAAGTCCGAGTCTGGCAAAGTACGAGATAAGCCGTGCTTGAGCAGCTATTCGGAGGTGGAGATGGCTAACGAGAGCCGTGTGGATCCGGTTGAAATTCTGGCCCGGGTTGGAGGGGTTCTGCCCGGTATCGGAGGCAGCGAGAGGGCATTTCAGGTTGTGTTGGATAAGATTCGCAAGGCGGGATGGGAGTTAAGTGAATCGAGTTATCGCGACGCTCCTGGATCCACTGAATGTGGATCTGTCCTGATTGAAGGAATTAAGTACCTCGTCCACTATGGTCCTCGGGTGCGCCGAGACCTGATCGATGATTCGGGAGGAGAGCTTACGCAGCGCCCGATCCTTGGGTACGCGGCGTGGGTGGAACCCAGCCTCAGTGACTACAGTATCGAATAGAGCTGTTGAATCGGGCGCGCGTCGGGTCTCCTGCACCGATAGGTGACAGTTCCAGTCACGCGGCCTGACTGGCCGGTCGAGCCAGGATGGTTTCGGACCCGATATGGGTCATCCGGGACAGGGCTCGTTGGCGTCGACGGCGATGGTGGGTCCGTTCGACCGAGGTCCCGATCGCGGTCCTCAACTGCTGCCGGGTCGTCTAGGCTCGGCGGTCGAGGACGTTGTTCTGCAGGGGTCCGAAGAGCGATTCCATGACGGCGTTGTCGTCGGCGGCGCCGACTCTGCCCATCGACCCGGTCACGTTGTGTTGGTTGGTCACGGCCGCTGCTCCTGGCCGTTATGGCGCGGGATCGCGCGCGAACTCGTCGGCGCTGCGCCGCCACGGCATGCCCATGCCCGTCACCAAGGTCCCCGGCCGCTTCGGACGGAGGTACGCAGCGATAGCTGCGTGCCGCCGGGACGTTGCACCAGCTGCCCACTACGCCGTCAGGACTCTGCTCAGGCCGCGGACGGTGTCGAAGGCCGGGTTGACGTCCCCGGCGTTGGTGTCCTGCCACAGGTCGCGCCATTCGGAATCCGCGGCCATGATCCGGTCGAGGGCCCTCACTGCGAGTACCGCCAGGTCGTCGGGCAGATCGAGCCGGCCGCCGTTCAGCAGGAAGTCCGGCGCGTACGGGGAGGTGATCGGCTGCCCGCCGGGCTGCTGCGCGGCCACGATCGCGGCTGCGGCGATCGCCTCGCAGGCGATGTCGGCGTTCAGGTAGCCGTCCTCGCCAGCGGCTCGGTTCAGTGCCTCGCGGACCAGCACCGGGCGCTTGGCCACGTCGGCGTCGTCGAGGTCACCACACCAGTCAGCAGCGGTGTCGTTGTCGAACGGTCCGCTGTCCCAGGTCCCCACGAAGCCTCCAAGATCGGTTGCGCGGCATTCTCGCACCGGCCACCGACAGGTTGAACTAAGGCGGCTATGGTGCGCGGATGGCGATCGACGGGTCGGGGCCGCGGCGGCCGGGGACGGCAGCGGCCGAGTTCGACGCGTATCTGCGGGAGTTCCGGGCGGGCGGTTATCCGGTGGCCCGGGTCGTCCACGTGGCGTGTGCGCGGTGCGGCGGGTCGGAGTTCGGGGTGCGGGTCGACGACGAAGCCGGCTACGTCGACCGTACCTGCCACTTGTGCGGTGACCGGTGGGTCATGCTCGATGCCCTTGACGTCGCCGAGGACGCCGATCCCGGTGACGCCGCTTGCCTGTGCGGCGGTGAGCGGTTCGACGTTGCGGTGGGGTTTGCGCTGCGCGAGGACGGTGAGGTGCGGTGGGTGTCGGTGGCGTTGCGCTGCACCGCGGACGGCGTCATCGGGGTCTACGCCGATTGGAAAATCGACTACTCGCCCAGCGGTCACCTCATGGCCCGGGTCTGACAGGAGTGGTCGAGTGCCACAGCCCCGGTTCCGTTACCACCCCGATCCGGTCGCGACCGGATCGGCCGTTCCCACGGTTGAGGCGTGCGTACTGTGCGGGATTGCGCGTGGCTGGCGGTACGCCGGGCCGATCTACGGCCGCCAGGTCGACGTGCTCTGCCTGTACTGCATCGCCTCGGGTGAGGCGGCGCGGGCATTGACGGGCGGCGTCGACTTCCCGTGCATGTTCACCGACGCGACCGACGTGCCACCAGGCGTTCCGTTCGCGGTCGTGGAGGAGGTCACGCAACGCACGCCGGGGTTCGTCTCCTGGCAGCAGCCGAGCTGGCTGTATCACTGCGGCGACGGCGCAGCGTTTCTCGGCGCGGCCGGATACGAGGAGCTACGCGCCCACCCTGATGCGTTGGAGATGATCCGGGACGATCTTCACCGGCTCGGGTGGCCGGCGGATCAGGCCGAAGCGATGCTGCGGCGGATGGATCGCAGCGGTGAGCCGGCGGCGATCCTGTTTCGGTGCCTGCACTGCGGCGTGCACCTGGCCTCCTGGGAAATGGTACATGCTGACGTCGAGGCGAGCGTGCAGGTGCTCGGCCCGGGTCATGAGACGACCGTCGGGCGGCACGCCGGAGCTGTCGGCTACCGGACATGCCCATACGCGGGCCGCCCCCGCATTCCTGCTTAGGGTGGAACTCCCGAGTAGTTCTACCCCGGGCAGGCACCTGCTCTTGCTAGCCCCACTGCCCCTCGACCCCTTGGAGGAGCCTTGCAGAAAATCGGCTTGGCAGACGCCATCACGGCCCTACGCGAGGAACTGACGACAGCCATCGAGGCAGCCGGAGCAGAGAATCTGCGGTTCAAGGTCGGCGAGATGAGCGTCGAGTTCGAGATAGCCGTCGAGCGGACGTCAGGTGGGCGAGGTGGGCTGAAGTTCTGGGTTATCGAGGCCGGGGGTGAACACAGCCACACCGGCACGCGGACCCACCGCATCACCGTGCCCTTGACGCCGGTACGCGTAGACGGGCTCCCTGTTCTTACCGGGGAGCAGCAGTTGCCGGGCTAGACGCTGCCATGTTCGACTTTCGACGTGCCGTCGAGGTGCTGGTCGTTCCGAAGGTGGAGGATGCCCGGCCGGGATACGGCTCGGGATTCGGATTGGGTGCCGGCCTCGTCCTCACCTGCGCGCACATCTTTCCCGCGGACAGGGCAGCATACGATGTGGTCCTGCGCGACACGGCCGGCGCACAGATTCCCGCATCCGTCGCCTGGGTAGCCCGATCAGTCGATCTGGCATTGCTGCGATTGGTTAACCCGACGGCGCTGCCCACATCAACTGTGCCGATCCGGGCCCTTCGCCCCGGCACCGGCAGCCGGCTCGACTTTGTGATGTACGGATGGCCTCGCGCTGGTGACGTCGCGGGAGCGGCACTGACGCGGCGCGAGCCGGTGGAGGTCACTGGAGAGATCCGGCTCGCGGAGTTCGCGGGCACGAAGACGGGTCTGCTGCGGTTGCGGCCCACGGAAAGCTACCCGTCGATGGACGACGGGAGCTACTGGCAGGGGATGTCCGGCGCGGCCGTCTTCTGCCAGGGAGCAGTGATTGCCGCCCAGGTTTCCCAGCCCCAACGACCGCTCACTGGCTACCTGCACGCCCGACCACTTCTACCCGAAGGTTTGGCCACTCCTGACGACGATGGCATGTCAGGACTTGACCTCCTTGCCGATGCTGGTAGCCGGGTCGATCCGCACGCCTTCGTCGAAGACCCGGCCTGGGCCGACACGCTGCAACACCACCGCAATGTCCTCTTCGGTGGTCCGCTACCGGAGGCGCCTGCCCGCCCTGCCGATCCGCTCCCGTCCTGGTTACTCGATCCACGCAATCACGCAGTCGATTTCATCCCCCCACCTGAGTTCGAAGAGATGCTGCACTGGTGCGTCGACGAAGTCGCGGAATCCCCGCCCGTGCGGCTGCTGTACGCCCCCGGAGGTACCGGCAAGACGCGCTTCGGCATCGAGCTCGCTGTCACACTGCAGCGCCGGGGTTGGACAGCAGGAGTCGTTTCCAGCAAGGACACATTCGACAGGCTTGTACAGCATCTCCGGTACGCGACCGATGAGGGAGTTCGGGTCTTCGTGGCCGTCGACTACGCCGAGACGGGCATAGATCGGCTGAGGGATCTCCTGACCACGCTGGCGGCGACCCGCTCCGGGGCAGCACGCGTGCTGTTGCTCGCACGGTCCCCCGGTAGATGGTGGGACGGCTTCGCTGTCGGCACGAGTGCCTACAACATGATGAACCCAGAGCCGTTCACACTCACCACCGTCGAGCTGTCCAACGCCAGCCAGGTGTTCTCGGCAGCCTACGTCCAGTTCCGCCGAGAGTTGCTCAATAGTGTTGAAAAGCGAGAGGCCCCTGCGCTTCCCGACGTGGTACATCCCCGCGTCCTCGACCTGCACGCTGCTGCGCTGGCGAAGGTCCTTGACGAACGCCGAGGCACGCACACGCCAGGTCAGGCGGGGCCCCTGGAGTCCGTGCTGGCGCACGAGCGGCACTACTGGCGGCTGGCACTGCTGCAAGAAGGGGTCCACCTATCGCCCAATGACCGCCTTCTCGACCGCTTACTAGCCGCACCCACACTGCACCCGGCACGGACGTTCGACGATGCACACGACACCATCTCCCGGGTGATGGGCAGTCGAACGTTGTCGTGTCCTACCGAAGACCTCACCCGGCTGCTTGCGGAGTTGTACCCTCCCGACGACGACAGGCATTACTGGCGAGCGATCGTCCCTGACCGGCTTGGTGAGGCGCTGATCGCCCGTACCATGGCTGCGGCTCCCACTGTGGCTATCGCCAGTCGGGAGAGCGCGGAACTCCTGGATGGCGCCGACGTGGAGACGGCAATCCACGCCTTGACCGTTCTGGCGCGGGTCGCGGGATTCAGCGACCAGGCCTCCGCCGCGGAGACGTCCGTCATCCCGGTGACCGAGGTCATCCAACATTTGCTCCAGCGAGAGCCGGAGGCATTCCTTCCCGCTATCGTCGTGGTCGCTGAATCGATCGGACATCCGTCGGAGCTGTCGGACCTCGCAGCAGCCAGCGTCCACACTGTTGATCTTGCCACCCTCAACAACACCGCCAGGCGACTCCCGCCATTCCACACGGGCCTACTCGACCTAGCCGTGACCGTCGAGCGCGAGCGCGTTGCACGGCTCGCGCGGCACATCGACGATAGGGGTACCAGGAACCAGACCCAAGCACGTGTGGACCTGGCGATCGCCCTGAATAACCTGGCGCTTCGCCTCGCCGCCGTCGGCAAGCAAACAGAGGCGTACGCCCAAGCGGAGCGGTCGTTACGCATCACCGAGCAGGCGGCTGGCAACCTACCCGAGGTCCGGCTTCTCGCTGCCGAGGCGGCTGCGCTGGACACACAGGCTCGACTGCTCTCCGCAACAGGCGCCCTTGAACAGGCTGTCCATACCGCCGGAAGAGCCGTCGGCATCTACAGGAAGCTCAGCTCAGATGACCCCGCCAGCTGGGTGCCCCACCTCGTCACGACCCTGCACAACCTGGGCATTCAACAAGCCTCGTCCGGCCTACACCGCGAAGCGCTGACGACGATCGAGGAAGCTACGTCCCTGTACTGCCAGCTCTCGGCCACCTCCGCCCGATGGAAGGGGGAATTGATATCCGCCCTCAACTCACTCGGAGACCTGCTGGCCCAACTGGGACTTCCGGCGGAAGCACTGACTATCTCCGCCGAAGCCGAGCGACTCGCCCGCGCGAGTGCCGAGGACAGTCCCGCGGTATGGCTGCCGGACCACGCGAGCGCTCTCAACTGGCTGGCCATACGACTGGCGGCCATGCAACGGTACGAGGAAGCCGCGTCGGCCAGCGCCGAGTCCGTTGAGCTCTTTCGCCGTCTGGTGGACGTGAACCCCGCCGTCTGGCGAGAGGAACTGGCCACCGCCCTCAACAACCTGGCACTACGGCACAGTGACCTGAACGAGACCCTCCTGGCGCTGGAATGCGCGGAAGAGGCCGTACGCATCCGTCGTATCCTCCGGCGGGACGACGCCGTAACGGACACAGTGCGTCTCGCGCAATCCCTGGGGAACCTTGCGAACTGCCTGGCCGCGCGTGACCGGTACGCAGAGGCGCTGGCAGTCGTCGACGACGCCATTGAGCTGTGCCACGAGCGCCACCGCGCCCGAAGGGGCGGCTCTGCCCTCGATCTGCCGATGATGCTGGCGAACCGGAGCGTCTACCTAGCGGCCTTGAACCGGCATCGGGATGCCATGTCGGCCGTCACGGATGCCCTGGGCGCCTTCCGGGCCGCAACCGACGACACAGCGGTCACGGCTCCCGAACTGTCGGTCCTACTTCGGACCGCCGGTCACCGGCACCGTGCCCTGGGCTTACCGGAGGAATCAGAGGCCCTCCTCAACCTGGCCGCACGCATGGAAGCCGGATTTGCCAGTGCGTGACCCGTCCAATCTTCGGCGCAGCCAGACCCATGCAGCCTCGGAGCCGGTCGACGACAGCGAGGTTTCCGCGCCCGAGCCGGCCAACGGCCACACCGTGGCTACCAGCGTCGATGCAATCTATGATCTCGACGTGTACCCCGAAGCGCTCGGCTACGGCATAGGAGACGCCGAGCCGGACGACCCGGTACCCAACGCGGAGCGCCTGGTCGCCCAGGCGGTTGCGTTGGCCGGTGAGGACCACGACGAGGCGACGCTGGTGGGTCGCTTCTGGCGGTTCGCACGGGACGAGGAGCTGATCGACTTCACCGCCGAGGAGATGCTGGCGGCGGCCCGGGCCCACCGAGACCTGGCCCAGCAGCGGGTGCCGGGCGAGCTGAAGCTGCGCATCCACGAGCCCGACGCCGACCAGCACCACACGGTGGTCGAGATCGTCACCGACGACATGCCGTTCCTGGTCGACTCGGTGACGGCCCTGCTCAACACCCACCACCTCGACGTGCACCTGCTGGTCCACCCGCTGGTGGTGGTCCGCCGGGAGCCACTGGGCCGGCTCACCGAGGTCTCCGCCGACATGGAGCCGGACGACGCGATCGCCGGCGACCTGGTCGAGAGCTGGATGCGGGTCGAGATCGACCCGGTCCGGGACCCGGCCGAGCGGGAGAAGCTCCGCAGGGAGCTCCAGCGGGTGCTCACCGACGTCCGCGAGGCAGTGGAGGACTGGCCGAAGATGCGGCAGCGGGCCCTCGCGCTCGCCGACGAGCTGGCCGCCGCCCGGACCTCGGACAACCGCCCGCCGGTGCCGGAGAAGGACATCACCGACTCGGTGGAGCTGTTGCGCTGGCTCGCGTACGACCACTTCACGTTCCTCGGCTACCGGGAGTACCGGCTGGTCGATGTGCCGACCCAGCCCGACCGCCGCCGGGCTCGCGCTCCCCGACAAGCAGACTTCGGTGGCCAGAGCAGCATGGCGGGTAGCAGAGGATTGCAGGCGATCTCCGGCACCGGCCTGGGGGTCCTGCGGTCCGACTCGCCGGAGGCCCGGGCGCTGTCGTCGATGACGCCCGAGGCGCAGGAGAAGGTGCTGGAGAAGCGCCTCCTGATCATCACGAAGGCCAACTCGCGGGCCACCGTGCACCGCTCGGCCTACCCCGACTACATCGGCTTCAAGATCTTCAACAAGGCCGGCGAGGTGGTCGGGGAGCGGCGCTTCCTGGGCCTCTTCTCCACCGCCGCGTACCGGACCAGCGTGCGGGAGCTGCCGGTCGCCCGACGCAAGGTCGCCGAGGTGCTGGACCGCTCGGGCCTGAGCACGCGCAGCCACTCCGGCAAGGAACTGCTGCAGATCCTGGAGACCTACCCGCGCGACGAGCTGTTCCAGATCAAGACCGACGACCTCTACCACGCGGTGATCGGCGTGCTGCGGATGGCCGGTCGGCGGCAGCTGCGCGTCTTCCTGCGCCGCGACGCGTACCGGCGGTTCATCTCCTGCCTGATCTACCTGCCCCGGGACCGGTTCACCATCCAGAACCGGCTGCGCATGCAGGACACCCTGCTGCGCGAGCTGAACGGCGTGGGGGTGGACTACACCACCCGGGTCACCGAGTCGATGCTGGCCCGGGTGCACTTCATCGTCCGGACCGACCCGACCGACCCGCCAGGGGAGATCGACGCCGACCTGCTCGCCGAGGAGCTGGCCGACGCCACCCGGCTCTGGGCCGACGACTACCAGCTGGTGCTGGCGCGCAAGCTCGGCGACGAGCAGGCCAAGTACCTGTTCGCCCGATACGCCGACGCGTTCCCGGAGGGTTACAAGGACGGGCACACGCCGTACGAGGCGATGAAGGACCTGGCCAAGCTGGAGCTGCTGGAGGAGCCCGGCCAGCTCGAGACGCATCTGTTCCGCAAGCTGGTCGCCCACCGCGCCCCCCGGCTAGGCCAACACCTGGAAGAGGCGGAATCCGAAGAGCCGATGGACGTCCGGTTCAAGGTCTACCGGTACGGCGAGCCGATGATGCTCTCGGCAGTGCTGCCGGTGCTGCACTCCCTCGGGGTCCGGGTGGTCGACGAGCACCCGTACGAGGTGGACCGGGTCGACGGCCGGGTCTTCCTGTACGACTTCGGCCTGCGCCTGCCCGAGGGGCACCAGGAGCTGGCCGAGGTCCGCCCGCACGTGGAGAACGCCTTCGCCGCCGCCTGGCGGGGCGAGGCCGAGGTGGACGGCTTCAACGAGCTGGTGCTGCGGGCCGGGCTCACCTGGCGGCAGGTGGTGGTGCTGCGGGCGTACGCGAAGTACCTGCGCCAGGCCGGCACGGTCTTCTCCCAGGACTACATGGAGTCGACGTTCATCGCCTACCCGCAGATCGCCAAGCTGCTGGTCGAGCTCTTCGAGACCCGGCTGGCCCCCGGCTCACAGAGCGCTCAGCAGCGGCGACGGCGGATGGCGGGCTTGGTGGAAGTCATCGACTCGGAGCTACGCCACGTGGCCAGCACCGACCAGAATCGGATCCTGCGCTCCTACCTGACGTTGATCCAGGCCACCCTGCGGACCAGCTTCTACCAGAAGCCGGTCGGCGGGCGACTCAAGTCGTACGTGGCGTTCAAGCTGGACCCGCAGGCGATCCCGGAGCTGCCGGCGCCGCGACCCAAGTTCGAGATCTTTGTGTACTCACCCTGCTTCGAGGGCGTACACCTACGCTTCGGGCCCGTGGCCAGCGGCGGTATCCGCTGGTCCGACCGACGCGAGGACTTCCGCACCGAGGTGCTCGGCCTGGTCAAGGCGCAGATGGTGAAGAACGCCGTGATCGTGCCGGTGGGCGCCAAGGGTGGCTTCGTGCTCAAGCAGAAGCCGGGCGACCGGGACGAGGCGGTGATCTGCTACAAGGAGTTCGTCGGCGCGCTGCTCGACGTCACCGACAACATCTCCAGCGGCAAGATCGTGCCGCCGGAGGACGTGGTCCGGCACGACGCGGACGACCCGTACCTGGTGGTGGCGGCGGACAAAGGCACCGCGACGTTCTCCGACATCGCCAACGAGATCTCCGCCGCGCACGGTTTCTGGCTGGGCGACGCGTTCGCCTCCGGCGGCTCGGCCGGCTACGACCACAAGAAGATGGGCATCACCGCCCGGGGCGCCTGGGAGTCGGTGAAGCGGCACTTCCGGGAGCTGGGGCACGACACCCAGAGCCAGGACTTCACCGTGGTCGGCGTCGGGGACATGTCCGGTGACGTGTTCGGCAACGGGATGCTGCTGTCGCGGCACATCCGGCTGGTGGCCGCCTTCGACCACCGGCACATCTTCCTCGACCCGGATCCGGACTCGGCGAGGTCCTGGGAGGAGCGCAAGCGCCTCTTCGACCTGCCCCGCTCGTCCTGGGAGGACTACAACGCCGAGCTGATCAGCGAAGGTGGCGGGATCCACCCGCGTACCGCCAAGTCGGTGCCGGTCTCGCCGCAGGTACGCGCGGTGCTCGGCCTCGACGACGACGTCACCCAGCTCAGCCCGCAGGAGCTGATGAAGGCGATCCTGACCGCACCGGTGGACCTGTTCTGGAACGGCGGCATCGGCACCTACGTGAAGGCGTCGGCGCAGACCAACGCCGAGGTGGGGGACAAGTCCAACGACGCGATCCGGGTGGACGGCAAGAGCCTGCGCTGCCGGGTGGTCGGCGAGGGCGGCAACCTGGGCTGCACGCAGCTCGGCCGGATCGAGTACGCGTTGACCGGCGGCCGCGTCTACACCGACTTCATCGACAACGCGGCCGGGGTGGACTGCTCCGACCAGGAGGTGAACATCAAGATCCTGCTGAACACGGCGGTCGCCGACGGGGCGCTGACCGTGCCGGAGCGGGACGAGTTGCTGGCGCAGATGACCGACGAGGTCGCCGAGCTGGTGCTGCGGGACAGCTACGACCAGGCACGAGCGATCAGCGACGAGGCAGCCGAAAGCACTTCCTTGCTTTCCGCCCATCGCGGCGTCATCTCGGACCTGGAGGCTTCCGGGATGCTCAACTCCGCCGTGCTCTCGCTGGGGAGCAGCCGCGACCTCGACAGGCGGGCGTTGGTCGGGGACGGACTCACTGTGCCGGAGCTGGCAATGCTCCGCGCCGCTGTCCTGAACGCGCTGAAGGCCGACCTCGCCTCCGGGACGATTACACAAGAGGCATGGGCGAGAGAAGCGCTAATCGGATATTTCCCACCATCGGCACGTAAGCTGACCAGCCAACATATTGTTGGCCATCCACTCCGCCACCACATCGTTGCCGCCGAGTTGTCACGGGAGGTTACAGACCGGGCGGGTCTATCGTTCGTCCACCGTATGAAGTTGGAAACGGGCAGTGGATGTGAGGACATCGCCCGCGCGTACATCGTTGCGCGAGACGTCTACGACCTGCCTAGCCTCTGGCAGGAGACCGACGACGCCGAGGAAACCGTCGTCCACGATCTCCAACGGGTGGTACATGCCCGGACCAGCCGCCTGCTGCAACGGGTGGCACGCTGGCTGCTTGTCAACCGCCACTCACCGATCGACGTGTCCGCCGAACTGAACACCCTCAAAGTTCCGGTCCACAATCTCCTCGCTTCACTCGACCACGTCTCCAGCGAAGCGAGGAGAGCCCGCCGGCGGAAGGATGTCGAGCACCTCACAACTCTAGACGTGCCGCCTTCGCTGGCGCAGCGTCTCGCGACGCTCAACGACGCGTACAGCGTTGTCGACATTGTCGGACTCGCCGTTGGCCTCCAAACGGACCCCGCAGAGGTGGCAGAGGCCTACTTCCTGGTCGCCGACCGGATTCACCTGGACAACCTGCTGGCCCGGGTGGCCGCCTTGTCCCGGAGCGACCCGTGGGACAGCCTCTCTCGCGCCGCGTTGCGATACGGTCTCTACGACGCCCTCACCGCATTGACCGACAAGCTCCTATCCGAAACGCCGTCAAACGCCAGAAATGTCACCGCTGAGAAAGTGAAGCGGTGGGAGCAGGCAAACTCGGCGACGATCGCGCGGGTCCGCAACTACGCACACGATCCACGCGAAGAGGGCGAAGATTTGGCTCACCTGTCAATGCTCTTGCGGCAAGTGCGCGCACTGGTGCGGACGACTGCAGCAAAGAAGCCGTGACGGAATGCCGATCGGCTCGCTCAGCACGACGAGCTCGGCAAACGTCTGTGCCCGCTGCTCCCGCAGCCAGGCAATCGGAACGACGCGTTTACCGCACCTCGGGCGTCGACCAGAAACTGGATGGCCGGAAGATCGACCCCATCCCGCTGGGCGGGTTCCAGTACTTGTGGCAAGGCGCCTGGTCATGTCGGCACGTAGGGCGACGAAGGGGGTGAAGCGGGTCGGAAGGCGCTGCCGGCGTCCTTGCCCAGCCCGCATGATCATTCCGGGCGGGGGTGCATCCAGTTGTGGCGATTTGGGATGGAACGACATGGCAACCACTTGACCGTCCCCCGTAACGGACCCGGTAACGAAGACGGCGTTCGCCCGAGGAGCCGCTGACATGAGCTGGCACTGAGACGTGATGCCTGATGCCGCTCCGTCCGCATCTGCGTATGTATCGAGCAGTTCTGGCATACCGTGACATAATCGTTGTAAAACTGGGGGTCAAGGGGTCGTCGGCTCAAGTTGGACTGTCACGACGAGCGAGGGTATCCGCAGGCCAAGACTCGCGGATACCCTCGATCGCTTTGGTCGGATGCTGGTCAGTGGCGTCGAACACGCTGCTCGATACGGGTGGGCTGGCCCCTCGATCCCGTGGAACCGGGCCGATCGCCAGATGATGGTCACGGCACCGGCGGGGCAGGCAGTGTCGCTGATTCCGGAGGACCACTGACGGCCAACGTCCCCTCTCACTCCGCCTCCGTCCGGTGTCAACGCTGGCTCAACCTTTTCAGGCGGAGCCGACATCCGGATGTGTGTGGATTCGGGTGGAGGTCGGCCGAGCTCTTTCGGTGCGAGTAGGGTGAGTATCAGCCGATCGGGATCGCGCCGACAACGCGTAATCCGCGTTGGGTATCGGTTTGTGTCGATCCTCGGACACCAATCGAACAAAGCAGGCTTTGGGCCGCTGACCGGATATTACTCAGGTCGGCGGCCTTCGTCGTTTCCTGAGTTGGTGCCGCCGTGGGAACACGGGCCTGGACGAGCCCCGCAGTTTGGGCGATCTTGCGACGGTCGGGCGAGACGATTACGGTCCCGCTGTTGCGTATAGGTGCGTCGGCGGCAGCGCCCGCAGGACACCGGGTCGAGCCGCCGCGTTCACGTGGAGGAACGGTGGCATCAGTCGGCGCTGATGATCGGGCCGAACTGCATGTGGGGGCAGCGGCGGCAGCGCAGCACCAGGTGCCCGCCGCAGGAGCAGTGCCACCAGTCGCGCACCGGCCGCGTGGCGGATCCGCCTGCGTAGGCGTGCCCGGCGAGGCAGTTGGTCGTCTCGTCGCCGACCAGCTCGCGGACCTGGCGGTAGGGGAGAAGGCGATCACGTGTGGGTCGGCGCGGGCCAACGCGAGCAGGCGCCGCAGATGGACGGGGGTCGTCCACGACGCGTTCGACCACGGTCACATTGGCGGGCGAGTTGTCGGCCCGGTCCCAGCGAATCGTGGCGTGCCAGCGCGTTCGCCACTCCATGCACGGAGGCTATCGAACATATGTTCGAGCAGTGCGGCGCATTCCCATATGGTGGGCGTAATTGTGCGGCACCAGCGATGTTTCCTGCGCTGTCGGTGGTGACCAGTCGGCTCGACCGACCGAACGGTCAGCGGTTGGGCAGCAGCGCTGCGAGCTGCGCCAGCCCGGACGCAGGCTACCTCACACCCGGATCCAGGCCCCGCAGCCGCGGCTCGTGAACATCTCGTCGGATGAACGGATCGTGACGGTCGCCTTCTTCGTCGCGGTGATGAAGTTGTTGGCGATGATGTGGCCGTTGGTGCCAGTCCGCTCCCAGTAGCAGTCCTCCACATGGCCGCCGCCGAGGTGCGCGATCGTCTGGTAGGTGCCGGGCTTGATTTCGCTGCCCACCTCGTAGGCGCCGTCGAGGAAGCCGGTCTTCGCCTTCCTCCAATCAGCCAGAAATTGCGGGCAGTCGCGCAGGCGCTTCTCGTTGACGTAGTCCTTGCTCTCGATGAACTGGTAGAGCACTACGCCGTTCATCTGCTTCGAGTAGTACGCAGCGTCGCACGTGTCTCCGCCGAGGAAGTCGTTGTCGCAGCCGCCCTCGTAGCTCTCCAGAGATGTGTTGCACGGGGTCCACGCCGGTACCGGCTTCGGCGGCGGTGTCGGGCTCAGGCTGACGGAAGGGGTGGGCGACGGCGTCAGGGACGGCGTGGGGCTGGCCGAGGTGGCGGCGATCGAAGGCGAGCTGGTGGCCGCGACCGCTTGGTGCTGCTGCCCGCCGCCGCAGCCCGCGCCTACGAGCAGGGCGACGGCCGTAGCCGTGATGCTGAGGGCTCGTCGGAGGTTCTGGTGGATCATGGGAAAGTTCCTTACTGCAGCCCTCAGTGAGGGCGCCACGAGGGGAAGGTACTCGGCGACGCCGACTGCTCGGGTCGCCCTTGGCTCTGGCTATCAGCGACAGCCCCGGAGGATCTCCGGGGCTGTCGGCTGTCTTTGCCAGGTCACGCTTCTGTGCCGGGCGGCCGGTCAGAGGGTGACGACGGCGTCCTCGGCGAAGGTGAACAGGCCGGCGTCGAAGGTGATGGTCTTCAGCTTGGTGCCCTTGGGCACGTCGAAGTAGACGTTCGCCTTCACCGAGTTGCCCGGGTTGATCTCGTCGAGGAAGCCCTTGGCGTCATCGTTGCCGTAGATGGCGGCCTCTCCGTCGACGTCGTACTCCCGGCCGGAGGCGTCCTGTGCGGTGATGGTGCCGTCGGCGTGGAACAGCTTCGCGCTCTTGGTGACGTTCTTGGCGGTCACGCTGAGCCGGCAGAAGGTGCCCTGCGCCTTGTGGTTGAAGTAACTGCTGCCAACCTGGGAGATCCCGCACTTCACACTGTTGACGGTGAACTCGAAGTCGCCGCCGCGCACCTTGTCGCCGATGCCGAAGGTCTTCGGCTTTGCCGGCGCCGGCGCGGCGGTGGTCGTCGCCGGCGCGGGCGCTGCGGAGCTCGTCGTCGGGGCCGGGGCCGCCACACGCGGGGCCGAGGTGTCGGGGCTCACGGCGGGGATCTCCTTGCCGGCGGAGACGCCGTCGGTCTTTTTGTCGTCGCTGGCCAGGCCGATCACCATCGAGCCGCCGCAGCACAGCACCACGAACACGCCGAAGCCGATGAGGGTCGGAAGCAGCCATGAGGGACGCTTCTTGGCGGCGGGAGGCGGCGGGAACTGTCCGGGAGGCGGCGGTGGGTACTGGCCGGGAGGCGGCGGTGGGTACTGGCCGGGCGGCGGCGGGAACTGGCCGGCGGGGACCTGCGGGAACTGGGCGGTCGGCGGCATCGGCTGCTGGCCGGGCTGGTTCTGGGCAGGGTCGTAGGGGGTTGTCATGGGTGTGAGGTCTCCCAGCTTTGGTGTCGCGCTGCCCCGTACTGAGCGCAATACGACCGACGCTCTCACAGCCTTTTCACAGAAGCCCTCCACCAGCAGTGCTGACATCGACGCCGGTTGCCTGGGGCAACATCCGATCGGCCGACCCGCCGTCCGACGATGAGCCACCGCTACGTCACGCTCCGGTGGCGGCGTCCCATAACGGGTCTGGCTCGTCGCCGAGCAGCAGCGGTACGTCGTACACCGACGGTCCAGCCGCAGACGCAGGAACCAGACCGGGGGGCCATCGTCGCAGGGTGGCTTCGGCGGCGACCTGTCCTGCTTGGACTTCGGCGATCCACCGGCTCACGATGGCGGGGTCGGTGCCGGTGTCCAGGTCGGCGCGGTTGCGGTCGAGCCGGGTGGCGCAGTAGGCGGCCTTGCTTGCTTGTTGGTCCGTGTCGCCGTGCTGTGCGTAGGCCATCGCGGGCACAGCAGCGCGCGGACCGCATCGGACTGATGCACCCGGGCACCCTGCACCGCGAGGGCACCGTGGCCGAACTGACCCGCACCCTGCCGGCTGTCATCCGCTTCTCCCTCCCGGCCGGAGCGCCGGCGCTGCCGCTGCAGGCTGCGGTCAACGCCGACGGAAAGGTGGTGGTCGAGACCTTAGGACTGCAGAAGGACCTGTACCTCCTGCTCCGGTGGGCCCAGGACCACGCCGTCGAGCTGCAGGGGCTGGAGGCCGGCCCGACCCGCCTCGACGACATCTTCCGCGCCATCAGCACCTGACCCGCCACCCCGACAGGAGCACATCGTGTTGTCCATCGCCGCAAGCGAGCTGATCCAGATCATCCGTAACCGGCTGGTGCTGGTCACCAGCCTCATCATGCCGCTCGCGGTGTGCGCGTTCTTCGTCGGTCAGCACGAGACCTTCGCCGCCATCGGCAGCCTCGGCTACATCGCAGCGGTCATGATGTTCACCGTCGCCGCGTTCGGGCTGTACGCCACCGCCGTCACCACCCTGGCCTCCCGACGGCAGAACCTCTTCCTCAAGCGGTTGCGCTCCACTGCCGAAGGGGACCCGGTTATCCTCGCCGGCCTGCTGCTGCCTGTCGTCGTCCTCGCCGTGGTGCAGGTGACGGCGATCCTGACCGCCTTGGCCGTCGTCGCCGGCAAGCCGGCCGAGGTTGCCCTGCTCGTGGTGGCGACCCTCACGACGCTGGCCATGATGATCGGTCTGGCCCTGGCCACCGCCGGACTGACGAACTCACCCGAGCACGCCCAGGTCACCACCCTGCCCGTGACGCTCGGCGTGATCGCCGTGGCCACCTGGGTGGGCATCGCCGGCACCGAGGATCTCACCTGGTTCAAGCGGCTGCTGCCCGGCGGTGCCGCGACCGAACTGACCATGAACGCCTGGAACGGCGGGTCGCCGTGACCGGCTCCCTGCTCCTGCTCGCGCCGACGCTCGGCTGGGTCGCCGTCGCCGTCGCCGTCGCCCTCGCCCTCGCCCTCGCCACCCGACTCTTTCGCTGGGAACCCCGCCGATGACCACCGAACAGCGGTCGGCCACCCCGACCGTGGTCGAAGACCTTTTCGCGCTGCTGTTCCAGCCCATCTCCAAGAGCGGATATCGGTCCTTCCGCCAGTGCTGTGACGGCACAGGTTCGCCGGGTTGGATGCCTTACAGGTTGTTGACGTAGAAGGTGGTGAGTCTTTCGATGGCGGCGTCGACGTGTGCGGGCTCGTCGTACATCTCGTAGTGGCCGGCGCCGTCGATCATCATGAGGTCGACCGGGTTGGGGGCCAGTTTCCACAGCTGCATGCCGGTGTCGTAGGAGCCGGTGTTGCCGATGCGTCCGGCGACGATGACCTGCAGTGGCTGGGTCATGAGCTGATCGGCCAAGTGGAAGGCGTCATAGCCCAGCAGGAGGGAGTCGCTGCGCAGGAGGCGCCGGTTCGTGGAGTGTGCGTTACCGCCGCGCTCGGTGCGGTAGTAGGTGACGGCCTGAGTGGTGTCGATGTCGGTCAGGCCCGCTGCCGCGGCGTCCTCAAGGGTGTCGGGCAGCCAGTTCACGCGGGTCATCTCGCCGGAGCGGGCCTCTTCGGTCCGTGCCTCCGCGAGGGCGTCGAGTGCGGTGGCCGGACCGTCGGGGGAGAAGCTGCGGAACGCGGCGCCGATGTTGACGGGGACGACCGTGCCGACCGCCTTGATGCGGTGATCCGTGCGGGCGGTGTGCACGGCGTAGCCCCCACCGGCGCAGATGCCGAGGACGCCGATGCGCTGCGGGTCGATGCCGGGGGTCGTGGTGAGCATGTCGATGGCGTGGGAGATGTCCTCACCTCGGCGGTAGGGGTCTTCGAGGTCGCGGGGCTCGCCCTCGCTCTGGCCCTGATGGGCGGGGTCGAGGACGAGCGCGGCGATGCCGCGGGCGGCGAGACGGGAGGCGTAGTTGGCGCCGATCTGCTCCTTCACGCTGCTGCCCGGGGTGGAGAGCACCACGGCGCGCAGCGGTGCGCTGCTGTCGGCGTTGTCGGGCAGGTGGAGGTTTGCGGCGAGGTTGATGGGACCGCGCGGGATCGTGAGGTGCTGAATCATGCTCGGCTTCCTCCGTGAGATTGTTGTTCCAGGAAAGTCCAGTACAAGGCTACAACTTGTACGATATGAAACTAATACGAAACTGTACCACCTGGATGGAGGGGCCGCATGTCGGTCGACGGGGCGCAGCTGTGGACGCTGAACCAGCGGCTGCTGGCAGTCGTGATGGATGCCTGCACAAAGGAGCTGGCCGAGCTCGGGTTGGAGACGAAGGAGTTCTTCGTCCTGGCCGAGGCGGAGACATCGCCGTACCCGGCCGAGATCGCGACGGCACTGCTGCTGCCCAAGGCGAGCGTGACGGTCTACGTCCGAAACCTCGTCGCCAAGGGCTTCATCCGCCGCGAGATCGACGAGGCGGACCTGCGGCGTCACCGGCTCGTACTGACCGCTGAGGGCACGGCGGCCCGGGATCGTGCACTTGCAGCCCTCGCAGCGGAGTACGACCGCAGGTTGGCGAGGGTCAACCCCCAGGACCGCACCGAGCTGAAGCGCATCCTTCAGGAGATGCTCTCGCCCGCATGAGTCCACGGTCACGAGCGGTCCGTCTAGCGAGAATAAAAGCACGACGCGTCATGCCATTTTTCGCGTCGCATTCTGCGAACGGTCTTCGGTGTGCGGATCGGCAAGCTGGAGGTCCGAGACTCACTACCTGGCCCGGCGCCCCGACCTGCTGAAGGGACAGGCGAAGCACGAGTTCTTCCGTGTCGAGCGAATCCGGGCCGTCGCCGGGGTCGTCCTGTACGTCCTCGCGGGGCTGGCGGCTACCTGGTGACGCCGCTGGTCGGCCTCGTCATCTTTCTCCGCCCGCCCGTCTTCTACGCCGTCACCAGCGCCGGCTTGTACCACTTTCGGCTGACCCGCCGGATCCGGCACCGCGCTCCGCCGCGATCCGACTAGGGGTTTACAACATCTCCAGCGGCTGCGGGCCGGCCGGCGGCGGGAACGCCGTGTCGAGTGCCGCCATGTCCTCCTCGCTCAGCTGCAGCTCGCGCGCTTCCGCGTTCTCCCGCGTGTGCTCGGGGTTGGATGACCGAGGGATGGCTGCGACCGCCTCCTGTCGTAGCAGCCAGCCGAGTGCGACCTGAGCGGGCGTGGCGTCGTGCCGGGCGGCGATCTCCGCGACCTGGGGATGGCCGAGCAGGCGGCCCTGCTCGATCGGGGAGTACGCCATCACCGGGATCTGGTGCTCGCGTAGCCACGGCAGCAGGTCGAACTCGGGACCCCGGCGGGTGAGGTTGTACAGGATCTGATTGGTCGCGCAGGAGTTCCCGCCGGCCTCGATCAGGTCCGTCATGTCAGAAGGACCGAAGTTGCTCACGCCCCACTGCCCGATGTCACCGGCCTCGACGAGTTCGGCGAACGCCTCGATCGTCTCCGTGAGCGGATGCCCGCCGCGCCAGTGCAAGAGGTAGAGGTCGATGTGGTCGACGCCGAGTCGTTGCAGGCTGCGGCGGCACGCCTGCACGGTTCCTTGACGGCTGGCGTTGGACGGCAGCACCTTGTCGACCAGAAAGACGTCGGCGCGGCGTCCGCTGATCGCCTCCCCGACGAGTTCCTCGGAGGCGCCGTCACCATACATCTCCGCCGTGTCGATCAGGGTCATGCCCAGGTCGAGTCCGGTGCGCAGGGCGGCTATCTCGTCTCGCCGCCTCGCGGGGCGCTCGCCCAGGTACCAGGTCCCCTGGCCGAGCGCGGGCATCGTCTGTCCGGACGGCAGTTCGATCGCGTCGGCAGCGAGGGTCATGTCCTGACCTTTCCGGAGCCGGGATACCAGATGGTTGCCTCGTTACCCGCTGCGACAGCCAGCACACCTCTGAGGCGCTTCTCGACGCAGGCGCTGGGCACCGGGCGGGATGGGCCTCATGGTCCGCCTTCGAGCGGCGTACGTCGGCCTGATCACCTTTGCCCGCGCCGGGCAGGCGACCGCGAGCGAACGATGCGCCGCTAACGGATGGCCATCACCATGCCCACGATCAGTCGTATCGAACATCGGCGGTCGTGCACCAGGGACCGGAACACTCGGCACCAGCCGTGAACGGTCGGGGCTAATACGGAAATTCCTCCGGAGACTTGAAAGCCTGTCGAGGAGCCCGGGCCGGTGATGCTCGCGTCTCATCATCACGCTCAGGAGCGCCGGCCCGATGCTCATCGCCGTTCCCGAGCTGGTCCAGGACCACGCGCATCCGCGTCGCGACGTCGGCGCGGGGCAACTCCACGTACGTGCCCGCATGAAAGTGCTTCAAGATCCTGTGCGACTACCGCCGCGCCGCGCACACAGTGACCGACACTGCTTCCGGCATCGCCCACCTCCACAACATCATCCTCGCGGGGTGACACCAGCGCCGGTGCCGGGCAGCGACTTCACCGAGTTACGAGAAGTCCTTCAGCTTCGGTGCCGGCGTTGAGCGTGCTGACCAGTGCTGCTGCCACCCCTGCCCGTGCGACCAGGTCGGGGGCTAGGGCCGACGAACGTTCCCCGCGGATTCTCGCGCTGGCCAGCTCGGTCGGGCAGCATAGACGTATATGTATTGCTTTTCGAGGGGCGGGTGCGCAGAGGATGCCGATCAACGGTGGCTCCGGCATTGACAGCAGGCGCCTGCGGGCCCTGCAGGCGGTCGGCCAATCGGGATCGCTGGCTGCGGCGGCCCGACGGATGCGGATGTCGATTTCCGGTCTGCGGTATCAGCTCGATGAGTTGGAGCGCTCGGTGGGTGTGCCTCTGGTGCGCACCTCGCCGCAGTCCGGGGCGACGCTGACTCCTGCGGGGGTGGTCCTGGTGGACGGTTCGTCCGCCGTCCTAGCGGAGCTGGACGAACTGGTGGACCGGGCTCGCAGGGCCGAGGGTGACAAGCGGCGTCCGCTCCGGGTGGCCGCGCCGTGGACGGTGGTCGCCGGTCTGCTCCTCGACGCGGTGGCCAGTGATCTGCGGGTTGGTGGTCCCGGTTGGCAGGTGGACGTGGCAGCCAGTCGGGACGATGCGCTGATGGCGGTCCGTGACGGCGCGGCGGACGTGGCGGTGGCGGCGGACTGGGCCAGGGACCGGGCCGACAGCGGCGGGCTTGTCTGCCGAGAGTTGTTCTCCGCCACGTACCTGCTCGCGGTCGGTGCCGGCAGCGACCTGGCCGGTGGTGGCTCGGTTGACGTGCGTCAGACGGCGGGTCAGGCGTGGATCATGGGTCCGAGCGCAGGCACGCGGAGATTCCTGGACGTCCAGCTCGAATCGGCCAGGGTGGTACCGAAGCGCATCGTCACCAGCGATTCCATGGAGTACATGACCATGATCGACGCCGGCGTGGGCGTCGGTTTGGCGGAGCCGATCCTCACCGGTCTGCTGCGGCCCCGTACGGTCCTGGTCCCGCTGACCGGCGTGACCTCGTACCGGTACTTCGCCGCCTGTCCCGACGGTCGCCAGGATGATCCGCAGGTGCGGGCTCTGCTGGCGCTGCTGACCCGCGCCGGCCGGCGCCAGGTGGACCTTGCGGGGTGGAAGGCCCACCGTGCGCCGGAGGCGATCAGGTGAACGGCGAAGCATGCCCTCGACAGGTCAGAAGCCGATAACACTCAAGGTGGTGATCCAGTCCGTCTTCCGGGCGTGCACGCCGTCATGGACGACATAGCGGTACCGGACCTGCACCGGCGTGCCGGCGTCGTTGTAGGAGACGGTGAACTCGGTGTCGCGGATCGTCCCCGTGGTGACGATGGCGTGACGTTGCAGCTTGCTGGGGGAGTCGACTTGCAGACTGCCGTCCTCCCGCTGGCCCCACGGATTCCCCGTGAAGTAGGTGCCGCTGGCGAGGTTGACGTTCATGGTGAGGGGGACCAGTTCGGCGTAGTGGGGGTCTTCGCAGTCCTGCACACAGGCTCCCCCCAGCCCGAACTGGATCGCCAGCTTCGGTTCGAACTTCGCCACGTTGATCTCAAGAAACTCGAACCGCTTGACAGTGAAGTTGCTGCGAGTGCAGTACGACAGCGGGTGGTTCCAGCAGTATCGGTCGCCTGTCGGAAAACGGTACTGGTGGCCGTCGTAGTAGGTGCCCTTCTCGAACACGTTGACGGTCGCCTCACCACCCGGCTTGAGGGTCAACTCCGTTGACTGGGTGTCCTTACCGGAAAGTCCACCGCCGAGACTGGCCGAGATGATGCCGGCGTCGAAGCCACCCGTGACCTCGACCTTGCGCTCCATCTCGAATGACGCCGTGTACTTCACCTCGGCGCTGCTGGTGTTCCGGTACACGCGGGAGGCCTGCGTGTTCAGGGTCGTGTTCGTCCGCACGTTGTCACACCACGTCGCCAGGGTGAAGCTCGTCCACCCGTAGACAGGGTCGGCGACGCCGCCGACGTTCTGCTCCGGCGCGCACTGGGTCGTTTCGGCTGCTGCCGGGGTAGCCGACCCGACAACAGCCGAACCACCCAGCAGAGCACCCATCAGCAGACTCGCCAGAACTCCGCGCGGTCCCCGACGGGCCGCTCGCCCCGCAAGCCGCACTAGCACCATCACCCATACTCCTCTCGTCTGACTACAGATCGACGCTGGTCGGTCTCCGTAGCGAGTATCGGGTTCTGCCAGGGCGACGGAAATCCCACGGCTGGGGCCGCTGGCGCAGAAATTCCACACAGGTCCGTCCGGATTTTCCGCACCGTCGATAGCCGAGAGAGGTAACCGTCATTCCAGATGACTGTGCCCTGACTGACAATTGAGCTTCCAGGGTGATTACCTGTCGCGAGCCGACCACCGGGGGGAGCCCGGCGGGGGCTGAGCTGCTTGGCGGTCGACCCAGTCACGGCAGAGCAGACTTGGTCGGCCCTGAGCGGCCCCTCGGGTGCTGGGCCGAACTACTGCAGAGCGTGCGCGAGGGTCAGATCGTCTACCTGAGTGAGCGGGACGACCCGTGGCCGCCGTCGAGCGCGATCCGCTTCACTCTCCCCGGTCCCGTGACGACCGGGGCCGACCAGCCCGAACGGGCGGAAGGGGAAGCTTCTCAGCGATGGCGCGGATGGTGAAGTGCGGTAGGCCGCGAGAGCGAGCCCGGTCGATGGCATGTGACACCGGCACCTCGGCGACCCCGAGCCGCTCCAACAGTGCCGGCCAGGGCTCGACAGGCGGAGCGGCTCACGTGCCGGTGGAAGAGCCGGGTACATGAAGGACGAGCAGCGCTCGGTCGTCGCTGACGCTGTAGATGTTGTACGCCGATACGGCGGCCAGGATCGCCTCGGCTACGGCGTCGGCGGGTTGCCCGGCGGCCGTCGTCGCCGCCTCCGCCAGGCGTTCCTCGCCGAACAACCCGTCGTCGCCCTGCGCCTCGGTGACGCCGTCGGTATAGAACACGAGGGTGTCCCCGGGGCGTAAGGGGTACGTCACCTCGGTCAGGGGTGGATCGGCGGTCGCGCCGAGCAGCACGCCGCGTGGTTGCAGGAACTCGTGGTGGCCGTCGGGGTGCAGGAGCAGTGGCGCAGGGTGGCCGGCCCGGGCGAGGGTGAGCGTCCAGCCGCCGGCGGTGTCGGGCGTGAGGTGGGCGTACGCGGCGGTGAGCAGCCGGGCCGCCGGCGTCGGGGTGCACAGCAGCGTGTTGAGCCGCTGTAGCGACGCGGCGGCAGTGGCGTACGGGCCGAGGGCACGCAGGGTGTGACGAGCCAGGGCGGTGGTGCCGGCCGCCTCGACGCCTCGTCCGGCGACGTCGCCGATGACCGCCGCCCATCGTCGGTCGTCGAGCGCGAAGAGATCGTAGAAGTCGCCGCCCACGTCGATGCCGGCGTCAGCGCTGAAGTAGCGGGCGGTGGACTCGAGGTGGGCGACCTCTGGTAGCGCGTCTGGTAGCAGGCTGTCCTGAAGGCGTCGCGCTACGTGTGCCTGCTCGGCGTAGAGGCGGCGCTGCTCGGCGTAGAGTCGCTGTTGGTCGGCGTAGAGGCGAGCGCGGTCGAGGGCGACGGCGCACTGCGCGGCGAGGGCCTTGAGCAGCTCCAGCTTATCGGTGTCGAATTCTCGCGGCTGGCGCCAGCCGAATGCGACGACGCCGACCAGCCGTCCCTCGGCGATCAGTGGGAGGTTCACCCACGCCTGGTGCTCCAGCGGCAGGTGGGCCAGGTGCGGAAACTGCTGATCGCGGTCCGCTCGGGAGGTGATCACCACCGGCTCGCCGCTGCCGGCCACCAGCGCGATGACGGGGGAGTCCTCGACGCGGTACGCCGCGAAGCGCTGAGCGGTCTGCGGGGACAGGCCCTGCTGTGCGAGAACCCGCATCATGCCGGCCTCGGCGTCGTGGCGTACCAGGGTCACCGCGTCCGCGCTGAGTGAAGGGCCGATCGTGGAGATGGTCACCTGGGCCACGTCGGTCGCCGTGACGGCCGGCGCCAACGCGGCGGTAAGGCGCTGGAGTAGCGCCTGGCGGCTCGCCGCCTGCTCCGCGCGCAATCGCGCGGCGCGCTCTGCGGCGCGGAGCTGCTCGCGTTCGAGGCGGCCCTCGTGGCGGTCCGTCTGGTCCACCACGATGAGTCCGACGCCCTGTGCCGGTCCCTCATCGAGGTCACGTATCGGGTAGTAGGAGACCCGCCAGTGGCGCCGCCGGCCGGGCTGTCCCGGTACCGGCCCGGTCTCAACGTCCAGGTCGACCAGCGGTGCCCCGGTGGTGAGGACCTTGCGCAGCAGCGGTACCACGTCCGGCGCCACCTCCGGCAGCACCTCTGCGACCGTGCGGCCGAGGTGATCGGCGATCGGCAGGCCGTTCGCTTCGGCCAGGGTCTGGTTGATCCGCAGAAAGCGCAGATCCTGATCGACGAAGGCGATGCCGATCGGCGCCCGCAGCACCAACAGTTCGAGCAGGGCGAGCATCCGCCCGCGGGCCTGCTCGGCTTCGACCCGTGCGGTGACCTCCCACACCATGACGGCGACCGCCACCGGTCGGCCGTCGTCACCGAAGACCGGGTAGGCGCTCTCCAACCAGTGCCGTACCACGTCGCCGCTGTCCGCGACGGTTCCGGACAGTTCGAACTCCCGGATGGGCAGGCCCGTGGTGAGCACATGGCGCAGCATGGCGGCCGCGCCCTCAGCGAGGTGCGGCACCACCTCGTGGAGCGACCGGCCCAGGTGGTCCTGCACGCTGAGCCCGTTCACCCGGGCGAGCTGTTCGTTGCACGCCAGGTACCGCAAGTCGCGGTCGAGGACCGCGAACCCGACCGCCGCGGCGGATATCAGGGTGCGCAGCGCAGCTTCGCTGAGGGGGTCGAGGGTGCCCTCGGCCGGCCGCTCGTCCGCCACGTCGTCGGTGCCGGGCACCACGCCACCTCACCGCACTTCCTCGTCAGCGAGCAAAGATCGGCGCCATGGTACCCGCAGGAGTGCCGGCTCACGCCCCGTGTGACGGCGACATCAATGGCCCTGAGCTGCGCGCGGACGGCAGCGTCGAGACGCTCGCCATGCCGGGCGTTCTCCTCGGTGCCTTCTCCGACATCCGGGTCGGGGAGCGCCGCATCGCACTCCACGCCGGCAACGCCCTCTTTCTCTGCACCGACGGTGTCACCGAAACGCGCGGTGAACAGGGACTCTTCGGTGAGGAGCGACTGGTCGACCTGCTCAGGACCGCTCCGGGTGGCGAACCGGCCCTGCTCGTCGCTCGCGTTCGCGACGCCGTGACGGCGGATCGGACAGCCGAGACGAAGTCCCGGCAACTGCTGGTCTTCTGCTCTGCGCGACCTCAGCGCTGTCGCAGTTCCGATTCCATGCGTCGGATGAGGGTGCTGCGGGCCTTGCCGCGCCGCTCGTCGCGTAGTGCGGCGCGCAGGTCCCGGGTCTCGAGGCCGCGCACGAGCTTGCCTGCCTCGGCGACTGTCAGCTCCGACAGTCGGTGCCGGGACGTGACGTCCTTGCGAGCGCGTTTCGCCGGACCGGTGTTGGCGACGTACTGCTGTCCGGTCCTCGATGCGCCTCGCTTCCTGCGCTCGGTGGCCTGGCGCTCCGGTTCGGACAATTGCTGCCACGCCCGTCGTGGCAGGTAGCGGCGGGTCTCACCGTTCTGCCGGGCCCTGGTGGCACCGTCCTCGGTCTGCCACTCCTGCTCACCCCATCGCTGCAGGGAGCGCTGCCGCTGGTCCTTGGGACCCTCGAATCCGCCGCCGTGCCGTTTGTACTCCTGGGTGAGCAGCTGCGACTTCCGGGCCGACCACTGCCCCTTCCGCCCACCCTTGTCGGAGTCGCGGATCTGCGCCTTCAGTTTCTCCCGCAGTTCGGGGTCGGTGTAGGTCGCCATGCCGGGACGTTTCCCCGTCTGGCTGGTTGCATGCTTGCGGCTGGGCGGTCGGGCCGGCCGTCGCGCGGGTTGGGCTGCCACCCGGCCGATCTGCGCCATGTCCCACGCCTCTGTCGGCCGTCCGTGTCGCGGTCCTGGTGACCGCGACGGGCGGCGGGTGGCCGGGCCGTCCGGAGGTCCCGCCACCGATGGTCGAGAAGCCATCCTCCCGACCGAAGCAGGTGTGGGCTCTCGTGCCGGTCAGGCCGCGGGCGGGTCACCGCTGCCTGCGCGACGCGGACCGGCTCATGAGATGCGCAGGAAGTTGCCCGTCCAGCGGGTGCCGTCCCAGTTGCCGCCGACCGCGTCGAGTTGCAGGTTCGTGGTACCCGCGAGGGGGCTGAGGTCCTCGAAGTCGTAGTGCGGTTGGCCGTTGATCTTGAAGGTGACGTGGACCCGGACGCCGTAGATGAACCGGGGGTCGGTCTTGTTGATGGTCACCACGGCTGGACCGGCCGAGCTGCCGGCGGTGGTCAGCAGGTCACCGACCCAGGCCGTGCCGTTCCAGGTCGCGCCGTTCCCGTTGAGGTTCAGCGTGATCGCGTGGTCGAGGGTGCCGATGTTCTCGTAGTCGTCGTGCCAGTCGTCGTTGATCAGGAACTCCGTCCGCACCTGGAGGTCGGTGACCGTCCGGGTATCGGTCTTGACGATGCGGATCACGTCCGGCGTCTCGCTGCCCGCCACCCGCAGCAGGGCGACGCCGTGGGCGGGGACAGTGGTGGTGTAGCCATCGCTGAAGGAGCCCCGATCGGCCCTGGCGACCAGGTCACGGACGGTCGCGGAGCCCGAGCCCAGCCCGACGTCACGCCAGTCCACGTGGATCGACGCCGCGGCACCGGCCCGGTTCCAGAGGGCCACCACGCGTACGCCGGAGCCCTGGACCTTCTTGGACCAGACCTCCTGTTCGCCGAGGTCGCGGATCCGCCGCCCCTGCACACCGAGCGGGTCCTGGTCGACCGCGATGACCTCAGGGTTGGTGAGGATGGCCCTCGTCGTGGCGCTCATGGTGGTCAGGTCGTTGCCCGCGATGAGTGGCGCGGCCATCAGCGCCCACATGCTGAAGTGCGTCTGGTATTCCGTGTCGGTCATGCCATGGCCGCCGACGCTGCCGGTGCCGTAGTTGCCGACCTGCAGCATGTCCGGGTCGTTGAAGAATCCGGGGTGCGCGTACATGGCGTGATCGTTGTTGCTGTCGATGATCTCGTCGACCGGCATGCCACCGGTGGCGGCGTTGCGGGTGTAGTCGTCGACGATGTCGCCGGTGCTGCGCGCCTGGTTACCGGTCCTGGGTCCCCAGGGCTTGAAGGCCCAGGCGCAGACGGAGAAGACGATCTGCCGCCCGGACGCGGCGAGCGCGTCGCGCATCGTCTCGTACTGGCTCTTCTGGTCGAGGGTCGCGTTGCAGTTGTCGTACTTGAGCAGATCGACGCCCCACGACGCGTACGTCCGGGCGTCCTGCGCCTCGTGCCCCTGCGAACCGGGCCGTCCGGCGCAGGTCTGCGTGCCCCGGTCGGAGTAGATCCCGAACTTCAGCCCCCGCGCATGCAGGTAGTCGCCGAGTGCCCGCATGCCGCTCGGGAAGCGGACCGGGTCGGCGACGATGGTGCCGGTGGCGTCCCGGCTTGTCTGCCAGCAGTCGTCCAGGTTGACGTACCGGTAACCGGCGTCGCGCATGCCGGTGCTGACCATCGCGTCGGCCTGCCGATGGATGAGATCCTCGTCGATGCCGCAGGCGTACCGGTTCCAGCTGTTCCACCCCATCACCGGGGTGCGTTCGAGCCCGTTCTCCAGTGCCGAGGCGGGTCCGGCCGGGACGGCGGCGACCGCCGTGCCGACCAGCAGGAGTGCCAGCAGGGCCGCCGAGGTGGGGCGCCATGGGCGCTGATCGCGGTGGGATTCGGACATCGCATGCTCCCTGGGCCAGGGCGAGGGCCTGCGAGACCACGACAGGCATCGATTGCTGGCAATGTGAGTATGCCCGGCCCGCATGGCCTCGACAAGGCGGAAGACCGTGCTGTGCGTTTCTTGCAGGGGTGACCGGTCATTGTCCGGACACGGCGGCGGGGAAGTTTCCGCCGGGTGCAGGGTCTGGCGATGAGGCGGCGGACGGTCGCGGCCGTCGCGGCGGCGGTGGCGATGGTCGTGCTGGTGGCGGTCGCCCTGATGAGCGGGATCCACGGCGGGGCGCCGCCGACCGGCTGGCGGCACCCGGTCCGGCCGGGAGCACCGCGGCGGTGACCGCCGCCGCCGGAGTCGGCTTGGGGAAGAAGCCCGAACCGGTGCCACCGGGGCTGCCGACCCACGCAGTGACCCGTTTCACCTGATCAGAGCCGGGTGTCAAAAGGGCGTCAAGAAACCACCGGCCGGCGTCATGGTTGCGTTAACGACCCTGTCCAGCGAGCGCCAGCGGCGTTTCGATTGCCCGGCGCGACCGCACGGCGGTCGTGACGAACTCATTTGCCGGTAAGGGGAGTCAGCCGTGTCTGACGTGGTGTTCGTGGTGTTGACGGTGGCGCTGTTCGCAGCGCTCGCCCTGATGGTGCGGGCGGTGGAGAAGCTGTGACTGCTGTCAATGCCGTGGGCTTGGTGCTGGCGATCGGCCTGGCCGTGTTCCTGGTGGTTGCCCTGCTGTTCCCGGAGCGGTTCTGATGACCATGACAACAGCAGGCGTCGTCTTCCTCCTGTCCTTGGTGGCCGCCCTGGTCGCGGTCCACAAGCCGTTCGGTGACTACCTGCTCCGGGCGATTTCCGGGCAGCGGCAGTCCCGGTTCGAGCGGGGGATCTACCGCCTGGTCGGGGTCAACCCGGCGGCCGAGCAGTCCTGGGGCGTGTACGCCCGTAGCGTGCTGGCGTTCTCCGCGGTGTCGATCCTGTTCCTGTACGCGTTCCAGCGCCTGCAGAACCACCTCTGGCTCTCGCTGGGTTTCGATCCGGTGGTGCCGCACGGTGCGTGGAACACGGCCGTGTCGTTCGTGACGAACACGAACTGGCAGTGGTACTCGGGTGAGTCGACCATGGGTCACCTGGTGCAGATGGCCGGCCTGGCGGTGCAGAACTTCGTCTCCGCCGCCGTCGGCATCGCCGTGGCGGTGGCGCTGGTGCGCGGCTTCGCCCGCAGCCGCACCGGCGACCTGGGCAACTTCTGGGTCGACCTGACCCGGATCGTGCTCCGGGTCCTGCTGCCGATCGCGGTGCTCGGCGCGCTGGCGCTGATGATCGGCGGCGTGGTGCAGAACCTGTCCGGTGGCACCGACGTGACCACGCTGACCGGCGGCACGCAGCACGTCACGGGCGGGCCGACGGCCAGCCAGGAGGTCATCAAGGAACTGGGCACCAACGGTGGCGGCTTCTACAACGCCAACAGCGCCCACCCGTTCGAGAACCCGACCGCGTGGACGAACTGGCTGGAGATCTTCCTGATCCTGGTGATCCCGTTCAGCCTGCCCCGGGTCTTCGGCCGGATGGTCGGGCAGACCCGGCAGGGGTACGCGATCGCCGCGGTGATGGCCCTCCTCGCGCTGGCCGGCATCTCCTTGACCAACGTGTTCGAGTTGGCCGGCCACGGCACGGTCCCGCAGGCGGTCGGCGCGGCCTTGGAGGGCAAGGAGGTGCGGTTCGACGTGTCGAACTCCGCCACCTTCGCCGCGGCCACCACGCTCACCTCGACCGGCGCGGTCAACTCGTTCCACGACTCGTTCACGACGCTCGGCGGGATGATGACCATGGTCAACATGATGCTCGGCGAGGTCGCGCCCGGCGGTACCGGTTCCGGCCTCTACGGCCTGCTGATCCTCGCGGTGATCACCGTGTTCGTCGCCGGCCTGATGGTCGGCCGGACCCCGGAGTACCTGGGCAAGAAGATCGGCTCGCGCGAGATCAAGTTCGCCTCGATGTACTTCCTGGTCACGCCGACGCTGGTGCTGATCGGCGCGGCTGCGGCGTTCGTCACCGGCAACAACTCCACCGCGTTGAACGTCGGCCCGCACGGCCTGTCGGAGGTGCTCTACGCGTTCACCTCGGCGAGCAACAACAACGGCTCGGCGTTCGCCGGCATCACCGTGAACACGCCCTGGTGGAACACCGCGCTGGGGCTGTGCATGCTGCTCGGGCGGTTCCTGCCGATCATCTTCGTGCTCGCGCTGGCCGGCTCGCTGGCCCGCCAACAACCCACCCCCGCCTCCGAGGGCACCCTGCCGACCCACAAGCCGCTCTTCATCGGCATGGTCGTCGGCGTCACGGTGATCCTCGTCGCCCTCACCTTCCTGCCCGCCCTCGCGCTCGGCCCGCTGGCCGAAGGGCTGTGACCACCATGAGAGAGAAGGACATGACCATGTCCACGCCGGCACCGCACGGCACCGCCGACGCGGGCACCGCCGGCACACCGGCCACCCAGGGCGACCGGGTCGGCGGCGGTCTGCTCGACCCGAAACAACTGATCCGCTCGCTGCCGGACGCGCTGCGCAAGCTCGACCCCCGTACGCTCTGGCGCAACCCGGTCATGCTGATCGTCGAGATCGGCGCGCTCTTCACCACCGTGCTCGCCGTCGCCGACCCGTCGGTGTTCGCGATCGCGATCGCGGTCTGGCTGTGGCTGACCGTGCTCTTCGCCAACCTCGCCGAGGCGGTCGCCGAGGGACGCGGCAAGGCCCAGGCCGACACCCTGCGGCGGGCGAAGCAGGACACCGTCGCCACCCGGCTCGTCGGCTGGACGCCCGGCGCGGCGGCGAACGCCTACCGCGACGAGGCCGTCCCCGCGCCGCACCTGAAGCAGGGCGACATCGTCCTGGTCGAGGCCGGCCAGATCATCCCGGGCGACGGGGACGTGGTCGAGGGCATCGCCAGCGTCGACGAGTCGGCGATCACCGGCGAGTCCGCCCCGGTGATCCGGGAGTCCGGCGGTGACCGCAGCGCCGTCACCGGTGGCACCCGGGTGCTCTCCGACCGGATCGTGGTCCGGATCACCCAGAAGCCGGGGGAGAGCTTCATCGACCGGATGATCGCGCTGGTGGAGGGCGCCGACAGGCAGAAGACCCCGAACGAGATCGCGCTGAACATCCTGCTCGCCGCGCTCACGATCATCTTCCTGCTGGCCGTCGTCACCCTCCAGCCCCTCGCCGTCTTCTCCAAGGGCTACCAGGCGGCCGCACCGGACTCCGGTGCCGTCACCGACGCCGGCGTCACCGGCATCGTCCTGGTCTCGCTGCTGGTCTGCCTCATCCCGACCACCATCGGCGCTCTGCTGTCCGCCATCGGCATCGCCGGCATGGACCGTCTCGTCCAACGCAACGTCCTCGCCATGAGCGGCCGGGCCGTCGAGGCGGCCGGTGACGTCAACACCCTGCTGCTGGACAAGACCGGCACGATCACCCTGGGCAACCGGCAGGCCGCCGAGTTCCTGCCGGTCGAGGGCGTCGACGCGGTAGCGGTCGCCGACGCCGCGCAGCTCTCCAGCCTGGCCGACGAGACGCCCGAGGGCCGCTCGGTGGTGGTCCTCGCGAAGAACGAATTCGGGCTGCGTGAGCGTGAGCCGGGCCTCATCCCGCACGCCACCTTCGTGCCGTTCACCGCGCAGACCCGGATGAGCGGCGTCGACCTGAGCGGTCAGGACGGCGTCCGACGGATCCGCAAGGGCGCCGCCGCTGCGGTGGTGAAGTGGGTACGCGAGCTCGGCGGCCACCCGACCGAGCAGGTCGGCGAACTGGTCGACGCGATCAGCGGCACCGGCGGCACCCCGCTGGTCGTCGCCGAGCACATCGACGGTGGGCCGGCCCGGGCGCTGGGCGTCATCCACCTCAAGGACGTCGTCAAGGCCGGCATGCGTGAGCGGTTCGACGAGATGCGCCGGATGGGCATCCGCACCGTGATGATCACCGGCGACAACCCGCGGACGGCGAAGGCGATCGCGGACGAGGCCGGGGTGGACGACTTCCTCGCCGAGGCCACCCCGGAGGACAAGCTCGCCCTGATCAAGAAGGAGCAGGAGGGCGGCCGGCTGGTCGCGATGACCGGCGACGGCACCAACGACGCGCCCGCGCTGGCCCAGGCGGACGTCGGCGTCGCCATGAACACCGGCACGTCGGCCGCGAAAGAGGCCGGCAACATGGTCGACCTCGACAGCGACCCGACCAAGCTGATCGAGATCGTGGAGATCGGCAAGCAGTTGCTGATCACCCGGGGCGCGTTGACCACCTTCAGCATCGCCAACGACATCGCGAAGTACTTCGCGATCATCCCGGCCATGTTCGCCGGCATTTACCCGAGCCTGGACACGCTGAACGTGATGCGGCTGGCCAGCCCCGAGTCGGCGATCCTGTCCGCGGTCGTCTTCAACGCCCTCGTGATCATCGCGCTGATCCCGTTGGCTCTGCACGGTGTGCGGTACCGGCCGGCGTCGGCGTCACAGCTGCTCAGCCGCAACCTGCTGATCTACGGCCTCGGCGGGATCATCGTGCCGTTCGTCGGCATCAAGCTCATCGACCTGCTCATCCAGTTCATCCCGGGGATCTGACATGCGCCTTCCCAGTTGGCTCGCCCAACACCTCGCCGCCCTGCGCGCGGTGCTCGTCTTCACGGTGCTGCTCGGGCTGGCGTACCCGCTCGCCCTCGTCGCCGTCGGCCGGCTCCCCGGCCTGGACGGCAAGGCCGACGGCTCGCTGGTGACCGTCGGTGGCCGGACGGTCGGCAGCTCGCTCATCGGCCAGTCCTTCACCGACGCCGACGGCAACCCCGTCCGCCGCTACTTCCAGTCCCGGCCGTCCGCGGCCGGCGACGGCTACGACCCCACCGCCACCGCGGCCAGCAACCTCGGCCCGGAGAGCGTGGTCGACACCATCGCCCCCAACCCCGACGACTCGACGCGGAGCCTGCTCACCCAGGTCTGCTCCCGCAGCAAGGCGATCGGCGCACTCGACGGCGTCGACGGGCGGCGCCCGTACTGCACCCCGGACGGCGTCGGCGCGGTGCTGGCCCTGTTCCGGGCCGACGGACTGACCGGCCGGATCACCCGGGTGGTCAGCGTCAACCAGGTCGCGCCGGCCACTCCCTTCATGAGCAGCTATCAGGGGGTGCCGGTGGAGCCGGCCCAGTCGGGCCACGACTACGTCGCCGAGGGCGGCCTGATCACCCCCATCCGGGGTGACGCACCCGCCGAGCCGGCGGTACCCGCCGACGCGGTCACCGCCAGCGGCAGCGGCCTCGACCCGCACATCAGCCCCGCGTACGCGGAGATCCAGGTCGCCCGCGTGGCGCGCGAGCGCGGCGCGGACCCGGCCACGGTCCGTAAGCTGATCAAGGAGCACACCATCGGCCGTTCGCTGGGTTTCATGGGCGAACCCGGCGTCAACGTCCTCGAACTCAACCTCGCCCTCGACGAGAGGTTCCCCGCCCGCTGACGCTCGGTCCACGGGCAGGGCCGAGCTGCGGTGCCGGCCCTGCCCGACACCGTCCCGTCGGTCCGCCACCGAGCGGGCGCCGAAGAAGCCGACTTCCCCAGCGCCCTCACCAGAGAGGATCGTCTGCGTGTCACGAGGAGAGCTTCGGATCTACCTGGGGGCCGCCCCCGGCGTCGGCAAGACCTACGCCATGCTGGAGGAGGCCCAACGCCGTGCGGAACGCGGCACCGACGTGGTGATCGGCTTCGTCGAGACCCACGGCCGCAAGCACACCGCCGCCATGATCGGTGACCTGGAGCAGGTGCCGCGCCGCGCGCTGACCTACCGGGGCGTCGAATTCACCGAGATGGACCTCGACGCCGTCCTCGCGCGCCGACCCGACGTCGCCGTGGTCGACGAGCTGGCGCACACCAACGTCCCCGGCTCCCGGCACGAGAAGCGCTGGCAGGACGTCCAGGACCTGCTGGACGCCGGGATCAGCGTGCTGACCACGGTCAACGTCCAGCACCTGGAGTCGCTCAACGACGTGGTCACCCAGATCACCGGCACCACCCAGCGGGAGACCCTGCCGGACCAGGTGGTCCGCGCCGCCGGGCAGGTCGAGCTGGTCGACATGACCCCGGAGGCGCTGCGCCGCCGGATGGCGCACGGCAACATCTACCGGCCCGACAAGATCGACGCCGCGCTGGGCAACTACTTCCGGGTCGGCAACCTCACCGCCCTGCGTGAGCTGGCCCTGCTCTGGCTGGCCGACAAGGTCGACGAGCAGCTCGACCGCTACCGGGCCCAGCAGGGCATCTCCGCCACCTGGGAGGCCCGGGAACGGGTGGTCGTCGCGCTCACCGGCGGTCCCGAGGGTGACACCCTGATCCGCCGGGCGGCCCGGATCGCCGCCCGCGGCAAGGGCGCCGACCTGCTCGCCGTACACGTGGCCCGCAGCGACGGGCTGGCCGGCGCCGACCCGGCCCAGCTCGCCCGGCAGCGGGTGCTGGTGGAGAGCCTCGGCGGGACGTACCACCAGGTGCTGGGCACCGACGTGCCGCGAGCACTGTTGGACTTCGCCAAGGGGGTCAACGCCACCCAGCTCGTGCTCGGCGCGAGCCGGCGGGGACGCCTCGCCCAGGTGTTCTCCCGCGGGGTCGGGGTGACCACCACCGCCCGCTCCGGCACGATCGACGTGCACCTGGTGACCCATCCGCAGGCGGGTCGGGGCCGGCGCGCGAGCGGGGTCCCGGCGGCACTGTCGCGCCGCCGCCGGCTGCTCGGCTTCGCGCTGGCCGGGCTGGGGATGCCGCTGCTCACGCTGCTGTTGTGGGCACTGCCGGATCTCACCCTGACCAACGACATCCTGCTGTTCCTCGCGGGAGTCGTCGGGGTGGCGCTGGTCGGCGGGCTGTGGCCGGCGCTGGTCGCCGCGCTCGGCGCCTCCCTGCTGCTGAACTGGTTCTTCACCCCGCCCTACTACACGCTGACCATCGCCGAGGCGGACAACCTGCTCGCCCTGGGCGTCTTCGTCGGCGTCGCGGTCGCGGTGAGCTGGGTGGTCGACGTGGCGGCGAGACGGACCAGAGAGGCGGCGCGCGCGTCCGCCGACGCGCAGACGCTGGCCACCGTCGCCGGCGGCGTGCTGCGCGGGCAACGTCCGCTGCCCGCGCTGCTGGACCGGCTGCGGGAGACCTTCGCGCTGCGCGCGGTCAGCGTCCTGGAACTGGCCGCGGACGCCGAGGGGCGACCCGGCCGGGCTCGCGAGGAGGGCGCCTGGCGGGTCGTGGCCAGTGTGGGAGAGGCGCCGGCGTGCAGCCCCAGCGCGGGAGAGACGGCGGTACCGGTCGACGACCGGCTCACCGTCGTGCTCGCCGGCCGCCGGCTCGAAGCCGCCGACCGGCGGGTGGTCGAGGCGTTCGCCGCGCAGGCCGCCGTCGCGCTGCGCCAGGAACGCCTCGCCGAGGAAGCGGCCACCGCCCGTCCGCTGGCCGCCGCAGACCGGATGCGCACCGCACTGCTCGCCGCGGTCAGCCACGACCTGCGTACGCCGCTGGCCTCCGCGAAGGCGGCGGTGAGCAGCCTGCGCAGCCACGACGTCGAGTTCGACGCCGACGACCGGGAGGAGCTGCTCGCCACCGCCGACGAGTCCCTGGACCAGCTGCACCGGCTGGTGGCGAACCTGCTCGACATGAGCCGGCTGCAGGCCGGCGCGCTCGGGGTCTCCGCCACCGCGATCGGGCTGGAGGACGCCGTACCACGGGCGCTGGACGAGCTGGGCCCGATGGCGGCCGAGGTCACCACCGACATCCCGGCCGACCTGCCGGCCGCCGCCGCCGACCCGGGGCTGCTGGAGCGGGTGCTGGTCAACATCGTGGCCAACGCGCTGCGGCACAGCCCGCCCGGCCAGCCGCCCACCATCACCGCGAGCGCCCACGCCGGGCAGGTCGAGCTGCGGATCATCGACACCGGGCCGGGCATCCCGGAGGACCAGTGGGAACATGTCTTCCTGCCGTTCCAACGCCTCGGTGACCGGGACAACCAGACCGGCGTCGGACTCGGCCTCGCCCTGTCCCGCGGCCTCGCCGAGGCCATGGGTGGCAGCATCACCCCCGAGACCACCCCGGGCGGCGGGCTGACCATGGTGCTGCGGCTGCCCGCCACCGCGCAGACGACATCAGAAGGGCCGCCGGAATGACCCGAATCCTCGTCGTCGACGACGAACCGCAGATCCTGCGTGCCCTGCGGATCAACCTGCGCGCCCGCGGCTACGACGTCGAGGTCGCCGACACCGGCGCCACCGCCCTCAAGGCCGCCGCCGGCCATCCCCCGGACCTGGTGGTGCTCGACCTGGGACTACCCGACATCGACGGCATCGACGTCATTCGAGGGCTGCGCGGGTGGACCGCCGTGCCGATCATCGTGCTCTCCGGTCGGGCCGGCAGCGAGGACAAGGTCTCCGCCCTCGACGCCGGCGCCGACGACTACATCACCAAACCCTTCGGCGTCGACGAACTCCTCGCCCGCATCCGCGCGGTCACCCGCCGCCTCACCGTGACACCGGGCGACACTCTGGGGCCCGCCACGACGGCCGCCGCCCGAGTCGGCCGGCACACCGTCAACCTCGCCGACCGCACCGTCACCCGGGACGACGGCACCGAGGTGCGGCTCACCCCCACCCAGTGGGCCATGCTCGACAAGCTGCTCCGCCACCCCGGCAAGCTGATCAGCCAGCGCCAGTTGCTCCACGACGTGTGGGGCCCGGAATACCAGCAGGAGACCAACTACCTCCGCCAGTACATGGCGCAGCTGCGCCGCAAGCTCGAAGACGACCCCGCCCGCCCCCGGCACCTCATCACCGAACCGGGCATGGGCTACCGCTACCGACCGTGATCTCCGTAGCGGCACGACCCCGCAGCCCGGCGGACCTTGACGGGCGAGAGCGTACGGGTCCCTGGCCGCGCAGCCCGGGCAGGAACGGTCACCTCCTGGCACGCTCGCGGCAGCGGCGCCCGCGGAGAACCGGGGGCGCCGCTGCCGCGAGCGGTCGGAGCTGCGCGGACGGGAACGCGGGGGCATCCTCCGCCGGCCGGATGGTGAGAGCGTGGAGTGCTGGCTACTGCGGAGGGCTCTGCTCCGCGTCGCGCAGCGCCTGGCCGGAAGCGTTCTTCAGGGCGGCGACCCAGGCGTCGAGCCGTTGCCTGAGCGTCGCGCTGGCACTGCCGTAGGCGTTGTCGAGCTGGTCGGGGTCCGTGGACAGGTCGTACAGCTCGTGCTCGCCGGTGTCGTAGGCGACGTAGTTCAACGCGCCGGTGGTGCCGAGGGTGTTGGGTTTGGCCCTGAGTCCGACGTAGACCGGTGAGCCGCCGGCGGCCAGCGCCTGGGTGTCACCGGGGTCCTGAGGCTCCAACACGTTGCTGGTGGAGTTCGTGTTCAGGGTGCTCGGTCCGGCGTGCTCGTTGAGGAAGGCCAGCCGCCATGGCGACGGCGTGAGCCCACGGAGGAAGGGCACGAGCGACCGGCCGTCGACGAAGGCGGGTGGCGTCAGCCCGGCCAACTCGGCGAAGGTCGGCGCGAGGTCGACGTTGAGCGTGAAGGCGTTGACGACCGCCCCGGCGGGCACGCCCGGGCCGCGGATGACGAGCGGGACGTTGAGGTCTTCCTCGTATGCCGTGTTCTTGCCGGAGTTCAGCCGGTGCTGCCCCTGGTGGAATCCGTTGTCCGAGGTGAAGACGATGTAGGTGTTGTTCAGCACGCCCTGCGCCCGCAGCGTGTCGATCGTGCTCTGGACGAGGTCGGTGACTGACCGCAGTGATTCCCTGCGCTTCTCGTACAGGGCGTCGATGTTGTCGATCTGGGCCTGGGTGAGCTTGGCCTTGTTACGGATCCAGGCCGGCTTGTCGCTCACGTCGTCCTCGTTGAACGCCGGGGTGCGCGGAGCCTTGGCGCCCGGGTAGATGCCGTCGTAGCGGGGCGGCGGGGTCGCCGGACCGTGGGGGACGTAGGGCGTGACGTAGGTGAAGAAGGGCTTGTTCGGGTAGGTGGTGGTGGTGTTCCTGATGAACGTGGTCAGCTTGCGTGAGACCACGTCGACGCCGTAGTCCGACGGGCCGCTGCCGTAGTGAACGGTCGTGCCGTCGTCGTTGACGTCGTAGTTGTATTCGGAGTAGGGGCTTCCGCCGTTGGGGCTGAACCACCGGTCCCACCCCGGTGGGATGTACGTGCTGCTGGGCGCCCCGTTGGGATAGCCGTTCAGGTATTTGCCGAAGAAGCCGGTCCGGTAGCCGGCACCCTGGAGCCACGTCGCGATGGTGGAGTTCTCCAGCCCTCGCCGGTACACGCTCTGGAACCCGCCACCGGTTGCCGCATCGTTGGTGAAGATTCCGGTGTTGTGCGCGAACTGGCCGCGTAGCGTCGACGTCCGGGATGGGCAGCACAGCGAGAGCTCGACGAACTGCTTGTGGAATGTGGTCCCCTGGCTGGTCAGGAGCGCCTGAAGCCCGGCGTCCCTGGCGAAGACCTCCTCGTTGAGATCATCCGTGAGGATGAGCACGATGTTGGGTTGCGTCGTCGCCGCCAGGGCCGGTGAGCTGCCCTCGAGTCTCAGTCCCACGTAGGCTGCGCTCGTCGTCAGGACGAGCAGGGCCAACGACAGGGCCAGTCGGCGGCGGTGTGCCGAGTGCGGTGTCATACCTGCGCCTCTCCGTGTGGGTCTTCCGATCCGTTGCTGCGTCCCCTCGCGGTCGCCTGCCGGCGCATCACCTCCCTCGTCGGTGGCAGGCGGGCAGAACCGCGCCGCGCGGGGCGGTGTGCCGCGCGCAGCAGGAGAGGGGACGTCATCCCGGTCGCGCGCTGACCGCACGGCGGCGGACAACGCGGGCCGGTGACAGGGGGAGCGGGTCAGTGGGTGCGTGCCGAGCAACAGAGAGCGCTGCTCACCCGCGCCAGGTCGACGTGCCGCCGCGCGGTGGCGTGGATCTGGTGTCCACGGCGGGCGTTCATCGTCATGTCTCTATCGAACCCCAGGCATTCCCTACTGGTCAAATAGGAATTCAGTTGGTGGGACTGTCGTGGCCGGACCCGGGCCGGCCGTCAGGGCACCAGGGCGCGCGGCGCCAGGTCGATGAGGCCGGTGAGGGCCGGCACCAGGAGAGCCGGTGTGGTCCCTCCTGCCGCTGTCGCGCGCGGAACCCCGCCGCGATCCGGCCCTGATCCGCCTCTCGGCGCTGCCCGGTCGATCGCGCGAGTCTGACAACCATTCCGTCCCCGACGGCGTATTTGCTGGTACGGGATCCTTCAGCCGAGCGGGGGCAGCCACGTGGATTCAGGACCGGACGAGTTCGAGTCGTTCGTGCGGGCGCGAACGCCTGCACTGCTGCGTTCGGCCTATCTGTTGACCGGGGACCAGCACCTCGCGGAGGACCTGGTGCAGAGCGCGCTGGTGCGTACGCATCGCGCCTGGCGGCGCGTGCACGAACTCGGCAACGCCGAGGCGTACACCCGTAAGGCGATGTACCACCTGCAGATCTCCCGGTGGCGGCGACGCCGCCCGGCCGAGTCGTTCACCGGTGCCACCCCGCAACGGTCCGAGCGGGCGGAGCCCGACCACGCCGAGTTGACCGCGCTGCGACTCTCCCTGCGGCTGGCTCTGGCGCGGCTACCGGTCAAACAGCGTGCCGTCGTGGTGCTGCGGTTCTTCGAGGACCTCTCCGAGGCGCAGGCGGCCGAGATGTTGGGGGTGACCGTCGGGACGGTCAAGAGCCAGACCGCCCGGGCCCTGGCCCGACTGCGCGCTGTCGCACCCGAGCTCAATGACGCGTCCGCGACGGGAGGCCTCCGATGAACGACCTCGATGAGCTGCGTACTGGTCTGGCACACATCGCCGAGGAGGTCGCGCCGGTTGACCTGCACGCTCGGGTGCTGGCGTCGTCGCGCCGGGTGGCCCGGCGGCGGGCCGTCGCCGGCGTGGCCACCGCGTGCGCCGCGGCGGTTGTCGCCTCGGCCGTGGTGATCGACATGAACCGGGTCGCCCCGTCACCGCCGGGTCCGCCCACGACGTCGGTCGCGCCGCAGCCCACCACCCTTCCCTCGTACGTGGAGACGCCGACGCCGGGCTCCGGTCCGTTCGCGAACGCCACCGTCACCGTGCCGACCTGGGGCCCCGCCGACACCACCTGCGTCACCGGCCGGGTGCGGATCGTCGACGGGCAGTACTACCGGGGGGCGGGGACGCGGCCGGTGAACGTGCTGTCGTGGGTCACGGCGGACGTGGACGGCGACGGCAGGGACGACTACGTGGCGCACCTGAAGTGCGGTGAGGGCACGGAGTCGCCGGCCGAGCAGGTGGTCGCCTTCCGGCGGTCGGGTGGGCAGTTGCTGCCGCTGGGCCGGGTGGTCGGGACGCAGGACGGGCCGGCCATGCTGACCGCGCTCGAGGCCCGCGACGGCGGGCGGATCGCGGTGCAGGTCCTCGCCGAGGTGACCGACGGCAGCGCCCAGTTCGTACCCCACCAGTGGCGGGTGTACGGCTGGCGGGGGGCCCGGTTCCGGCAGGTGGCCGGCCCCACCTCGTTCCCCGCCGATCCGCCGGCAGCCGCGTTGTCCGTACGGTCGAGTGCCTTGACCTTCCACCGCGCGAGCGGCGGGTACGCGGGCGAGCTGACCGTCACCGTCCTCAACGGCGGCACCCTCGCCGTGCCCCGCGCCGAATTGGCGGTGTTCGTGCCGGCTCAGGTGCGGCCGGCCGGCGATGGGTGGACCGGTTGCACGGAGGCCGCCGACGCCGAGGCGGTCGTGCTGCGATGCACGGTGGGGGACCTCGGGGCGGGGGAGACCCGGCAGCTCCACCTCGGGTTCGTCGCGTCGGCGATCCAGGGCCGCCCCGACGGGGCGGTCGGCCCGGACAACCACGACCACTACCTCACGCTCGACCAGCGTCCGCCCTACGTCCTGGAGAAGCCCAGGGACGCGGTGGAGGCGTCCTTCGCTGTGGTCGTGCCGTGAGCGGTGCCCCGGGCGCCTGCGCCGCCGGCCCTGCTCGACGACCAGGCCGCCGCGCATGACCGCAACGTCGCGCTGGCGCGCGTGGTGCACCGGACGCCACGTGCGCCGGTGCACCCCCGTACGGTGCGTGGGGGGCGTTCAGGGCACTAGGATTGCCGCCGTCCGAGCGGCTGCTGAAACGAGGCGAGATGCGTTGGCTGCGGCGGTTGCTGGGTGGCAACCCGGTCCAGCTCGATCCGGCGCGGCAGCAGGCGCTGCTGCGGGAGCTCCGACAGCGCTACGGCGCCCACGCGCAGGTCCGCTTCTCCGACCAGGTCGACGCGGCGGCCCGCCTGCTCGACGGGGACGACGGCCTGGTGGTGGCCGTCCGGATCGTGAGCGAGGCCGCCGACGAGGCGTACGCGGATCTGCGGGCACAGGCCCACGACGTGCAGCTGCGGACCGGTCGGCGACTGGTGGTGCACCGGCGCAACTACCGGCCGCTGTGGAAGGAGGCCGGCCCGGCCCTGCGGTGGCCGCTGTTCACGCTGCCGGGCGGCTTCCACCCGTACGTGCAGGTCGCCGCCGCGGTCGTGGTGATCGGCGGCGGTGCCTCGCGGCTCGACAAGGTGACCGATCCGAAGCCGCTGGTGACCCGTCTGTTCGAGCTGCTCGACCTGACCACCGCCGGCTGGGAGTACGGCCGGGTGCGGGTCGACACCGACGCTGCCGCCCTGGTCGAGCGGCTGAACACGACCGCCGGGCGGGTCCTCGCGGCGATGGACGACCCGCCTCGGCTGCCCCCGCCGGTCCGCGAGCTGATGCGCCGCAACAACGCCCTCGACGTGCACGACCCGAGTCGTCCCCGGGTGGTCGGCACGATCAACCTCGGCGCGCGCATGCGGGAGGTCCTGCTGGCCTGAGTCACCGTGACGGGTGGGCAGCGGAGCCCGGGGGACGAGCTGGGCATGCCGGAGGAGGACACGATCCGCGTACTGCTCACCGACGTCACGAGGAACCCGGCGGGATAGTGCGCCGCGACCGCCGACACCGGCTCAGCCGCTGAGCGGGGTGAGGAAGACGGCCGGTCGCCCCTGCGTCGCGCGTACCACCATCGTCGCCTCCCGATCAGACCGCCGCGGCGGCATCGTCACGATCGACCGGAGCGGACGCCCCGGTCATCGCACGTGCTCGACCGACCCGCAAGGGTGCCCCGGGAAGGTCCGGCCGGCGCGATGAGCCGCGCCGGCCGGGCGTCCACCGGCGGTCAGGAACCGATGGCCTGCTTCGTGGCCAGCTCCGCGTACGCCTCGTCGAACTCCCGGCACCCAGCGTGGTGGTGACCGACGGCGCCAGCGTGGCGCTGGACACCGGACGGGTGTGGATCGACCTGGAGACCTTCCTGCGGCAGTCCGAGCAGGGGCTGCGGTGGTTGCGCGGCGGCCGGACGGCCGAGGGGCGGGCCCTGCTCACGTCGGCGGAGAGCCTCTACGTCGGTGACTTCCTGGAGGGCGACCCGTACGAGGACTGGGCGCTGCCCACCCGGGAGCTGGCGCGCGCCAGCTACCTGCGGGTGACGCGGGCGCTGGCGGACGACGCCGCCGAGCGGCGCTACGCCTCCGCCATGCGGGCGATCGGGATCCTGCCGGACGACCGCGTACGGCCCTGAGGCTCCGGGCGGCGACCGGTCGACCGAATTCGGTGGTGCCGGTCGCGGCGGCCGTGCGAACGTGGAGACCGGCCGCCGCACCGGCGGACGGACCGAGGGCATCACGACCACGAGGAGTGACAATGCGAGCAGCTTCCACGCTCCGGACCCTTGCCCGTCCCACCGTGGAGTGCTGCCTTGACCTTGTTGAACCTCGGGATCGTCGCCCATGTTGACGCCGGAAAGACCAGCCTGACCGAACGCCTCCTCTACGAGGCCGGCGCCGTCGCCCAGCTCGGCAGCGTCGACGCGGGCACGACGCGGACCGACTCGATGGAGTTGGAACGCCGCCGCGGCATCACCATCCGGGCGGCCGTCACGTCCGTCACCATCGGTGGGCTGAGCATCAACCTGCTGGACACCCCCGGCCACCCCGACTTCATCGCGGAGGTCGAGCGGTCGCTGGCCGTGCTGGACGCCGCCGTGCTGGTGGTGTCGAGCGTGGAGGGCGTCCAGCCGCAGACCGTCGCCATCTGGCGGGCGCTGCGCCGCATCGGCGTACCGACGGTGTGTTTCCTGAACAAGGTGGACCGCCGCGGCGCCGACGTCGAGCGGGTCGTCGACCAGCTGCGCCGCCGACTCGGGGCGCGTCCGGTCCTGCTCACCCGGGTCGTCGGCCAGGGCGGGCGCGACGCCCGGGTGCGGGGCGTGGGCCTCGACGCCGACGCGGTGGTGGAGGCGGTGGCGGAGGTCGACGACGCGGTGGCGGCCCGCTGGCTGACCGACCAGCCGGTGCGCGTGCGCGACGTCCGGCGGGCGATCCGGCGCGCGGTGCGCCGCGCCGACCTCACCCCGGTCGCCTGCGGCTCGGCGATCACCGGGGCCGGCGTACGTCAGCTCTGCCACCTCCTCGCCGACCTGCTGCCCCGTGGCGAGCAGGGGAACGGTCCGCTGGCGGGTACGGTCTTCGCCGTCGACCGGGACGGGCACGGCCGGCGGGTCTGGCTGCGGTTGTGGTCCGGGCAGCTCCGCGTCCGGGACCGGGTGCAGCTCGCCGGGGCCCGCCCCCAGACGGTGACCCAGATCGCCGTCACCGAGCCCGAGGGTGTGCTGGTCCGCCCCTGCGTCTCCGCCGGTCAGATCGCCGCGGTGCGCGGCGTGTCGGCCCGGATCGGCCAGCACCTCGGGGACCCGCCCCGGCGGCACGGCTACCGGTTCCCGCCGCCGACCCGGCAGGCGGTCGTCGAGCCCGTCGAACCGGAGCAGCGGCTGGCGATGTTCGCCGGCCTGGCCGAGCTGGCCGACGAGGACCCGCTGGTGGACCTGCGCCTCGACGAGCAGCAGGCGGAGGCGGTGATCCGCCTGCACGGCGAGGTCCAGAAGGAGGTGCTGGCCGCGCTCCTGCACGACCGGTACGGCGTCCGGGTGCGCTTCTCCGGCACGTTGACGGCCTGCATCGAACGGGTCGTCGGCACCGGGACCGCCGAGGAGCAGCCGCACGAGCGCGGCAACCCGTACCTGGCCGGGCTGGGGTTGCGCATCGAGGCCGCCCCGGTCGGGCACGGCATCGAGTTCCGCCCCGGGGTCGAGCCCGGTCGGTTGCCGCCGGCGTTCGTCGCCGCCACCGAGGAGGGCGTACGGGCCGCCCTGCGGCAGGGCCGGCACGGCTGGCCGGTCACCGACTGCACGGTCACCATGACGGCGTCCCGGTACTTCCCCCGGCAGAGCAGGCCGCACCAGAAGTTCGACAAGTCCGTGTCGACGGTGGCGGCGGACTTCCGCAACCTCGCCCCGGTGGTGGTCGCCGCCGCGCTGCGCCGGGCCGGCACCCGGGTGTGCCACCCGATCGAGCGCTTCGACGTCAACCTTCCGCAGCACGCGGTGGAGCCGGTGTTGGCGCTGCTGGGCCGCTCGGGGGCGGTCGTCCACGACACCGCCGTCGCCGGCGGATACCTCGAGGTGAGCGGGAACCTGCCGTCGTCCCGGGTGCCGCAGGTCGTCGCCGCGCTGCCGGACCTCACCGGTGGCGAGGCCGTGCTGACCACCACCTTCGACCACTACGCGCCGGTCACCGGGGAGGACCCGCCGACGGTGCGGCGGCGCGGACCCGATCCGGCCGACCGGGAGGGGTGGTTCCGGGCCGTACCCCGGTAGGCGGCGGGGAGGCTACCGGGGCTCACCGGGCTGGGCCCGGGTACTCAGCGCCGGATCGGGTGTTCCGGCTCAGGCCCGTCCGTCCGAACCCGACGAGACTTTCCGGCATGGCCGAGACGCTGCACCGACCCGCCGCCCCGCCCGCCGTCGCGTACCCCGGGCTGACGGTCGGGGAACGGCTGCGTCGGGTGCGGCTGTCGCTGCGCTGCCGGCTGTTCGGGGCGGCGCTGCGGTTCGTCGTACGCCGTCCCGGCCGGTGGCGGTGGTCGGCCCGGCGGCACCACCCGGTGCTGGACCGGCTGGCGGCGGCGAACGCCCGGGCGGTGTGCGCGCTGGCCGCGCTGGACGTCCCGGCGTACCGCGACTTCCTGCGGAGCCGACCGGACGGGCGCGCCCGGCCGGGGGAGCGGCGTCGGCTGGGGGACTTCCCGGAGACCGACAAGGAGAGCTACGTCGTCGCGTACGACGCCGCCCGGCGCTGCCGGGGCGGCCGGCTGCCGGCCCGGGGCGTGGTGGTCGACGAGTCGGCCGGCTCGTCGGGTCGGCCGTTCAACTGGCCGCGCGGCGAGCGGGAACTGCGCGCCGTGCACCACGACATCGTCGGCTACACCAGCCTGGTCTTCCCGATGCGCCGACCGTTCGTGATCAACGCGTACTCGATGGGGGCCTGGGCGACCGGGACCACGACGGGCGCCGCGCTGGCCCGGGTCGCGGTGGTCAAGAACACCGGCCCCGACCTGGGCAAGGTCGTCGACACGCTGCGCGAGTTCGGCCCGGACTTCGACTATCTGGTGACCGCGTACCCGCCGTTCCTGAAGCACCTGCGGGACCGCCTCGACGCCGAGGGTTTCCCCTGGTCGCGGTACCGGATCCAGGCCAGTTGCGGGGGAGAGGGGATGACCGAGGCGCTGCGGGACTACCTGGAGGAGCGGTTCGTGCGGGTGCGGTCGGCGTACGGGGCGTCGGACCTGACCATCGGGATCGGCGCGGAGACCCGCTTCACGGTGTGGCTGCGCCGCCGCCTGCGCACCGACGCGGCGCTGCGGACGGCGCTGCTCGGCGCGGACGAGCAGCGGCTGCCGATGGTGTTCCAGTACAACCCGCTGGCCACCTACCTGGAGACCAACGAGCGCCAGGAACTGCTCTGCACGGTCACCGGTCTCGACGTCATCCAGCCGCGGCTGCGCTACAACGTCGGCGACGAGGCGCTCCTGCTCGACCAGCGGCGGATCCTCGACCTGGTCCGCGCCGACCCGCAGGCCTGGGCCGAGTGCCGGGCGGCGCTGTCCACCGAAGGGATGGCCCTGCCGGTGCTGCTGCTGTTCGGCCGGCGCGACTCGACGGTGTCCTACCTGGGCGCCAACCTCTACCCACAGGACGTCGAGTACGGCCTGTACACCGGCAACCCGCACGCCGCGCAGATCAGCCGGTTCTGCCTGACGCTGGTCGAGGACGCCGCGCTGGAGACCCGGCCGGTGATCCACCTGGAGCTGCGCCGCCCGCTGGACGCGCCGGAGCGCGCCGCGCTCACCGCCGCCTGCCGGGACGGGGTGCGCCGACACCTCGCGGCGGTCTCCCGCGACTTCGCGCAGTCACTGACCGAGGACCCGACCGCCGGTGACCTGCGCGTCGAGACACACGAACCGGGCACCGGCCCGTTCGCCGGACCACAGAAGATCAAGAACGTCTACCTGGTGGGTTGATGATGCGTACCCGTGACTTCTCCCGGGCCCCGGCCCAGGCCGACGCCGACGCCATGTTCGTCGGCGCGACCCGCTACCGCAGCCCGCTGGCGGTCCTGCGGCTGTTCCCGGCGTGGCGGCGGATGGTCCGCGACCTGCGCCGGACGCCCGGCTACCGCTGGCACACCGTCTACTGGCAGTTCCCCTGCACGCTCGGCACGATCGCCTTCTTCGCCGACCGCGACGCGATGCTGCGCTTCGCCCGGTCCCGGCAGCACCGCCGGCTGATGGCCTGGGTGACCGACGGCACCCGCAACGCCACCGGCGGTTTCATCCGGCTCTGGACCGCCGAACCCGACGGCTACTCCAACGGGGTGTGGCGGGCCGAGTCCCCGGAGATGGCGCACATCCCGACCTTCACCCCGCTCACGTCGGAGCGGACCGGCCCGGCGGTGCGCCGGTGACCGCCGACCGGACCCGCTTCGAGCGGGTCGTCGACCGCCGCGGCCTGCGCGAGTTCCTCGCGCTCACCGACCGGGTGTACGCCGACCAGCCGCGCTTCGTCCCCACCCCCCGGCAGCAGATCCGCCGCTGGTGGCGCGACGGCACACCGATGTACGTGCTGCGCGACACAGGCGGGACGGTGGTGGGCCGTACGACGCTGCACACCGACGCCGCCCTCGACGCCAAGCTCGGCCGGCGCTGCCAGCTGTTCGGGCTGACCGAGTTCACCGCACCGGCCGCCGAGCCGCTCCTCGCGGCGATCACCGCCGCCGCCCGCGCCGCCGGTGACCGCGACGCGCTCTTCGGCCCGGTCGCGCTGCTGCCCAACCAGGCCGGCGGGGTCATCACCGCAGGCTTCGCCGACCGGGGCTTCGTCGACAGCGCCTGGAACCCGCCCCGCTACGTCACCGCCTACGAGTCGTCCGGGTTCCGCCGACGGTTCGAGTCGGACACCTGGATCTGCCCCATCTCCGGCCCCGGCACGCCGGCCGACCCGCCCGAGGGGGAGCTGCGGGTGCACCGGGGTGACGTGCGGCGGCTCGACGAGCAGCTCGACCTGCTGCGGGAGCTGCTCAACGCCTCCTTCGCCCAGCTCGGCTACTACACGCAGATCTCCGCCGCGCAGCTGCGCCGGCAGACCGACGGGCTGGCGTACCTGCTGGACGAGTCGTTGCTGCTCTATCTGACCCGGGGCGGGGTGCCGGTGGCGTTCGTGCTCTGCCTGCCGGACATCAGCGAGTTCCTGGTCCGGGTCCGGGGCGACCTGCACCCGCTGAACCAGCTCCGGCTGCTGGCCACCCGACGCCGTTACCGCCGCGAGGCGGTGCTGATCATCAAGGGCGTCCTCCCCGACCACCAGGGACGCGGCTACCAGCGGCTGCTCTCCGCCGAACTGCGCCGCAACCTGCACGCCGGCGGCTACACCACGCTGCGCAGCACGTACGTCGGCCGGGACAACCCCGCCTCCGCCGCCCAGTTCCGGGCGCTCGGCGGCCGGCCGCTGCACGGCTACACCTTCTATGAGAAGGAACTGTAGATGGACATCTCCGCGCTGCGCGTGCTCGCACCGCTGTGCTGGCGGGCGCCGAGCGCGCACAACACCCAGCCGTGGCGGCTCGACCACCGGGACGAGGAGGTCCACGTCGGGTGGGACCCGGCCGACGCCCTGCCCGCCGCCGACCCCACCGGCCGTGACCTGCGACTGTCGCTCGGCGCGTTCGTCGAGACCTGCCTGATCGTCGCGGCCGACCTCGGACTGCCGATCGAGTACGTCCCGGACCACTGCGCGCAGGACCGCCGGGTGGGGTGGTTGCGGCTGTCCCGGCCCGGCTACCGCAGCCCGTTCACGGCGGCGCAGGTGCAGGGCCGCCGTACCCACCGGGGCCGGTTCTCCGCCGGCCCGGACGCCGGGACGCTCGCCGCGCTGGACGCGGTCGCCGGGCAGGCGGGTGGAGAGGTCCGGGTCGTGTCGGACGCCGACCTGCTGACCCGGCTGCTCACCACCGCCGACCGGCACCTGTACGCGGACCCCGCCGTCGTCGCCGAACTGCGCACCTGGCTGCGCCTCACGCCGCGCCACCCGCGCTACCGGGCCGACGGGCTGACCGGCCGCTGCCTGGAACTCTCCCCGGGCGAGGCGGCCGGGCTGCGGGCGGCGCTGGCCGCGTACCCGGTGCTGCGCCCGCTCGGGCTGCCCCGGCTGCTGGCCACGGCGGCCGGCCACCCGCTCGCCCTCGGCGGCACCGTGATCGTGCTGGTCGGGCCGACCGGAATGGACGACGCGGCGCAGGTCGAGTTCGGACGGGTGCTGATGCGCACCTGGCTGACCCTGCACGCGGCCGGGCTGGCGGCACACCCGCTGAGCCAGCTCATCGACGCGTCGGCCACCCGCGCCGCGCTCGGCGCGACGTTGGACGTGGCGCCGGAGCGGCTGCTGCACGTCGCCCGGGTCGGCCGGCCGGTCGGCCCGACGGCCCGCTCGGCGCGCCGGGTCGGCGGCACCGGCTGAGCCGTCCTCGGGGCTGCTGCCGGGCCGGTGGCCTGCGTTAGGCTGTCCGGCGCGAGAGCGCAGCAAGGACCGTCGGTCGTCGCCACCCGCCGGGAAGGGCCCACGCGTGTCATCCTCCGAAGACCTCACCCCCGCCGGGGCCGACCACCCGCTGGCCGCGTACGGCTGGACCGCGCAGCTCGCGGCCGAGTGCGGGCCGCTCGCCGAGGCCGGGTTCGTCCCCGGTCGGGTGGCGCGGGTCGACCTGGGCCGCTGCGACGTCGTGATCGCCGACGCCGCCGGCACCGGCGTCCGCACCATCCGGGCCGACACCGCGGCGGTGCTGGACCCCGATCCTGTCCAGTGCCCCTGCACCGGCGACTGGGCCGCGGTCGACCTCGGCGCGTCGGGCCCGGCCGCGCTCGCGGCGCTGCTGCCGCGCCGCACCGCCGTCGTGCGTAACAGCGCCGGGGCGGGCTCGGACGGGCAGGCCCTCGCCGTCAACGTGGACGCCGTGCTGATCGCCTCCTCGCTCGCCGCGAAGCCGGACCTGGGGCGCATCGAGCGCTACCTGGCGCTGGCCTGGGAGAGCGGTGCCCAGCCGATCGTCGTGCTGACCAAGGCCGACGTGCCCCACGACCCGGCGCACATCGACGACGTCGAGACGGCGGCGCCGGGTGCGACGGTCCTCGTCGTCAGCGCGGCCGACGGTACGGGCATGGACGTCCTCCGGGCGTGCCTGCCGACGACCACCGCGCTGATCGGCCCGTCCGGCGCGGGGAAGTCGACCCTGACCAACGCCCTCGCCGGTGCCGAGGTGATGACGGTGGGGGAGACCCGCGAGCGGGACGAGAAGGGCCGCCACACCACGACGACCCGCGAACTCATCCCCATCCCGGGCGGCGTCCTCATCGACACGCCGGGCCTGCGCGGCGTCGGCCTGTACGGCGGCGACGGCGTGGAGCGGACGTTCTCCGACATCGAGCAGTACGCCGTCGGCTGCCGGTTCCACGACTGCGCCCACGACGCCGAGCCGCAGTGCGGGGTGAAGGAGGCCATCGCGGTGGGCCTGCTCCCGGCGCGGCGCCTGGTGAGCTACAACAAGCTGCTGCGGGAGAACGAGCGGATCGCGGCCCGTACCGATGCCCGGCTCGCCGCCGAGCGGGCGCGGCAGGGCAAGCACCAGTGGAAGATCATGATGGCGGAGTCGAACAAGCCCCGGCCCTGACGCCGCCGTGCTCGCGGAACTCCTCCCGGCGACCGTCATCGTCGCCGAGTCGTCGTCCGACCCGGTCGGCGTCGCGCTGCATCCGGACGAGGAACGCATCGCCGTCGACGCCCTCGGCCGGCGCAGCCCCGAGTTCGTGACCGGACGGCACTGCGCACACCGCGCGCTGCGGCGTCTCGGCGTGCCGCCATCCCCGGTCCTGTCCGGCGCGGGCGGCGCCCCGCGGTGGCCGCCGGGAGTGGTCGGCAGCATCACCCACTGCCCGGGGTACCGCGCCGCCGCGGTGGCGAGGGCCGCTGACATGGTCACGATCGGCATCGACGCGGAGCCCGGCGAGGCGCTGCCCGACGGTGTGCTGAAGCTGGTGTCGCTGCCGCAGGAGCGTGCCGAGCTGGCCGGCCTGGCGCGCCTGAGCAGGCCGGTGCCCTGGGACAAGCTGCTCTTCTCCGCGAAGGAGTCGGTCTACAAGGCCTGGTTCCCGCTGACCGGCAGGTGGCTCGGCTTCATGGACGCCCGGCTGACCATCGACGCCGACCGCGGCACCTTCGACGCGCGGCTGCTGGTCCCCGGTCCGACGGTCGGCGGCCGGGAACTCACCGGCTTCACCGGTCGGTGGCTGGCTCGCGACGGCCTGCTGCTCACCGCCGTCGCGCTGCCGGCCTGACCCGCTCGTCGCGGTCCCGGCGTGGCCGATGACGCGGGGACCGCCGCCGGAGGTCTCCGGCGGCGGTCCACGACACGCGCGGGGATCAGGTCCAGGTCGCGAGGACGGCCGACGGGCCGCGGTACCACCAGCCCCGGTACTGCGGGACGGCGTACGGCCGCACGGCCGGATCCGACGCCACGGCCAGGACCATCGCGTCCGCGAGGCGGCGGCTGAGCGCGGCCCCGATGCAGCCGTGCATGCCGGCGCCGAAGGACAGGTGCGCCCGGTCGCCGCGGTCCGGGACGAAGGTGTCGCCGTCCGGCCAGCGCAGCGGATCCCGGTTCGCGCTGGGCAGCACGCCGATCACCCGGGTGCCGCGTTCGATCGCGACGCCGGACAGTTCGGTGTCGACCCGCGCCTCGCGGGTGATGCCGCCGATCGGCGACTCCCAGCGCAACGCCTCGTCCACGAAGCTCTGCCGCAGGGCCGGTGAGTCCACCAGTCGGCTGCGCACCTCGCGGTCGGCGGTGAGCACGCACGCCAGCACGGTGCTGAGCCCCTCGCGGGGTCCGGCGTCCGCACCGATGATCATGAACTCGACCATCCGCCGGGTCTCGTCCAGCGAGCTGGACGCCTTCGCCATGCAGCCCAGCACCGAGTCCGGACGCGCGCGTCGCCGGCCGTCGACGTACTCCGCGACCATCGCCGAGATCTCGGCGCGGACGCCGTCGACGTCGTCCCGGGCGGCGCCGAACTCATGGAAGTCGAAGGCGCCCTTGCTCACCAGCGGACCCCAGCGGTCCATCTGCGCCGGCGTCACGGCGTCCTCGCAGCCGAGCAGGTTGATGGTGGCCTGGGCGACCAGCGGGATGCAGAACTCCTTCGCCAGGTCGCACGGCGTACCGTCGTCGTGCGCTCCGCGCAGCTGCGCGTACCGCCGGTCGACCTCGGCCGGCATGCCGGGGTCGGTGGCCCGGAACGCGGGCAGCACCGCCGACCGGGCGGCCTGGTGCTCCCGCCCCTCGCTGTGCAGCATGTTGGGCCCGACGAACCGGGTCAGGAAGCTGTCCGGCTGATCCGAGCGGAACAGCTCCGAGCGGGAGACCACGGTCTGCACGTCGGCCCAGCGCAGCGCGAAGAGCGCCTCCAGCTCGGCGCAGACCGCGATCGGGCTCTCCTCCCGCAGGCGCCGCAGCACCGCGTTCGTGTCGGCCTCCAGCTCGGCGAGGGTGACCTGCGCCAGCGCGTACCGTTCGCCGAGCCGGTCCCGGATCTCGGCGAACGGCACCGCCGTGCGCTCCTGCGTGGCGGTCACAGCCCGGGAATCGTGTGATCGGTGAAGATCCCCTGCTTGACGAAGAAGCCCATCGGCTTGCGGACCGCCAGCTTCACCGCGGCCTTGCGTCCCGGGTGGGCGAGCACCCGGCTGCGCAGCCCCGCGATGTGGCCCAGTCCGGCGTCGCGATAGACCACGGAGCTGCAGAAGGAGTTCAGGATGACGGCGATGTAGTCCTTCAGGTAGGACTCGACCTCGCCACGCTGCTGTTCGGTCATCGCCGGGCGGGCCCGCTCGTAGAGCATGCTCACCAGCTCGCGGCCGAACGCGATGTGCCGGGACTCGTCCCGGTGGTGGACCCGGTTGATCTCGCGGATGGTGTCGTGCAGCAGCTCGTCGTTCGCCATCGTGGTGTTGTAGTGGTCCACCAGCTCCTCGAAGAGCAGGATCCGGCTGAACACCAGGAAGTTCGCCAGGTCGCTCTGCTGCTCCGACTCGCCCTTGAGGCGGAGCGTGGAATAGAGCTTGCCGCCGTAGCGCAGGCAGAACTCGGCGAAGAACCACATGTGCTCGTTCTCCTCACCGATGAAGTGGTGGAAGAACTCCGACGCCTCCTCGAAGCCGCGCGTGTGGATCCGGTCGATGACCTCGGTCAGCAGCTCCCGGATGCCGTGCACGTTCATGCTGTAGAAGTTGATGCTCTCCCACTTGCTGAGCGCCATCTTCTGGGCCTCGGTGAGCTCGGACTCCAGCTCGGTGCCGTGGATGCTCAGCAGCGACGGCGACATCCAGTAGGCCTCCTCCGGCAGGGAGTCCGGCCAGTCGAAGTGCGTGTACGGGTTGTAGTGGTCGTTGACGGACTTCTGGGTCAGTCGTTCGAGCACTGCGGCGAAGCGGTCCGGCGACTTGGTCGTGGTGGTCATCTGGCGGTTGTCTCCTTGCCTACGCCGACTCGTGCGAGCTGCGGGTCAGCGTGTCGACCCAGCGTTCCAAACCGAAGGCGACGCAGCCGGTGAAGGCGTGCGTCCCGTCCGCGAGCGTGATGTCGCAGCGCTCGCCGAAGAAGTTGCGGTGCGAGTTCACCGAGGCGATGGCCAGGCCGCTGGCGTCGGTGAACTCCTGCTTCGTGGGGAACAGCTTCTGGTGCAGCAGCCGCTGGTCGTTCTTCCTGAAGAACGGATCGGCGGCGACCAGGAACTCTCCCGTGGCGCCGAGCGACGCGGCGATGGCGCTGATCGCCGCCCGGCCCTCGTCCAGGAACGCCTGGACCTCGGCCTGGCTGCCGATCATCACCACCTCCCGCATCTGGAACTCGCGCTGTCGACGCAGCGGCGTGTACTCGACCTCCCGGCGTCGGCACGTCTGCCGCACGGTGAGCAGGGTGCGGTCCCCGACCGTGGAGCCGAGGCGGGAGAAGTACGCGCCGTAACAGGCCGCGGAGGTGAGCACCAGCTCGTCCTCGGCGGGCTCGTCGAGCCAGGGCGTGACGCGGTGCGCGAGCTGCGGGAAGCTGTCGAAGTAGTCGATCCGGGACAGGTCCTCGACGGTGAGCAGCTCGGCGTGCCGCTCGGCGGGCGCACCGATCCGCGCGGCCCACTCCAGCACCTGCGCGTCCACGGCCTCGACGATCCGGAACTGCTCGGCGGAGAGCGAGGTCAACCCCCGGCCGGCGGCGACCGCCTGCCCGGGCGTCATTCCGCGCCCTGCGCGACGGGCTCGTCCGAGCCGAAGAAGATCTCCACGAGCCCCTCGATGGTGCGGAGCTTGGCGATCGGGACCGCGTCGAGGTCGGGCTCCCGGCCCGAGGCGTCGATCAGGTCCTGCATGAACGAGATGAACGCCAGCGAGTTGATCAGCCGGGAATCGATCAGATCCACGTCGGCCGGAAGGTTCACGAGATCCTTGTGGAACGTGGACAGCACCTCGCGGACCTGGGCTTCCCCGTTGCTGTTGCTCATCGACCAATGGATCCTTGCCTGGAGCGCCTTGTGGGCGACGGAAATGTGTCTGCGTGCCCGAGCCGGCGGAGAGGCGCCTGGTGCCGCGTCCTGTCGCGGACTCCATCGACGATCACGAGTGGCCTCGCATCGACGTCGCCGGGACTGCGGTCGCATTGCGGGCGACAGCCACCAGCGATCGTCCTCCCCCGGATCCGGCACGCACTTGAGGCAGGGAGCGTATGCCAATCTCCGGCAAAGGTGAAGAGCCCTCCGGACGGTCGGTCCGGGGCGGTGCCGCGGGGAGTCCACCCTGGGCCGAGGCCCTGACCTGTGTGTCCACCGGGCCGCGCGGGGGACGGCCGGCGGCCTCGCCGCGCCCGGGAACGTCGTAGATCTGTCAGCGCTCCCCGCGGAGTCGGCTGTCCGCCATCTGGGACGCGGCGCCCTCGGCGGAAGCGACCCGACTGAGCTGCGGCGATCCGGATCCTGGGGCCCTGAGCACGGAGAATTTCCGTCCACAGTGGTAAGGAGCGGGCGGCGAGAGCGGCCTTCACCTTTGCCGGTGATTGGCATAGGCTCCTCGCCGCTGGTGGTTCGGGCAACTGGGGAGGGCGATCGCTGGTGACTGCTGCGCGCAGTGGAACCGGGAGGCCCGGCGGAACCGGGAGGGCCGGCGAAGCACGAGCGGTGCTCAACCCGGATGAATCGGACCGTCTCCTTCGGTTCGAATACGACCGCGACAGCGACTACGAGGCCGAGATCGGCGTGACGGGCGCGCTGCAGGCGCTCGTCCCCCAGGCCAAGCTCCTGAACGCGGACCACCGGATGTTCCAGGTGCTCCACCTGGTCAGCGAGTACGCCTGGTGTTCCATGCACCACGAGCTCTGCCGCATCTGCACGGCGCTGGACGATGACGACTTCGCCCTGGCCAGCCGGCTGCTCGGCCGGACCGTCGGACTCGGCGAACTCCCCGTGCAGACCGTCCGGTTGCTCCAGACGTCGTTCTCGCAGGCCAGCTTCCTGAACATGCGCGACCTGCTGATGCCCAACTCCACCGGCCTCGACTCGCCCGGTCGCCGGAACCTGCGCCGGGTCTGCACGGCCGTGTGGCGTGCCTTCGAGGCCGCGCTGGCCCGGCACGGCGTCAGCCACCGGGACCTGATCGAGGAGTCCGGCCGGCTGGAGGGGCCGATGCCCGACGCGCGGCTGGCCGCCCTCGCCGAGGTCCGCAACGGCATCCACCTGCTCGACTGCAAGAGCATGGAGTGGAATCAGCTCCACCTGCGCCTGGTCCGCAGCCACATCGGCGGCCACCCGGCGGCCCGCAGCGACGACGCGTCCGACCGCGCGGGCGAGCCGCTCAGCATGCGGGGCGCGCCGATCAGCACGCTGGAGCGCCTGGCCGAGCACTCGCTCTTCCCCGGCCTGTGGCGCAGCGTCGACGAGACCTATCAGCGGGCCTCCCGGCCGGCCGCGGAGGGCGGGAACTGATGCGACAGCACGGAACGCGGCTGCGGCGAGCGGGTGCCCGGAGATGACCGACGACATCCGTACCGCCACGGCCGAACAGCTCGACCTCTGGCTGGCCGCGAGTCAGGACCCGGAGTCCCCGCGCTACAACGTCCCGACGGCGCTGGAGTTCCACGCCCGGCCGGACGAGGCCGCGCTCCGCGAGGCGCTGCGCGGGCTCTTCGACCGCCATCCCGCGCTGCGCTCGTCCTTCCGGCTCGACGCGTCCGGGCAGCTGCGCCAGACGATCCCCGCCGCCGTCGAGCCCCCGCTGCGGGTGGTCCGCGTCGCGCAGGAGTGGGACCAGGAGGCGCGCGCCGCGTGGGCGGCCCGGGTCGGCCTGCGGCCGATAGCCCTCGGCTCCGCCGGTGTGGCGCGGGCGGACCTGCTGCTGCACCCCGAGGGCGCGTTGCTGGTGCTCACCGTCCACCACATCGTGATGGACGGCTGGTCCGTCGAGGTGGCGGTCGACGACTTCCTGGCGCTCTACGACGCGGCGATCGACGGCTCTGGTCCGCCGCCGGTCGAGGAGGCGGAGCCGGTCGAGCCGGCCGACCCCGACGCCGTCGACTACTGGCTGGACCTGCTCGGGTCCGACCCCGAGACGTTGGAGCCGCTCCCGGACCTCGTCCGGGGCACGCGGCCGTCGCGCGCGGCCCGCGAGGAGACGACCGTCGAGGGCGCGCAGCTCGCCGCGCTCCGGTCGATGGTGGAGCGCGCCCGGGTGTCCGTCTCCACGGCGGGCCTCGCCGCCTGGTCGGTGGTGCTGCACCAGTGGAGCGGCCTGACCGAGGGGCTGCTGGCGACGCCGTTCAGCGCCCGCGTCGATCCCGGCACGCATCGCACGATCGGCATGTTCAGCCGGGTGCTGCCGGTCCGCTCGACCTTCGCGCCGGCGACGCCGTGGCGCGACCACCTGGCCGAGCTGCACCTCCAGGTGCTGGAGTCGTTCGAGCAGTCGGCGGTCGACACCGCCGCCCTGCGCGCCGCGGTCGCCGGGCAGGGCCGCCGCTACCCGGCCTTCCGGAACGTGTACGCCCACCTCAGCGAGCCCCGGCCGCTGCGCGTGCTGCCGGACACGGCGGTGTCCCGCATCGACATCGACCTCGGGGCCGTCAAGTACGACCTCTCTGCGGCGGTCGTCGAAGGACCCGACCGCCTGACCCTCCAGTTGGAGTACGACGCCGCCGTCCACCGGCCGACGACCGTGCGCGCCATGCTGGCGCAGCTGCACGGGCTGCTGCTGGCCGCCGCCGCGGACCCGGACGCCGCCCTCGGCGACCTGCTGAGGGAGGCCGACGCGGGCACGGCCGCGACCGGCACCTGGGACGACACACCCGTGGACGTCTCGGTGCCGCCGCCGCACCTGGTCGTCGAGGTGGCCCGGTCGCACCCCGACCGGATCGCCGTCGTGCACGGCGAGCAGGAGCTGACGTACGCCCAGCTGGTGGCGTCCGCGTCCCGGGTGGCGAACTGGCTGCTCGCGGCGGACGGCGACGCGCCGGCCCCGACGGTCGGTGTGCTCATGCCCGGCGGCGTCGACGCCGTCGTCGCCTTCCTCGGGATCGCCCTGGCCGGCAAGGCGTACGTGCCGATGGACCCCGATCATCCCGCCGTCCGGCTCGCCGGCATCGTCGCGGACTCGGGCATGCGCCGGATCCTCACCACGGCGCCGCTGGCCGACGGCGCCGGGCGCCTCGGCTGCACCGCCCACACGCTGGAGGAGATCAGCGCCGAGGCCGGGGGCGACGAACCGCCGGCCGTGCCACTGACCCCGGACACGCTGCTGAACGTGCTCTACACGTCCGGCTCGACCGGGCGGCCGAAGGGCGTGCTGCTCCCGCACCGCGGTGTCGCCCGGCTGATGCGCAACGGTGGCCGCCTGCGGATCGACGAGAACGACCGGGTCGCGCAGCTCTGCCCGCTGAACTTCGACGGCGCCACCTTCGAGATCTGGGGCGCCCTGACGCACGGCGCGCGGCTGGTCGTCCTCGACCGGGCCCTGGTGCTCGCGCCGACCGAGCTGCGCGACGCCGTGCACCGGTACGGCGTGACCGGGCTGATCATCACCACGCCGGTCTTCCACTCCATCGTCACCGAGGCGCCGGAGCTGCTGCAGTCGCTCACCCTGCTCTCCCTGGGCGGCGACGTCGCCTCGGTCCCGCACGTGGCGCGCGCGCTCGCCTGGTGCGGGCCGGGCGTCCTGGTGCACACCTACGGGCCCACGGAGAACTCGTTCACCTCGGTGCTCGCACCGATCGACCACGTCGACGAGGCCAGCCGGGCGCTTCCGCTCGGGCGCTGCGTGCCGGGCACCGAGGCGTACGTGGTGCGGGAGGGGACCACCGATCCCGCCCCGGTCGGCGCCCCCGGTGAGCTGCTGCTCGGCGGCCTGGGTGTGGCCGCGGGCTACCTGGGCGACCCGCGCCGGACGGCGGCGAGCTTCGTGCCGGACCGGTTCAGCGGCCGCCCCGGCGCCCTGCTCTACCGCACCGGTGACCGGGTACGCCGGCTCCCGAACGGCGAGCTGGAGTTCATCGGGCGCACCGACGACCAGCTGAAGATCCGCAGCCAGCGGATCGAGCTGGGCGAGGTCCGCTCCGCACTGCTGGCCGACGAGGCCGTCCGCGAGGGCCACGTCGCCGGCTGGCGCAACGCCCGGGACGAGAAGGAGATCGCGGCGTACGTCGTCCTCGTGCCGGGCGCCACGCCGACGCAGGTGCGCGACCGCCTGGCCCGCGTCCTGCCCGCCGCCGCGCTCCCGACCCGCTGGGCCCGCGTCGACGCGCTCCCGCTCAACGCCAACGGCAAGGTGGACCCGAAGCGGCTGCCGACTCCGGAGCTGCTCGGCGCGGAGACCGCCGCCGCCGTCGCGCCGGCGGTGTCCCGGGCCGCCGCCACGCCCGCGACGCGGGACGCGGTACGCGCCGCCTGGCGCGAGGTGCTCGACGACGCCCCGGCCGGCGACGACGTCAACTTCTTCGACGCCGGCGGGCACTCGCTGCTGCTGGCCCGGCTCCAGTCGGCGCTGAAACGGCACGCCGGCGCCGACTTCCGGGTGGCGGACCTCTTCCGCTTCCCGTCCGTGCGGGCGCAGGCGGAGTTCCTGGCGGCGGCGTCCGGCGCCGAGCCGCGGGACGCCGAGGCCCCGACGGTCGGTACGCCCGACGAGCCCATCGCCGTCATCGGCGTGGCCGGTCGCTTCGCCGGCGCCGCCGACGTCCACGCCTTCTGGCGGAACCTGTCCCGCGACTGTGTGGCCGGCGCCGACGCGGAGATCGTCGAGTTGGGTGGCGGACGGCGCCGCATCGCCCGGTGGGGCCGGCTCGACGACCCGCGCGCGTTCGACGCCGAGCTGTTCGGTCTGACCCCGGACGAGGCGCGGGTCACCGACCCGCAGCACGGCATGCTCCACGAGTGCCTCTGGGCGGCCATGGAGGACGCGGCGGTGCCGCTCGACCGGCTGCGCGACCGCACCAGCATCTATGTCGGCTGCGCCACCCCGGCCGGGCCCGCCACGGCGGGTCTGGACGAGGACCTGACGGCGGCGTTCATGTCCCAACCGTCCTTCGCCGCCTCGCGCTACGCCTACCGGCACGACCTGCGCGGCGAGAGCGTCATGATCGACACCGCCTGCTCGACCTCGCTGGTCGCCGTCCACCTGGCCTGCGCCAGCCTCCGCTCGGGCGGGAGCGACTACGCCTTCGCCGGCGGCGTCTCCGTGATCGATCCGGTGGACGGCTACGTCTACGAGCCCGGCATGATCTACGCCGAGGACGGCGTGTGCCGGCCGTTCGACGAGGGCGCCACCGGCACCGTCGGCGGCGACGGCGCGGGCGTGGTGCTGCTGCGCCGCCTCTCGGACGCGCTCCGCGACGGCGATCCGGTCCACGCCGTCATCCTGGGCTCGGCGGTGAACAACGACGGTCGCGCTCGGGCCGGCTACGCCGCCCCGGGATTCGACGGTCAGGTCTCCGTCATCCGGCGGGCGCTGGCCGCGGCCCGGGTGCAGGGGCGCGACATCGGTTTCGTCGAGACCCACGGGACCGGCACCCGGCTGGGCGACACGATCGAAGCCACGGCCCTGGCCGAGGCCGTCGGCGAGCGGGACGCCCCGCTGCCGATCAGCTCGGTCAAGGCGTCGATCGGGCACTGCAACACCGCCGCCGGCATCGCCGGACTCCTCAAGGCGGTGTACGCGGTCCGCGACCACGTCCTGCCCGGCACGGCCAACTCGGTCAAGCCGATCGAGGAGATCGCCTCCGGTGACCGGCTGCGCCTGCTCACCGAGAGCGAGGAGTGGGCCGACACCGGCCGCGCCCGGCTCGCCGGGGTCAGCTCCTTCGGCGTCGGGGGCACCAACGCCCACGTCGTGCTCCGGGAATTCACCGAGCAGGACGAACTCACTCAGCGGGCGGAGCCCGTCCGGTGACGGAGAAGGACATGACGCGGAACGACGTACCCCTCGACGCGGTGCGACCGCCGAGGATCCTCCCGCTCTCGGCGCGCAGCGGAACGGCTCTCGGTCTGACCGCCGACGCCCTCGCGGCGTTCCTGGACGACCACCCGGACCTGTCGCTCGACGACGCCGCGACCACGCTGGCGTACGGCCGCGAGCGGTTCGACCGGCGCCTCGCCGTGGTGGCCGGCGACCCGGCCGCCGCCGCGCGGGCCCTGCGTGAGCCGGTCGGCGGCCCGACGCACCGCCGCGGCAGCGAGCCGCCGGAGACCCCGCGCACCGTCCTGGTCTTCACCGGTCAGGGCAGCCAGTACACCGGCATGGCGGCCGGCGCCTACCGGGCGTACCCGGAGTTCCGCGACTGGCTCGACCGGGCCGACGCCCTGCTCCGGGACGAGCTGCCGGCCGGTCTCCTCGACTGCCTGTACAAGCCGGAACTGGCCGACACGCTGGCCCGCACGGACGTGGCGGCGGCGGCCATCGTCGCCGTGCAGCTCGGTCTGCTGCGCGTGCTGCGGCGCTACGGCATCACGCCCGACACCGTGCTCGGGCACAGCGTGGGCGAGTTCGCCGCCGCCGCCGCGGCCGGCGCGGTGTCCGACGAGGACGCGGTGCGGCTGGTCGCCCGGCGCGGCGTCCTCATGGTGGAGCGGACCCGGCCGGGTGCCATGCTCGCGGTCCGCTGCGCCGCGGCCGACGCCGTCGCCGTGGCCGCCCTGGTCGACCAGACGCCGGGCGTCTGCGTCGCGGTCCACAACAGCCCGCGCGACCTGGTGCTGAGCGGGGACGCCGACGCCGTCACCGACCTCGGGGCCCGACTGGAGGAGGCCGGCCTCACCTGCCGCCGGCTGCGCACCTCCCACGCGTTCCACAGCGAGCTGCTCGCCCCGATGGCCGACGACTTCGCCGCCGCGGCGGCGCAGGTCACCTGGTCGGCACCCAGCTCGGCACAGTGGATCAGCTGCTCGCAGGGGGTGCTGACCGCCGCGCCCGACGCCCGCTACTGGCGTGACCACCTGACCGGGCCGGTCCGCTTCTGGGACGCGCTCGCCCTCGCCTGCGCCGACGACCGACCCGCCGTGCTCATCGAGGTCGGGCCGCATCCGGTGCTGCTGCCGCTGGCCGGTCAGCTGCCGACGCCACCGGCGCTCGTCCCGGTGCTGGACCGCGATCAGGACGCCGCCGTCGCCGTCGCCGGTGCCGCCGCCGAGGCCTGGTGCCACGGCGTCCCCGCCGACCTGACCGGCGGCGTGCCGGGGCGGCGCCGGCACCTGCCGGGGTACGGCTTCCACCGTCGGGTGTACTCCGCCCGCCCGGAGCCGGCGGGGCTGGGCGCCGCGCCGACCCCGGCCGCGGCGGCCGCCGCGCCCCAGCCGGCCGGACCGGCCCGGCCACCGCGCGAGGTGCTGGCCGAACTCTGGACGGACCTGCTGGGCGTCGCGCCCGAGCCGGACACCTCCTTCCTCCAGTGCGGTGGCGACTCGCTGATCCTGCTCCGCTTCCAGCAGCGGATCCAGGCGCTGCTCGGCACGGCGCCCAGCCTGGCGGACCTGCTCGACGCGGGCACCTTCGAGGCGATGGCGAGCCTGCTGCCGGCCGCCGCCGCGTCGTCCACCGCGGTGGCCGTCCCGGCGACGGAGTCGGCCGAGCCGGTCACCACGTATCAGGCGTCGGCCGTCCAGCAGGGCATGCTGATGATCGACCTGATGCAGCCGGAGTCGAACCAGCACAACGTCACCCTGGCGTTCGAGGTCGCCGGGCGGGTGGACGAGGCCGCGATGGCCGCCGCCTTCCGCGACGCCCAGGTCCGGCACAGCGCGCTGCGTACCGTGTTCTCCCGGGACGGCGGGCGGTTCGTGCCCGAGATCCGCCCCGAGCCGGGCGCCACGCTGGAGGTGGTCGAGGCCGGCGTGGCGGGCCGCCGTCCGCTCGTCGACGATCCCGACGTCCGGGAGTGGGCCCGTGAGGTGAGCGGGCCGCCGGTGCGGTGCCTCGGGACGACCACCCCGGTGCGGGGCACGCTGGTCCGCGGTCCTGAGCGGAGCCTCCTCGTCTTCACGGCGCACCACGCGATCTGCGACGCGACGTCGATGGGCGTGCTGGTGGACGAACTCGCCGAGGACTACCGCCGGCACCGCGCCGGGCTGCCCGGCGAGCCGGCGACGGTGCCGGTCCAGTACCACGACGTGCTCGCCACCGACCTGGACGACTCGGCCAGCCGGGCGTACTGGCTGGACCAGCTCGCCGGGGCGTCTGACCTGGTGCCGCTGCCCACCGACCGGCCGCGGCCGAAGGTGCGCGACGGCTCGGGGGCACAGTGGACGTGGACGCTGAGCAGCGAGCAGTCCGCCCAGGCCCGGGAGCTGGCGGCCCGGCTCAACGTCACCCTGTTCAGCACCATGCTCGCGACCTGGGCGGCCCTGCTGCGGCTGCGCAGCGGCGCCGACGACCTGTCGATCGCCACCCCGGCCACCGGGCGCACCTCCGAGCGGGCCCGACGCGTCTTCGGACCGTTCCTCAACACCCTCGTGCTCCGGGTCCGGATCACGTCGGGACAGAGCTTCGAGACCCTCGCCCGGGACGTGCAGACCACGGTCCTCGACGCGATCCGGCACTCGGACTTCCCGTTCGACAAACTGGTCGCCGCGCTCAACCCGCGGCGTGAGCTGGACCGGACGCCGCTCTTCTCGGTCATGTTCACCATGCCGGACCAGTTCGTCCTGCCGGACTTCGACGGGCGGCCCGGCCGACCCGTCGAGCTGCCCGGCCTCGGCGCGAAGTACGACCTCACCCTCTACGTCACGCCCGCCGATGACGGGCGCCTGCGCCTCGACCTGGAATACGACCCCGCTCTCTTCGACGAGTCGACGGTGCGCGGCCTCGCGGCCGACTACGACACGCTGCTCGCCGGCCTCGCGACCGTCCCCAACGCCGCCGTCCCCGAGCCGGCCGCCACGACCGACGCCCCGTCGGCCGCGCAACCCCGACCGGACGCGGAGACCGCCCAGGAGGCCGGAATGACCGAGATGGAGCGATACGTCGCGGAGATCTGGTCGGAGACGCTCGGCGTGGACATCGCCGACGCCGACGCCGACTTCTTCGACGCCGGCGGCCACTCGATGCTGGTCCTGGCGTGCCTGGCCGAGATCCAGGACCGCTTCCCCGACGCCACCATCCAGGACTTCTTCACCCACCGCACCGTCGGGACCTTCGCCGCGCACCTGGACCAGCTCGCCGGTGGCGCGGCGGCGGACCCGGAGCCGGTGGCCGCCGTGAGCGAGCCGGCGCGCGTCGTCGTCACCGCCGTCGCGGCGACCGCCGAGCGGGCCCCGGTCCCCGCGCCCACCGGAACCCGGGCCGGCCGGGGCGACGTGCTGCTGACCGGGGCGGCCGGTTTCCTCGGCGCGCACCTGCTCGCCACGCTGCTGCGCGACCCGGAGGGGGCGGTGGTCTGCCCGGTCCGGCCCCGCGACGGCGTCAGCGGGGCGGCCCGGCTCGACGAGACCGTCGCGCGGTACGCCCCCGACGTCCTGCCCCTGCTGCGGGACCGGGTCACGGTCGTCGAGACCGACCTGCGGGAGCTGACCGCCGACGCGTTGGGCACCTCGATCGCGGGGATCGGGACGATCGTCCACTCCGCGGCGGAGTCGAAGATGTTCGGCCGGATCGAGGACCTGCGGTCCGCCAACGTGGCGCCGACCCGGCTGCTGGCCGAGCTGGCGCTGGCCCGGGGCTGGCGGATGGCGCACGTGTCGACCGCGTCGGCGGTGGGCGCCGCGCCCGGTGACGGCCCGACGGTCACCATCCGCGAGGACGACTTCGACCGGGGCGAGAAGTTCGACAACCCGTACTCGCGCTCGAAGTTCGAGGCCGAGCAGGTGATCCGGCAGGCCGTCAAGGACGGGCTCGACGCGACGGTGCACCGGGTCGGGGGCCTGATCGGCGACAGCAGGTCCGGGACCTTCCTCCCCGACCCCCGGGGCAACCTGCTGTACCAGCTGGTGCGCGCCATCATGCGGTGCGGACTGGTGCCGGACGTGCCGGGCTTCAGCATGAACGTCACGCCGGTGGACTTCGCCGCGGCCGCCGTGCTCCGGTTGTCGGACGACCCGTCCCACTCGGGGCGTACCTTCCACGTCCTCAACCCCCGGCAGCTGACCATGCCGGCGCTCACCGGGATCCTGCGCGACCTGGGCTATCCGGCCATCCTCACCGATCCGGAGAGCGTCGTCGGCTGGCTCACCCGCCCGGACGCCGACGAGGCGGACGCGGAGGCGGCCCCGTTCCTGCGGCAGTTCAACGGACCCGCCGGCACCGTGGTGGAATACGACACCCGGACGACCATGTCCGCCCTGGCCGGTCTCGAGTGCCCCGCCCCCGACCTAGCCCTCCTGCGGGTCGTGATCGGCCACTGCGTCGAGACCGGCTTCTTCCCCAAGTCACGGCTGTGGGACTTCGTGTCCCGGTCGGCACCCCGTACCAGCTCCTAGGAGAGACCTCCACCGATGCCCTACCAGGTAGTCACGAACGACAACGGCCAACACTCCACCTGGGCCGACCACCAGGAGCTTCCCGCCGGCTGGCAGCCCACCGGGTTCGTGGGCTCCCAGCAGGAGTGCCTCGACCACATCGCCCAGGTCTGGGACGGCCCCGGTCCGCGTCCCGAGCGGGCGGCGGGCGCCGCCGTCACGAACGTCCTCACCACCGACCGGATCCGCCTGCGCGAGCTGGCCCCGGCCGAGGTGACCGCGCTGCTGGAGGTGCTGGAGAGCGGGGCGGGCGCCGACGGGTACGTCGAGAACTACCCCCTCACCGGCTCCGGTTTCGGCGCCCGGAACTTCCTGACGCGGACGCCGGAGGAGTTGCAGTTCGGGTTCGGCATGTACCTCGTCTCGGCGCAGCCCGACGGGCCCGTCTTCGGTGACATCGGCTTCCACCGGCCGCCGAGGGACGGCGCCGCGGAGATCGGCTTCGGCCTGGCCGAGTCGGCCCGGGGCCAGGGCTACGCCACCGAGGCGGTGACCGCGCTGACCCGCTGGGCCTTCACCCAGCCCGGTGTACGCCGCGTCATCGCGCGGACCACCACGGACAACGCCGCCTCGCGGGGCGTCCTCGAGCGGGCCGGCTTCCGGCTGGAGCGCACGGAGGAGAACATCCTGCACTACGTGCTCCGGCTCGCGCCCGACCTGCCGGAGTCCGAGCCGATGCGCGACGACGAGGAGGAGCGTGCCGCGCTCGCCAAGCTCGGCAAGGTGCGCAAGGCCGGCGGCGACGACCTCGCGTTCGTGCCCGGCTCCGACCCGCTGCGCCGGGTCGTCCGCGACGGCAAGCGGCTCCTGGCGTACGCCCAGTCCGGCGACAAGGAGGGCGTGGAGGACCCCACGAACCACCTGATGTACATCGTCGTGCACCCGGCCGTCGCCCGGCGCGGCCTGGCCGAGCGGCTGCTCGGCGAGATCCGCGAGCACGCCCGCGCGCACGGCAAGACCGGCATGGTGACCGGCACCCCGGACGAGGACCACCCGTCGGTCGCCTGGGTGCGCAAGCACGGCTTCCGGCCCATCGGCCACCACCTGATCACCCGGCGTGACCGGGGCGCCGCCGGTGCGGACGCGCCCGACGGCTTCACGATCGACGTCGTGGACCGCGCCGACCGGGCCGCGGTCGACGAGTTCGTCGAGCTGGCGACCCGTACGGTCGCGGAGGCGGTGATGCCCGGCGGTGCCCGGATGACCTCCGACCCGGACGAGATCCGCCGCGACCTGGTCGACGAGAACACCGGTGCGCTGCTGGTCTGCCGGGCCTCCGGTCCGGCCCTGGGCTGGCTGGCGTTGACTCCGCTCGCCGACGGTGAGGAGGGGTTCGTCCTCGCCGCCCAGGTGCTGGCGGAGGCCGCGGGCCGGGGCGTCCCGGCCGCGCTGCTCGCCACGGCGGCCCGGCTGGCCGACGAGGCCGGTGCCGCGTCGGTGACGGCCGTCGCCGAGGAGGACGGCCAGCGCGAGCTCGCCGAGGCGCTGCCCGGGGCCGGGTTCCTCCCGGTCGCCGGCCGCACCATCTGGTTCGCCGACGTGGACCCCCGCCCGTGAGCGCCCCGACGGACACCGCGCCCGAGAACGCGGAACCCGCGAAGACCGCGCCCGACAACAACCTGATCGCCGTGCTCAAGCGGCTGCCCGGCCGGGCCAAGGTGCTGCTCCTGGCCGACGGCGTGAACGCCTTCGGCATCGGCATGGTGATGCCCTTCCTGCTCATCTACCTGAGCGAGGTGCGGCACATCAACATCCGGGTGGCCGCGGCGGCGCTCGCGGTCACCGCGGTCGCCTCGTTCGCCTCGGGGCTGGTCTGGGGCTCCCTGCTCGACCGGTACCGCCACCGGATCGTCATGCCCACGGTGATGGTGCTGGCCGCCATCGGCTCCACCCTCTACGCGTTCGCGGACCGGCCCTGGACGGCGATTGCCGTCGCGGCGCTCGTCGGGATCGCGGGCGGCGGCATCGGTCCGGTCGTCCGGACGATGTTCGCCACGGTGGTCCCGCCGAAGGAACGCACCGTCTTCTTCGGGCTCCAGTTCGGCGTCTTCAACGCGGCCGTCGGGCTCGGCGTCCTGCTCGGCGGCGTGCTCGTCAACGGCACCCTGGAGCGCTACCAGCTGCTCTACGTCCTCAACGGCGTCACGTTCCTGTTCATGGCGGTGGTCCTGCTGGTCGCACCGACCGACGCCGGGAAGGAAGAGGCGGCCGGCGAGGGCGACGGGGAGGCGGGGCCCAAGCCGTCCTACCGCATGGTGCTGCGCAACCCCGTGGTGATGCTGATCTTCGCGACGATGAGCCTCGCCGCGGTCTTCTACTACGGCCTGTTCGAGTCGGTCCTGCCGGGCTACCTGACGATCAACCACGCGGTCTCCCCGCGCGGCGTCGCGGGCGCGTTCGTCGTCAACGTCGTGGTCGTGGTGCTCGCCCAGTTCGTGGTGATCCCCCGGCTGGGTCAGGTCCGCCGCACCACCTGGCTGACGGCGTCCGGGCTGCTGTGGGGGGTCAGCTGGATCCTGGTGCTGCTCGCCGGCCGGTCCAGCGGGACGACGGCGCTCGTCCTGCTCTTCGTCTCGAGTGTGCCCTTCGCGGCGGCCGAGGTGATGGTGACGCCGGTCCTCGCCGCGCTCCTCAACGACGTCGTCGACGACCAGGTGCGGGGCCGGGCCAACGCCCTGTTCGCCTTCGCGATCACCGGTGGGGCGATCGTCGGCCCGGCGATCGCCGCCGCGCTGCTGCCGGTCGGGAAGGGCGTGCCGCTGGTGGCGGGCCTGGCCGTGGGCTGCCTGCTCATCCTGATCCCCACCGCGATGCTGCGCCGCCGGCTCGGCAGCGAGACGGACAAGCCACACGAGGAGCAGACCGCAGCCGCCGCCGAGGCGGCGGAGACGGAGCCCGTCGAACCCGCCCGGACCGCGTCCGCGTGACCGGCCCCGTCCGAACCAAGGTAGGAGACTGAGATGTCGTACGGGATCGTCGCCATCGGCGAATCTCTCGGTGAGCCGGTGAAGATCACCGACTCGGTGATCGACGAGTACACGACCCAGCACGAGACGGTGCGGTCGTGGGGTTACCGGCAGTTCCACTGCGCGGACGAGAGCATGCAGCTCACCGACCTGGCGGTGCGGGCGTGCGAGGAGGCCCTCAAGGCGGCCGCGCTGGACGCCGCGGAGGTCGACCTGGTGGTGCTGGCCATCGCCGACTTCGCCGAATACCTCTGCTGGGACGCGGCCGCTGCGGTGCAGGGCCGGATCGGGGCGGTCAACGCCGAGGCGATCCTGGTCAACCAGGCGTGCTGCGCCGGCGTGATGGCCTTCGACACCGTCGCCGGCCGCTTCGCGACCCACGAGAACTATCAGAACGCCCTCATCGTCTCGTCCAACCGGATCTGCGACACGTACCAGAACCGGATGGAGACGAGCACGAGCGTGCTGTCGGACGGCGCGGTGGCGGCGCTGGTGCGGCGCGGCCACGAGCGGGGCCGGTGGCTGGCCACCGAGACCATCACCGACGGCCGGTACGCCAACTTCTTCCGGATGGACGTCGGCGGCACCGCCCAGCCCTTCGGCACCTCGGGCACGGACGGGACGGAGGACCTGCAGAAGCAGGCCAACCCGCTCGGCCGGGTCGCGGAGATCCTCGGCAACGACGCCCGCCGGATGCTGGAGTTCTTCCGGAAGTTCGGCGGCAACATGCGGGCGGCGGTCGACCGGGTCTGCGCCCGTACCGGCATCGCGCCCGAGCAGATCACCCGGTTCATCCACCTCAACGACAACCAGCAGGCGATGTCCGACATCGCCAAGGCGCTGAACGTCCCGCTGGAGCGGTTCAACGGCGACCTGGCCCTCGACCTCGGCCACTTCGGCTCGGCCGACCAGATGCTGGCCCTGCACCGGCTGATGCAGGCCGGCGAACTCAAGGAGGGCGACGTCGTCGCCCTGACGACCCTCGGCGGCGGCATGCACTGGGCCGTCACCCTGCTGCGGATATGAGCGGGCCGTCCACGGCCGACCTGCTCGCCCGGCTGCGCCGTCTCCGGACGGACGGCGCAGCCCCGGACCCCGAGCTGTGGCCCGCGATCCGGGAGCTGACCGGGACGGCGGAGCGGGCGAAGGTCGGCGCCCTGCTGGCCGGCGTCCCCGCCCGCCTCGTCGCCGGTCCGGACCGGACGCTCCGCCCGCTGCGGGTCGGCCTCACCGGCACCTTCACCGCGGACGGCGTCGTCCCGCTGCTGCGTACCGCGCTGCTGGCGGCCGGGATCGACGCCGAGATCCAGTTGACCGGCTACGGTCGGCTGGCGCTCGACCTCGGCGATCCCGCCTCACCGCTGGCCGGCTTCGCGCCGGACGTGGTGCTCTGCCTCCTGCACGACGAGGCCCTGCTGCCGCGCGACGGGGACCCGACCGACCTCGCCGCACTGGACCGGCACGTCACCGCCCAGGCCACCGAGATCGGTGAGCTGGCGCTGGGCTTCGCGGCGCGCACCGGCGCCACGGTGCTGCTGCACACCGTGCCGCTCTCCGTACTCGAATACCGGACGCTGATCGCCCAGCGCAGCCGGGCCGCGCTGGGCCGGGCCTGGCGGCGGGCGAACCTGGCGCTGCTCGACCTGCCGGAGCGGTCACCGCAGCTGCACGTCGTGGACCTGGAGACGCTCGTCGCGAACCAGCCCGTCGCGCTGCGCGACGAACGGCGCTACCGCTTCGCCCGGATGGCCTGGTCGCCGGGCGTCGAGGACCTGTACGCGTCGGAGGCGGCGGCGTTCTGCCGTGCCCTGACCGGCCTGTCCCGCAAGGTGCTCGTCCTGGACCTGGACCAGACCCTCTGGGGCGGCGTGGTCGGCGACGACGGTCCCACCGGGATCGAGCTGGGCTCGCTCTACCCGGGCAACGCCTACGTCGAGGTGCAGCGGCGCGCGAAGCTGCTCCGCCAGCAGGGCGTGCTCCTCGCGGTGTGCAGCAAGAACAGCCGGGAGCCGGTCGCCCAGGTCTTCGCCGAGCATCCGGAGATGGTGCTGCGCGCCGAGGACTTCGTGGCGCAGGCGGTGAACTGGTCACCCAAGGACGAGAACCTCCGGCAGCTCGCCGGGACGCTCAACCTGGGCCTGGACAGCATGGTGTTCTTCGACGACAGCGCCTTCGAGTGCGAGCTGGTCCGCGGCGCGCTGCCCGACGTCCGCGTCGTACGGGCCGACGGCGACCCCGCCGACCACGCCGCCCGGCTGCTCGGCACCGGCCTCTTCGACGTGGTGCAGCTGACCGGAACCGACCTGGAGCGCACCGGGCGCTACCGGGCGGAGACCCAGCGCCGCGCCAGTTTCGTCGCGGCCGGCAGCACCGAGGCCTTCCTGGAGAGCCTGGAGCTGCGCGTCCGCGTCCGCGACGCCGACCCGTACGCGGTGCCGCGGGTCCACCAGCTCCTGCATCGGACCAACCAGTTCAACACCACCAATCTCCGCCTGACGGAGGCGCAGCTCGACGAGGCGCTGGCGGCGCAGGACCGTACCGTCCTCGTCTTCGACGTCGCCGACCGGTTCGGCTCGGAGGAGACGGTCGGCGCGGTCCTGCTGTCGGCGGGGCCGCAGCAGTGGACGATCGACAACTTCGTCATGAGCTGCCGGGTGTTCTCCCGGGGCATCGAGTTCGCGGTCCTGCACCGCGTGGCCGAGCGCGCGGCGCGCCACGGCGCGGTACGCCTGCTCGCCGACTTCGTCCCGACCCCCCGCAACGCCCCCGCCGCGGCGTTCTACCGGGAGGCCGGCTTCACCCCCGTCGCCGAGCCGGGACAGACCTACGAGCTGGCACTCGTACCGCTGCCCCGGCTGGCGCCGGCCTGGATCGACCTGGAAGGCGAGACCGTCGATGTCTGACCTGATGACCCACGTCACCGAGATGATCGCCCAGGTCGCCGACCTGGACCCGGCCGCCCTGACCGCGGAGTCCCGGTTCGAGGACATCGACGAGTGGTCGAGCCTCAAGGCGCTGTCCCTCATGGTCGACGTGGAGCAGGAGCTGCCGATCAAGCTGGACCTGCGTCGCTTCATGTCCGTGCGTACCGTGGGCGAACTGGTCGCCCTGATCGCCGAGGGGCTGGGACAGCCGGCGAAGACGGCGGGCTGACGGATGCGGTCGCCTCGGTCAGCCCACCGGCTCGGCGGCGTGCGCCGTACCGACCTGCTGGAAGCCCACCCGCGCGTAGACGCGGGCGACCGCGTCGTCCTGGGCGGAGAGCAGGACGGTCCGTACCCCGGCCTCGTCGTGCGCGTGCCGGGCGAGCAGCGCGGTGAGCGCGCCGGCCAGCCCGCGACGCCGGGCGGACGGCAGGGTCGCCACGGCCATGATCTCGGCGTACGCGCCCATGGGCTGGTAGCTGCCGGCGGCGACGACGCCCTCCTCGGGGTCCTCGGCGACGGCGGTGACCGTCAGCCCGCGCCGCGCGCGGTCGTTGAGGTGGGCGACCAGCGCGGGGTCGAGCTTGCCGAGGAAGGCGTCCCGCTCGGCGGCACCCTCCGGACCGACGTCGGTGCCGCCGGCCGTGAAGGCGACGTCGGCCGTCGCGCGCCCGGCCAGCAGCGCCGGATCGCCGGCCGCCACGATACGCAGGGTGACTCCGTCGACCGCCGTCGCGGCCACGTCCCCGGCTTCGGCCCGCATCAGCGCGTGCGAGCTGAGGTCCAGCCCGTACGCCGTGACCAGCGCGGCGAGCTCGGGATGCACCTCGTGCACCCACTCGATGCCGAGGCCCACGCCGCGCTCGGCGCAGGCGGCCGTGAGCGCGTCGAGATCACCGGCGGTGATCGGTGCACGCCGCCCCACGGTCGGGCGCGCGTAGTACGGCCACGGCGAGCGCGACACGAAGAGGGTGAACGGCCCGACCTCCACCGGATCGCAGTCGGGGCGCGGCGCGGCGTCGAGGTAGGCGTCGAGATCGGCCACCGCAGCCGGGGCTTCAAGGTCTGGAGTCATGCGGGCGACGATACAAGCCGGGGCCGGCCGGGGCGGATGTGGTCATCCCGTCGGGACGGTCCGTGTGCGGGCTCTGTCGAGCAGTGGTCTTTCCGGTCCGGCCCGGTTGTCGGCCGGGGTGATTCCGAGGGTGGTGTGGCATGGGTTCGGTGATGGTGCCGTCGTTGGTGGCGGAGTGGGGTGTGCGGACGCCGAGCGCGGTGGCGGTGTCGGCGGGTGACGAGGTGTTGTCGTACGGGGATCTGGTGGAGCGGGCGGACCGGTTGGCGCGGTCGTTGGTGGGGCGCGGGGTTCGTCGGGGTGAGGTGGTGGGTGTCTGCGCGGGTCGTGGGGTCGATGTGGTGGTGGCGTTGCTGGGGGTGATGCGGGCGGGGGCTGCGTATCTGCCGTTGGATCCGGGGCATCCGGGTGAGCGGCTGCGCTTCATGGTGAGGGATGCCGGGGCGCGGTTCGTGGTGGTGGACGGTGGCATGGGCGGGGAGTTGTCGGGGGCCGCGGAATTGGTGGAGGTGTCGGCGGGGGAGGGCTCCGCCGATGTGGTGTTGCCGGAGGTGGGTTCGGGTGATCTGGCGTATGTGATTTACACGTCGGGGTCGACGGGGGTGCCGAAGGGTGTTGCTGTTGAGCATGGTGCGGTGGGGCGGTTGTTCGGTCGGGTGGGGGAGTGGATTGATTGGTCGGCGGCTGATGTGTGGTCGTGTTACCACTCGGTGGCTTTTGATTTCTCGGTGTGGGAGTTGTGGGGTGCGTTGACGTCGGGTGGTCGGGTGGAGCTGGTCTCTTATGAGGACAGCCGTGACCCGGTGGCGTTCGCGCGTTTGTTGGGTGAGCGGGACATCACGATGGCGAGCCTTACTCCGTCGGCGTTGTTGCGGTTGATGCCGCATCTGGTCGGTGAGGGTGTGCCGGGTGGATTGCGGCATGTGGTGTTGGGTGGTGAGGCGGTGCGTGCGGGGCAGATCGCGGGTTTGTTGGAGTTGGGTGAGCGGCCGCGGGTGTGGAATTTGTACGGGATCACGGAGACGACGGTGCACGCGACGGTTCGTGAGTTGTCGGCCGGGGATGTCGAGGGGGCTGGCAGTCCGATCGGGGTGCCGTTGAGTGACCTGACTTTCGTGGTGGTGGATGCGGGGCTGGGGGATGTGGCGGCGGGTGCGCTGGTGGAGGAGGTGCCGGTCGGGCAGGCGGGTGAGTTGTGGATTTCGGGTGCGGGGGTGGCACGGGGTTATGTGAATCGGCCGGAGTTGACGGCGTTGCGGTTTGTGGATGCGGTGGTGGGGGGTGTGTCGGGGCGGTGGTATCGGACGGGGGATGAGGTGCGGTGGGGGTCGGAGTTCGAGTATGTGGGTCGGTTGGATCGGCAGGTGCAGTTGCGGGGTTTCCGGATCGAGTTGGGTGAGGTGGAGGCGGCGTTGGCGGCCCGTGAGGGCGTCGGCGCGGCAGTGGTCGAGCTGGTCGACGACGCCGACGGACCGCGATTGGTGGCGTTCCTGACGACGGCGCCGGGGGTCGGGGATGCGGCCGTCGGGACGGTGGAGGAGATCCGGGAGTGGCTGTCGGGGCGGTTGCCGGAACACATGGTGCCGTCGGAGTTCGGGCTGATCGATGCGCTGCCGGTGACGTCGAACGGGAAGCTGGACCGGGTCGCGCTCGCTGACCTGCCGGTGCGGCCGCTGTCCACCCGTGCCGGCGGCGACGACCTGGTCACCGACACCGAACGTCTGCTGGCCGGCATCTGGTCCGACGTTCTCGGCAGGACCTCCGTCAGCCGCGACGACCACTTCTTCGCCATCGGCGGCAACTCGATGACCGCGCTCCGGGTCTCCATGGCCGCCGAGGAGCAGGGGCTCGACCTCGGCGTCCGCGACCTGTTCATGAATCCGGTGCTCGCCGAGCTGGCCGCCGCCACCGCCGCGACGGCACCGATCGCCACGCCCGCGCCATCGGCGCCGATCGCCGTCACGCCGCCGGCCGTCCCGGCTCCGGTCCAGCCCGGGACCGACACGACCGGACGGTCGTACCCGGCCCTGCTCATCCAGACCGGGATGCTCTTCGAGAGCGAGCGCGATCCGGACCGCCCGACCTACCACGTCGTGTCGGAGACGACCCTCGACGCGTCAGGTCTCACCCGGGCTGCGCTGGCCGCCGCCCTGTCCGCCGTCACCGACGCCCAGCCCGGTCTGCGGACCGAGTTCGACCTGACGGGCGCGGCCGGTCCGGTGCAGCTCGTCCACGACCTGCCCGAACCGCTGCTGGACTACGAGGACCTGTCGACGCTCGCCCCGGACGCGGCTCAGAAGCGGGTCGAACAGATCCGGGAGAGCGAGCGCGAGCGTCCCTTCTACCGCGACGACTTCCCCCTGTGGCGGCTGCGGTGCGTCGTCCTGCCCGGTGGCCGGGCGCGGATGTTCCTCTCCCACCATCACGCCCTGCTGGACGGTTGGAGCGTGGCGGTCTTCTTCGACCAGCTCCTGGCCGCGCTCTCCGGAGCCACGGTGGCCGCCCCCACGGAGGTCTGCAGGCTGGCGGCGGAGGCCGAGGCGCAGGCCCTGGCTTCGGCCGAGTCGGCGGCCTACTGGTCCGGGATGACCCGGCAGTGGCGGGCGTTGGCCGTGCCGGTCCGACGCCGGGAGGACGGGGAGCCGGCGGTGTGGTCGGTGACCCGCCCGATCGACGAGCGCCTGCGGCACGACATCGGCCGGGCGTGCGCGGCCTGGAGATGTTCGCCGAAACAGCTGTTCCTGGCCGCCCACCTACGCGCCATCGCGCTGGTGGCGGGTCCGGACGCGCCGCCGCCGGGCACCCTCGCCGTGGCCAACGCGCGGCCGGAGGCGCCGGGCGCGCACCTGGCCGTGGGCGTCTTCCTCAACGCGGTGCCGGTGCTGCCCGCCGCCGGTGACGCCTCCTGGCCCGAGCGGGTCGCGCAGGTGGCGGCGGCCGAGCTGGCGATGCAGGAGCACCGGCATTTCCCCTTCGCCGCCATGCGCAGCCGGTTCGGGCTGCCGGCTCCGACGACCTGGTTCACCTACACGGACTTCGCCGAGACCAGCATGGCCGACTTCATCGCCACGGTGACCGACCACAACGTCACCGAGCTTCCGCTCACCGTCAGCGTCGTCGACGACGGCCTGGTGGTGGACGGCTCCAGCGATCACTTCACCGCTGCGGAGGTGGCCGAGATCGTGGAGCGGCACGTGGCGTGCCTGCGGGAGGCGGTGGGTGCGGTGGACGACCGGTGACCTGAGAGGTACGCCGACATCTCGACGGCGCCGTGTGGCACAGCAGTGGTCTTCTTCGATTCCGGGGGTGTGTGATGGGTTCGGTGGTGGTGCCGTCGTTGGTGGCGGAGTGGGGTGTGCGGACGCCGGGTGCGGTGGCGGTGTCGGCGGGTGACGAGGTGTTGTCGTACGGGGACCTGGTGGAGCGGGCGGACCGGTTGGCGCGGTCGCTGGTGGAGCGCGGGGTCCGTCGCGGTGAGGTGGTGGGGGTGTGTGCCGGCCGGGGGGTCGACCTGGTCGTGGCGTTGCTGGGGGTGATGCGGGCGGGGGCTGCGTATCTGCCGTTGGATCCGGGTCATCCGGTGGAGCGGCTGCGGTTCATGGTGCAGGACGCCGGGGCCCGCTTCGTGGTGGTCGACGGCGGTGCGGGTGCGGAGCTGTCCGAGGCTGCGGAGTTGGTGGAGGTCGGGGCCGTTGATGGTTCCTTGGACGGGGTCGTGTTGCCGGAGGTGGGTTCGGGTGATCTGGCGTATGTGATTTACACGTCGGGGTCGACGGGGGTGCCGAAGGGTGTTGCTGTTGAGCATGGTGCGGTGGGGCGGTTGTTCGGTCGGGTGGGGGAGTGGATTGATTGGTCGGCGGCTGATGTGTGGTCGTGTTACCACTCGGTGGCTTTTGATTTCTCGGTGTGGGAGTTGTGGGGTGCGTTGACGTCGGGTGGTCGGGTGGAGCTGGTCTCTTATGAGGACAGCCGTGACCCGGTGGCGTTCGCGCGTTTGTTGGGTGAGCGGGACATCACGATGGCGAGCCTTACTCCGTCGGCGTTGTTGCGGTTGATGCCGCATCTGGTCGGTGAGGGTGTGCCGGGTGGATTGCGGCATGTGGTGTTGGGTGGTGAGGCGGTGCGTGCGGGGCAGATCGCGGGTTTGTTGGAGTTGGGTGAGCGGCCGCGGGTGTGGAATTTGTACGGGATCACGGAGACGACGGTGCACGCGACGGTTCGTGAGTTGTCGGCCGGGGATGTCGAGGGGGCTGGCAGTCCGATCGGGGTGCCGTTGAGTGACCTGACTTTCGTGGTGGTGGATGCGGGGCTGGGGGATGTGGCGGCGGGTGCGCTGGTGGAGGAGGTGCCGGTCGGGCAGGCGGGTGAGTTGTGGATTTCGGGTGCGGGGGTGGCACGGGGTTATGTGAATCGGCCGGAGTTGACGGCGTTGCGGTTTGTGGATGCGGTGGTGGGGGGTGTGTCGGGGCGGTGGTATCGGACGGGGGATGAGGTGCGGTGGGGGTCGGAGTTCGAGTATGTGGGTCGGTTGGATCGGCAGGTGCAGTTGCGGGGTTTCCGGATCGAGTTGGGTGAGGTGGAGGCGGCGTTGGCGGCCCGTGAGGGCGTCGCCGCGGCAGTCGTCGAGCTGGTCGACGACGCCGACGGACCCCGACTCGCGGCGTTCGTCACGCCGGCCGCCGGTGCCGGGGACGCATCGGTGGGGACCCTGGAGGACGTGCGGGAGTGGCTCTCCGGTCGACTGCCGGAGCACATGCTGCCCTCCACGGTCTCGGTGGTCGCCTCCCTGCCGGTGACGGTGAACGGCAAGCTGGACCGCGACGCGCTCCGCGCCATGGACGCGCAGCCGCTGCCGACCCGTGGCGGCGACGACGACCTGGTCACCGACACCGAACGTCTGCTGGCCGGCATCTGGTCCGACGTCCTCGGCAAGAGCCCCATCGGCCGCGACGACTACTTCTTCACCATCGGCGGTGACTCCATGCTCGCGTTGCGGCTGGTCGCCCTGATCAGCAAGACCGTGGGGACCCGCGTCGGCATCGCGACGCTCTACCGGAACCCGACGATCGCCGAGCTGGGCGCGTGGGTCGACGCCGCGCTGGAGAAGAAGGCCGCGGGCGCCGCCAGATGATCGACAACCCGACCGCCGCGTGGCTGGCCGACCTGGCCCGCGAGAGCCTCGCGGTGTCCGGCGTCGAGCAAATCACCGACGCGCAACTGGACGCCGTGAGCTTCATCGGACTGGGCGGCGACTCCCTGCGCGCGTTCTCCCTGATCGGCAGTGCCGCCGCGCGGGGCGTCCGGCTCCGGGTCGCCGACCTGCTCGCCGACGTCCCGTTGGGGCAGGTCCTTCAGCGCGCCGCGACGGCGCAGCCAGTGGACGGAACCGTCGGGGCGGCCCGGCCGGCCGTGCGCTCCGGCGACCCCGTCCCGACAGCGTCGGTGTCGTCCATGCAGGAGGGACTGTGGCTGGGGAACCGCATCCTCGGCGACGCGCCCTACTGCCTGGTCTTCGCCTGTCACCTCACCGGGGAACTCCAGCCGACGCTGCTGGAGCAGGCGATCCGGCAGACCGCGCGCCGGCACGACGGGCTGCGCACGGTCTTCCCGATCTCCGGTGGACGCGTCACCCGGCAGGTCACCGACCTCGAACCGACGCTGGAGCGGCTTCCGTACGACTCGGTCGCGGCGCTCGCCGAACAGGTACGCCGTGAGCCGTTCGCACTCGCCCGTCGCCCGCCGATCCGGTTCGCGCTCACGTCGTCCGGCCCGCAGCGCCACGCCCTCGTGCTCGCGGTGCACCACATCCTGCTGGACGGCTGGAGCATCGCGCTGGTCCTGCGCGAGATCTTCGCCCGGTACGACGCACTCGTCACCGGCGAAAGGTATGAACCCGGCCCGTCGGTGCCCGCCGACGCCTACGACGGCTGGCTGCGGCAGCGGCGGGCCGAGGGTGCGGTGGCCGGGCAGTTGGCCTTCTGGAAGCACCAGCTGGACGGCGTACCCGAGTCGCTGGAGCTGCCGTCGAACAAGCTGCGGGCACCGCTGCGGGACGCCCGTGGGGCACGCGTACCCGTGGATCTCGGTCCTGAGCTCACCGGGCGGGTGCGGGCCGCCGCCGCGACGGCCGGGATCACCACGACCGCGTTCATGCTGGCGGCGCTGGGGTTGACGGTGGCCCGCCACACCGACGTGGAACGGCTCGTCATCGGGATGCCGGTCGCGGGCCGCCCGCCGGAGCTGGCGGAACTGGTCGGCCTCACGGTGAACCTGCTGCCGGTCCGGGTCGACGTCCGCCCCGATGCCAGCGTCGCCGACCACCTCTCGACCGTCCACCGGAGCCTGGTCGCGAGCCTCGACAACGACGCGGTGCCGTTCGCGGAGATCGTCGACGCGCTGGGCGTCGTCAGCTCGGCGCGGCAGCACCCGCTGGCGCAGATCGCGTTCGGCGTGCACCACGACGTGGTACCCGCCGCGATCCCGTCCCGGTTCCTCGACATCGAGGTGGAGGAGGGGCACGGCGGCGGCTCGCAGTACGACCTCGAACTCTTCCTGAACCGCGCCGAGCCGACCCTCGCGGGCCATCTGGAGTACGCCACCGACGTCTGGGACGCACGCGACGCCGCCGGATTCCTCGCCGGCTGGACGGCGGCGCTGGCCGCGCTCGCGGGCGATCCGGGCGCGCGGCTGGACTCGATCCGGTGCATCGGGGCCGAGGGACGGGCCCGGCTGGACGCGCTCGCCGTCGGCGGGGTGGACGAGGCGAGCGACCGCGCGGGCTCGCTCGACGACTGGTTCCGCGCCCAGGTGGCGCGTACCCCCGATGCGCCCGCCGTGCGGGACGGCGCCGTCACGCTGAGCTACGCGGAACTCGACCGCGCCGTGACCCGGCAGGCCGACGCCCTGCGGCAGGCCGGTGTGGCCGTCGGCGACCGGGTGCTCGTCGCCTGCCCGCCGTCGGTCGCCGAGGTCGTGGCCGTGCTCGGCGTCGTCCGCACCGGCGCCGCCTACTGCGGCCTGGACCGGCAGGCCCCGGCGGCGCGGATCGCGCAGATCCTGGGGACCCTCCGACCCCGCGCCGTCCTCGGTGCGGACGCCGACTCCCCGGCGACCCGGGTCGGCGCACGGCTCGTGCCGACCTGGCACCCGGACTGGTCCGCGACCCGCGCGACGGACGCCGCCGCCGCCGAGGATGCCGTGGGGGCCGACGCCGACGGCGTGCAGGCCGACCCGGCCACGCGACTGGCCTACGTCGCCTTCACCTCCGGCTCCACCGGCGGACCGAAGGGGGTCTGCGTCCCCCACCGTGGCGTGCAGCGCCTGGTCACCGGCCTTCCCCGGTACGCGCCGCTGGGCCCGGGTGACCGGGTGCTCCGGATGTCGCCGCTCTCCTTCGACGCCTCCACGCTGGAGATCTGGGGTGCCCTGCTGACCGGTGCCGCCGTCGAGATCGGGCCGGCCGACCTCGGCGATCCGGGCGAGCTGGGGCGGTTCGTCAGCGAGCGCGGGATCACCGCGGCGTGGTTCACCGCGGGCCTGTTCCGGCTGCTGGTGGACTTCGCCCTCGACCGGCTCGGCGGGCTGCGGGTGCTCCTGACCGGCGGCGACGTCGTCTCGGCCGCGCACGTGCGCGCCGTGCTCGACCGGCATCCCGGGCTCACCGTCGTCAACGGCTACGGACCCACCGAGAACACCACCTTCACCACCGTGCACCCGATGCGCAGCGCCGCCGAGGTGGACGACCCCGTGCCGATCGGCCGACCCGTCGCGGGTACCGGGATCCACATCCTCGACGCCCACCAGCGGGAGGTCCCGCCCGGTGCCGTCGGCGAGCTGTACACGTCGGGCGTCGGACTCGCGGCGGGCTACCTCGACGACCCGGAGCGGACGGCCGCCGCGTTCGGCCGGTTCTGCCCCGACCTGCCGGAGCGCCTCTACCGGACCGGTGACCTGGTGCGGCTGGCCGCCGACGGCACCGTGCGGTTCCTGGGCCGACGCGACCACCAGGTCAAGGTACGGGGCTTCCGCATCGAGCTGGACGAGATCCGCTCGGCGGTCCTGCGGGCGGCCGGCGGCGGCGTCGCCGACTGTCTCGTCCTGACGGCCGGACGCGACAGCTCGGACAAGCAGCTCGTCGCGGCGGTGGTGCCGGCGGCCGGCGCGCCCCGGCCGGACCCGGCCGCGCTGATCGGGGAACTGGGCGCCGTGCTGCCCGCGTACATGGTGCCGAGGAAGTGGGCGGTGCTGAGCGAGCTGCCGGTGACGCCCAACGGCAAGATCGATCGTGACGCGATAGTGCGCCTGGCGGCGACGCCGGCGCACTCGAGCGCGCGGCAGTCGTAGCGGAGGGGAACCATCGACACGCTCGCAGCGGCCTTCCACCAGCTGACGGCCTATTCCACCGACCGGCACTGGCTGGAGCCGGTCGACGACGACCGGCTGCGCCAGGACTTCATCCCGCTGCTGGCGGAGGAGCAGCCGCCGCCGTTCAAGGAGTACCCGGCGCACCTGCCGCGGGTCACGCTGCCGGCCGTCCCGGGCGCCCCGGTGGCGGCGGCGACGCTGCTCAGCGGCGACGTGGTCGGACCGGCGGCGGGCCGGACGCCGAGCATCGGGGACGTGTCGGTGACGCTCGCCCGGTGCGCGGGGGTGAAGGGGCGCTCCGCGCGCTCCGGCGAACTCTTCCGGGCCGTCAGCTCCGCGGGCAACCGGCATCCGTACGAGGTCTATGTCAGCGCCCGAGGCGTCGACGGTCTCCCGGACGGGGTGTGGCACTACGACCCCCGCGCCCACGCGGTCACCCTGATCGGGCCGCCGGCGGTCGGCGAGGTGACGGCCCTGGTCATCAGCGGCGTGCCGTGGCGCAGCTGCTGGCGGTACAGCGAGCGCGGCTACCGGCACGTCGGCTGGGACTGCGGCACCGTCACGGCGCACGCGGTGCTGGCCGCTGCGGCGCAGGGACTGCCCGCGCGGGTGGAGACCGCCTTCGACGACGCCGCGGTGCGCGCCCTGATCGGGGCCCGGGACGGTGCGGAGTTCCCGATGGTGCTGGTGCCGCTGGGTGACGGCACGCCCGCGGTGGCCGCCGGTGGGGAGGCGGCGCAGGGCGACCTCGGCGCGGGCGCGGAGGAGTTCCCACTCGTGGTCGCGGTGCACGAGGCCGGGAACCTGCGCGGGGCGGCGGAGGTCGCGCAGTGGCGCCGCACCCGGGCGGGCCGTGATCCGGCCCTCCGCCCGACGGCGCAGGTCCCCGCCGAGGCCGGCGACGAGCCGCTGGAGCTGCTGGTGAGCCGGCGGCGCTCCACCCGCCGGCTCGACGACGCGGCCGTCATCCCGCCGGCCGCCGCCCGGTGGATCGTCGACGTGGCCTCGGCGGCGATGCCGGGGGACGCCGGCACGCTCCACGAGGTACGGGTCGTGGCGCACGGCGTCGAAGGGCTGGATCCGGGGGTGTACCGGCCGACGGCCGACGGTCTCGAACGGACCGCCTCCACCAGCCGGGAGGCGACCTTCCGGACCTGCCTCGACCAGGCGCCCGGCCGGGACGCCGCCGCCGTGCTCTTCCTGACCCCGGCGCCCGGGCCGGCGGTCGCCTCGGACCCGCGGACCTACCGCGCGGCCCTGCTGGCGGCGGGTTACGCGCTGGGCCGGATCTATCTCGCCGTCACGGCGCTGCGGCTGGACTGCAGCGGCCTCACCTTCGTCGACAGTGAGCTGCCCGCCACGATCGGTGTCCAGGATGCCCTGGCGGTCATCGCCGTCGGCGTACGCCGGTGAGCACGGAACGGAAGGCTCCCATGAACCCGGATCTCCCGCAGCCCGCGGTGCGGCTGTTCGAATTCTCGACCGACGCGGCGGCCGACACCGTCCTGTACTGCTTCACGCATGCCGGCGGCGCGGCCCCGTTCTACCGGCCGTGGGCGGCCAGCCTGCCGCCCGGCGTCGCGCTCTGTGCGATCCAGCAGCCGGGCCGCCAGGACCTGATGCGACTGCCGCCGTACGCCGACATGAGCGCGCTCGCCGACGCTGCGGCCCGGGCGATCGCGGCTCACCTGCAGGGCCGACGCCACGTCTTCTTCGGGCACAGCATGGGTGCCCTGACGGCGTTCGAGACCGCCCGCCGGCTGCGGCGGGCCGGCGTTCCGGGACCTGACCTGCTGGGTGTCTCCGCGTGCCCCGCGCCGCACCGGGCCGGTGGTCGGCCGGGGGTCAGCGGCCTCTCCGACGAGCAGCTGTTGGCCCGGGTGGCGGGGCTGGGCGGGATCGCGCCCGAGTTCCTGGCCTCCCGGGAGCTGGTGAAGCTGATGCTGCCCGCGATCCGCGCCGACTACGAGGTCCTCGACGGCTACGAGTACGTCGCGGAGGCGCCGCTGGACTGCGCGCTCACCATCTTCGGTGGACTGTCGGACGACTCGGTGCCCGAGGACGCGCTGCGCGCGTGGGACGGGTACGCGTCGGGACCGACGGCGGTCGAGCTGTATCCCGGCGGGCACTTCTATCTGAACGACCGGGCGGCCGGGATCCTCGACGTGCTCTTCGCCCCCGGCACGGCTGCTCCTCGTAACCTCGATCGACAGGCGGTTGACCTCTGATGGCGACATTCCTCAAGCGGGCCGGTCTCGAGGCCGGGCTCGACCACCTCCGCGCCTCGCCCACCGGGAGCGGCACCCTGGAGATGATCGTCCGGCGGCCGGAGGTCGGCGAGCGGGAGATGCTCGACGAGGGCGTGCTCGACCTCGCCGAGGGCCTGGTCGGTGACATGTGGCTGCGGCGCGGCAGCCGCGACAAGATCACCGGTACGCCCGACGTCAACCGGCAGATCACCGTGATGAACGCCCGGTGCGCGGCGTTGGTGGCGCAGGACCGCGAGCGCTGGGCGCTCGCCGGCGACCAGCTCTATGTCGACTTCGACCTGAGCGTCGCGAACGTTCCCCCCGGGACGCGGCTGCAGATCGGGTCGGCGGTCATCGAGGCGACGACCGAGCTGCACCTGGGGTGTAGCAAGTTCCAGACGCGCTTCGGTTGGGACGCGGTGCTCTTCGTCAACTCGCGCGTCGGCCGGGAGCTGCGGCTGCGCGGCATGAGCGCGAAGATCGTGACCGGTGGCGTCATCCGTACCGGCGACAAGGTGCAGCGGGTGGTCGACGGCGCGGCCTAGCGCGGCGTCGGCGGGCTCACACCCGCAGCAGGGTGACCGCCCAGTGCATCCCGCTGCCGAGGGTGGTCAGGGCGACCAGGTCGCCGTCCTGGAGTTCGCCGTCGCGAAGCAGCCGGCGCAGGCCGACCAACTGGTCGGCCGTGCCGAAGTGACCGTTCTCCAGGGCCAGGTCGTTGGTGAGCTGCGCCAGGGGTACGCCCAGCGCCCGGGCGATGTCGGCCGCCGCCTTCTGGTTGTCGTTGAGGTGGATGAAGCGCTTGATCTCGCTGATATCCGTCCCGGTGCGGGCGCAGGCCCGGTCCACCGCGATCCGCATGTTCCCGCCGAACTTCCGGACGAACGCCAGCATCCGGCGGGCGTCGTTGTCGCACAGCTCGCCGAGCCGGTCGAGCGGGTTGCGCACCCGCAGCCCGTCCCGGCCGGCCACCGTGGACGGGTCGAAGGGCCGCGCGGCGCCGCCGACGTCCATCCGGAAGAAGTCCGCGTACTGGCCGTCGGTGATGGTCTCGGTGGCCAGCCAGCGGCCCCGCTCGTGGCCGCGCCGCACCAGCGCCGCCGCGGCACCGTCCGACAGCACGGTCGTCGTGGAGTCCATCCGGTTCTGGTACGTGTCGCAGACCCGGTTCGCCGAGACGATGAGTGCGTGCCGATAGTCCGGATGGGTGGCGAAGCGCCCGGCGACCGCGTCGAAGGCGACCGTGCCGGAGCTGCACGCCTGGTTGATCAGCATCGCCTCGGCGTTGACGGCCCCGATCCGGCCCTGCACCGCGGCGGCGGCGTCCCAGCAGAGGTACTCGGCGAAGTCCGCGATGGCGAGCACCACCAGGTCGACCTCCGCGGCGTCCACCGAGGACGCCCGGAGGGCCTCCTCGCACGCCCGCACCGCCAGATCCGTGAGCAGCGCACCGTCCTCGGCCCGGTGGAAGCGCCGGTAACCCCAGGACCGCACCGTCTCCTCGCTGGCCGCGTACTGCGCGATCACCGCGTCGGTGACCTCCACCGGTTCGCCGAGAGATTCGCCGATGGCGACGATCCCGAACGACATCCAAGCCTCCTGCCAGGGGTCGGCGGCCTCCGATGCGGGTGCCGGGCCGTACGAGACCGCCATCCTAGTCCGGCGGCCACCCGCGCCGGGGACACCCGGGACGGCGGCCGCGCGTTACCCTGCGCCGGTGATCGATCCCGCTGCCGAGCAGCTGACCTTCCGCACCCTGCTGCACAGTCAGATGGCGTTCGCCGTTGAGGCAGGACTGTTCGTCATCCGAGGCGAGGACGAGTGGTTGTCCACGTGGGAGGGCTGGAGGGGCAGCCGGCAGTCCGCTCCGGCCGTCGACTGGGCGGGCGAACTCGTGGTGGCGCTGGCCCTGGGCAGCCGTCCGGCGAGCGGCTATCAGGTGACCATCGAACAGCTCGCCGTCCGGGATCGCAGGCTGTACGTCAACGCCTGGGAGGAGGAGAACGGCGGTACGGGACTGGACATCATCACCCACCCGGTCCACGCCGTCGCCGTGCCGCGGCGGGATTTCGCCGGCGAACCGCACCTCGTCAAGCGCGTCACCGTCTGGACCGACGAGGACTGAGGAATTCGGCCCGTCACTCACCCACGGCGTACGTCACGATGTGCGCGCCCGTGCTGGTCACCTCGCTGCTGGTCAGGCGCAGGGGACGGTGTGCCCCGTCGTCGCCGAAGAGGCGCTTCCCGCCGCCCACCAGCACCGGGTCGACCATCAGCCGAAGCTCGTCCAGCAGCTCCAGGACCAGCAGCGACCGGACGAGCCCGGGACTGCCGATGACGTGCAGGTCGCGGCCCTCCTGCGCCTTCAGCGCGCGCACCGCCGCGCCGATGTCGCCCGGCAGCAGCGTCGCGTTCCGCCAGGCGAGCGGCTCGTGCAGGGTCGTCGAGGCGACGTACTTCGGCAGCGTGTTGAGCGACTCGGCCAGCACCTGCTGCTCCTGCGGCGCGGTCGGCCAGTGCGCCGCGAAGATCTCGTACGTGCCCCGTCCCAGCAGGTAGCCGCCCGCGCCGCGCACGTTCTCGATCACCCAGTTCATCGACAGCTCGTCGAAGTAGCGGGCGTGCCAGCCGCCGTGCGGGAAGCCCCCGGTCACGTCCTCGTCGGGGTAGCTGGGCGACTGCACCACCCCGTCCAGCGTCGTCCACACGTTCGCGATCACCTTGCGCATCCGGATCCCCTGTCGGTCGGTCTCCGCCGCCTGTGCCGGCGGCCGGGTCACCGCGGGGACGGAACCGGACCGCCGTCCTCGACACGACCGGCCGCACCGACGGGCGACCGTCGCTGGTCAGGCTCGCGCCGCCCGGATCGGCCCGTGACATGATGGCGCCCATGGCAGAGCAGCAGGACGTCGGCGGACCCGACCGTCACCACAGGTCAGGTACCACCGCCAACCGTCCGGCTGGCGGCGTCGACGCGCGGCTCGCCCTCGCGCAGGACCCCGCCACGCCACCGATGACCCTGTACGACCTGGCGTCCGACCCGTCGGCCGTGGTCCGCAGGGCGGTGGCCGCCCGGGCCGACGCCCCGGCGCAGGCCCTGCGACCCTTGACCCGGGACCATGACCGCGACGTCCGGGAGGCGGTGGCGAGGAACCCGTCGGCGTCGGTCGCCAATCTGCTGCGTCTGGTGAAGGACGCCGACCGGTGGGTCCGCTGGGCGGTCGCCGGCAACCCGGCCTGCGACGAGTCGGTCCGCCGGGTGATGTCGCAGGCCGCCGACAAGGAGCTTCGTGGCCTGCTCGCGGAGCGGCCGGAGCTGGAGCCCGAGCTGGCCGCCCGACTGATCGACGACGCGTCACCCGAGGTCCGGGAACGCCTGGCCACCCACACCCGGCACCCCGACGTGATCACCGCGCTGCTGGCCGACCGCACCGTCCGCGTCCGCAAGGGGCTGGCCCGCAACCCGCGGACCAGCGCCGCGCAGCGCACGGCGCTCGCCCAGGACCCGGTGGTCGACGTCCGGGTCGCGCTGGTGCGCGCGGTGCCGCTCGACGAGGCGGACCTGGCCCGCCTGGCGGAGGACCGTTCGGTGCAGGTGCGACTGGCGATGGCGACCTCCGAGGTCGTCCCGTCGCACATCCGGCAGGCCCTCGGCAGCGACCCCGACGAGCTGGTGGCCGGCGCGGCGCGGGACTTCCGCCCCGCGTCGAGCAGCTCCTCGGTGGTGAAGCCGCCGCGTGTCGGCCTCCGGCGCCCGGGTGCCGGCCCGGGTCGGCGCGGCACCGGGCGCTGACGCGCGCGGCATCCGGCGGGCTAGCCGGAAGCCTCGGCCAGCTCCTTGATCCCGCGCAACGTGCCCTCGATGGCGGTGCGCAGGTCGGCGAGGCGGAGCTGGACGAGCGCCTCCTCGTGGTGCGGCCTGCGGTCGATCACCAGGGTGAGCCCGGACCGGGCCGGTCCGATCCGCGCGCCGTGGGCCAGCCGGGTGCCGCCGGCCTGGGGCGTGAGGTCGAACCGCCAGGTCGCCACCGGGGTACGCGGATCCGGCGCGGCGTCCCCGAAGCGGCCGTCCGGGTCCACCACCGCCCAGGCGAAGGTGCGTGGGGCGTCCAGCTCGACCACGTAGGAGACGGTCCGCCAGTCGCCGAGCACGGAGTTGTGGTTGTGGCCCTCGAAGCGGGCACCGGGAACGAGGCCGGGGTCGTCCAGCCAGCGCACGCGCCGCAGTTCCGGACTGAACCGGGCCGGCAGGTGGATGTCCGTCGCCAGCTCCCACACCCGGGTCACGTCCGCCTCGATGAACACGTCGCACTCCACCGTCGGACGATCCGCGAAGCGCACGTTTCCTCCTCGTCGCCGGGCGGCAGGCCGGGTCGGGGACCCGGCACGCGTCCGGGTCTGGCGTCGTGGCTCCGACTCTAGGCAGCGGCTGTTCGACGGGGCGGCCCTCACCCTGAGCGATTCGTCACATGCGTAGGATCACCGCGTGTTCCAGCCGGCGTACCCGATCCGCACCGCGCGGCTCACCCTGCGCCCGGTCACCCTCGCCGACCTCGACGACGTGTACGCCTGGCAACGCCGACCCGACGTGGTCCGCTGGATGCTCGGCGCCGAGCCGCGTACCCGGGAGCAGTCGCGGGCGTCGGTGCTCGCCATTGCGGGCGAGGACGCGCTGCGCGCGGAGGGCGACTGCCTGACCCTGGCCGTGGTCGCCGACGCCGGCGTGATCGGGGCCGTCGAGCTGGTGTGGCGCAGCCGGCGCGACCGGACGGCGGAACTGGGGTACGTCCTGCACCCCGACCACGGCGGCCGAGGACTGGCCACCGAGGCCGCCACGGCGCTGCTCGACTGGGGGTTCACCGAGTTCGGGCTGCACCGGGTCTTCGGTCGGTGTCACGGCCGCAACGACGCCTCCGCCCGCCTGATGCGCCGGCTCGGCATGCGCCAGGAGGCCCGCCACGTCGACAGTTACCTGCTCCGGGGGGAGTGGGCCGATCAGCTGGTCTTCGCCGTCCTCGACCACGAATGGCGCGGGCGAGCCGACGCGCCGGTCCGAACCACCTGACCGGCGCCGAGCCCGCGGGAGGACGCGCCCCGGTCAGCTGCCGACATAGGCCGCCAGGTGTTCGCCGGTGAGGGTGGAACGGGCGGCGACCAGCTCCGCCGGGGTGCCCTCGAAGACGACCCGACCGCCGTCGTGGCCGGCACCGGGGCCGAGGTCGATGATCCAGTCGGCGTGCGCCATGACCGCCTGGTGGTGCTCGATGACGATGACCGACTTGCCGGCGTCGACGAGCCGGTCGAGCAGCCCGAGCAGCTGCGCCACGTCGGCGAGGTGCAGACCGCTGGTCGGTTCGTCGAGGACGTAGACGCCGCCCTTCTCGCCCAGGTGGGTGGCCAGCTTGAGTCGCTGCCGCTCGCCGCCGGAGAGCGTCGTGAGGGGCTGACCGAGGCTGAGGTAGCCGAGCCCGACGTCGGCCAGGTGGGTCAGGATCCGGTGCGCCGCGGGCGTCGCCGCGGCACCGCTGCCGAAGAACCCGGCGGCCTCGTCGACCGACATGGCGAGCACCTCGCTGATGTTCCGGCCGCCGAAGGTGTGGCCGAGCACCTCGGCCTGGAACCGTCTGCCCTCGCACTCCTCGCAGACGGTCGCCACGCCGGCCATCATCGCCAGGTCGGTGTAGATGACCCCGGCGCCGTTGCAGGCCAGGCAGGCTCCCTCGGAGTTGGCGCTGAACAGGGCCGGCTTCACGCCGTTGGCCTTCGCGAACGCCTTGCGGATCGGGTCGAGCAGTCCGGTGTACGTGGCGGGGTTGCTGCGCCGCGAACCCTTGATCCCGGCCTGGTCCACCGCGACCACCCCGTCCCGGCGGGCCACCGAGCCGTGGATCAGCGAACTCTTGCCCGAGCCGGCCACCCCGGTCACCACCACCAGTACGCCGAGCGGGATGTCGACGTCGACGTCGCGCAGGTTGTGGGTGCGGGCGCCGCGCACCGCCAACACCCCGGAGGGCGTACGCACCGACGGCTTCGGGGCGACGCGGTCGTCCAGGTGCCGCCCGGTGACCGTGCCGCTGGCCCGCAGCCCCTCGACGGTGCCGGCGAAGACCACCTCGCCACCGGCCGCGCCGGCGCCGGGGCCGAGGTCGACCACGTGCTCGGCGATGGCGATCACCTCCGGCTTGTGCTCGACGACCAGCACCGTGTTGCCCTTGTCGCGCAGCTGCCGCAGCAGGTCGTTCATCCGGGCGATGTCGTGCGGGTGCAACCCGACGGTCGGCTCGTCGAAGACGTACGTGACGTCGGTCAGCGCGGACCCGAGGTGCCGGATCATCCTGGTCCGCTGCGCCTCGCCGCCGGAGAGCGTCCCCGACGCGCGGTCGAGGCTGAGATAGCCCAGCCCGATCTCCACGAACGAGTCGAGGGTGCGGCGCAGCGACGCCAGCAGCGGCGCCACGGCGGGTTCGGCCAACTCACCAACCCAGGTGGCGAGGTCGCTGATCTGCATCGCGCAGGCGTCGGCGATGCTGATCCCCGCAATCTTCGACGACCGGGCCGCCTCGCTGAGCCGGGTGCCGCCGCACTCCGGGCAGGTGGTGAAGGTGACCGCCCGCTCCACGAAGGCGCGGATGTGCGGCTGCATCGCCTCCGGGTCCTTGGCGAGCATGGACTTGCGGATCTTCGGGAGCAGTCCCTCGTACGTCAGGTTGACGCCCTCGACCTTGATCTTGGTCGGCTCCCGGTGGAGCAGGTCGTTCAGCTCCCGCTTCGTGTATCTACCGATCGGCTTGTCCATGTCGAAGAAGCCGGAGCCGCTGAAGATCCGGCCGAACCAGCCGTCCATGCTGAAGCCGGGGATGGTCAACGCGCCCTGACTGAGCGACTTGCTGTCGTCGTAGAGCGCGGAGAGGTCGAAGTCGGTGACCGCGCCGCGTCCCTCGCAGCGCGGACACATCCCGCCGGTGATGCTGAAGCTGCGCCGCTCCTTCACGGTCCGCCCGGCGCGCTCGACGGTGACCGCACCGGCACCGCTGATCGAGGCGACGTTGAACGAGAACGCCTGCGGCGAGCCGATGTGCGGTCGGCCGAGCCGGCTGAACAGGATCCGCAGCATGGCGTTGGCGTCGGTGGCGGTGCCGACCGTGGAGCGGGGATCGGTGCCGAGCCGCTGCTGGTCGACGATGATCGCCGTGGTCAGCCCGTCGAGGACGTCGACGTCGGGCCGTGCCAGCGTCGGCATGAAGCCCTGCACGAAGGTGCTGTACGTCTCGTTGATCATCCGCTGGGACTCGGCGGCGATAGTGCCGAAGACCAGGGAACTCTTGCCCGAGCCGGAGACCCCGGTGAAGACGGTCAGCCGGCGCTTCGGCAGGGTGATGCTGACGTCCCTGAGGTTGTTCACGCGCGCGCCGTGCACGCGGATCAGGTCGTGGCGGTCGGCGGGGTGCGGGGCGTCCGTGCTCGTGGCGTCCATCGTGTCCGTCAGCGCGCTTCCCGGATCCGGATCAGGTTGCCGGCGGGATCGCGGAAGGCGCAGTCGCGGATGCCGTACGGCTGCTCGATCGGCTCCTGGACCACCTCGGCGTCGCTGGCCTGGAGCTTCTCGAAGGTGCCGTCGAGGTCCGGGGTGGCCAGCAGGATCCAGCCGTAGGTGCCCTTGGCCATCATCTCGACGATGGTCCGGCGTTCGTCGTCGGTGACGCCGGGGTCGACGGCCGGCGGCGCCAGCAGGATGGAGGTGCCGGGCTGGCCGGCGGGTCCGACGGTGATCCAGCGCATCTTCCCCTGCCCGACGTCGTTGCGGACCTCGAAGCCGAGCACGTCGCGGTAGAAGGCCAGCGAGGCCTCCGGGTCGTCATGGGGGAGGAAGGTGGTGTCGATGGTGATGTCCATGGCGATCAGGCTAGGTGCGTGTCGACGGGCTGCGCTTCTCGATTCCTGATCGGTCTGGCCACCTGTTTGGCCAGGCACGGCGGCATCCCCGCCGTCACCCGCGCGCCCTGCTGCCGGTAGACGCTGGGCGAGACGCCGACCAGCTCGGAGAAGCGGGTGCTGAAGGTGCCCAGCGACGAGCAGCCGACCGCGAAGCAGACCTCGGTGACGCTGAGGTCACCGCGCCGCAGCAGGGCCATCGCGCGCTCGATCCGCCGGGTCATCAGATAGGAGTACGGCGACTCGCCGTAGGCGCGCCGGAACTCGCGGCTGAGGTGCCCGGCCGACATGTGCGCGCCCCGGGCGAGGGCCTCGACGTCCAGCGGCTGCGCGTACTCCCGGTCGATCCGGTCGCGGACGCGGCGCAACCGGGCGAGGTCACGGAGCTGCTGCGTCGGGTCGGATCTGCTGGTCACCTGCGCGATCCTGCCACGCGGCACCCCGCTCGCCCATGCGCCGGGCCGGCGCCGTCACGGACGCCCGGCCCCGCCCCGACGGACCCGGAACCGCAGGTGGGTCACGTACGGCGACTCCACCGTGCCGAGCCGGTCGAGTTCGATGTGTGCGTCGCCCAGGTTGTCGAAGAGCCGGCGACCCGCGCCGAGCAGCACGGGGGCGAGCTGGACGCGGATCTCGTCGACCAGGCCCGCGGCCAGGAACTGCTGGGCGACCTCCGCACCCATCAGCCGGACGTCCCGCTCCCCGGCCGCCGCGGTGGCCCGGGCGTGGGCGTCGTGGACGTCGGTGACGAAGGTGAACGTGCCGCCCTTCTCGACCCGTTCGGCCAGCGGGTCGTGGGTCAGCACGAAGCAGGGCGCGGGGAACGGGGTGTCGTTCCAGACGCCGATGCCGACGTCGAACGTCCGGCGGCCGAGCACCACCGCGCCGGTGGTCGCCTGCATCTCGCGCGCGATCTCGGCGTCCACCTCGCTGGTGGCCGTGTTGAAGATCCACTCGTGCAGGCGGAGACCGCCCTCGCCCATCGGGTGTGCGGCGCTGACCCGGGGGCCGGCCATGAAGCCGTCCAGCGACATCGTGACGTCCAGCAGAACTCGCGCCATGTCAGTCCTTCCGTCGCCCTCGCGGGCGGGGTCGGTGGTCCTGAACCGGAAGCTACCGGCCGGGTCCGACACCGGCCGGCGGCGCGCCGCCGAAGTCCTCGACCTCGATCACGTCGGCGGGGCGGCGGCGGGGTGCCGGCGGCAGCTCGCCCGGTGGCGCCCAGCCCACCCGGACCACCAGGTAGGGGTCGCCGACGCCGGCCAGCAGGTCACGCATCATCCGCCGCGGCCAGGCCAGCTCGATGGCGTCGCTGATCGGCGCGGTGGCCAGCCCCGCCGCGGTCGCGGTCAGCAGCAGCGCCGACAGCGCCTCGCCGCCGCGCAGCCAGGCCGCCGGGTCGTCCCGCTCACCGAAGAGGATCACGTACGCGGCGCCCCGGTCGAAGTCCGTGCCGGCGCTCAGGCCGGCCGCCCCGCCGGGCACGTGGTCGCGCAGCGGCACCCGCCGGGGCGCCGGCCGGACCGCGGTCGCGGTGGGTACGCCGTCTCCGCTGCCCGCCGGCCGGTTCGTCCACTCGCGCAGCTCCGCCCGGTACGCGGGGTCGGCCAGCTCGGCGTCGGCGGCGCGGGCCGTGGAGACGGCCAGCATCGGCATCTGGTCCAGTCGGACGACGTGCAGGTAAGCCCCCTGCGCCTCGACCGCCTCGCGCAACCGGGTCAGCAACTCCTCGGGGACCGGCCGGTCGCCGTACGCGCGCCGGTCGGTGCGGCGGCGCGGGATGGCGTCGACCAGCGGGCCGGCCGCCACGTCCAGGTCGGTCGGCCCGGTGGTGCGCAGCCGGGCCAGCAGCCCCGGGTCGGCCGGGTCGGGCAGCCGGTCCACCTCGACCCCCCAGCCGAGGGCGGTGAGCGAGATCCGGGCGTGGTGCAGGGCGGCGCCGCAGCTCAGCACCAGCAACCGGCCGTCCGGGTCGGTGGCGGCGAGCTGCCGCCCCGGGTCGGCACGCAGTTCGAGCGCGTCCCCGGCGATCCGCCAGCGCCACGGTTGGGTGTTGAACACCGACGGGGCGTGCAGGGACTGGCGGGCCGCGGCCTCCAGCACCCGTACGGTCGGGGTCTGCTCCGTCCAGGTCGATGGCTGGCTCATGGTGGGCCTCCTCGTTGCTCGTCCCCTCTCACCGTGCTCCGGGCGACCCCGTGCGGACAGGGCCGGAGGACCCCTGGTCACCGGGCCGGCCGCCCTGCTCACTCCGGAGCGGGCGGCGGCGGAGGGACGGCCAGGGCGAGGGTCAGGTCGAGGACGGTGGCCGGGTCGTGCAGCCGGTCGCCGTACAGCTCGCGCAGCTTGCCCATCCGGTAGCGGACGGTCTGCGGGTGCACGAAGAGGTCGGCGGCCACCTCGTCGCGTCGGCCCTGGTGCAGCAGCCAGGAGCGCAGCGTCTCGGCGAGCCGCTGCGCGGTGGCCGGGGACACCGACTCCAGCGGGGCCAGCACCTGCGCGCGCAGGTCGGCCAGCCCCTCCGGGTCCATGCTGAGCAGCAGCTGCGCCAGGTGCTGCTCGGTGTCCAGCGGGGCCTCGCCGGCCGGGTCACCGAGGCCCAGCGCGAGCGCCCGGGTGGCCCGCTGGTACGACGTGGCCACCCGGTGCCACGGCCGGGCCGGCCCGAGCACCGCCCGGTGCCCGTGCAGCACCCGGACGAGCTGCCGGCGGCGGCCGCCGTGCATGTCCGGCACCAGCAGCACCGCCAGCTCCTCGGCCGGCTCGACCCCGGGCAGGTCCTCGCCGCTCTCCAGGGTGTGCGGGCTGAGCAGCGCCAGCACCGCGCGCAGGCCGCGGCGGGGCAGCAGCACCACGGTCAGCGTGCGCGGCGGCGGCCAGTCGGCCCGTTCGGCGCTGCGCCGCAGGGTCTCCTCCGGCTCACCGGCCAGCAGCTGCTGGGTGAGGCGTTCCAGGGAGCGGCGGCGGGCCCGGCCGGCGCTGGCCAGCTCGTCGGCGTGCCCGGCGACGCTGGCCGCCGAGAGCTCGTCGATGTAGGCGAACATCAGCTCGGCGAACTCGGCGACCGTCGCGGCGGCCAGCCCGCTCTGCACGGTGGTGGTGGAGACCTCCCGCCAGGCCACCCGGGCACCGATCCGGTACGCGGCCAGCAACGCGTCCATGCTCCGCCCGGCGCGCGCCTCCCCGCTGCCGAGGGCGTACGCCGCCTCCAGGGCGGGGGTGAGCGGGGTGCTCGGGTCGGACGGCTGGGTACCCTCCAGGAGCTGGAGGAACGTGCCCAGCGCGATCCGTACCGCGTTCTCGATCTTCTCCCGCATGCTGCCGGTCAGGGTGCCGGAATAGCTCGGCACCTCGGCGGTGATCGCGCTGACCGTACGCTCGGCGACGACGGGGAGGCGGTCGCGGAGCCGACCGGCCACCTGTTCGTCGAGTTCGAGGTGGGCGGCGCGTCGGGTTGTCCCGGACTCGTCCGACATGCGTTGTTCTCCCGGAACAAAAACCTGTGGTTGATTCACCTCTGCCGGTCAAGATGTTATGCGATTACGCGGCCACCCTGGTTATATGACCACAACTGTCCCGCGCCCGCCCAAGCGGCTCTCCGTCCGGGACCGGCTGCTGCGGCTGGCCGAGACGGTGACCACCCCGCTGCTGCCCGAGGACTATCTCGACCTGGTCGCGCCGCTGCGCGCCGGGGCCGCCCTGCGCGGCCGGATCGTCGAGGTGCGCCCCGAGACGCCCGACGCGGCGACCGTGGTCATCAAGCCGGGCCGCGGCTGGCAGGGGCACAGCCCCGGGCAGTACGTCCGGCTCGGCGTCGACGTCGACGGGGTGCGGCAGTGGCGGGCGTACTCGCTGACCTGCCCGCCGGACGGCGCGGACGGCCGGATCGCGGTGACCGTCAAGGCCATCCCGGACGGGAAGGTCAGCAACCACCTGGTCCACCGGGCCCGGCCCGGCACGATCGTGCAGCTCGACCAGGCCCAGGGCGACTTCGTGCTGCCCGAGGCCACCCCGGAGCGGGTCCTCTTCCTCACCGCCGGCAGCGGCATCACCCCGGTCATGGGGATGCTCCGCGCCGGCCTGCACACCCGCGCCGACGTGGTGCTGGTGCACTCGGCGCCCACCGCCGGTGACGTCATCTTCGGCGCCGAGCTGCGGGCGCTCGCCGCCGCGGGCGGACTGCGGCTGGTCGAGCGGCACACCGACGTCGACGGGCTGCTCGGGGTGCACGAGCTCGACGACCTGGTGCCCGACCACGCCGAGCGCGAGACCTGGGCCTGCGGTCCGGTCGGCATGCTCGACGCGGTCGAGGGGTACTGGACCTCCCGTGGGCTCGCCGACCGGCTGCACACCGAGCGGTTCCGGCCCACGGTCATCTCCGCGGGGGAGGGCGGGGCGGTGACCTTCACGGGAGCGGGAGTGACGGTCGAGGCCGACGGCGCGACGCCGATCCTCGACGCGGGCGAGAACGCCGGCGTGCTCATGCCGTCGGGCTGCCGGATGGGGATCTGCTACGGCTGCGTCCTCCCGCTGCGTCAGGGCGCCGTGCGCGACCTGCGCACCGGCGACCTCACCACCGCCGTCCCGGGCGACGGCGTGCTCATCCAGACCTGTGTGTCGGCGGCGGCCGGTACCTGCGACATCGACCTGTAGACAGGAGGCCGACGTGACCGTGATCCAGAAGAAGGCCGTCAACCCGATCGCCCACCTCAGTGCCGAGGACATCGAGATCCTCGGCAAGGAGCTGGACGCCATCCGGGACCGGGTGCTCGCCGAACGCGGCGAGTCCGACGCGACGTACATCCGCAAGGTGATCAGGACGCAGCGGACGCTGGAGATCAGCAGCCGGGCGGTGCTGCTCTTCTCGCTCTTCCCGCCGGCCTGGGTCGTCGGGACCGCGGGCCTCGCGGCGGCCAAGATCCTGGAGAACATGGAGATCGGCCACAACATCCTGCACGGCCAGTACGACTTCATGCGCGACCCGAAGATCCACTCCACCACCTGGGAGTGGGACCACGTCTCGCCGGCCGAGCAGTGGAAGCACTCGCACAACCAGCTGCACCACACGTACACCAACGTGCTGGGCAAGGACAACGACCTCGGGTACGGCATCATGCGCGTCGACGAGGACCAGAAGTGGCACCCGATGCACCTGGGTCAGCCGCTGTGGAACTTCATCAACGCCTGCTTCTTCGAGTACGGCATCGCCGCGTACGACCTGGAGCTGGGCCGGAACCTGCAGAAGGGCCGGCACAAGTCGCCGGAGTTCCGGGCCCGGGCCCGCGCGGTGGGTCGCAAGATCCGCCGACAGTTCCTCAAGGACTACCTCGTCCACCCGCTGCTGTCCGGCCCGTCCTTCCTCAGCACCCTCGCCGCCACCTTCACCGCGAACCTGATCCGCAACCTGTGGAGCCACTCGGTGATCATGTGCGGGCACTTCCCGAACGGGGTCGAGACGTTCTCCAGGACCTCCATCGAGGGCGAGACCCGGGGCGAGTGGTACCTGCGGCAGATGCTCGGCTCGGCCAACATCAGCGGCAGCCGGCTGATGCACATCATGACCGGCAACCTGTCGTTCCAGATCGAGCACCACCTCTTCCCCGACCTGCCCAGCAAGCGCTACCAGGAGATCGCCCCGCAGGTGCGGGCGCTGTTCGACCGGTACGGGCTGAAGTACACCACCGGCCCGCTGCCCAAGCAGGTCGCCTCGGCCTGGTGGAAGGTCATCCGGCTCTCCCTGCCCAACCGCGATGCCGCCCGGCGGGAGCCGGTGACCCCCGCGCTGGCCTCCGGCGCGGCCTGACCCCTCGCGCTCCTCGCGCGGCAGGACCTGTGCAGCGGCCCGACCGGCCGGCGACGACGAGTCGCCGAGCCGGCCGGGCCGGTGTCGTTCCGGTGCTCACCGCGCAGGTGCGCGGGTCCACCGGTCAGGGGTTGACGAAGTCGCGCACCTGCCCGTAGATCGTCGCGTCGGTGATCAGGCTGAGGTGGCCGACGCAGGCGGTCTTGGTGTTGGTGGCACCGCTCAGCACCGTGCTGTCGGCCGGGTTGATGACCCCGTCGCAGGACGACCAGAACGTGCCGTACGTGAAGGAGCCGGGCGTCTCGTCTCCGGAGTTGAGGTTGGCCAGGAAGGTCGAGCCGACCCGCATCTCCACGCAGGCGGTGCTGAAGCAGGTGTTCGCCGAGCTGGTGCCGTGGTTCGGGCCGCCCAGGGAGACCCACCGGTCGACCTTGCCGCTGCTGGCCAGGTTCTTCAGGTAGTAGCGGGAGGAGAGCCCACCCATCGAGTGGGTGACGATGTCGACCTTGGTGGCGCCGGTGGCGGCGAGCAGCTTGTCGACCTCCTGGCTCACCGTCTGCGCCGTGGTGGCGTTGGACTGGCTGGTGTTGTAGGAGAACGCCCGCAGGTAGCTCGACGGCCAGCCGTCCGCCTGGAACCGGCTGATCATGGTGTTCCAGGTGGAGGCGCTGCTGTTCCAGCCGTGCACGAACAGGATCGGGTTGCTCGACGGCGTCCAGTTCGCGGCCTGCGCGGGGGAGGGGAGGCCGACCAGGGTCGCCGCGGCGACGGTGAGGGCGAGGAGCCATCTCGTCAGCAGGGATTTCACGGGGGTGGATCCTTCCGGGGGAGACGGGCGAGGCGCCGCCGGTCGGCGGGCCGCCCACGAGCCGTCCACGTGCCTGTTCGGCACCTCGGAGGGGTCACGACACGGGTTCGGGGGACCCGGGTCGTCCGAGGTGCCGGAATGTTACCGACGGGTTGCCTTCGAATGTCAATACATCGATGCGTGTTTGGTCGGTGGCGGTCCGGAACCGTCGGCGTACGGTGGCGGGTTGTCGGGGGTGGCTGGCAGACTTCCGGGAGGTCACCGGCGGAGGGACGTGAGGTCCATGACGGGTAACGGGCACGACCTGCGGCCGAGCGCCGACAGCTTCACGCTGTTCGACGCCCGGGTCACCGTCCACGATGCCGCCGGCCTGCTCGCGGCGGCCGAGGCCGGCCCCGTCGAGCTGCTCGCCGACGCGCCGGTTCCCGCGCCGCTGCGCGCCCTCCGGCTCACCCTCCGCGCCGCCGACGGGACCCACCACTTCGACGCCGAGGTCCGGGGCTCCGCCGGTCGGGCGGTCGGCCTGCTCAGCCTGGGTGTCGCCGGCCCCGCCGGGGTGCTGCTCGTGCGCCGGCTGACCGCCGGCGACCCACCGACCGGCGGGCTGCTCGCCGAGGCGTCGCGCCGGCTCGGGCTGCGCCCCCCGGGCACCCTCGACGAGGACCCGGCCGGGGCCGTCGCGCTGCGCGAGGCCGCCGCGCTCGGCCTGCGCCCCGACCTGACGTACGACGAGGGGCCCGACGGTGGACGGACGGTGACCCTGCGCGCGGCCGTGCCCAGCGCGGAGGTCGGGCCGGCGCACCTGGGGGCCGTGGTCGGCCTGGTGCTGCACGTGATCCGCGAGCTGGCCGGGGAGGGCGCGCTGCGCGGCCGGGCCTTCCCGGTGGGCCGGCCGCCCACGCCGCCGACGGTCCGGGCCGTGCCGCGCACCGACGCGGTCACCCTCGACCAGGTCGGCGGCCTCGCCGAGGTGGTCGCCCGGTTCCGGGAGATCGCCGTGTCGTTCCGGCACCCCCAGGTGATGGCCCGCTGGGGCGCCCGCCGGCCGCAGGGCATCCTGATGTACGGCCCGCCCGGCACCGGCAAGACCATGCTGGCCCGGGCCCTGGCCAACGAGATCGGCGCCGACTTCCGGGAGATCCGCACCCCGGAGATCCTCGACAAGTATCTGGGCGGCTCGGAACGCAACATCAAGCAGATCTTCCGGGAGGCCCGCCGCTACCGGCAGCCCACCGTGATGCTCTTCGACGAGTTCGACAGCATCATCAGCTATGCCGGTGCCGGCGGCGACGCCGCCAGCCAGGCGGTCAACGCGGTCGCCGGCATCTTCAAGCAGGAGATGAACACCCTCTTCGAGGAGAACCCCGACGTCATCGTGGTGGCCACCACCAACTTCCCGCAGCGGGTGGACGCCTCACTGATCCGCTCCGGGCGCTTCGACATCAAGCTGGCCATTCCCGCCCCCGACGAGACCGGCCGCGCGGAGATCATCACCAAGATGGTCCGCGAGTTGATCGACCGGCACGAGCGGCCCGGCTTCCGGATGTTCGCCGACGACGTCGACCCGGCCGGGCTGGCCGCGCTCACCCCCGGCCTGACCGGCGCGGACATCCGCGAGGTGCTGCGCCGGGTGCAGCTGGCCAAGGCGATGCGTGAGGCGACCGAGGGTGCGCCGGCCGGCCCGATCAGCCAGGATGACCTGCGAGAGGCTGTCGCCGGGCTGCGCCGCGGCTGAGCCGGCCCGACGGAAGGAGACCCGTGTCGTCCACCCTGCTGTCCCGCCGGGACCTGGCGTTCCTGCTCCACGACTGGCTGGACGTGACCCGGCTGACCGAGCGGGCCCGCTATGCCGAGCACTCCCGGGAGACCTTCGACGACGTGCTGGACCTGGCCGCCCGGGTGGCCGCCGAGCACTTCGCCACCCACAACCGGGCCGCCGACCTCGCCGAGCCCACCTTCGACGGTCGCCGGGTGCACACGATCCCGCAGGTCAAGGCCGCCCTCGACGTCTTCGCCGAGACCGGGCTGCTGGCCGCCACGATGGACTCCTCGGTCGGCGGGATGCAGCTGCCGCACGTGGTCGCCTCGGCCTGCTTCGCCTGGCTCCAGGCGGCCAACGTGAGCACCGCGGCCTACCCGTTCCTCACCCTCGGCAACGCCAACCTGCTGCTCACCCACGGCAGCGCCGAACAGGTCGACACCTGGGTCCGGCCGATGGTCGAGGGCCGCTTCTTCGGCACCATGTGCCTCTCCGAGCCGCAGGCCGGCAGCTCGCTCGCCGACATCACCACCCGCGCCGAGCCGCAGGACGACGGGACCTACCGGCTGACCGGCACCAAGATGTGGATCTCCGGCGGCGACCACGAGCTGGCCGAGAACATCGTCCACCTGGTCCTGGCGCGGATCCCCGGGGGACCGCCGGGGGTCAAGGGCATCTCGCTGTTCATCGTGCCCAAGGTGCTGCTCGACGAGGACGGGCAGCTCGGGCCGCGCAACGACGTGGTGCTGGTCGGCCTCAACCACAAGATGGGCTACCGCGGCACCACCAACACGCTGCTCAACTTCGGTGAGGGAGTGCACCGGCCGTACGGGCGGGCCGGGGCGGTCGGTCACCTGGTCGGCGAGCCGCACCAGGGCCTCGCGCAGATGTTCCACATGATGAACGAGGCACGGATCGGGGTGGGCGCCGGGGCCACCGCCCTCGGCTACACCGGCTACCTCAAGTCCGTCGCGTACGCCCGTCAGCGTCCCCAGGGCCGCCCGGTCGCCGACAAGGACCCGACCGCGCCGCAGGTCCCGATCGTGGCCCACCCCGACGTACGCCGGATGCTGCTGGCCCAGAAGAGCTACGTGGAGGGCGCGCTCGCCCTGGTCCTCTACTGCGGCCGGCTGCTCGACGAGGAGCGGACCGCCCCGGCCGAGGCCGACCGCGACCGGGCGCACCTGCTGCTGGACATGCTCACCCCGATCGCCAAGAGCTGGCCGTCGCAGTGGTGCCTGGCCGCCAACGACCTGGCCATCCAGGTGCACGGGGGCTACGGCTACACCCGCGACTACGACGTCGAGCAGCACTGGCGGGACAACCGGCTCAACCCCATCCACGAGGGCACCCACGGCATCCAGGCCCTCGACCTGCTCGGCCGCAAGGTGACCATGCAGGGCGGCGCCGGGCTGGCGCTGCTGCTGGAGACGATCGGCGCGACGGTCACCCGGGCCTGGAAGGCCGAGGGGGAGGCCGCCGAGCTGGCCGCCCACCTGGGGGCGGCGGTGGACCGGATCGGCGTGGTGACCCGGCGGCTGTGGGGCAGCGGCGACCCGGAGCTGGCGCTGGCCAACGCCTCGCTCTATCTGGAGGCGGTCGGCCACGTGGTGATCGCGTGGATGTGGCTGGAGCAGCTGCTCGCCGTGGAGGCGAAGGGGTCGCCGGAGGGGGCCGAGGGGGAGTTCCTGGCCGGGAAGCGGCAGGCGGCACGCTACTTCTTCCGCTACGAACTGCCGCGCACGGGGCCGCAGTTCGACCTGCTGGAGAGCCTGGACCGGACCACCCTGGAGGCCCGGGAAGGCTGGTTCTGACCGACGCGTACCGCCTGCCGCCTCAGGGTTGGCGCTTCTCGACCCGGGTCCAGCCGACCCACCCGCGCTCCGCCACGAGCGTCCGCAGTCGGGCGACGGCCGGGTGGGCGGCGTAGGCGAACGAGTCCATCAGGCGGACGAACGCCTCGTCGGGCGAGGTGTCGCCCATCCCGCTCAGCTCCCCGGCGGCCTCCGCCTGGGCGAAGAGCTCGCTCATCAGGTCGGCCGTCTCGCCCAGCAGCTCCTCGTCCGCCCAGTTCTCGGCGATCCGGCCGATGAGCTGATAGAGCCGCACCACCTTCGGGTCGGCCAGCTGCGCCACCTTCTGCTCCATCATCTGCGGGATCGACTCCGGCCAGCGCGCCGCCATGAGGATCCAGGCGTCCCGCTCCGCCTCGACGGTGGCCGCCGACGCGCCGATCGCCCGCAACCGCGCCAGATAGTCGGCCACCTCCGGCGGGACGGCGAGGGAGTCGCCGGAGCCCAGGAGCGCGATCCGCCGCCGGTGCTCCTGCAGGGTGCGGATCTGCGTACGCAACTGCCGGTCGATCTCGGCGGTCGCGGCGGCGAACGTCTCGGGCTCGGCGTCGAGCAGCTCCCGGACCCGGGCCAGCGGGACACCCGCCTCGGCCAGGGTCCGGATCCGCACGAGCCGCACGACCGCCGCCGCGTCGTACGTCCGGTAGCCGGAGGCGTCGCGCTCCGGTTCTTGGAGCAGCCCGATCTGGTGGTAGTGCCGCACGGCGCGGATGGTCACCCCGGCGTAGGACGCGAGCCGTCCGATCGTCAGCATGGCATCCGCCTCCCGTCAGCTGATCTTGCGGCGGTACACGGCCATGGCGGCGACGTACGCCACGACGAGCAGGCCGGCACACCAGGCGATGGCGATCCAGGCGTCGGCACCGACCTGCTGCTGAGCGAACAGGTTACGGATGGTGTCGACGATGGACGTCACCGGCTGGTTCTCGGCGAAGGCGCGTACCGGGCCGGGCATGCTCCCGGTGGGGACGAAGGCCGAGCTGATGAACGGCAGGAAGATGAGCGGGTAGGCGAGCGCGCTCGCGCCGTCGACGGACTTCGCGGTCAGCCCGGGGATCACGGCGAGCCAGGTCAGGGCCAGCGTGAACAGCAGCACGATCCCGGTGACGGCGAGCCAGTCCAGCACGCCGGCGCCCGAGCGGAAGCCCATGGCCAGGGCGACCAGCACCACCAGCACGAGGGAGAGCAGATTGGCGACCACCGAGGTCAGCACGTGCGCCCACAGCACCGACGAGCGGGCGATCGGCATGGACTGGAACCGTTCGAAGATGCCGCCCTTCAGGTCGAGGAAGAGCCGGTACGCGGTGTAGGAGATGCCCGAGGCGATCGTGATGAGCAGGATGCCCGGCAGCAGATAGTTCACGTAGCTGCCCGACCCGGTGCGGATCGCGCCGCCGAAGACGTAGACGAAGAGCAGCAGCATGGCGATCGGCATGATCGCGGTGGTGATGATGGTGTCGGGGCTGCGGCCGATGTGCCGCAGCGACCGCCCCAGCAGGACGGCGGTGTCGCCGAAGAAGTGCTTGTTCATCGGGGCTCCTCAGCTGTTCGTGGGGGAGAGGTCGGCGGTGCCGGCGTCGGTGGCGTCGTCGCCGACGATGGCGAGGAAGACGTCCTCGAGCGTCGGCTGCTTCTCGACGTACTCGACCGTGGCGGGCGGGAGCAGCCGCTTGAGGTCGGCAAGGGTGCCGTCGGCGATGATGCGTCCCCGGTGCAGGATCGCGATCCGGTCGGCGAGCTGTTCGGCCTCGTCGAGGTACTGGGTGGTGAGCAGCACCGTCGTGCCCTGCGTGGCCAGTTCCCGGACGGCCTGCCAGACCTCCAGCCGCGCCTGGGGGTCGAGCCCCGTCGTCGGCTCGTCGAGGAAGATCACCGGCGGCTCGCCGATCAGGCTCATCGCGATGTCGAGGCGGCGGCGCATGCCACCGGAGTACGTCGACACCCGCCGGCTCCCCGCGTCGACCAGCGAGAAGCGGGCCAGCAGGTCGTCCGCGATCCGGCCCGGGTTCCGCAGGTGTCGCAGCCTGGCCACCAGCACCAGGTTCTCCCGCCCGCTGAGGATCTCGTCGACGGCGGCGAACTGTCCGGTCAGGCTGATCGACTCGCGTACCTGTGGGGCCTGAGCGGTCACGTCGAAGCCGTTGACGCCGGCCGTGCCCGCGTCGGGTCTGAGCAGCGTCGACAGGATCCGCACCAGCGTCGTCTTGCCCGCCCCGTTGGAACCGAGCAGGGCGAAGATGCTGCCCCGCGCCACGTCGAGGTCCACCCCGCGCAGCACGTGCAGTTGCTGGTACGACTTCTCCAGGCCACGGACCTGGATGGCAGGCCCGGGGACCTGCTCGGACGTCCTCCGAAGATTCATGGCGTCAGCATGCAGGGTTGACGCTGCGTCAAGGTCAAGCCGACGAGAGGGATGATGTGGTGGTGGCCGACGACGGAGATCTGATCGACAACCCCCGCATGAACCGCCCTTCCCTACGCGACGAGGTGATCGGCCACCTGGCGGAGGCGGTCGGGGCCGTCACCGTCGCACATCCGGTCCGGGTCGCCGTCGACGGACCGCCCGCCGCCGGCAAGACCACCCTCGCCGACGAACTGGCCGCCGTCCTGCGCGCAGAGGGCCGCGACGTCATCCGCGCGACGATCGACGATTTCCTCTTTCCCCGAGCCCAGCGCTATTCGCGCGGCGAGTACTCGGCCGAGGGCTGCTACTTCGACACCCACGACCACGACGCGCTGAACCGGGTGCTGCTCGATCCGCTCGGCCCGGACGGAGATCGACGGTTCCGATCCGCGGTCTACGACCACACGACGGATGCCGCGCTGTGCCCGCCGGCCACCACCGCCCCCGCCGACGCCGTGCTGCTCTTCGACGGCGTCTTCCTCCTGCGCCCGGAACTGATCGACCGGTGGGACCTGCGGATCTTCGTATCGACCGCGTTCGAGACGACCGTGGACCGTGCCATCAGCCGAGACGGACAGGTGTCATCCCGGACCGACGTCGAACGGCGCTGGCGCGAGCGTTACCTCCCCGCCCAACAGCTCTACTTCGCCACGGTCCGCCCGACCGATCATGCCGACGTCGTCGTGCACAACGACGATCCCCGGCAGCCGCGCTGGGAGACGCGAGTACCCTGACCCCGCTCTCGAAGTGGAGTGCCGGCTCCGTCACTCGTATCCCATCGCCGGGATGATCGCGCCGAATGCCTCTTCGATGCGCCTGCGGGTGCCGGCGTCGAACTGGTCGTCGCGGTGCGCCAGCTTCTGTGCCTGGAACGTCGACCGGGTGGCGAAGTCCTCGACGCCGAGGCGTGCGAAGAGGGCGCGGCGCTGCCCGGGCCAGTCGGCGGCGAGGTCCTCCGCCTTCACCTCGACGTACCGCCGGCCCGTCAGGTCGACCGTGTCCTTCCAGGTGAGCCACCGGTGGTAGACCGCCGTGAGGTAGGCGAGCGCGCCGTCGACGGTGGGCGGCGCCCACGGCTGGGCCAGGTGGGAGGCGAGCACCGAGACCGGGTGACGCGTGATGTGGACGATGGTCGCCTCGGGGACCAGCTCCCAGAGGAACTCCATGCACAGCAGGTTGAACGGCGTCTTCTCGCACCACGTCGGCTTGCCCGCGTCGGCGGCGGCGCCGCCGAACAGGGCGTCGATCAGGCCCCGCAGGATGGTGATCAGTTCACCCCGGTCGCGGAAGTACCGGGGCAGCACCCGCCGTCGGCTCAGCGGCGCGAACGGGCCGGCGGGCCGGTCGGCGTTCCCGAAGCCCTCCGCGGGCGCGGGTTCGTCGTACGTGCAGGCGATCAACTGCGGCCAGAGCCGGTGCACCGCGTCCCGGTAGCGCTCCTGGCCGACCAGCTCGGGAACGGTCTTGCCGCGATCGTCACGCCGGCCGGGCACCCGTACGGTGAGGAACTCGGTGAGCCGGTGGAGGGCGTCCTCGCCGACGATCGGGTCGTACCGGTCGGTGAGCGCGTCGGCCAGGTCCCGCAGGCCACCCGGGTCGACGAGGAACCGGGTCTCCATGGGGATCCGGTGGATCAGCGGATGCTCGCCGATGATGTCGGCGAGCCGTGACGTTCCGGAACGACCCGTGCCCGCGACGAAGACCGGTGAGGGGGAAGACATGGCGAGCAGTCAATCCCTCCGCCCGCTGCGGGGCAAGTCATTTGAGGGCCGCGTCGAGGTCGTCGAGGTGACGGGAGACGGGGCCGGCGGTGAGCATCCCGCTGCCGGCTCCGGCCAGCTCCCCGGCGGCCGGTGCGAGTGCGGTCCGGGCGCGGGTCAGCACCGTCCGGTCGTCCAGGGCGATCGCCGCTCGGGCGGTGAGGCACCACAGGGCTTCCCACAGCAGGTCGCGCGGCGGCTCCGGGACCTGGCGCAGCGCCGCGGCGGCCTCGACCGGGCGATCCCGTCCCAGCAGGACGAGCGGGCGTGCCCAGGGGGTGTACGGCCCCCAATCCGTCCCGTCGTCGAAGGTGACCGGTTCCCCGTGCGCCACCCGCAGGCACAGCAGGGCCAGCGGCAGGAGGCCCCGCTCGACGCCGGGCATGCCGGCGGTGGCGAGCTCTGCCGCCCCCGCACGGTAGGCCGCCTCCGCGGCCTGCGGCGACGGCTCGGTCGCGGCCAGTCGCAGCGCGCGGTACCACCGGGTGAACACGCCGACGAGGGGGCGGTCGTACCGCTCGGCGAGCCGGTCCGCCGCGGCGGCGTGCCGGTCGCCGGTGCGGAAGTCCGCGAGCGCGCTGCGGGCCTGCATGCGGACGAGATGACCGAGGATCTCGAACGCCCCCAGGCCGTGCCGGGCGGAGAGCGCGACGAGTTCGGCGCCGATCCGGTCCCGCCGGGGAGCCAGGCCCGCGCGGTGGAAGGTCTGCATGAACACGCCGTTCAGCGCGAAGGCCAGCAGGGACGGGTCGCCCAGGCGGCGCGCGATCCGCTCCGCCTCCTCGGCGGCCTCGGGTCCGCGCGCCGCGCGGGTGCCGCGTGACTCCACCGCGATCGTGGCCAGCAGCCGGGCCCGGGTGGCCTCGGAGGACCCGGGACGTAATGCGCTCAGGGCCCGCTCGGCGGCCGCGACGATCTGCGCCGCCTGCGCCGGATCATCCGACCGCGTCCAGATCGCCGGTACGTCGTAGCCGCCGATCACCCGGGCGGTGAGATCAGGATCGCCCAGCTGCTCGGCCGCGGCGATGGCCGCGCTCCGCTGCTCCCGCGCCGCCTCGAGCCCGCTCGCCCCGGTCACGGCGAGACTGCGCAGCAGGCCGACCGTCGACTCCAGCCGGGCGGCGGAGCCGGACGCCACCGTACGGTCGTACGCCGCAGCGGTCTCCGCCCAGACCCGGTACGGTCCCGGCGATCCCGGTCCGCCGCCGACCCGATCGGCCTGCCGGAGGATGTCGGTCTCCAGGCCACGCAGTCGCGGACCCGGATCAACGCCGAGCTGGTCCGCCAGCAGGCCGCGGGCCCGGCGCAGGACCGCGAGCGCGTCACCCTGGCGTCCCGCGCGGTACAGGGCGAGCGCCAGCAGCAGCCACGCCTCCTCCCGCCACGGATGCGCGGCCACATGCGCATCGAGATCGGGTACGACCTCCGCGGCGCGCCCGACCTCCAGCAGCGCCTCGGCCCGCTGCTCGATCGCGTTCAACCGGAGCTGTTCGAGACGGGAGCGCTCGACGCGCGACCACGGCTCGTCGTCGACACCGGCGAACGCGGGACCCCGCCACCGACCCAGGGCACGGTCGAGCCGCTCGAGTGCCGCGTGCGGGAACGCCGTGGCCGCGGCGGCGACCTCGTCCTCGAACCGCCAGGCGTCGACCGCGTCCGGCGCCAACCTGAGCGCGTAGCCCGGGCCCTCCGTGACCAGCAACCGGGCCGGCTCGCGCGGTGGACGCTCCGGCTCCAGCGCGCGCCGCAACGCCGCCACGAAGGTGCGGACGCTGCCCACCGCGCCCGGTGCCGGCTCCGCCCAAAGATCAGCCACGAGGCGGTCGACCGGTACGACCCGACCACGCGCCACAACGAGTCGGGCCAGCACCGCGCGGTGTTTCGGCCCTTTCAGGTCCAGCGGCGCGCCGCCGTCGTCCCAGGCGACGACCGGACCGAGCACACCGATGCTGACCTGCACTGATCGAACCCGCCCTTCCGCGCCTGCGCCCAACGTATCGCGCTCATCGTCTGCTCATCCGCGACCGGCAGGCTGGGACCGTCCGACCAACCAGAAGAGGACGATCATGACATTTGCCATTCCCGGTTTCGACTACCAGCGCGTCCCGGTCACCGACGACGTGACCCTGAACGTGGCCGTCGGCGGCACGGGCAGCCCCGTCGTGCTGCTGCACGGCTTCCCCCAGACCCACCTCATGTGGCGGCACGTCGCCGGCGACCTCGCCACCGACCACACCGTGATCTGTCCCGACCTGCGCGGCTACGGCGCCAGCGACAAGCCCGCCGCGCGCGACGTCGACACGTACTCCAAGCGGACCATGGCCGCCGACATCGTCACCCTCGCCGGCACGCTCGGCCACGAGCGCTTCGCCCTGGCCGGACACGACCGCGGTGCCCTCGTCGCCATCCGTGCCGGCCTCGACCATCCCGGCACGATCAGCCACCTCGCCATCCTCGACGTCCTGCCGACACTGGACATGTGGGACATCCTGCACGGGTCCTCCGCCGCAGTCGCCTTCCACCTGTATCTGATGGCCCAGCCTCCCGGCCTGCCCGAGCAGATGATCACCGCCAGCGCGGACGCGTTCTTCGGCTACTTCCTCGACCTGTGGGCCAGGGACCCGGGGGCCATCCCCGCCGACGTGCGGGCGGAATACCTGAGAGCATCCCGGGACGCGGTCGACTCCATCGTCGCCGACTACCGCGCCTCGGCCGGCATCGACATCGACCACGACCGGGCCGACCGGTCCGCCGGGAATCGGCTGCGCATGCCGGTCACCGTCGTCCAGCAGGACTGGGGGGCCGCACTCGGCTACGACGCCGCCGCGCTGTGGCACACCTGGGCCGCCGAGCTGGAGCACCACACCACGTCGGTCGGGCACTTCATGGCCGAGGAGACACCCGCCGAGATCATCGGCGTCCTGCGTACCCTGCTCGCGCGGTAACGATCGTCCGCCCGGCGACCACGCGCGGCGACCGCGCGACCGGGTGCCGGAGGATAACCGGTGTCGTCGCGGAGACCCGACCGGTACGAAGATCGGGTGCCCTTTGTCGCGCTCTTCGCCGCCGTCCTCCTCTTCGGCATCGCGGACTCGATGATCCACTCCTACCTCGTGCTCTTCGGCGCGGACGTGGTGGGGCTGACGCCGCTGCAGATCGGCGTGTGGGCCTCGGTGCTCGCCGTCGGCGGGATCACGATCGGCTGGTGGCTGGGACGGCTGTTCGACCGTCGGCCCGCCCGGACGTACGCGATGGTCGTGATCCTGGCGGGCTCGGCGGGTTATCTGCTGCTGCCGTGGGTCTCCAGCTTCCTGCTGCTGCTCCTCCTGGCCGCGACGGTGCTCGGCGCGATGGGGGCGGTCTTCCCGCAGCTCTTCGCCCTGGCCCGGGCCGTGCTGGGCGAGGGCGCCGCCGGGCAGCGGTCCGCGCCGCTGCTGCGGTCGGGCTGGTCCCTGGCGTGGGCCGTCGGGCCGTTGCTGGGCGCGCTCGTGCTGTCCCGGGGCGGCTATCCCTGGCTGATGTGGACGGCCGCCGGGGTGTACGTCGCCGCCGCGCTGATCCTCTCCGCCGTGCCCCGCCCCGGGCCCGTCGCGGGTACGAGTTCCGCGCCGGGCCGGACCCCGGTCCTGCTCACCGTGAGCGTCACCCTCTTCTTCACCGCGATGTTCGCGGGCGGGGTGGCGCTGCCGTTGTTCGTCACGCGCGCCCTGCACCAGCCGCCCGCGTCGGTCGGCGTGCTGTTCAGCGTCTGCGCGGCAGTCGAGGTGGTGGCCACGCTGGGGCTGATCGTCGTCCCCGACCGGGTCAGCCAGCGGGCCCTGATCCTCGGCGGCTTCGGCTCCTTCGTCTGCCTCTACGCCCTGACGGCCGTCTCCTCGACCATGCTGATGCTCGTCGTCGGGCAGGTCTTCCGCGGCGTGGGGATCGCGATCGTCGGCGCGGCGGGCATCCGCTACTTCCAGGACCTCCTGGCCCCGGCGACCGGCCGCGCCACCACGCTGTTCGCCAACGCGTCCACGGCCGGTCTGCTGGTCTCCGGGATCCTCTCCGGCGTGGCCGTCGAACACGTCGGCTACCGCGCGACGTTCTGCCTCTGCGGGGTGGCCGCCGCCCTGGGCGCAGTCGCCTTCACCCTCGGTTCCCGCCGCCGGCCCGACCGCCGCGCGCCCGCGCCGGTCGGGCCCGAACGGCAGCCGGC